>JBCCHJ010000020.1:0-77857 GCA_039028795.1 Pseudomonadota bacterium
AACGTTACAAAAATTTCATTTTGACATGTAGCGTTCGCTACAGCTTGGATTCGGCGGAATCACTAAAGTCCTCTCATCAGCACGCCACTCCTGGCGCTGTTAGATGAAAAACGGAAAAAGATGAGGATCGAACAATGGCTATGACCGAAGACCTGCTGCTGGAAGACATCATTTTCACAACGGGACTGGATGCCGAAATCAAGAACGACAAGTTCGAGATTAAAGCCGAAGTCGAAGAAGACAGCTTTGATTTTTATGACCGGTTCGACATGGACTTCGGCACCGACGACTTCGGGTTCTGAGCAGCCCAACCTCATCTCAAAGCAATAAAAACATACACAAAAGGGAATATGACAATGGCTATGAATGACGATCTGCAAGTCGCTTCGCACTTGAACACCTTTAAGTCCTACGCGGTAGAGCGCGACGTAAAAGTAGAGATCGAGGTCGACAGCTTCGACTTCGGCGACCGCTTCGACATGGACTTTGACGTCGGCTTCTAAGGAACGCTTTCCCCCTTCCCGGCCAATTACCCCCTCCCCGCTTGGCCGGGGACTCTAACCCCACCCCTCACCGGGTGGGGTTTTTGCGTTGCAGGCACAGCAGCATTGATTGTCGGCAACTGTCCTGCCTAGATGCGATGCAAAGCATGGTCGACAGGGCGCACCGATGAAACTGACACTCCACCACATCAACATCACCGGGGGATCGGTGCCGGATCTGGACAAGTTCTACGCAGATGTTCTTTGTCAGGGGGACGTACCTGAAATGCAGGCCCTGCCAACTCTGGATGATGACGCGCTGCGCGTGCCCGTAGCCTTCCGATCAGACGGACACATGCAGTTCCATTTGGCCGAGCAGGACCTGGAACTGGCCCTGCGTCACAAGCATTCGATCAATCCGTTAGAGAAAGGCCATATCGCTTTTCGAACGGACGACATCGAGGCGTTCAAGAAACACCTTGAGCAGAAAGGCATCCTCTATTCCGATTTCGGCACGACCTTCACGGAATTCTGGCACCAGATCTTTTTCCTGGACCCGGCGGGCACGATCATCGAAGTGCATCAGGTCCTGGAAGGCGCCCCGACGGATCAGTAAGGCATCGGGCAGGAAACCCCGCCCGATGCCCACGCGCTTTACGCTGTTACGGCGTGATTGCCGAAATACATGAACTCTTTGTTCATGCCCGCAACCTCGGCTGCATTTAGGGACAGGCTCGCCCCGTCCAGCATTTTATGGCTGGGTTGGGCCGTGACCCAATCATCCACCGCCTGAAGGGTGGTCAGGGTGTAGCTGGTCGTCTCGTTCAGATAGTGGGTCGGGATCACGACTTTCGGGTTCAGCTTGGCGACGATGTCATTCGCCTGGTCATAGCTGAGGATGTGCATGGACCCATCTACCGGCAGGGTCAGCACATCAACCTGGCCGATGGCATCCCAGAACTCTTGCGGCGGATTATGCCGGTTATCGCCCCAGATCAGCGTCCGTATTCCACCGGTTTCGACCAGGTAGACCACCATGTCCATATGACCGACATTGTTCGGCGGACACGCCTCGGCCCCGAATTCCGCCAGCGCATTGGTCCATTCGTACCAGCCCGGCGCGACACAGGCATGCTTGTCGGCAAATCCGGTGATCTTCAGATCGGCGAACTCAAAATTGCCGACCATTCGATCCAGCACCATGGTCGACACTGGGCGAGAGATCGCATCATGATCGAAATGCGCGTGGGTCGACATCGTGATATCCACGACCGTTTCAGGGAACTCGTTCTTGAACCACAGGCCCCACGCCCCCGAAGGATCATCCCGCCATGGGTCGAACAAAACCGTCGCCCCGCCGGGCGAGGTGATCTTGATCGCGCAATGGCCATAGAAATCCAGGCCCACGGACCCGTCGACGGCGCCACCTGTCGATCCTTGAAGGCCGATCACATGGTTATTGTTCCCAGGCTGGGTCCAGTCCGTGGAATGCGCGTTGGCATGGGTCGCGGACAGCCCTGCGGCCCCCATCCCGGCCGCCCCGCAAGCCATGAAGAATGACCGGCGTGACAACCCAGCGGGCACCTCATCTTTGCGTCCATCGAATTTGGTTGGTTTCAGATCTTTGTGGTCCATGGTGACCCTCCCGTTGAAAAAGTCCTGCAATCATCCAGTGTCTGAACCGTACGCGATTCCCGCTTTTGGAGAAGTCACAATCCAGTCCTCTCACGCGAAATCAGTGGACGGGCATTGGAATGTCCGCGCCGCCATGATCTAAAGCGCAAAAATCTGACGCGGCGGAGGACTACGATGAACACCTATGATTTGAAGGGCCGGAAGGCCGTTGTAACCGGCGGTGCGCAAGGCATTGGCCGCGCGATTGTGGAACGGTTTTTGGACTCGGGTGCGCAGGTGACCATTTGGGACGCTGACAGAGCGTTGGCGGAACAGACCGTCATGGCACTGGAGGATCGGGGCGCAGTGAGCGCCATCGACGTCGACGTCGCCGATTGGGACCGGGTCTCGTCAGCAACTGCGCGCACGGTGGCCGAAATGGGCGGCGTCGACATCTTGTGTGCCAATGCAGGCATCGCCGGGGCAAATGCAACTGTCATCGACACCGACCCCGCCGAATGGCGCCGCGTGGTGGAGATCGACCTGAATGGCGTCTTCTACTGCTGCAAAGCGATCTCACCGCATATGGTGGAAAAGGGCTATGGCCGCATCGTTAACACGGCCTCGATCGCAGGTAAGGAAGGCAATCCCAATGCCGCCCATTATTCGGCGGCCAAAGCCGGTGTCATCGCGCTGACGAAATCTCTGGGCAAAGAACTGGCCGGCCAGGATATTGCCGTGAACTGCATCACCCCCGCCGCCGCCAAGACCGCAATCTTCGAACAGGTCGAACAGTTCCACATCGATTACATGCTGTCGAAGATCCCACGGAACCGCTTTGTCACCGTCGAAGAAATCGCGAATATGGTGACGTGGCTCTGCACCGAGGAAAACAGCTTCACCACAGGCGGGGTTTTCGACCTAAGCGGCGGGCGGGCGACCTATTAGGGTCGGCCTCTAAGGTGATGCTAAATCGATAATCACCTCGTTCCGGCGTAGGAAGCCCGGGGTGATCGGATCATTGTAATAGGCATAGACGGGCGCGCCATTCGCCGTCAGCCCCTGTGCGTCGATCCAGGCACGCAGCTTCGCCTCTTGATCGGCGATCAGCTCATCCGTTGCGACGCCGGAAAACCGGATCGCGGCGCGCTCTGCCGCAGTCACGGGCGACAGACGTACATCGCCTTGCGTCGGTGTCGGCAAGTCCCCCAAAGCGTAATCTGCGGGCATGATGAACTGGACGACCCAATCGCGGTCTCCTGCGGCGCGCTGGGTGACCGGCGCGGTCATGGCGATCTTTTCGCCGTCACGCTCTCGTGCAAAAATATAGCGGGCCAGGGGGCCGAAGCCGGCCCGAACCGCATCATAGCGGCTGCCGGACCGGGTCACCTCGGCCACGACCATTGCATCATAGGCGCGGTGTTCGATCGGACCGTCGGACGCCAGTACGCGGAACTCAGGTTCAGGCACGTTCGAGGTTACATAGACCCAAGCCCCCACGACCAGAAGACACAGAACCAGCACCGCTCCGCCCAAATAGATCAGCACTTTCCGCACCCGTGCCATGGAACCTCCTGCTGAGGAGTTAGCGCAAACACCCCTTGGGACCACTTCCGTAGAAGCAGGCTGTCACTGCGGGATCTAACTTCGCGATTGTGTGCGCGGTTGCGCACCGCCTGATCGGTCAGGCAGCTACCACCGTCTGGCGCTGCGATCCGAGGCCCTGGATCTCCAGTTCCATAACATCGCCCGGGTTCAGAAAGACCTGCGGGTTCATCCCCGCTCCCACACCCGGGGGCGTCCCGGTCGGGATAACATCGCCAGGCTCCAAAGTCAGGTATTGGCTGATATGACTGACCACGGTCCGTGGATGGAAGATAAACGTCTTGGTCGAACCCTTCTGCATGACCTGGCCGTTCACCTTCAATTCGACGGCCAAATCAGAGGGGTCCGCGACCTCGTCCTTCGTGACCATCCAAGGGCCCAAAGGTCCGAAGGTTTCGTGGCTCTTGCCCTTCAACCACTGGCCGCCTGGCCGCTGCGTCTGGAACTCACGTTCCGAGACATCATTGAAGACCGCAAAGCCCGCCACATAGTCCATGGCCTCGGCCTCGGACACGTATTTACAGCGCTTGCCGATGATGATGGCCAACTCGATTTCCCAATCCAGCATCGTCGAGCCGCGGGGCTTTTCGACATCGTCATTGGGGCCGTTCAAGCATGTGACCGCTTTCGAAAACAAAACCGGCTCCGTCGGGATCGGATTATTCGTCTCGATCGCATGATCGGTGTAGTTGAGGCCGACGCAGATCACGTTGCCAACTTTCCCTACGCAAGCGCCGATGCGCGTATCCGCCGAAACTTCGGGCAGGGACGCCGGATCAATCGCCGCCAGCTTGGCCAAGCCATCCGCGCCCAAAACCGATCCGTCGATATCCGCAACATGGGCGGAAAGATCCCGGATCGTCCCACCCGCATCCATCATCGCAGGCTTCTCTGCCCCCTTGGGCCCCACACGCATCAGTTTCATGGAAATCCTCCCGAAAATTGTTGGGTTGGGTTTTGCCGGGTCAGGATGGTTTTGTCGAGGGGGCGGAACGCGTGCGCGTATGCCTAAGTCTCATTTTTGATGGACAGAAGTACGGCGATCAGCACGACCGCGCCGCCCAAGACGGTGGCAGCACTGGGCACTTCCGCCAGCAGAAAGAACGCGAATATTGGCGCCAATGGGGTTTCCAATGCGCTGAGCAGCGCCGTCTGTCCCGACGGTACCCGCTTTGCGCCCTCGGCCAGGGTGACGGATGCAATCGCAAACAACAATCCGAAGGCCGCAAGGATTGCGGTCTCCACCAGACTGACGGCGAACGGACTGCCGAACACCAACGCAATCGGCAGCAATAGAACGGACTGCATAGCAGTTGGTCCGGCGCCAGGCGTGGCGGGATACTTCCGGTAAATCACCATGATGGTCGCCATCGCCAGCGTCATCCAAAGCGCGAGCAGATCGCCATAGAGACTGATCTGTCCGACAGAGCCAGAGACAATCACGGCAACACCCAGTAGGGCGCCGATGCTGCCACACATTACCCGCGCAGAAATACGTTCGCTGATGAACCTCCACGCAAGGACCGCCGCGATCAGCGGGGCAATCGCGTAAATCAGCGACACATTGGCGATGCTGGTGAGCTTGAACGCCGGAATAAAGGCGGCTGTCCCCAATGCCCCCACAATTGCCACGGCCCAGCCGCTATAGCCGATGCCAAAGAAATTCGACCGGAACGCCCGGTTCTTCACCGTCCATGCTGCCGTGAAGCCGGCCGCGAAAAGGCCGCGCCAAAAGATCACCTCCCAGGCACCTGCAACGACACCCTTCGTGAACAGTCCTGCGGTGCTATAGGTAATTGCGGCCGTGATGACCAACGCAACGCCAATGGCATACTCGGATCTGCCGTGTCGCGTCATGTGCGTTGCGCGTCCGCGTATGAAAAGGTTATTTTATCTATTGTCATAGGGGTGGCCAGTCACTTCCGAAAGCGCTATCAGCATTATTTTAAGCCCGAAATTGGCGCTAACAAACGAGATGATTTTGACATATGCATTAGAAATAATAATCTATTGGCATGAACCAATCGCTCCGCCATTTGAATGCATTACGTGCCTTTGAAGCGGCCGCCCGGCATCTCAGCTTTAAGACGGCGGCGGCTGAGCTAAACGTCACACCAGCCGCGATAAGCCACCAGATAAAAGCGCTGGAAGCACAGTTGGGAACACTGCTCTTTTACCGGCTGACCCGCGCACTGCGTCTGACGCCAGCCGGAGCGGCGGGCCTGCCAAAGCTGAGTGAAGGCTTTGAGGCACTTGCTCAGGGTATCGAACAGATCCGGGCTTATGGTCACCGGGGCGAGTTGACAGTCAGTGTCAGCCCCTCCTTCGGTGCGATGTGGCTGGTGCCACGTCTGGAGGGGTTTCGGCGACACCATCCAGACATCGAAGTTCGCCTGGATGGCACAGACCGGACGGTGGATCTCAGATCAGGTGAAGCTGATGTGGCGATCCGCTACGGCCCCGGCGGTTATACCGGCGTTTGCATCGACCATCTGTTCGGACAGGTCAACACCCCGGTCTGCAGCCCGGCATTGCTGGCACAAACCCCATTGCAGCAGCCCGCAGATCTGCGCAACCATACGCTTTTGCACATCGACTGGAAGGACGCCGAGGCCAGTTGGCGGATGTGGCTGCGCGCTGCGGGGCTGGACGATATCGACGCTGGGAAAGGCCCACGCTTCACGCAGGAAAGCATGGCAGTTCAAGCCGCGTTGGATGGTCATGGCGTCGCCTTGGTGGGCGACCGGTTGGTGACTGATCACTTGGCAGCGGGGCGCTTAGTGCGCCCGTTCGATCCCAGCTTCAGCACACCGCTGACCTTTGCCTATTACCTGCTGACCCGGAAAGACGCCGACAAGAGGTCAGCAGCAGGCGCATTTCGGGAATGGATAATTGGTCAAGTCAGCGGTGATGGTTAGCTGAACCTGCTATCCCAAAGCGATGTTGAAATTCAGCATCGTCAGCCGCGGGTTCTCAGGCGACATGCCCGAAGAAAGCGCTTCTTCACGCACATCCTTTGCCGTGTCGCATGTGACGGCGAGGCCCAGGATTCGCAACGGGTCATACAGTTTATTTACCGGAAGGCGCCCTTGTTCCAACTCTTCGATGACGGACTTCGCCATGCGCTGAAAATGGTGCCATTCCCGCATCACAGGCGCATCCAGCTTTCCCGGGCCTATCACGTCGATGACCGTTGAAGGATATTGCGACGCCAGCGCTTCGCTCAGACGAAGATCCTCGATTGATTGAGGTATCTTAGGATGGATCTCGGTCAACAATGTAATCCCTGCAGCTTCGGCCCGGCCTGCAACGATTAAGCGGTTCTCTTCATCCCCGGTGTAGATCACAAGCTTCAGGAAATCATAGCTAAAAAGCCCTAGATCCCAGTTATTCGCCAACTTACCTGGGCTGAGATTCAATGCCGCTGCTAGATGGTCAAAAGTGGTGCACTGAAAGTGCTTTCTAAGCTTGAAATCGGCATAGGCAGGCGACGTGAGTTCAACACGGCCCTCATCAGCCTTGAAATAAACCGTCAGTTCCTGCGCGTGATCTTCCTCGGTCAACAAACCGTTCATATCTTTGATCTTTTGCTCGGCCAAAGCTCTCACCTTGTCCGAACGGTCAGCTAGAAACTGTTCAAGGATCGGGACGTCCGATGGGTGGTTTCCGTCGAAGTCCTGCGCTTGGAATTCCCGCAAAATTCCCAATCGCACCGCAGCGGACTGTATCGGCACTTTGATCGTCAATAGGTGATGCGCGGTGGTCCTGTCGCTGTGAAGCAGCATCCGGAAGGCTTTTGCACGGACACCCGGTTTCCAAAGATCCCAATTTTCTTCGGTCAGGCTGACGCCGGTATGAAATGGTGAATGACCGTTTTCCGCCAACCAATCGACCCAAGGCTGATAGAGTTCAGGAAACCGCGGATCGTCTTTCCAAGACGGGACCCAGTCGAACGGATGCGCGCAATATCCGCGCGCCTCGGCAAGGCCAAGATAATCCCGAACCGACCCGTTCCCCATTGGTTTTTCATATTCCAGGATCGCCAGAAAAGCCGCGCGCGCCTCCTGCTTCATCGGAGGTACGGCAAGCGGCGGCATCTGCGCAGTGACCGCGGCGTCAACTTTATAGGGCCACATTTGGGTTGTCCCTTTATGGCTTGCGTTCGGCAAGCCTGCCTAAGCCGACCAGCCCCCGTCGATCACGATCTCCTGCGCCGTGACGAAGGTGCTTTCATCCGAGGCCAAATAGACAACCAACGAGGCCATTTCGTCTGCCGTGGCCAAGCGGCCCATTTTTTGGCGCGCGATGAACTCGGTCTTCGCGGCCTCGTAATCCCCTGTGGCCCGCAGACGGTCATGTAGCGAAGGCGTGTCCACCGTCCCGGGGCAGACGGCATTGCAGCGGATACCCTGTTCAACGAAATCCTTCGCGACTGCCTTGGTCAGCCCGATCACCGCAGCCTTCGACGCCCCATAAAGCGTCCGGTTCGGCGCACCCATGACCGATGACGCCGCCGATGCCATGTTGATGATCGACCCGCCACCTCGTTCGACCATACCGGGAACTGCTGCCCGGATGGTTCGGAACATCGCACGGACGTTCAGATTGAAGGCAAAGTCGAACTCTTCTTCCGTGTAATCCAGCACCGTACCCGCGTGGACAAAGCCCGCGCAATTGAACAGCACATCCGGTTGCGCTGCGGGCACCTGCTCTGCAACCGCTGCCGCATCCATCGCGTCCAGGACCTGGGTCTGACAATCCAGCCCAGCCAACAGATCCGCGTTCACGTCGGTTGCCACAACCTCGGCGCCTTCGCGGATGCAGGCCTCTGCGCTGGCCCGGCCGATGCCCGCGCCAGCGGCTGTGATGAAGACGCGTTTTCCCTGCAGGCGCATGGATGTCCCTCCCTTGGTTTTGGTGTCTTCATGCAAGGGCACCCGCGCGAATGCAAGCCTTGCACTCAACCATCGGGCCGGGCAGCGTACGGCCAAGGGAGACGCACATGAAAATCACCGCCGTCGAGACTTTGCACATCGCCGAATTTCCCAACCTGCTTTGGGTCACTGTGGAAACCGAAGACGGGGTACGCGGCACGGGGGAAAGCTTTTTCTCTGCCCCGGCAACCGAGGCGTATGTCCACGACACAGCAGCGCAATTGCTGTTGGGACAGGACGCCCGAAACCGCAGCGCGATTCAGCGCCGTCTGCACCCTTATGTGGGGTACAACGGTGCCGGGGCCGAGGTGCGGGGGAATTCCTGTATCGACATGGCGTTATGGGACCTATGGGGCCGGGCATTGGGCCAGCCGGTCTGGCGTCTTCTGGGCGGGCGATCGCGCGAGGCGATCCGAACCTACAACACCTGTGCGGGTTACAAGTATGTGCGCGGCTCGGTCGGTCAGATGACCGATAATTGGGGTCTGGGCGGCGACGAAGGGCCATACGAGGATCTCGACGGCTTCCTGACCGATGCGGGCAAGGTGGCCGAAAGCCTGATGTCCGAAGGCATCACGGGGATGAAAATCTGGCCCTTCGATTACGCGGCGGAGGCCTCGAATGGGGCCGCCATCACGCCCGATCAGTTGGCCGAGGCCGTCGAGCCCTTCGCTAAGATCCGCAAGGCTGTGGGGTCCGGGATGCAGATCATGGCAGAGATGCACCTGCTCTGGCAGCCCCATGCGATGGCGGAAATCGCCCGAGCCTTAGAGCACTTCGATATCTACTGGATCGAGGACCCGATGCCCGCCACCGCACCATCTTCTTGGGCCGATCTGCGCAGCCAGGTCCGCCCGAAGATCGCGGGGTCCGAAACGATGGCAACCCGCGCGGCCTTCCGATCCTTCATGGAAGCCCGCGCCCTGGACGTGGTGATCATGGACCTCGGCTGGTGCGGCGGGCTGACGGAAGCAAAGGCCATCGCTGATATGGCCGAAGCCTTCCATCTGCCGATCGCACCGCACGACTGCACCGGGCCATTGGCATGGGCCGCCTGCACCAACCTGACGATCCATGCGCCGAACGCGCTGGTCCAGGAAAGCGTACGCGCCTTTTATTCCGGCTGGTACACCGAACTGGCGCAGAACCTGCCCGTGGTCGAAGATGGCCACATCTACTTGCCCGAAGGCACCGGCATGATCACCGAATTAAAGCCCGAGGTCTTTGATCGGCCCGACGCCAGGATCCGGCGATCTGAATGAGGGCACCGTCGAACAAACAGGACAACGCGTTCAGCGCAGGATTCGGGTCTGGTGCGAAGGTCTCTGATGAGTGTCGGGATTTTAATTCGCGCTGTCGATTGCAGCAGCGCATCCCTATTGCGGCCATAGCGGCTTGCCCTTAGAGGCCTTGGGATGACCGAGACCACCGCAGAAGCCACAGAGTCAAAGGCAACCGGATATCTGTTGCTGATCGCGATCGGCCTCTTTTGGGGGCTTAATTGGCCCGCTATGAAAATCGGCCTGACAGAGATCACGGTCTGGTGGTTTCGGACAATCAGCCTTGCGGGCGGTGCCTTCGGCATTCTGGGGATAGTCTGGGCGACGACCGGTAAAATCCTGCCGCAGCGATCCGAGATTCGCTCTCTTTTGCTGTGTACCGTCTTCATCGTTCTGGGTTGGCACATCTTCACGGCATACGGCGTGTCGCTGATGCCAGCGGGACGCGCCTCAATCATCGCCTATCTGATGCCGGTTTTCGCCGCAGTCCTGGCAGTGCCGGTGCTTCGAGAGCCGCTGACCCGCGCCAAGCTGCTGGGCCTGGCACTGGGCATGGCCGGGCTGGCCATGCTGATCGGGCCGGACATCGTTCTACTGCAAACGGCGCCAATCGGGGCGCTGTTCATGGTGGCCGCAGCAGCCAGTTGGGGCTTGGGCACGGTGCTCTTCAAAGGCATGCGCTGGACGTCGTCGATTGCCTTGGTGACAGGCTGGCAATTGCTCTTCGGGCTGGTGGTGATCTTCCCGGTCGCCGCGTTGACCGAGCCGGTGCCTGATCTGGCGGCACTGTCCGCTAAAACCTGGATTGCCTTGGCCTATCTGATCGCCCTGCCGATGATCTTTTGCCAATGGGCGTACCTTAAGGTCGTGACCATCTTCCCCGCCGCTGTCGCCGCAATCGGCACCCTGGCTGTACCCGTTGTCGGCACCTATTCCAGCGCCCTGATTTTAGCAGAACCCATTGGATGGCCAGAGTTATCCGCGTTGATCCTAATCACAGCAGCACTGGTGGTGGTGCTTGTGCTACCCGCCATTCAGGCCCCGCGCGCCCGCGCAACAGGCTGATTGGCCAGTCGTTCGATCCAGTGCGGGCGCGGCCCCCGATACATTACTCACCAAAACCGCGATGACCACCAGCCCCTGGCTGATCCCGGGACACCGGATCCGCCGCAGCCATCCGCCGAACACGCGAAACCACGCCCGCAAGATCACTGCCTATGCCATGGTTTCGGTCTGTCAAACGACGTCCGGCCGCGCCACAGCATCGCCTAAATTCAACAGCGGAATGCAACGTCATCACAACTTTTACGCGCAGTCACTGCAAAATGCTGCACCAGATTGAAACGGTCGCTGCAAAGCGAAATTGCAATTTGCGGTATCGTCTTTCCGCACCCGCGGACCTGCACTGGCCATCAGCCGTGGCCATCAACGGATTCGCGGGCACATCTGCATCGTGAATCCATCCAGCTTGCGGCGATAATCTGCTGATCCAACATTGAAATTTCGATTAGAAGAATCGACGTTCAGCCTGTATGGTAAAGGTGTGGGGGTGCTAATGTGGGAGGCATTGCGTGCGTGATAATGACGGTTCCGATAGTGACTACAATCTCGGCAGCGATAAAATCGACCCTGATTTCAGCGCGGACTTGTTTGGCAGATTTTCAGTAGTCGGACCGGGCGTTCACATTGTCCTGGACGGCAAACCAGTTTCCCGCGGAAGTGAAGTAATCTAAGGGCGTTACGTCCGGTTTCAGCATCCATCGGGTGACAACCGAGATTAAGCGCACTCTTGCCATCGACGACACACCGCTCAGCGCGGTGCGAAGGCCCATATCCGGCTGATCATCCAAGTCGTCGGCGGGACGACCAGTAAGATTCCCAGCAGAGCCAATTCAAACGGTTGATCCAATGCGTCTGTCACCACCCAGACAATCAGATTGGTGATAGCGTAGCCGATCCCCGCGACCACAAGGAACCGCGCCAGGGATCTTTGATGTTCTGACTGTTGTGCGAAGGTCCAATAGAAGTGGCCGAGATAGGAAAACGAGAACGATACCGCGAAGCCCACACCATTGGCGGCATATTCGCCCAGACCAAACCAGCGGTTCGCGGCCCAGGCCGCAGCCAGGTGCAAAATGGTCGCGAAGATACCAACAGCGCCAAATCGGGCGCCTTGGCGCAGAAGCTCTTTCATGGCCTGCGGCGGACCACAGCCCACAAGGACAGGCCGATCGGCAGCGGCACCCGGCCGATAAGGTGCTTTTCCGCCCCAAAAACCGCCGCCAAAGCTGCGTTGATCGGACCGGCGGGCGTCCGCGCCGCGGTCTCTCCCCCCAAACCCGTGGTTTTCTGGATCAAACGTTGCGCCAGAACCGCCGGGAACAGCAGCGTGTTGAAATAGCCGATGCCGGCAATATCCAACCCGGCCTCACCGATGGATTGGCTGAGACTTGCCTTCGTGTAACGGCGGAAATGGTGGTGCGAGACGTCATGGCTGGACCAAAGCCATGGCAGCGCCGGTACAGATATCACCAGTTGGCCATCCGGCTTCAGCTTCCCGCCCAAGGTTCGCAGCGAGGCCACATCCTCTTCGACGTGCTCTAGAACATCGAACAAACCAATCAGGTCAAAGCCGCCATCGGGGACGTCGAAACCATCAGGCAGCGCCCCAGCTTTGATCGGTGCGATCCCCCGGTCTGCTGCCATTCCCCGCGCAATATCGTCGTACTCGACGCCGGTGACCTGACCGAAGGTGGACAGCATCTCCAAGTTGCCGCCGCTGCCGCATCCGGCATCCAACACCGCGGCCCCTGGACCGGGATCTGCCATGCGGGCAATCAGTCCGCTCAGAACCCTCCGGCGGCCGACGAACCACCAATGGTCGGCCTCTTCTTCGGCCATGGCCTGATAGATGGCGCGGTCCATGTCAGTCTTCTAATCCGACCTTCGAGGCGACCACATAAAGCGGCCTGCCGCGCACCTCGGTCGCGATCCTGCCGACATATTCGCCCATAATGCCGAGGCTCAGCAATTGCAAGCCGCCCAGCATCAGGACCGCGACCATGATCGACGCAAAGCCGGGCGTGTCGGCCCCAAGCACCAACGTATAGATGATCAGGAACACCGCATAGGCAAAGGCCAGCCCGGCGATCACCGCACCGATATAGGTCCACATCCGCAGCGGAACGGTGGTCGATGCCGTGATCCCATCCAGCGCCAGGTTCCAAAGCGGCCAGGCCCGCCATTTCGTCTGCCCGGCATGACGCGCAGCGCGCTGATATTCGATGGTCTCGACCTTGAAGCCGACCCAGTTGAAAAGCCCCTTATTGAAGCGGGAGCTTTCCGGCAGTCGTCGGATCACGGTCACGGCTTCTCGACCCAGCAGTCGAAAGTCCCCGACATTTTCCGGAATGGGTTGGTCGGCGAAGCGGTTATACAGCCGATAGAACCAGGTCGCCGTCGTCCGCTTGCCCCAGGTGTCCGCGGACCGGTCGACCCGTTTCGCATTCACAACTTGCGCCCCGTCCAGCCAGGCCTGAACCATCTGAACAATCACCTCGGGCGGGTCTTGCAGATCCACATCGATCGGAACCACGGCATCGCCAGTGGCATGGTCCAGACCGGCCGCCAGCGCGGCTTCCTTGCCGAAATTGCGGCTAAGGTTGATCAGCTTGATCCTGGGGTCTTGTTCAGCACGGGTCCTCAGAACGACTTCGGTTGCATCGGTCGAGCCGTCGTTGACAAAGATCCATTCCGCGGTCGCAGCCGGGCCCATAAGCTCCATAGCTTGCTCGATCGCCTTGGTGCTCTCATCCAAGAAAGAGGCAACGGTTTCTTCCTCGTTCAGGACCGGGACAATCAGCGACAGTTTGGTCTTTTCAGCCATGGCGCGCACCTTTTGGTTGCGTTCCATGTGCCTCGGGCGCTCCCCGGTCGTCAATCGATGATTGCAGGGCAGAATAGACCGCAATCCCCAGACCCAGCGCAACCAGCGGCGCCGAGAACGCAAACCCAGGACCCTGCAGCATCAGCAGGCCCAGCACAGGCAGCAGCCAGATCAAAATCGCAAAAATTGCCCCCGGACGGCCAACCAGGGCCCCTGCGCGGGCCAGGTACATCACACCGACGATTGCGAAGACCAATTCGTAGTAGATGGCATAAGGCGTGATCAGGAGGATCGCAAAAGCCAGCCCGGCGGCTTTCAGATCGTAAGCGGCTTTTGACCACCAAAGCCAGGCCAACGCAGCAGCGGCCAAAAGACTGACACCTGCCTGGGCGATAAACGCGGTATCGCGGTCCAGCCCGGCCATGACCGAGCTGCCATAGCCCGAGGTCATCATCGCAACCAGATCGGATTGCCGGATCAGGTCGCCACCGTCTTTGAGTTGCTGGAAGAACAGCGGCCAATAATCGGCCCCCGGCCAGATCAGCGAAGACAGCACAATCGCAGCCGTGCCAAGGCAAGCCCAAAGGATCACCCGCCAATACCCGGCCGCGATCAGCACCACGGGGATGGCCAGGCCAAGCTGAGGCTTCAAAGTCATCGCCGCGATCAAAAGACCGGCCAAGAGATGGTGCTGCCGGCGCAGGGCCTCCAGCACTAAAACCAGCAACGCCGCGAAGATCAGCGAGTTCTGTCCCAAAGCCAAGGTGATCAGCACCGCCGGGGCGGTTATGGCCAAAGGCCACCCACCCGGAATTGCCTGGGCCGGGCGGCGCAGCGCATAAGCAAAAAGCGCAAAGGAGATCAGCCCAAAGGCAAGCCATGCCCAGAAAAACGACAGCATCCCGAAAGGCAACAGCAGCGACAGCCAGCCCGGCGGATAGAGCCACAGCATTGGGAACGTCTCAGTCCCCTCGGGCAGGCTGCGGGCTGCGTTCAAGGCGTCCATGTCAAAGGGCACAAGCGGGCCCTGCGCCAGGGTCAGCTTCGCCGCGCCCCAAAATACCGCGAAATCCACATCCAAGGCTTTGCCGGGCCCAGCAGATTGCATCTCCCGCCAAAGACCGGCGATCCAGCCAGCCGCACACATTGCTGCGACCAAGGCCACCAGCCAGCCAAATTTGCGCAGATTTTCGGACGCCCCGTTCATCGCGCGCTCTCCTGACGGGCTAATTGGGCAAGAGGATGACAGTAATCATTCTTTTGACCCGTTGATATTCTGCCAAAATCGGCGAAACTTTCCGGTACGTCAAACCATTCTGACCGGACGTGCAATGCCTGCCAAATCTATCGAAACACCGCTGGGATGGATCACCCTGACCGAAGAGGACGGGGCGATCACGGCGTTGAATTGGACAGGCGGGCACAGCGATGAGACCGAGTTGCTGGAACAGGCAACCGGGCAGCTTTCCGCCTACTTCGCCCACGATCTGAAAGACTTCGACCTGCCCCTGCGCCCGAAGGGTGATGCCTTTCAGCAATCGGTCTGCAAGGCGATGCAGGCGATCCCGTACGGAGAAACACGGGAATATGGGCAAATCGCCAAGGATCTCGGGTCGATGCCACAGCCGGTGGGGAATGCCTGCGGCGGAAATTCGATCGCCATCATCATCCCCTGCCACCGGATCGTGGGGGCCACGGGCCTGGGTGGGTTCTCGGCCCCTGGTGGGATCGAGACCAAGGTCGCCCTGCTGAAGCACGAAGGGGCGTATGGGTTGTTGATTTAAGCGTAGGGTGCGTGGACGTCTCAGTCGGCAGCGCATTTCGCAGGAATGCGCGCGCGGCCACCTTACCGGCAAACGTAATATGTAGGGTGGGTTTCAACCCACCCATGTCATTCTCGATCCCTAAAAGTAGTGATCTCTGTTGCTGCCGTCATACCGGCCCGCCTTCAGGCAACACTTCTTGAACCGCTTGCCCGACCCACAGGGGCAGAGATCGTTGCGGCCCAGCTTCTCCGTCAGTTCCACTTCGCCCGCGCACCATGCGGTATCCGGTCTTGACCTGGGTCTCTGATGGGAACGAACGCCGCCGCTTAGAGGTTACCTCGAAAGGACGGCTGGTCTTCGGGTTTGATGCGCTTTGCCATGATAGCCTCCATCGGTTGGAAATGGGCCGGTCGGATACAGGCCAACACTGTGGATTGCAACGGTAGGGTGGGTTGAAACCCACCGGCGCGGCGCTTCTGAGGTTGGCTGGACATCTCGCTTACCCAACTCATCCACCCTGAGCATCCCTTCTTCGAACAATACTCGACAAGGACCCGCCGGCAAACAGGCTTTGTTCGATCCAACGGGTGTACAACACCCCCAAGCCCCGTTGCGTAAAACCGCATCCGACCGCGCGCTGTTGCGGCCATTCCTGGATTCCGTCATTGCCTGCTGGCGCTAGATCAAGCGGACGCTCGGACCAGCCAGGTGACGACGGTCTGAACCGATGTGTCATCTCCGCGAAGGCGGAGATCTCAGTGGCCACAGAGATTCCCGTCTGCACGGGAACGACAACCAAACGGGCACACTTTCTCGCGTCATGACCCGACTTGACCGGGGCATATCCGTGACCGACAAGCGTTGACAGCGGGAAAGCTCGCCCGCTCGCGATTTCCCCCCAATTGTCCTCAGTTATCGCATTAGCGAACAATTAAACGAAAAAAGTCGTCATTGATGTCGTCACAACGGATATCGTCATATTCGCGGCGGAATACCCCCTTTTGCAGATCTCAAAATCGCTCCAAGCTGGGGGTTGAGGTCTGATCCTTGTGCATTCAAACCGCGCTTTGTGCGGCCCATTTGCTGGCCTATCATGCATCAGAAAAATTTTGGCCGATACCCAAGGAATCCCGATCCTGATCCGTCTAAAGGGGTATGAAACGGATAAAACAGACCTTTGCGGATCCCCGCCACGGGCAGATCCTGGCGCTCAGCACATTGATTTCGCTGGGAATTTGGGCCTATGCGTTCGAGATGCCGTGGTGGCGGCCGGTGACTGCTTTGGGCGTCGCGATTGCGGTGCAGTTCGCGGTAGCCCGAGTCATGCACTTTCGCTTTGATTGGCGCTCCGCCGCGATCTCGGCATTATCTCTGACGCTGCTGCTGCGGACTGAGGGACCCGGGCTGGTCGCCCTGGCCGCAACCCTCGCGATCGGATCCAAGCTGATCCGTTGGGACGGGCGGCATTTCTTCAACCCCACGGCCTTTGCTATCGTACTGACAGTGCTGGCTTTTCCCACCGCATGGGTGTCCCCTGGCCAATGGGGCACCGCAGGGTGGATCGCCGTGGTCGCAGCCGGCGCTGGGCTGGCCGTGACCTACGGCGCACGGCGGTTCGAGGTCCCGGCCCTGTTCCTGGCCTTCTGGGCCGCGCTGTCCTTCGCACGGGCCTGGTACTTAGGCGATCCCATGGCGATCCCGCTGCACCAGATGTCATCCGGTGCCCTGGTCGTCTTCGCCTTCTTCATGATTTCCGACCCCATGACTGCCCCCTGGAACCCCGTCGCCCGGGCTGCTTGGGTCGGTTTGGTCGCCGTCACCGGATTCATGTTGCAAATCAACTGGATAGTCGACGCAGGCCCCCTGTTCGGCCTGGTTCTGATGGCCCCGTTGGTGCCTGTCCTTAACCGCCTTTTCCCCTCCCGCGCGCTGACATGGCGCCTTCACCCGAATGCAAAGCAAGGAGATCCCCAATGCGCAGTACCTTAAGACGCTGCCTAAAAGCCTGCGCCGTGACAGCGGCACTGGTCCTGGCCCCCGGAGCTGCCAACGCATTCTGCGGCTTCTATGTCGCCAAAGGCGATAGCGAGCTTTTCAACGAAGCCTCGAAGGTCGTGATGGTCCGCGATCAGGACCGCACGGTCATCACCATGGCCAACGACTTCCAGGGCGACGTCAAAGACTTCGCAATGGTCATCCCGGCCCCAACTGTTCTGAAACGCGAACAAATCCATGTCTCCGAGAACGCGATCATCGAGCATCTTGATGCCTTCACCGCCCCGCGTCTGGTCGAGTATTTCGACCCAAATCCGTGCGAACAAAGACGCTATGAACTGAATGACATTGTGAGCCTACAAGCGGCACCAGTTGCCGAATCCGAAGACAGCGCCATCCGCGCCAAGTCCTTAGGCGTGAAGATCGAGGCCGAATACACCGTCGGCGAATACGATATCCTGATCCTCAGCGCCAAAGAATCAGACGGTCTGGAAACCTGGCTGACCGAAAACGGCTATCGCATTCCCGACGGCGCAACGGATGTGCTGGGGTCTTACATCAAGCAGGGCATGAAGTTCTTCGTCGCCCGCGTGAACCTGGAAGAACATGCCAAGACCGGTCGCACGTTCCTGCGCCCCCTGCAGATCGCCTTTGAATCCGAAAAGTTCATGCTGCCGATCCGACTGGGTACCGTGAACTCGAAGGGCAAGCAGGACCTGATCTTGTGGACCCTGACGCGCACAGGCCGGGTCGAGACCGCAAACTACCGGACAGAGCGCATGCCCACGGGTCAGACGATCCCGACATACATCAAGAATGACTTCGGTCCGGCCTATAAAGCGATTTATGGCACCGCCGTCGACCGTGCCGGGGGCGCGGGCGTCCTGATGGAATACGCCTGGGACATGGGATGGTGCGACCCCTGCGCAGCCGATCCACTGTCTGCCCGCGAATTGCGCGAATTGGGTGTCTTCTGGGTTGACAAGGATGGTGGCCGCGGCGGCGCGCAGGATGTCTTCGTCACGCGTTTGCATGCCCGGTATGATGCGGAAAGCTTCCCCGAAGACCTGCGCCTGATCGAAACCGGGGACCGCGAAAACTTCCAGGGCCGGTATGTCCTGCAGCACCCTTGGAAGGGCAATGACAATTGCGAAGCCGCCAAGGAATACCGGGCCAGCCTGCCGGAGCGGTTCGAAAAAGAAGCCCAAGTGCTGGCCAATCTGACGGGCTGGAGCGTCGAGGAAATCCGGGCCGAGATGACTAAGGCCGGTATGACCCCTGGCGAGATCAAACCCTGGTGGGAAAAGATCTGGGATTGATCCTTCGGTGTGCGTTGCGGGGGCCTTGCCCCCGCGCTCTTTCTTAACGTTTGCTCCACGATACCCAGAGTTCAGCCGCACTAGGACCCTCCCAACGACACCAAATGTTGTCGCCCGCAGCGCCGGGTCCTAGATCCGCGAGTGTGAAGGGAACTGGGTTGGCATCTCCGTTGTTTGCGATGACAAGCCCTGCGCCAGTTGGCGGTTCTTGTTCGCCGCCTCGGGCGACCAGTAAGCAACCGCGCGTGTGCGGATAGTTCTGTTCGTGCAGAACTGTGTCACCGCCAGAAGCGCTGATCGTGATCGAGTTCATTCGCGCCAATTCGTTGGTGCCTTCCAGCCGGACGAACACCCTGCTGGCGGTACCCGGAGCAACAAATTCCAAACTTGTCACGCCAGTCGTCGTAACGGCTTGCGACGTAAAGAGCGCCGGGGTTGGCAACAGATCGAAGACGAGCATACTCAACCCCGACGACGGTAGAGTATCCACATCGATTTCTACCCGATATCGCGCACCGGGTACTGTCGGCAAACTTTGATAGATCTGAGCGCGATCTGCAAACACAACGGATGCTGGCATCATTACCAGAGCTTCGACGCCAAAAATAACTGAAGCCCCGTTATCTAGATCTTGGGTCCAATGGCGCTCGATCGGGACTCCTCCGCCAGAAATACCAATTGGGCGGGCCTGAAAGGTGATAAATGAGGGTCGTTGACTAGTGACTTTGACCCAGTTGTCTCCAACGGTCAGAATTTGTTCGGGCATTTCTACTCTTACCTTGCCTCAATATAACCGCCCAGGAAGCTACACCCTTTCGTAGGGGTGTTGCGTCGATATATCCTTCCGTGCGCTGGTCCCTTTTTCAGCGCAACACTTAGGCCGCAAGAATGGCGGCCATCTCCTGCAGATTTCCGAGTGCGACTTCGGATTTTAGTACGCGGATCTACCTGATCCTAGGTCACCAGGTGCGCCGCCACAGCGCCTTCATCCCAGTCCAGGCCCAGGCCGGACTTGTCCGGAACGATCAGATCGCCATCCTTCAGAGCATAGGGTTCCTGTAGGACTGGATCTGCCCAGCTTTGCCATTCCAGCCAATGGGCGGTTTCCGTCACGCGCATGACATGCGCGCCGACCTCTGGATACAAGTGCGTCGACATGGGCATACCCCAGGCCCCGGCGATGGCCGCGGCGCGCATCCAGCCGGTAACGCCGCCAATGCGCATGAAGTCGGGCATGGCCAGATCGCAGGCGCCCTTTTGCAAAGCATGGTGCATCTCGCGCGGACCATAGAAGTTCTCTCCAATCATCAGAGGGGTCTTCAGATCCTTCCGCAATTCGGCATAGCCATCGAAATTGTCATAGACGATTGGCTCTTCGATCCATTCTAGACCCAGGTCGTCCAACTGGCGGCATCGGTGCATGGCATCCGCTAGATTGAGGCCCTGGTTATAGTCGACCATGATCACGGTGCCGGGACAGGCCTCTTGCACCGCGCGCAGTGTCGCGATGTCCTCTGCTGGGTCCTCGCGACCAGCGCGGATTTTCAAACCTTTGAAACCCGTGCCCTGCCCTTCGGCTTTCAGTTCGATGGCTTCGGCGGCGATAACTTCTGGCGGATGCAACCATCCCCCATTCGAGTTATAGGCCTTCACCGGACCCGGCGTTCCGCCCAGCAGGGTACACAGGGGCAGATTCTGCGCGCGGGCCAGGGTGTCCCACACCGCCATGTCCAGACCAGACACCGCGATCATGCTGAGCCCAGCGTAGCCGACAAAGTGCAGCGACTTCGCGGCTTTGTCATATGTCTCAGCAGGTGCAAGTTGGTGGCCCTTCAACATCTCACCCATATCATTCAGGGCGGGCACCAGATATTTCATCGACTTCGGGACATAGGGTTCCAAATACGCCCGGCCCTGCACACCTTCTTCCGTCTGCAGGTCGATCAAAATCAGCGGCCAATGTTCGATGGTTGCAATCCTGGCCTTCACGGGGCGATCCAATTTCAACAGAACCGGCCGGGCCGTAAGAGAGTGAAGGGTCAGGGTCATGCAGGCCTCGTGATAATCAAGGCCGCATGGTATCGAAGCAGAAATCTAGGTGGAAGCCGCCCGGCTGATATCGGTCTAGGTCGGCTGGTACAGCTCACTTTCGGCGCCTAGATATCCATCCCAAGCGAACCAGTACGCGACGTGGCCGGGCATGCGGGGCAGCTTTTCCCCCGTCGGTCCGATCAAGGCATCTTCGGTAATCTGCCAAGCCCCGCCCGGCCCATTAATGCCCTCAGCGCTGCCGGAAAATTCCAGATCACCACGATCATAGGCCCGTACCGTTCGCGTCATGGCGTTGCCGATCAGGACGACGTTGGACAACCCGACTTGATCATTGATCACCGCTTGATTCGCGAAGGCGGTGATCGGCCATGCCTTCGCCCCGCCCGCAACGCGAATGCCATAGACGAAGTCCTTTTGCCGAAGCCGGGTCTGGTCGACAATCGTCGGAAACATTAGATCAGGCGAGGCGAAATAGTCGCGGTAGACAACCCCCGAACCATAATCACGCGAGAAACCGGTCTCGATATCCAGAACCTGCGTCCCAGGGTTCTGCGCCTTCCAATTGGCCCAGGACGTGATTGTGACTGGCCGGATCTTCAGTTTAATCCCGGAGTGGGCCAGAGGGCCGCCTACGGGCTCACCCGTGAACTGGTTCCACAGGCTGTTTGTCGCGTGATCGTACATCAGCTTATTGGAGCGATAGAGGAACCCGGACGAGCCGAAGACGAACGGTTGTTCTCTTCCCTCGACCTCTGTTTCGAACAAGATCCCAGCGCCGCACAACGTGCAGTAAGCCAAAGCCACGGGAACGCCGCCGATCACGTCGTTGAACATCTCGTGCCAACCCATAATGCGCAGGGGATAGGCCCGCGCATCGCCGTTGATCTCAACCCCGAAGACCAGATCTTCATCCAACAGGTAATCCGCGTCCGCCGCCGGGATCAGTTTGGGATCGTCCAGCGATGGAATGCCACCGACTTTGACGCCGCCCCAGGTGATTTCTTCAAACCGGATGCGCAGTTCTTCGCGGTCATTTGGTTCTTTGAAGAAGCCCAGGAACCGCGGGTCGATGCTGGCCCAGAACCACGTCTTCAGATCATAAAAGCTGGGATGCGGGATGATCTCGGGATGCGCTTCCTGGTAGAGCAGCGCTTCACGCCAGGTGTTGATTTCTTCGCCCGCCAGTTCCGACAGTGTTTCGCGGATCAGGACATGTTCGCCGCCAATGCGCATGAACAGGACCAGTGACGGGATGACGTCCTTCTTGCCACGCAGCAGGATCTTTTCGGCCGCCGCGGCCCGGTCGTCATGCTCACCAATCAGAAGCTGTCGGCTGATATCGAACAGATCTTCTTCCTCTGCCATCGCCGGGGTATTGAACAGAAAGATCGACAAGATCAGTGCGCCGAGGCGCGTCAGTAGGTTGGGCATGGGCCATCTCCGTCCTTTGACGGCAACGATAACCGGGTCTCAGAGGCTTCGCAGCCAATGTGTCCCGGTCTCACCCAATCTTGTGAGGGCGTGAGGTATTACGCCGCAAGCTTCCCGGCCAGACCGTCATCGATGAGGGCGATGGTCTCAGGCACTCCGTAGAGCTCGATGAATCCGCCGAACCGGGGACCTTGAGAGGCGCCCAACAGAACCTCGTAAATCGCTTTGAACCAGTTTCGCAGCGGATCAAAGGCGTGGTCGTTGCCGACCGCGAAGACGATGTTCTGCAGATCCTCGGCATCGCCGGGTCCCTGGTAGGATGCCAGCCGATCGCGCAAATCTGTCAAAGCCGCCCGTTCCTGATCGGTTGGGTCGCGATAGGTTTTTGACGGCTTCACAAAGTCCTGGAAGTAACGCACGGCGAAGCCTGCAGCCGCGTCCAGCGCGGGGTGCGTTTCTGCCGTTGCCTCTGGCGCGTATTTCCGGATGAAGCCCCAAAGCGTTTCCTTGTCTTCGGCCGACGCGGCCGACGCGAGGTTCAGCAACATCGAAAACGGTACGGCCAGATCAGATGCCGGGGGCTGGCCGCGATGGATGTGCCAGACCGGGCTGGCCAATTGCTTGCCCAACTCCAGATCCGGGAAGCCACGCAGATGCTGGTGGTACTCGTCTACCGCGCGCGGGATCACGTCCCAATGCAACCGCTTCGCCGAGCGGGGCTTCTGAAACATGTAGAGGCTTAAGGATTCCGTCGCCGCATAGGTCAGCCATTCATCGATGGTCAGACCATTTCCCTTGGACTTGGAAATCTTCTGGCCTTCACCGTCAAGAAACAGCTCATAAACATAGTGTTCCGGCGCTTTCATGCCCAGGATCTCACAAATCCGGTCATAGACCGGCGCGTTCGAGGAGTGATCCTTGCCGAACATCTCGAAATCCACGCCCAAGGCCGCCCAGCGGGCGCCGAAATCGGGCTTCCACTGCAGCTTCACCTGGCCTCCCGTGACCGGCAGGGTCACCTCGGTGCCGTCCTCATCGTCGAAGGTAATCTCTCCCTTGGCGGGGTCGACGTTCTTCATCGGAACATAAAGCACCCGGCCCGTGGTCGGGCTGATCGGCAGGAATGGTGAGTAAGTTTGCTGGCGTTCCTCACCCAGCGTCTTCAGCATGACGCCCATGATGGCGTCGTACTTTTCCGTCGCCCGCAGCAGAACTTCATCGAACTGCCCGGACTTATAGAATTGGGTCGCGCTAATGAATTCGTATTCAAACCCGAATTGATCCAAAAACGCGTTAAGCTTCGCGTTGTTGTGGTCGGCAAAGCTGTCATGGGTGCCGAACGGGTCCGGAACCGCAGAAAGGGGTTTTTGCAGATGTTCCGCCAACGCATCTGGGTTCGGCACGTTTTCTGGCACTTTGCGCATGCCATCCATATCGTCGGAAAAGCAGATGAGCCGGGTCGGGATGTCCGACAGTGCCTCAAACGCCCGGCGTACCATGGTCGTGCGTGCGACCTCTCCGAACGTTCCGATGTGCGGCAACCCCGAAGGTCCATAACCGGTTTCAAACAGCGCATAGCCCTTTTCCGGCGGCGCCTTGGCGAACCGTTTGACCAGCTTGCGCGCCTCTTCAAAAGGCCAAGCCTTCGAAGTCATCGCAGCATCACGCAGGGTGGTCATTGGATCGGCTCCTTATGGGTACGGGGCGCGGTCATACGGCGACCGCCGTCGCCGGTCAACGTAGAGATCGCAGATGAAAGCGATCTGCCCGTCAAAACGCCTGACCCAGGGCGCATGCTGCCTATTGCGCCTGGTTTCATGGCGGGCAACAGTGCCCCATGACTTACGCCAGCCCACCTGGGGGCCTACCCCCGCAAGACGCCGCCTTGACCGGCCGAGCCATTTTTACCGAGGCCTATGCTCTGATTCCTGCGGGCACCATGCGCGACATCACCGCCAGTTTGTTCCCGGGGTGGGATAAGACGCGCGGTTGGATCATCGCCCGTCCCATGACGGGATTTGCTGAAACCTTCGCCCATTATGTCTTGGAGGTTAAACCCGGTGGTGGTGCTCTCGCGCCGGAACCCGACGGCGATGCGGAAGTCGCCTTGTTCGTCACCGAAGGCGCATTGGGTGTTCTGCTGGATCGATCACGATACCGCCTGGAGGCAGGCGGCTTTGCCTATCTGCCTCCACGGGCGCCCTGGTCAGTGGAGAATTTGGGCGCATCGACAGTGCGGGTCCATGTGATCCGCAAGCTCTATGAACCAGCGTTCGGCGTCGATGCCCCATCCCCGATCTTTGCGAATGAGGCCGACATCGCACCAACCGCAATGTCGGACACCGATGGGCGCTGGGCAACGACCCGCTTCATGGAACCGGAAGACCTTAGTCACGACATGCACATCACCATAGTGACGTTGCAGCCCGGCGCGGTGATCCCGTTCGAAGAAACCCATGTGATGGAACATGGGCTTTATGTGCTGCAGGGTCAGGGGGATTACCTGCTGAATCGCGACTGGTGGCAGGTTGGCCCAGGCGACTATATGTGGCTGCGCGCATTCTGTCCGCAAGCCTGCAAGGCGACCGGTACCGAGCCGTTCCGATATCTTTTGTATAAAGACGTCAATCGCCATCCAAAGCTAAAGCCGGGCATATGACGGTTCTGACGCCCGAGCCGCTGACGGCAGCGGCCTTCACGCCATTCGGAACTGTAATACAGACCGAGAACGCACGCTCTTTTTCGATAAACCAGGGCACGACGATGAGGTTCGATCAACTGGCCATGGCTGAAGTCGGCGAAGGCCAGGCAGCGATTTCGATCTTCCGCGGCGCTCCACGGCCGCACCCGATTGCAATCGAAATGTTGGAGCGTCATCCGCTGGGGTCGCAAGCGTTCTTCCCCTTGACAGATCATAACTGGTTGGTCGTGGTCGGGTCAGAGCCCAAGGGAGCAGCGCTGAGATGTTTCCACGCACGGGGCGATCAAGGCGTCCAGTATTCCACAGGGATCTGGCATCATCCCTTGCTGGTCTTGAATGGCAGTCAGGACTTCTTGGTGGTGGATCGATCGGGTCCCGGAGAAAACTTGGAAGAGGTGGTCTTGTCACCGGGCGCCCGGATCAGACTTCGGAACTAACCGAGTAGCACGCTCCACCACCGTGGTTTGCTGACGTCAGCACGCCTCCGGCAGCGCAGCCTCATAGTCAAATGCACGATAGTCGTCTGTCCACAATGCTTCGATTTTCGTCAGGTGCCCGGCCTCGGGAAATGCCAGTGCATCCAAAACGGGGGCGTCTGCCAAAACGTGGATCGACGCAAGTTGTCCGGGCGGCACCGGGTCCGCGCCAGCACGTGTCGTCAATACCCCTGCTTCAGCGATAAAGTCCTCTAGTTTGATCACCCTGGGAAAGATGCCAGCATCTCGGTAGGCTGTCAGAACCTGTGCCTGACTGGCATGACGGGCGGCATCGCCGGGTCGATGCGGCGGTTTCGCAAGCTGATCCAGAAAAGTTGAAAAGGCAGGCTTCAGGATCGCATTCACTTTTGTATCGAACACCTGCGCGTCATCGACCGCCATTAGATCGGGATGTGCCTTCACCAAGTCATGGCGGACGCTGGACCCAAGCCAAGATGACGCGAAAAGCGTCTGCATAAACAACCCCAGCGCCCGACGCACAGGGTGACAAACGACGGTGATCAAATGCCGACCGTCCAATGCGTTTTTGCCTGCGCGAAACAGGCTATTGTCTGTGATACCGTCGATGAGTTCTGCACGGGGCAGGTGCGGGCGGCCAAAAGCTCTAGCCTCGATCCGCTGGATCAACGCCACCGTCGGAAGAACTGCTGGACCGGGGATCGGCGCAATTGCCAACGGAGCGTGGCTTGGCATCATCAAGTCGTTTGCTGACGCCAGATCAGCAGCGGGCGGCATTACCAGTTCAATGTCCAGATACTCACACATTTCATGAAAGTTTTCGACTTTCGTCGAAAGATGTCCGGGGTTCTGGCGGAGCAATGGCGCATCTTTCGGTGGAATGCCAATGGACCCGATATGAGATGCAACCCGTTGCAAAGCATCCCTATCCAGCAGATCTGAATAATCTATGCGCAAGGCGTCACGACCTGCCTCGAACATGACCCGCTCACAATCTTCGTAATGTTGGTCCAACTTTTTGCAATACTGGGCGTAGGCCTTGTGCTCGAACCTGATCCGCGCTTCCTGCCGTCGCTTGTGCCTGTTCAAAATCCACTGGTCTGTGGCATGGGCGATATTTAGCGAGATAAAACTGTCTAGAGGATCCCGACGCAGCAAAATGCGTGCACAGTTCGGATCGGTCAGAACTTGGCGCAAAGCTTCACGGTTGTGATCATTGAAGATCCGAAATCCCGGGATGAGTTTCGGCTCGGCCGTGATCATGGCCTCTAGAAAGGCCAACGGGTCGGCATCTCGAAGCTCTTTGTCCCACCCCAGAACCTCGACCTTGCGGGGACCGCCGATGAAGGCAAGATTAAAGGGCTCGCCATAGCAAATCGTATCTCCCAGCGCCGCCAGGGTCTTTTCCAGAAGGTTCGACCCCGTACGCATCGCACCAATGATGGCAAAATATCGCGTCATGCCACCGCCTTCTGCTGTGATGGGACCGTCCAGCCCTGCGGGTCCTGCCAGTCAGAACTGAGAATTTCGCGCAGATTTTGTATTCCCTGATCAGTGGTCAGATCGGTCGGGTCGATGACGCGGTGCCATGCCCAGACCGGATGCGGGCGCGGATCCCGAAGCCAAAGGCGCCTTTTCGTGGGTATTGGACGGCGCAGCATCGCAATCAGTCGCGCACCATCGCCAATCAGAAGCAGACGCGCGTTGCCATCCACCATAATCTGTCCTGCCTCGGGCGCCGGGCGGGTCGGGCGATAGAAGAACGCCATCTTTCCCGATTGTTCGGCCCATACCATTCTTTGCAAAAACTGCGCTGGGCGATAGTTCCGGATCATCGGATTGTCTGGCAGGTTTCCGTTCAGGAAAGTAGCCGCACCGGCAAACTTCACGGATTGCGATGCGAAGACCTCGCCATGCAAGGCGACGCCTGGAATGCCCTTCAAAGCCTGCTCAAGCCGCTGCAGCAAGCCACTGTCATCTGCGACCACAACCAGATAGGGCGCTGCGGTTTCTACCATCGCCGCGCGCGTTTCCATTGGAAATCTGGCAGCCGATAACTGGCCCCTGCCATCGCTCAATTCCCGGGCGCGAGCGTCTTCGATATCCTTCATATTGCAACTGGAGTGATGGGGCGGGGTGCCTTCGCCCAAGAAGCACTTGTAAAGCCCGTCAGCGTCGGGATCGATCTTGCGGGCCAGAAAGGACCCGCACTGACCTAAAAGACCAGCGTGATCGTCGTGGAACACATATGGTTTGCCCCGTCGATCAAATCGATTGAAGTGCAGAGACGGTAACGGCGGCTGCTCAGCGACAGCTCGAACGAGTGTCTGGAAAAAGCTCTCGTCAGGAATCCAAGCCCAGCGGAAAAATCGCCTCCAGGCCGGCAGGCGGTGATCTTGCAGGATCGCCCGCAAGGTAGTGGCACTAAGCACCCACCACTGCGAGCCGAGATGCGGCCGAAGGCCTTCCGGTAATCTGCGCCGGACGCGAAGGGCACGCTGGAAGTCCACTGAAGCAGAAAACAACTTTGGCCGATGCCGGTGCGAAAACGGATGCCAGAGCGTGAACCGTTCCTCGGACAGACCATCTTCAACCCAAGGATCGGTCGAGATATCGACGCTTTCGATAAAGTCCCGCCCTGGATGCGCTGCCAGATGGTCAATCAGACCGGCGATAGGACGCACGGGCAGGCAGGACCCTGAAATGAGAGCGATGTGCGTTACGTTCGGCTTCGCTAATAACTTGGCCGCGGCGTCCAACGCCGCCTCGACCAAAGCAAAGCGGCCCCAGTCAGAAGCCCGGGTTTGCAGGACTTCATTGCCGTCCAACCCAACCGGTTGCACGCGGCGATCAAGGTGCACAACAGCCTCGGCGCCCTCTTGTCTCAAATGTCGCACAAGCGTTGCCACGCGATCTAAGCGTTCGTGGGCCAGGACGATGAACCCGACCGTCACAGCCAGCCGCCTTCCGCCATCAGGCCCAGATCGCAAAGCTGCTGCCAGCTCGTGTAACGCGTGGATTGGTCGGTCTTCAGGGACACTGTGCTGCCCTGTCCGGCATAAGACTCATATTCCGCACTGTCCGCGTAATGCTGGCGGCGCTCCATTTCCTCGGTCACTTTATCAGTCAAGACATCCATGAACTTGGCATGTAGGAAGACGCCCGACGTCACAGATCCTCCGTTCCGGGCATATGTGCGGTTCAATCTGCGGGGCAGCAAATCATGAGCACCGGTTTTGTAAACGAACCCCTTCTGCCAACGTACCAGCGGTATCTTGTTCAGCGCCGGAGCCGCTTCAGGCTTATCCGCGAAAAACACCCGCATGCGCGGGCCACCCTGGATCCAAAGGTTCTGGTAGAATGAATCCCGGGTGACAAAGTAGTTTCCGGAATCGAAGAATGGCGCAACATCGATCGGGTTTTCACCGGCGTTGCAGACGGCCGTGTCAACCGGGCCGTCGCCATACATGTCCAGCAGCAAAACGCCGAAACTTTCGGCGCCGGTGCTGTCCAACCATCGCAGTAGCGGCGCAAGACCCCGTTCGAGATGTGGAAAAACCAGAAACTCGTCCGGATCCGCCACCAGAATCCAACGTCCGGGTCCATAGCGAGACAAAAGCACGTTCAACCAATCAACGCCAAACCGCGAATTCTTATAGCTGCCTCGGGCCTGCCAGAGCGACACATCCGTCTGATCACACAACAGGTCGCTGGTACCGTCGGTTGAGCCATTGTCGACGATCAGAAAGTGAACAACCCCCTGTCTGCGGTAATAATCCAGGAAGAATGGGAGCCGAACCGCTTCGTTCCGAACTGTCGAAAACAGGATCGGCCCTGGGGGCATGTCGGCCGTCAGGTCCTTAACGACAGTCAATTCGCGCGCTTTCCACAAGGCCCGCAACTGGAGCCGGCGGCGGTGAATCCGCAGCTTTGCCAGGTTACGAAGCGATTTGATCAGACCCATTTCTTGGCCTTGAGGCTTTGATCTTCACGAGCCGTTCTAGCGGTGTGAACAGGTTTGCACCAGAATGGTTTCCAACGCGTTTTCAACAACCAAGAAATGATCGTCCCAGGTTGGCCGCTGCCAGGTTTTCATACGCTCAATCTGCGCATCCCGACGGACAGAAAAGTTTTGGGCATAATCCAAGACAGCGCTGCGCCAGGCTTCCGGATCATTTGGCGATAAGTACTCTGGCACATCATAGCCAATCTCGCGCAAGGCGGGCAGATCCGAGGCCAGTACAGGCGTACCCGCCGCCAAGGCCTCGCCCAGCGGCAAGCCAAATCCCTCTGCCAAACTGGGAAACAAAACCGCCTGGGCCGAAGCGATCAGGCTGGCAAGCTCTTCATCATCGGGCGTACTTTCGAAAACCGTCTGTCCCATGAATGGCAGCGTGTCCAAACTTTGGAAGACTTTCTCATTCCGCCAGCCTCGCCGACCAATGATTCTCAGATGTGGGATGTCGTCCGCCGCCCGTTCCTGATGTATGCGCTGCCAAACCTTCAACAACAGCGCATGGTTTTTTCGCGGCTCGATCGTCCCGACACAAAGGAAGGTTGAAGGTTCATCTTGGATGATTGCGGAGGGTTCCGATGATAGCTCTATCCCAAGCGGCGCCACCCAAAGTGGCGGAACATCAGATGGCAAATGTTGTGTCGCGCGACCCGCTGTAGCTGACGAGTTCGCAAGCATCCCATCCGCCATAGCAGCCGCGTCCAACATTGCTCGAAACTTCTGAGGCGTCTCCGACCGCGCAAACTCTGGATGATCCAAGGGGATCGTATCGTGCAGCAGGAAAAGGCGTTTGATACCCGCAGTTCCGAATGCCTTCATCAAGGCGCTGGTGCAGTTGTCATGCCCAACGTTGATGTGGACAGCTCGCGATTCCGCAGCATCCGTCACTGCGCGCGCAAGCTGTAAAGCATCGGCATGAACCGAAAGCGCCCCTCGTCTGATCAATGACTGTGCCTGCTTCAAACGCGGAGGCCGGGAGGGCCGCATATATGCCATGAGATCCCTGCGCGGTGCGGGTGCATCGTCATCCAGCCAATTAATCAACTCACGAACGGTATCCGGGCCAAGCACGTGCTGCTTGGAGTCTATTGCAGCCAGAAACAGAGCCTTCCGCTGCAATGCCCAGTGAATGTACGCGCGCTCAACCCGATCGATACCGGTCGGGACAGGCAGCCGTGCGCGCGCGACTGTGCGCGAAACATCCAAAAGCAGGGTCGGTTCAGTCATCACCGGGAACTATCTTCGTTTGGCCGGACGCGCCAGGAAACAAAAAAGGCGCCGATAGCCCGGCGCCCCAGATCTTTGCGATCACTCGCCTCACCGCATGAGTGGTTTACTCCGCAGCTACGACGTCCAAAGGCACTGACCGCAGATAATTTGCGAACTCAGCGCTCAGATCATCGCGGGCCAAGGCCATGGCGATCGTTGCCTGCAGGTACCCAGCCTTTGACCCACAGTCAAAACGCTGACCTTCAAAACGAAAGCCAAAGACGGGATCCGAGCCTTGTGTCTGCGCCGCGATTGCGTCCGTCAACTGGATCTCGCCACCTGCACCGCGCTTCATTTGCGAAAGATTCTCCATAACCGCTGGCGTCAGAATGTACCGCCCAATCACGGCAAGACGGGACGGCGCAACCTCTGGATCCGGTTTTTCAACCAATCCACGGGCCGAGACCAGCGCGCCCATATCCTCGGAAACGTCGATCACGCCATACTTTTTTGTGTCCGGCGCGGCGACCTCCATGGCCGCGACCATGCAGCCACCCTGGCCATGCGCTTCATAAGCCTCGACCATTTGCTGCAAACAAGGCTTCTTTGAAGAAATAACGTCATCCGGCAGGATCACGGCGAAAGGTTCATCCGCAATCAACCGCCGAGCACACCAAACGGCGTGCCCCAAACCCAGTGCTTCTTGCTGGCGTATGTAGGCAATCGCACCCGATGGCATGGTGGCGTTCTGAACCTCGTCCAGTAAATCCTCTTTGCCGTCCTGTTTCAGCTTTTGCTCCAACATCGGTGCGCTGTCGAAGTAATCCTCCAAAGCGGACTTTCCACGGGCTGTCACGAAGATAAATTCTTCGATGCCGGCGGCGCGCGCTTCGTCGATTGCATATTGAATGAGCGGCCTGTCGACCAATGGAAGCATTTCTTTCGGAATTGATTTTGTCGCGGGCAGGAAGCGGGTTCCCATACCAGCCACGGGAAAAACAGCAGTGCGAACTTTATTCATCTCATCATTCCCAAGTTTTCTAACTCACCACGCCAGAGGGATCGGGCACTGCCTCTGTTAGAATCAAACCACGAATGCCCGATTAACTGCCAGCCCCCGCGCGCGTCTGATTATACCTCAACAACGGTTGTTGAGCCAAATCCAGTCGCTCGGATTCTTGATTCAATGATGCATTTTGCAATGAATGGGTACCGTTGATCGCAGGTTTGAAGAGGACAGAATTCAATTCCTGAAGCGCCATCGGAAGATCAGCGTGCGGCAACGCCAACGCTTTCGCCCAGATTGCGCCGAAGCTGGGGTGGGCTGCAATCGCGCGGTCCTGGGGGCTTGAACGGCCAGCATACAACGCCAACTCGAAATCCCGCTGCTTCATCATGCGCTTCAGTTCCATGTGGGCACGGGTATGCCGCAGAACCGGACCGCCGCGGCGCAGGATGTCCATCACCTGCCAGGTCCCGCCACGGTGCAGCCATACGCCGCGATCGAATGTCACAGACATAGCCTGCGGTCCGCTGAGAAAGCTGATGCAGGTCACCGAATGCCCCGCCTCGGCCAATCGCAAAGCTGCCTTACGGGCCCGCAGGATCGGGCCTACGCCCCACCCGCTGATCACCGCAAGACGCAGACGCCGGGATGCATCAGTCTGAAGAAAGGCTTGGAAGGGCGGCTTTTCGGCTCTGCTGTCCAAAGACGTGCCCGGTTGCCGCCTCGTGCCTTCGGCAAGTCCCTGATCCATTTGTGCGATCAGCGCATCCCTGCCCGCCCTGCGTAGACTGCCCAGGCGGATGTAAGGGTCCAGTTCAGCAATACGGCGGTTGCGAAAGGCGTTCAGTGCCGGCTCAACATCCTTCGGTGGTAGATGGCGTTGGCAGAAATAGGCCTTTGATGCCGCGATCTGAAACAGATTTCGTGGTGTCTTCAGGGCGTCACGGGCGACGTTCGCCTCGCGCAGATGGTGAACCTGTGCCTCGGCGACATATGCCGAGGCCCATCCTGCGCGGGCTAATCGCAAGGCCATGTCAGTTTCGTCCAGATAGTAGTGATATGCCTCGTCAAATCCACCAACGCCGACCAGTGCCTTGCGGCGAAAGGCTGTGTTCACGCCCATAAGTGCCAGAAACCGTGATTTGGTGATCTGGGATTTGCTACTGGCGATCTTGATGCCCTTTGTCCAATTCGCCGGCGTCTCGTGGCCGGTCCGATCAAACCAGCCGCCGGACCATTCCATGCGAACGCCATCGGCGCCCCGTACAGCACCGGCCACTGCCCCAACCGCATCCGTCTGAAACGGCAAGACCAGTTCCGAGAGCCAGTTCGGCTCTGGCACCGCATCATCATCGCAAAAGGCCACTATTTCGCCGCTGGAAAGCGCGATCCCGATATTCCTCGATTTGCAGACGTTTTGTTCTTCCAACTGCGCGTATCGAATGCGAGAGGCCCATTCAGACCGCAGTCCATAATCGTGGATCGACGGAAGATCACCCACGACAACAAACTCGAAATCTGGATAATCTAATTGCGCGATGCCGTGCACCACCCGGGACAAAAGGTGCGGACGGCGGTGCGTCAGCAGCACCACCGAAACCCGAGGCGCTATAGCTTGATCGGACGTCACGGCATCCCCGCCTCTGCCAGAACGGCTTCGATCCGAGGGACATCTTCGGGATTGTTCAATTCCCAAAACTTAGCACCGCGCGCGTCGACCTCGACACAATGAACGGGATGCCCGTGTTCCATGAATCTTAGTTGCTCAAGGCCTTCCCATTGTTCCAGGGGTCCGGGTTCCAGGCCGGAATACGACTTCAATGCATCCGGCCGGTAGGCGTAGACACCGACATGATGGAACACTGGGCACACCCCATCTTTTGTCAAAGCGCCGCCAGTGTAAGGGATTACCTCTTTGGAAAAGTATAATGCGCGCCCTGTGCGATCGAAAACGGCCGTGGTTGCACCTACGCGGCCTGCCGCGCGATCATCCAAGAAGCCCTGCAAGGCGTGATCATCACAACGCAAAACAGGGGTTGCGACCTGGATATCTGGGTTGGACTGCATCGTCTGGATGAGAGATTCGACAAACCATGGCGGGGTCAGTGGCGCATCACCCTGAAGGTTCACGACAATATCGGGGGAGAAATTCAGTCCGGCGGCTGCCTCGGCACAGCGTTCCGTTCCGTTTGCGCAGTCGGGTGACGTCATCAGAACCTGCGCGCCGAAGGCTGTGGCAGCTTCGGCGATCCGGTCATCATCAGTTGCGACAAAACTTTGAACATTGCCTTTGACCGATTTCGCGGTATCCCAACTGCGTTCGATCAGCGACTTCGACGCGCCAGTCGCTCCACGCAGCTTCGCCAGAGGTTTGCCTGGATACCGAGTGGACGCGTACCGCGCCGGAATGATGATCGCCGCTGTGCCGGTCATGTCCCCGTTCGCCGCATCCGTCAGATCACGCAGTGTTTCACAACTGCACCTCTGGCGCCATGGCCAGAAAATGCGGGTTCTCCCACCCCGGTTTTCCGTAGCTCAGCGGCGCGTGATCATTAAAGCGCAGCACGATACCGCCCGCTGCATTCAACACCGCATGGCCGGCGGCCGTATCCCATTCCATCGTGCGGCCTAGCCGCGGATAGAAATCCGCTTCACCCGCGGCGAGCAAACAAAACTTCAACGACGACCCAGCGCTCTTGACCTCGGCGATGGAGAACTTCGAGATATAGTCATCCGTGGCCTGATCCCGGTGCGACTTCGACGCAATCACCCTCAGCGCCGCATTATCCGGATCAGCGACGGTCAAAGCCTTGGCCGACCCAGGCACCAAAACATGATCGGCAACCGCCAATTCCTCCGCTCCGGTGCCCATAGTGCGGAAAATCCGACCTTTAGCCGGTGCATAGACTACGCCGGCGACCGGCGATCCATCTTCGATCAACGCAATGTTCACGGTGAATTCGCCACGTCGTTGGATGAATTCCTTGGTTCCATCCAATGGATCCACAAGGAAAAACCGCTCGGCCCCGCTCAATGCATGACTATCAGCACCTTCTTCGGTCACGATCGGAATGTCCGGAAACGCAGCTGATAGCCCCGCGCCGATCATGCGGTCCGCCGCCAAATCCGCTGCAGTGACTGGGCTATCATCCGATTTGGACTGTGTCTCCAGGTCCCCGGAGTCATAGATATTCATGATCGCGGCGCCCGCCGTCAGCGCAATGTCCGTCGTTATCTGTGGAATATCCAGCGTTGCCATGGAACTGCCCTGCTTTGAATCTGCCTCTTTCACGGGCTATACACCTTATGAGGCGAAACTTTGGATAAACCCAACGCCCCTGTAGGGCGCTTTGCGAAATGCAACAATAGAAAAGTGAAGGCCTGCAAGGATTAGAACGCAATGGACAAAGACTGGCATAAGGACACGATTAAGCAGAACTTCTGGGTCGCTTTGTCTGCCTTTGCTGCATTGGTATACTCTCTGGTGGTCCGGGACCTTCGGACCGAGCACAAAAATGCATCCTTGGGTATCCTCCTGGCAGTGGCTCAGCCGCTGGTCATGGGCATCGTCTTCTATTTGTTCATGTCCCTGATGGGTGGCGGTTTCAACAAAGTCCGGGGTGACAGCCTGACCTTCGTCTTGTTGGGCTTCATCTTGTTCTTCGTGCATGTCCGCACTGTTTCTGCCGTCGCAGGCGCTTTGCGCCAGGACATGATGAACCACCAGCGCCTGTCACCGTTTCTGATGATCTGCGTCAAGGCGATTGGCTCGTTCTACAAAAACGCCTTTGCTTTGGTGATCATGTTGGTCGCCAACTACCTTTTGCGCGATGTCTACGAAATGCAGGACCCGTTCCTATTTGCGTCAGCCTTCTTCTGGTGCTGGTTTTCCGGTATCGGTATCGGGATCATCTTTTTAGCGGCAAACCGGTACTTTACCTGGGGGTCGGTGATTCAAGTCACGTATATCCGTGTCTGCTTTTTCACGTCCGGGAAGTTCTTCGTGGCCAACTCGCTGCCAGGCTTCATCCGGCCGTACATGGACTGGAACCCACTGTTTCACCTGTTGGACCAGGGTCGCGATGCCGCCTTTCTCAATTACACGGCTCGTACAACCAGCATGGACTATGCGATCATCGTCACGCTCTGCCTTTTCGTTCTGGGTATGCTGGTTGAACACTATGTCCGGGTCAATTATTCGGCCAGCCATATGCCCGGCGGGTGAGAGCTGCGCCACCCGACATTCACGCGATCGCGACTTGTGCTACGGTCTGGCAGCACTAACTGGTTGCCGGGAAATAGATAGATGATGGAGTGGCCTGCCATGGATCGGCGGCATCTATTGTTCACAGGTCTGGCCGGGTTGACCACGGGATGCGTCGGCGGGGCAACGGGGATCTTCCAAGACGCAGAAACCGAATGGCCGCCCCAAGGCGCGATCGTGCCGACCAAGGCCGGAAGGATTCACGTCTGGGACAAAGGTGCCGGCACGCCGGTTGTTCTGATCCACGGTGCAAGCGGCAATTTGCGCGATTTTACCTGGGGACTAGGCGGGGAAATTGCGCAATCCCGGCGCGCGGTGGCAATGGATCGGCCAGGTTTTGGGTATTCTGATCGAATAGGGCCCAATGGCGGCGACCCCGCTGTTCAAGCACGAGCATTGATGGCCGCAGCCGCGGAAATCGGGCTGCAGAATCCGATAGTTGTCGGTCACAGCTGGGGCGCTGCGGTGGCAATGTCTTGGGCGCTTCAGGACCGGGAGAACGTGAAAGGTGTGATCACAGTTGCAGGCGCAGTAATGCCTTGGTCAGACAAACCCTCTCTCCCGGAGTTGCTTGGTCTCGACCATCTACTGGTCAACACCTACTTCAACTACCTGCAATCCAGCGCCGCCCGCGGCGGGATCGATCGGTTTGTCGACCGAATATTCAGCCCGCAGGACCCGCCAGAGGGATACGCGGACTATGTTGGCGGGCAGTTGGCCTTGCGCGCAGAATCGCTCGCTGCAAACAAAGAGGATATTACGACGATCAATCAGGCTTTGATCCGCCAGTCGCGCGACTATGGCCGACTGCAGGTTCCAGTCGAGATTGTTTCAGGGACAGAAGACTTCATCATTGACCCAAAACGCCAACCAATTCCGTTTGCGGAACTGCTGCCGGATGCGAGGCTGACCTTGTTGGACGGTGTCGGCCACATGCCGCACCATGTTGCCCCGGACGCAATTTTGGCGGCTTTGGATCGACTGGACTCTGACGGCACCGCTTGAAACAGAAATGAAAACGGGACTTATGGCTGGACCAAGAAGGCTGCGCTGACTCAAAGACGTGGACCGTTAGCCTTAATCTTGAAGCTGAGCCAAGGTCAGAAACTCTTCGATAGACAATGTCTCGGCCCGACGCGTCGGATCTATCGATGCTTTCTCTAACAACGTCAGCGGATCGTCTGTGCAGGCCTTCAATGACTGCCGCAGCATCTTTCGGCGTTGTGCGAACGCCGCTGCGGTTATCTTGGAAAGCCGCGCAGCATTGACGTTCGCAGGCGGCGTCATTGGTTGGATGTTCACGATTGCAGAGGTCACCTTCGGCGGCGGAATAAAAGCCTGGGCTGGAACCTCGAAGGCAATACGGGCTTCGCAGCGCCACTGAGCCAGAACAGACAGGCGCCCATACGCCTTTGATCCCGGCGCCGCAACGATCCGTTCAGCAACCTCTTTTTGGAACATCAAAGTCAATGACTGCCACCAAGGTGGCCAATTCTCTGCATCAAGCCAATTCACCAACAAGGCCGTGCCGACATTGTAAGGCAGGTTGGCGACAATCCTTGCAGGGCCGCGCAGATGCGATGTCGGGTCAAGCCGCATGGCATCACCCTCCAGCACATGCAACCGTCCTGGGTAATGGTCAGAGATTTCCTCTAATGCTGGTAGGCATCTCTGATCCCGCTCTATGGCGATGACCTTTGAAGCCCCCTCTGCCAGCAATGCACGCGTTAGACCGCCAGGTCCTGGTCCAATTTCAACCACCTCGGCTCCGTCAAGCGGACCAGCGGCCCGGGCGATACGTCCCGTCAGGTTCAGGTCCAGAAGGAAATTCTGGCCCAGTGACTTCCGCGCGGAAAGGCCGTGGCGGGCGATGACGTCCCTCAGTCTCGGCAGGCCATCAGGTGCCAGATCAGTCACAAACCACGGGCCTTCGCCATGGTCCCAGCAAGCTTGATCGCCTCGACCAGGCTGGTGGGATCGGCTTTGCCCGTGCCGGCAATGTCGTAGGCCGTACCGTGATCCGGCGAGGTCCGCACAAAAGGCAGACCAAGGGTCACATTCACGCCGCGGGCAAAATCCAGCATCTTCAAAGGGACAAGGCCCTGGTCATGGTACATTGTAAGCGCTGCGTCGTACTTTTCGCGTGCGGCGGGATGAAACATCGTGTCCGCAGGCAGAGGCCCACGCACATCCATACCTTCACTACGTAGGTGATCCACGGCAGGCTGGATGATCGTCACCTCCTCTGAGCCCATGGCGCCGCCCTCTCCGGCGTGTGGGTTCAACCCCGCGACCGCCAAACGCGGATCGTCGATGTCAAAGTCCTTTTGCAATGCCAGGTAGACCATTCGGGCGGTTTGCATGATCAGATCAGCTGTCAACAAGCCGGGCACGTCGGCCAGGGCGATATGTATCGTTACAGGCACGACCCTAAGCCCTGGCGCCGCGAGCATCATGACGGTGTGATTGACTCCGCCTAAATGGGCCAGAAATTCCGTATGGCCGGGCCAGCGAAACCCCGCACCATCATATAGAACCTTCTTATTAATCGGATTGGTCACCATGCCACTGGCATGGCCATCCCGCGCAAGACGAACAGCAAGTTCAATTGATGCAATGGTCGCTTTAGCCAGGCCTGGATGCGGTCTACCGGGCCTAACTGGATGGTCGAGTTTCATCGGTAAAACTGGTAAAGCCGAGGCGAAAACATCACCTGCCTCTTCTGGCGTTCCAATCGCCTGAACCGGCACCTCCGAGCACATCATTGCGATACGATCAGGATCATCGATCAAGAAAAACGGCGGCAAGGTTTCCCGTTGCCGCCAGGCTGCAATTGTAATTTCCGCGCCAACCCCGGCAGGGTCGCCCATGGTCAGCGCAAGCGGTGCTGTCACCGGACTTCGATCAGCGCATCGCGGCGCATTTCCTGAAGCAGCCCTTCAGACAAGCGATTGCTCTTTCGCTGGATCAATCGATTTCTGACCTGTTCGCGCACTTCCGGGCTTGCGGTAGCATTGGCGCCGGTTTCGCGCTTGTCGACCAGTTGCAACAACGACAGCCCGCCCGGCACGGAAAGCGGCCTTGATACCTCGCCAACGGTCAACTCAGACAACGCACGCAGCATGTCCGGGGGCATGCGCTGGGTTGAGACCCACCCGACGTCGCCGCCGCGCGCAGCACTCGGCGCGCGGGAAAATCGGGATACCGCCTCGTCAAAGCTGCCGCCCTGGTTCAGCGCATTGTAAAGCTGTTCAGCAAGCGCCCTGGTTTCCGCTTCCGTGCGGCCATCAGCAGTTAGCGCAAGACCGATTTCCTTGATCCGGTACTCAAAGGCTGCGCGTTGGTTGATCAGACCGAGTTCTGCATCGATCTCCGCCTCGCCCGGTTCCACGCGGTTTGAGAATCTGGCGCGGATGACCTGCGCCCAAATCATTTCGGCGCTGGCCAGGTCCTCGATGGCCATCTCGCTGACGCCCTGGGCGCTGAGGATTGCTTTGAATTCATTTGCGCTGATGTTCTGATTTTGCGCGAGCCCCGCAACACCCTGGTCGATGATCTCCTGCGTCGGCGAAATCCCGATCGCCTTGCCAGCCTGAATTTTCAAGCGATCTTCGACCAACTGATCCAAGGCAGTCGCGCGCAAAGAATCTGCATCGGCCGTCGCAAAGCCCAGCGCGACCAGAATCTGAGCCCGTTGTGCCAAATCAAACCCGGTTATCGCGCTATCATTCACAATCGCTACCGGACGGAACAGAGTTTGCGCCTGCGCCACATTGCCCAAACCAATCGCCGCCACGACTGCAATTGACGCCATTACGACGGCACGTCTCACCGAATTCCAGGCAGAGTTATCTTTCATTGCCGTCTCCTAGCGTCAGCAAGCTGATATTCAATCCGAACGAGGTTGAAGCCGGTGAGTTTTCTTGATCGGTAAACCGGCGCCCAACTGTCACCTCGACCGAGCAGCATTCATTCTCATACACTAAGGCGCCACCTATTCGAACGAATTCGCCAAATTGTAAATCCCTTTGCCCGAAGGCAGTTACGGACCAGTTATTGTCAATTTTGACCTTGCCTCGGGCATTGATCTCTTCACGGTCCGAGATCGCACCGATCGCAGGGTCCGACTCCAAGAAGACATAACTTGTTGATAACTCGGCCGGGTCCACCTTCAAAGATCCAAAAAACTCGTTTCTGGTGATGGTCGCGTCCTCCGAAAATCGGACCCGATGGCGTAATTTTACGTATGGGTGAAAGCTCGCTTGCCATGACGCCACAAAGTCAGATTCTGTGTCCCGAAGACCGGACCCAGCAGAAAACGCATTTAACTGACGAAATCGGTAGACCCTTCCGACACTGGCATTGAACTCCAAGCCGTCAGAGGCAATGCGTTCATACCGCAAGGAAAGGTTGATCCGGGGTCCTTCCTCGAAGGCATCCAGACCCGAGAAGTGGTTTCTATCGATGACATTGGTTTCGTCGAATTCGGTCACCAGGCTGTCTTCGACGGGAATGTTGATGTTGTTGCCGCCATAGGGCGCAACAATCCCCTGTACAACCGGCTCGAAAACATGGGTCACGCCGTTTCTGGTATCGCTGATCAAGGGAAAGCGGGCTTCAATGCCCGCCTGCCCGGTGAAACGGGACGTAAAGTCATCAGTAATGGCAGGATCATCTTGCGCGGCAAAAAAGTCTGCTCTCACCTCACCAAACCCGGTCAAGGCAAGACCCCAATCCAGGACTTCCTGACGTTCCCAATCTGCACCCAGGGTCAACCTTGCTGCATTCCGGCCGTTGTTACGTGCCAAAGCGTGTCCGGAGGCAAACAAACCAAACGTGCCCCCGGCCCAGGGGTCATCCAGGTTATAGCGAATATCAACCGTCGGAAGCGCAAGGGGGATATTCCCGGCAGGCTCGTCGTCACGCAGGCTTTGGAAATAGACCGCCGACACATCGAAGAAGCCGTCTGACCTGTATCTTTCGATAAATATCTCGCTGTTCAGACGATCCCCGAATTGGAAATCATAACGGCTGAGATAGGCATCATCCGTGGTGAAGGTTACGTCCCATCCCCAGTTGATTTCTTCAGTCAGTGCAAACAGACCCTCGGTATCCAGATGGCCCTGTATCCGGTCGCTGCCTGTAAAGTCGTTAAAGGTAGCGGATCCTGCCAACCGAAGATCCCCGTTGCGGAAGGCTTTTCGATACTCGCCTTCCAGGATGACGCCATCATCCGTCGTCAGAAACGGCGTGAAAGTGAAGTCCGAATGATCGTCGATCACCCAAAAAAACGGTGTCTTGATTGCGTACCCGAACGTCGACGAGCTCAGAAAAGATGGCACCAAGAAGCCGCTGGCGCGTTTCACCGTCGGATCGGGATGCCTGAAATACGGCAGCCAAGCGATGGAAACGCCCATGACATCGAAAGTCGCATTCTCATAGTGGATTATGCGTTCTTCTTCGTCATGGATGATCCGCCTGGCCCGAATACGCCATAAGGGCAGTTCAGTGTCCGGGCAAATCGCACAGGGGCTGTAAACGGCCTTGGATAGTGTGTTGTAGCGTTCATCAATCCGGCGCGCTTCGACAGCCGCAAGCCGCGTGTGTTCGCCCATCACGGCCCGGGCGCCACGCACCAAACCGTCCTTCAAGTCGGCGTCCAAATCCGCAGCATCGGCGAAAACCGTGACGCCGGTTTCATCGCGTAGAACGATGTCGCCCTCTGCAGCGATCCGCCCGGTGTCGTCGTTGTAGATGATTTTTTGCGCGGTCAGCGTTCGTTCGCCATAAAAGACCTCGACATTGCCTTCAGCGATGACCGTATTTGATTCTCTGTCCACAGTGACGCGGTCGGCCACCAGGGCGACGGGCAGGTCTTCATCAATGTTCAGCAATTGCGCCCATGCTGGTGACAGCGCTGGCGGACCCATCCAAGACCAAAGCGCCAGCAGGGCAACGAAAACCAATCTGGGTATTGCAGTAGAAACACGCACCGCAGCCCGCGAAGCCGCATGGCGCTTTTTCTCTGCCCGATCGATCATGCGGTTAACCCCGCCCTTATCGTTCCCCCAGGTGTTCTTTTAGCCATCCTCTAGATGCAGCAGCAAGCCCAGAGCGAACAAGACCGCCGACAAAGGTGGTGCCCATGCAGCTAAAGGCACTGGAACGCTGCCAGAGGCGCCCAACGCATTGGCGATGTCCGATAGGAAGAAATATCCGAACCCCGCCATGACACAGCCCATCGCCATTATACCCAGCCCACCGAATCGCGCATGACGCATCGAAAATCCTGCGCCGATCAGGACCATGGCCACAAAAACGATTGGGGCAGACAGCAGACTGTACCAGTGCATACGGTGCCGGTTCGAGGCAAAACCTGAATCTTCCAAGACTGAAATGAACCCCGGCAGTTCCCAGAAACTGATCGTCTGCGGTGCAGCAAAGCTATTTAGGATGTGCTCGACCGTCAGGTCTGTTTCGATCGTCATTTGCTGAACACTGACAGGCCGGGTTTCGACCAACGCTGCATCTGTGGTGTCGGCACTTTCAGGCTTCAGATCCCACCGCTGCGCACCACCCAATCGCCAGGATCCTTCCTCAAGGACTGCCGTGCGTGCATTCACACGACGATACAGCCGGTCTTCCGGATCAAATTGAAAGATCACGACATCCCATAGTCGTTGAATATCCTTACTGGCGCGCTTGGCACGGATCACCGTTTGACCGTTTTCATCGCCCTGACGCAGCCACAAACCTCCGCCAGACACTGCCAAACGAGAGGAAGATCTTTCGAAGAACCGGGTCTCAAGGGTCTCGAAACGGGCCGCAAAGGCAGAAGCGATGGGGTTGTAGAGGCTAAATGAAACCACGCCCAAACCCGCGGCGACAACCAATGCAGGAGAAATCAATCGCCAGACCGAAACACCTGCAGCACGGGTGACAACCAGTTCCGATGATCGCGCCAGGATGGCAAAGGAGGTCATGGCCGCCAACAGAACCGTAAAGGGCGCTGCGGCGATGGTCACCGCAGGCGCATGCAGGAAAGCCATGCCGAGTAAATCCAAGAACCCTGCGTTCCCGCTCTTGTTGGCGCGCAGCAGTTCCACCAAATCGACGATGACCACCAGCATCAGAACGGCCATGAATGTTGCGAGCAGCATCGTGAGGAAACGTCGTGCGATATAAAGCCAAAGCGTCAGGCGCATTATGCGGCCCCCGCTGTCTGGACAGCACGCCGCCGCCAATCGGTCAGCATCCAAAATGCTGCAATAACGCCCAACAAAGGCGGCACATACATCAGCGGCCAGAAGACGGCAGCACCCGTGACAAGGCTTTTCGCGGCCAGACCTGACAATCGCAGTGCCAATCCGGCGATCGCAGCTAATACGATACGTCCGGTAAATCCCTGTCGGCGAAAGCCCGAACTGATCACAAACGCTACCGCCAACAACGGCAAGGCAAGCACATAAAGCGGAGCCGAAAGCGCCTCGTGCGCTTCCGCCCGAAAATCGCCAAGCGACCGCGGGGCGGCCTGGGTGGCATCGATTTCAAGCAAATCGGGCAGATACATTTCCGATGGTTTCCGCGCCCTGGCCGGCCCAGGTTCCGCGAACGGTGACAAATCATAGGACAACCGGTCAAAGCGCAGGATCGAGAGGGATGTCGTTGACGGCACATCGGCGCTTTGCGCAACACCATCGAACATCACCAGGCGAGTGCCCTGATCGTCACGGACCAAAAGCGCCCGTTCAGCCGTGTAGGTCACCATTCTATCCGGATCGCGTTCGTCGTGTACGAGGACGCCGAACATCTCTCCAGCCCGGCCGGTTTCGCGCAGGTACACTGAAACGTTACGCATCGGCGTCAAAAACTGGCCTTCGCGCACGAAGGCCACCGCAACATCGCCGCGAATCTGCGTAATCCGGTCCCGCATTTCCCGCTGTGCCGTCGGCATCAGGTACAGTGTCAGTGCAAAGACGACGATCATCACCAGGGCAGAGAAGACCGCAACGGCCTTAAGCAGCGATGTCCCTGACAGCCCTGAGGCCAGCATTACCACAATCTCGGAATCCGTGAACAGCCGATTGATCGCAAAAAGAACCGCCGCAAAAACAGATACCGGCAGCACGATCGACAGCACCATCGGCAGCAGCAGGGCGGTGAACTCCAGGAAAACCGTGGCGGATTGCCCATTGTTCACAACCGTGTCGATCACACGAAGCGATTGGGTGAGCCAGATTACGCCGGTGAAAACCAGCACGAAGAACAGGAATGGCCCCAAGATTTGTCGAAAGATATAGCGATCTATCCGTCCCAATCCCGTCTCCTGCAGCAAGCGAGCTATCATGTACCCCACCGGGCGCGTCGTGCCTAGGGCGCGGACGCGGACAACTGGGAAATCCACGGCGCGCACAGGTCGCACGACACATCGGGGCGAACAGGATACCTTAACGCCCGAATCATTGCACGCCGTCGGAGTCCTCCCCATGACCACACCATGTTCCGTTGATTTTCAGGACCAGTCATCTGCAGAGCTTGCCGATATATCGGGCACCGTGATTGTCTTTGCCGATGGCGAAGGAGATTTAGACGGCGCCGCGGCAGAGGTTGATCGATTGACCGGGGGAGCCTTGTCGCGCGTCGTTGGCGACTCAGGATACAAGGCCAGCCCGAAGAAACCGACAAAACTGGCCTACCCGTCGGGAATGGCGGCAGAAACGGTTGTGCTGGCCTCCCTGGGCAAAGACCCCGATCGCGAGGCAGCACGTCTCTGCGGCGGCACAATATCAGGCGGCGTAAAAGGTGAGGTGACTTTCTGCACGGCCGGGCTTGGCGAACTTAACCTGGTAGCCGAGATGATCTGCGCCGCGGTTCTGCGCCAGTACCGTTTCACGGACTACAAGAAGGACGCCGAGGATGACCAACCAGGCATTTCGTTGGTTGCGCTGTCCGATCAGCCGGAAGCATTGGCGGCGGCGTCGGCAGATTTTGCCGCCTTGGCGGAAGGGATCTTCTTCACCCGCGATCTGGTAAACGAGCCCGCCAATACGCTGACGACAGATGAATTCGCTGCGCGTTTGGCCGCCATGGGAGAGATGGGTCTGGACGTGGAAATTCTGGGCGAGCCAGAATTGGAAGAACTTGGCGCTGGGGCCTTGTTGGGTGTCGGATTGGGCTCGGACAACGAGACAAAGCTGGTTGTGATGAAATGGAACGGTGGCGGCGATGAAGCGCCGGTCGCATTGGTCGGCAAGGGCGTGATATTCGACACGGGCGGTATCTCGTTGAAGCCGTCCGGCGGCATGGAAGAGATGACAATGGATATGGGCGGCGCCGGCGTCGTATCTGGCGTAATGCGGACGCTCGCCTTGCGCAAGGCCAAGGCGAATGTCGTCGGCGTCGTCGGTTTGGTCGAAAACATGCCCGACGCCCGCGCCCAAAGACCGGGCGACATTGTGAAATCCATGAAGGGCGACACGATCGAGATCATCAACACCGACGCAGAAGGCCGCTTGCTGCTGGCGGATGCGCTTTGGTACACGCAGGAAAAATACAAACCCTCCTGCGTTATCGACTTGGCCACCCTAACCGGTGCGATCATTGTCGCCCTTTCGAAGTCGACCGCGGGGCACTTCTGCAACGATGACGCGTTCGATGCTGAATATCAGGCAGCGTGTCGGGAGGCAGGGGATAAAACCTGGCGTATGCCGTTGGATCAGGCCTATCACGACCAGATCAAATCGACTTTTGCCGATGTGAAAAACACCGGTGGCCGGAACGGCGGGTCCTGTACGGCGGCAGCCTTCTTGGAGAAATTCATCCAGGACGACATGCCTTGGATCCATATCGACATCGCGGGCACCACGGTCACTGGGGCGCCCACGCACCTGGCGCCAAAAGGTGCGACCGGATGGGGTGTCGCCGCACTGGATGAACTGGTGCGCAAGCGTGAGGCCTAGTCGGCGTTTCCATGGGTGAACTGCGGTTCTATCATCTCACGGAAGTACCGTTGGAGCGTGCGTTACCAGTAATGCTGGAGCGGACGTTAGAGCGCAATCAGCGCGCAGTGGTGCGTGGGGTCGAGCCGGAACGTCTGAGCTTTATCAACGGAAAGCTCTGGACCTACGGGGATGCCAGCTTCCTGCCTCACGGTATGGAGGGCGAGGACGACCCCGCGGATCAACCAGTTTGGTTGACCACTGCTGCCACAACGCCCAACGGTGCTAAAACGCTTTTTCTGATCGATGGCGCGGAGACGTCGGCTGACGAGATCGCAGCGATGGACGTCACAGCGCTGCTGTTTGATGGTCATGACCAGGCCGCGGTGGAGGTTGCACGAGAGCAGTGGAAAGCACTGACTGCTTCTGGTCAGAAGGCCGTTTATTGGGCGCAAGAGAGCGACGGCAGTTGGGCCAAGAAGGCGGAGTCTGGAGGGTAGGTGCAGTCATCTTCGGCACGATCCCACGCCTACACTTGAATAGTAGGTTCGAAGGTTCGCCAATTGCAGTCACTGACGGTGGCATCACGATGACGACAGTGCGGGACTAAGCTGCCGTTGGCAAACGTGCACAGATTCCGCAGGTGCGTTCCCGTTTCCGGGCATTCGCGACATGTGCGAGATGGAGCAAACGGAGAAGGCCCGGTCGCGGACACTCCTACCGTTACCCGATGTGCGCTTCGGTTTGTATGTTCTTTTATACCAGCCACCCAAAGACATAACCCGCGATGAGTGACCCCAGGATTGCGAGTAACAGATAAAGCAGGAACGGCTTCAGCTTAAGCACCGGGGCAATAGCCATCGCACCCCAAATGCTGACCACGCCGCCCGAGATCAAGAAAGCCATGGCTGCGCCCATGGACATGCCGTTGTCAATCAGTCCGCGCGTCAGGGGCAGTGCGGCGTAACCGTCGATATAAGCCGGAGCGCCAATAATCACCGCTGCAGGTACGGCCCACCATTGATCCTCGCCAACATAGGCTGCAAGCGCCCCTGGGGTCAGTGTGGCATTCAGAGCATACTCGGCAGCAAATGCCGGGATCAGGCAGACCAGAATGAGCCGCGTAGTTGCCCAGAATTGTTTACCGAAGGACCGGCGACGAGCCTCGGTTTGCCAAACCCATGGTTTGAAGGTTTGGCCTTCGCCGCATCGTGCAGCACTCAGTTGGCGCGTCAATCCGTTGTCGCGCAGCGCGTTCAAAGCCCAGGGCGCATTGGCGAACGAGCTGGTGATCGCGCCACCGAACAAACCCAGCCCGAACGCCGCGAAGGTTTTACCAATTGCAAAGCTCAGACCGAGGGTTGCTGCCGTTGTCGCGAGCATTGCCGGGTCCGTGATCGGGGACGAAAGCCAGAAAGCCATGATGGGCGCCAGCGGTACGCCCGCCGCCAACAGTCCAGTCATCAAGGGCAGAACGGTCACCCCACAAACTGGCGTGACGGCCCCGATCAAAGATGCGGCGACCACCGTCCGGAACGTCCTTCCCTCAAACGCGCCAGCGATGTGCGTATCTGCTCCGCTGGCAATAATCCACGCCGCAAGAAGAATGCCAGGAATAACGATAGGGGCGACGGCGACCAAACCCAGCAGGACGAACTTGGCAGCGTTTGCAGTGTGTTCCGGCCAAGCAAGGCCGATGCCTATCATAAGGAGAAGGCATGCGACCCATAGCAAGGGTTTCTTGTTTGGCTGGTGGCGGGCAATGGCTTGATCGGACATCGGATGCTCCTCTGAGCTTGAAAAATAATGGCCAGCACAACATATGTGAAACGAATAGTTTCAATACTAGATATTGGAAAAACAGATGGATGGCCTAGACAGCGATCTGCTGCGCACGTTCGTCGCCGTTGCTGAGGCGGGAAGCGTCACGGACGGCGCGGCGCGCATTTACCGTTCCCAATCCGCTACCAGTCTTCAGATCAAACGCCTGGAAACCATCCTTGGCCAACCAGTTTTCGAGCGGCACGGGCGCGGCGTCGTTCTGAGCGACACTGGGCGTAGGCTGCTGCCCGTTGCTCATGATGTGACAGCGCGCCTCGATGCGGCGCTTCAGGAGATCTCGCAAAACAGTGTGACGGGCAAGCTACGCGTGGGTGTTCCCGACGATTACGGACGATCAAAGCTGGCGGGCATTATCGCGACGTTCACACGTCACCATCCAAAGGTCGAACTTGATGTGACTTGTGCTCTGAGCACCGAATTCCCCGATGCGATCGAAAAAGGAACGCTGGACCTTGCGATTTATGAGGTGGAACGTCCGAGTAAGCATGAAGAACTGCTGACGGAAGACCCGACGTGTTGGGTATCGTCAGCGCATCGAAACTTCCCAACCGATGAACCTTTGCCGGTGGCTTTGTTCGATCAGGCTTGCTGGTGGCGTGACGCTGCAATCGCTTCCTTGAAATCCCGCGGAAAGCCACACCGCATCGTCTTTTCGAGCCAAAGCGTCTCTGGCGTGATAGCAGCGGTTGAAGCCGGGGTCGCAATCGGTCTGCTAGGCCGCTCGTCGCTTCACTCTGGGCTTTCGGTTGTCAACGAGACGCTGGGATTTGGAAGTACACCTGCCTCCAGGCTGGTAATGGCAGCAAGTGGTTCACAGGCAGCCGGGCCTCGGGACGCGATGAAAGCAGCTATCCGTGCTGCGTTTCTGGCCAAGGTATAGAGCAGCTGTTCGGTCGGTCGCAGTGAATGTGCAGATTGGGCCCAAATCGGACTTTCGCTGTGTTTTCTATCTATGGTTCTTGACTGAGCTAGGCGACTGGTGCGCTTCTGGATTCCGAGGGTGATGAAAGTCAATGCACCAGCCCGACGTAGTGTTTTCGTTACCCTGATGTTTGTACACCCGCCCAATCCAAGCCGAACCGGTCCAGATATTTCCGCAACCGGTCGCTATCATTGGTGCTGGCGCGGCGGCGGCGCGAGGCCTGGAACAGGCGCCGTCCGGCTTCGGCCATGGTCGGGGACTGGCGGCAGACCTGGATCACCTGGGCCAGTTGTGGCCGGTCGAAAAGATCGATCTCTTCAATCTGATCGGGCGTCAACAGCCCGTGCAGATCCGGCAAAGGGCCCGGACCCGGCGTGTGCCAGCGGGTCTTTAGGGTGGCGATCTCACCATCCACCAGGTCGGTCGTGATACGGCCCTGGGGCGCCAGGGTTGCCATGCGGGTCGCCGCAGCGGCCAGATCGCGGAAGTTGCCGGACCAAGGCGTATCGGCCCGGTTGGCGAAGGCCAGGAAGCGGTCCTCTGCTTCGCGATTGATCGTCACCCGCTGGCCGGTCTGATCGGCATAGCGGGCCAATTCATAGGCCAAGTTGGGCGCGATATCCTCGCGCCGGTCCGCAAGCCCCGGCAACCGGAAGGTCCAGAGATCCAGCCGCGCCAACAGGTCCTCGCGAAACGCGCCTTCGGCCACGCGTGCGGCCAGGTCCCGGTTGGTCCCGGCGATCAGCACGAAATCCGATGTCTGTTCCCGGTCCGCGCCCATGGGCAGGAACCGACCTTCCTCGATCGCGCGCAGCATCATCGCCTGTTCGTCCAGGCCAAGCTCGCCGATCTCGTCCAGGAACAGCATGCCCTGGTCCGCGCCCTTCAGCAGACCCGCGCGGTCCTGGGTTGCCCCGGTGAAGGCACCCTTGGCGTAGCCGAAAAGCGCCGACATGGCCTGATCGCCGCGCAGGGTGGCGCAATTCACCTCGACAAACGGGCCGTCGATCAGGTGCCTCGCATGGCGAAGTTCATAGATCCGCCGGGCCAGTTGCGTCTTGCCCGCCCCGGTTGGCCCGGTCAGCAGGATCGGTGCGCGCGACCGCAATGCCACCGTCTCGATCCGGTCGATCATATCGTTGAAGGCCTGGTTGCGCGTCTCGATCCCAGATTTCAGGAAATCGGTGCCCTCCGCCCGCTCTGCCGCGAACCGGGTCGCAATGGTGTCATAGCGCGACAGATCCAGATCGATCACCGAGTAAGACCCCGGGTCACCGTCCCGCCAGCGCCGGGGCGGCGCGATCTGCAGCAGCCGCCCGGGCAGGTACCGCGCCTCGGTCAGCAGGAACAGGCAGATCTGCGCGACATGGGTCCCGGTGGTGATCTGGATCAGATAATCCTGCGCATCCGGGTCGAAGTCAAAAGCCCTGGCGAATTCATAAAGTGCCTCGTAGACGGTGGAAAAATCCCAGGGATCCTCCAGGTCCATCCGGTGCGGTGTGACCCGGGTTTCCGGCGAGATATGACCAATATCCCGGATCACGCGGTCGGCCAGACCGCTGTTCTTTTCATCGTGGAACAACACCAGATTATCGATCAGCAGATCCTCATGCTGGCACATCGCGACATTGGGGCGCCAACGGCTCCAGCGGTCCGGGCCGGAATGGGCATCCAGCGTGGTGCCCAGGAAAGCGATAACGGTGATCGGCTTCATGATCAGATATTTTCATATATAAACTTATATTGAAAGATATTATTGAACTGATCTCGCAACCCATGGATTTATGCCAAGACCATCTTGAAATTTTTCTTTTCCATATAACTCAATAGCTTAGGAATTTTCTGCGCGCTCTCTCACCAAACTGGCACGTCTTTCGCAAAGACACGGGCAAGACGCCCAGGACGGCGCCGGGGCCGGTCAATGGGGACCGGCCCTGACAAATCCAAAAGGGAGTTGGACGATGGCCAACAAGTACCTTTTCGCAAGCGGCCGCTTGGCACGCGCAGACACCCAGAACCACGCCGGTGGGGCTGCTTATCGCCGTTCGGACGAGCAGGCTTTGGCACAGCTCGCTGTCACCGGTTCGCTGGCCCAGACCTACTACATGGATGCCGAAGGTCAGCTGAACGAACTGATCGAGCTGGCCCAAAAGGTCGACACCGCGTTTCTGGCCAAGACGGCGATCTATGCCCGCCAGCATGGTCACATGAAGGATGCGCCTGCGGTTCTGTTGGCGGCGCTGTCTTTCCTGGATGCGGTACGGTTCCGTCAGGCCTTTGGCCGCGTGGTCGACAACGGCAAGATGCTGCGCACCTTCGTGCAGATCATGCGTTCGGGCGCGGTGGGCCGTAAGTCGCTGGGTTCCGGCCCGAAGCGGATGGTCCAGAACTGGCTGAATGCAGCCTCGGACAAGGCGCTTCTGGCGGCCAATATCGGTCAGGACCCGTCGCTGGCGGATGTGATCAAGATGGTCCACCCGAAGGCGGATACGGCGGCGCGGAATGCGCTGTTCGCCTGGGTGATCGGCCGTCCTGTGGACGCGGCGGACCTGCCGGTCCAGTTGCAGAAGTACCTGGCCTTCAAGGCAGGCGCAAAGGATCTGCCGGATGTGCCGTTCCAGATGCTGGCTTCGTTGCCGCTGACGGCGGACCACTGGGCGGGCATCGCCCGTCAGGCCGGTTGGCACATGGTGCGCATGAACCTGAATACGTTCCTGCGCCACGGTGTGTTCGATCTGCCGGGCATGGCGGACACGGTCGCTGATCGTCTGCGTGATACGAAGGCCATCCAGAAGGCACGGGTGTTCCCGTACCAGCTGCTGGCCGCCTATCTGCACGCGGATTCGGCCCTGCCGGGCCAGGTGCGCGAGGCACTACAGGACGCCATGGAAGTGGCGACCCGCAATGTGCCGCGGCTGCGCGGTGTGACGGCGATCTGTCCGGACGTGTCCGGGTCGATGTCCTGGGCCGTGACGGGTGCCCGCAAGGGTGCGACGTCCAAGGTCCGCTGCATCGATGTGGCCGGTCTGATGGCGGCGACGTTGCTGCGTCAGAACCGCCAGGCCTTTGTGCTGCCGTTCGAGCATGATGTGGTCGATGTAGGGTTGAACCCGCGCGACACGGTCATGACGAACGCCAAGCGTCTGGCGGCTGTGGGTGGCGGCGGGACGGCCTGTTCGGCCCCGCTGGAACACTTGGTGGCCAAGCGCGCCCGAGTGGATACGGTGATCCTAATCTCGGACAACGAGTCCTGGGCAGATCGCCGCTATGGCTGGGGCCGTGGGACGCCGCTGATGAAGGCATGGGGTCTTGTGAAAAAGCGCAACCCGAAGGCCAAGCTGGTGTGCCTGGACCTGACGCCGAACGTGACGACGCCTGCGATTGAACGTGCGGATGTGCTGAACATCGGAGGTTTTTCGGACCGAGTGTTCGATCTGATCGCTGATTTCGCAAACGGTCACCTGCGCCCTGACCACTGGACCGGCCAGATCGAGAAGATCGAGCTTTGAAATCGTAGGGTGGGGTTGAGCCCCGCCCTACACTGAACAGGAGAACGAATTCCGGGGGAATGCCGGGTGCGACTACATATCCAAACCATGTGACCGTCGCATTCAGAAGCCTTGTCCCCCGAACCCGAAAAATCGCGGCGAATGCCGGTGGGAACTACATTGGTAATGTGCGGGTCGCAGGTTCGAATCCTGCCTGGGCCGAGATGATCGGTCCGGTAGCTCAGTGGTAGAGCAGCAATGTTCCCCCAATTTTTGTCGTCGCACCTGAAACAACGCGGGCGAATGCCTGTGGGACTACATCGCTAAACCTCGATCCGGACGTTGAAACCGTCCGGCTGTCCCACGCGCCCTTGTCGCCCGCACCGAAAACCCTGGCGAATGCCGGTGAAACTACATCCCTCCAAAGGACGAGGTCGTGGGTTCGAGTCCCACCCGGGCCGCCAGATATGGCCCGGTAGCTCAGCGGACAGAGCGCGTGATCGTTTCGCCACCCCTTGTCGCCGGGACCTTAAGACGGAAGACTGCACCGATGGTCAAGATGCTGGATATTGATGGATCCTATGGCGAAGGCGGCGGCCAGGTGCTGCGCACCTCTTTGTCATTGTCAGTCGCCTTGCGCCGCCCGATCCGGCTGACCAAGATCCGCGCAGGCCGTCCGAAGCCCGGCCTGATGCGCCAGCACCTAACGTGCGTGCGTGCGGCGGCGGAGATTTCGGGTGCTAAGGTCGAAGGCGATCACATCGGGTCGACCGAGATCACTTTCCGTCCCGGAGCCGTTGAGGCGGGGGATTACACCTTCCGTGTCGGAACTGCCGGGTCCGCGATGCTGGTCCTGCAGACGGTTGCGCCTCCGCTGCTGTTGGCGGGGGCGTCTACCATCCAGGTTGAAGGCGGCACGCATAACCCCTCCGCCCCGCCGTGGGAGCTGATCGACCGCGCCTGGATGCCCGCCGTGCGTAAGATGGGGGGCGAGATATCTGGCCGACTGGAACGGTATGGCTTTATGCCTGCTGGCGGAGGCCGTGCGGTCATCTTGATCGGCAAGGGTGCGCCCTGCCCGATCCAGATGCTGGAGCGCGGCGAGATGATCGAGCGCTCTGCCGAGGCAATCTTCGCCAACCTGCCGGTCAGCATTGCCGAGCGGGAATTGAAGAAGGTCAGCCAACGCATGTCGCTTGCGGACTCGCATTTGCATCTGCGCGAGGTGAAATCGAACGGTCCAGGGAATGCTGTGATCGTTTCATTGACACATAGCCAAGGCACTGAAGTTGTTGCGGAATTCGGGACCAAGCAGCGGTCGGCTGAAAACGTCGCAACGCAGGTATCGAAGGATGCCGAGGTTTTCATGGCCATGAACGCCCCGGTCGGGCGGTATTTGGCAGATCAGTTGTTGGTATCGATGGCGCTGATGGCAGGCGGGCGGATCCGCACCTTCCGGCCAACGCGGCACACGGTCACCAACAAGGACATCATCAACCGGTTTGTTCCGGACACCGTGGTCTTCCACGGCTCGGACACCGAGAAGGAAATCGAGGTCGTGCGCATCGCACGAGAGCAGACATGAGACATCTAATTCTAACCCGAGGCGCCCCGGGCGCCGGGAAATCCACCTTTCTGGCCGAGCACGGGCTGACGCCGTTCACGGTGACGCCGGATTACATCCGCCTGTCCTTTGGTGGACTGGCGATGGAAAAAGATGGGCGCATCACGATCAGCCACGCCCATGAAAAGCAGGTCTGGGCCCGGGTCGAGGAAACCCTGAACTTCAAGATGGGGCTGGGCCAGTTGATCGTGTTGGATGCCACGCATCAGCGCGGGCGCGATTTCGGGATGGCGACCAAGCTGGCCGACCGACATCGGTATCAGGTGCACTGCCTGGATTTTACCAACGTTCCCAGGGATTTGACGCATGAGAGAAACCGCGCAAGGGCGGACTGGAAGGTTGTCCCAGACCAGGTGATCGAAACGGCCTATGAGCGCTTCGCCTCCCACAAGATCCCGAAGGGCATTCAGGTCTGGGATCCCGATACGTTCACGCTGGAGCAGCTCGAACCGCCGATGGTGGACCTGTCGACGTATAAGTCCGTGATGCATGTTGGCGACCTGCAGGGCTGCTTTGCCCCGGTCGAAGAACTGCTGCCGAACGGCCTGAATCCGGAGGTTTTCTATATCTTCATCGGCGACCTGCTGGATCGCGGGATCCAGAATGGCGAGGTCATCCGCTGGGCCATGGAGCATATCGCGGGAGCGGAGAACGCCCAACTGATCTATGGCAACCATGAATACCATATTCATAGGTTTTCCAAGGGGATGGACCCGGTCAGCCGTGAGTTCCACTACAACACGCTGCCGCAGATCGAGGCCGTCGGTTTCACACCGCGTGATGCCAACCGTTTGCTGAACGAGGCGGTTGATGCCATGCGCTATATCTATCGTAGTCAGAAGGTTCTCGTGACCCATGCCGGGATCGCCTGCGTGCCTAAGTCATTGGTTTCCTTGCCGTCTCAGACATTCTGGAAGGGCACGGGCACCTATGATGATCCTGTCGACGTGACGTTTTCCAAGAACGCAGACGGCTGGTTCCAAGTGCACGGGCACCGGAACTCGAAAAAGCTGCCGGTCGAGGCTGCGCCGGGGTCGTTCAACCTAGAGGCTGAGGTCGAATTCGGCGGGCACCTGCGGGTGATGACGCTGACCGGGCACGCCCATGGCTTTGACGTGACGACGCAGGAGATCAAGAACGACGTCTATCGTAAGCACAAGGATGGACGCGGTGATCAATTGCGGCCAGAGGATCTGAAGACGGAAGGCAAGCTTTCCACCAACACATTGGAAAAGCTGGAAAATCACCCGCTGGTGCGGGCTAAGTCGTTTACGTCTAAACCCCACATCCGGTCACTGAACTTCACGTCCAAGGCGTTCTTTGATCGCAAGTGGGATGACGTGAACATCATGGCGCGTGGCCTGTTCGTTGGCGATGACCGGCGGATTGTGGCGCGGTCCTATCCTAAGTTCTTCAACCTGGAAGAACGGGCGGAAACGCAGATGCGCAACCTGCGCCGGTCACTGGCGTTCCCGGTGAAGACCTGGGTGAAAGAGAACGGCTATTTGGGCATCCTGGGCTGGGATCACCTGGCTGAGGAAGCCGGGCTGCTCTTCGCATCGAAGTCAACGCCTGAAGGTGATTTTGCCAAATGGTTCAAGCAGATATTCGAATCTGACGCGGGCGAGAATGGGGTGAAGCGCGCAGGCGATATCGTCCGAAACCGCAACCTGACGCTGGTCTTCGAGGTCAATGACCCAGAGCGCGATCCGCATATGATCGCCTATGACCGGCCGCATGTGGTGTTGCTGGACGCGATCTTCCGGACGGAGGAGTTCAAAAAGGTCGATCATGCGGATCTCAGCCAGATCGCCGCGACTATTGGCGTGGCCGTGAAAGAGCCCGGTCCGACGCTGCCGGATTGGGATCAGTTCGAAGGCTGGATGAAATCCGTTCACGCCCAGGGCAAGTATTTCCAGTGGCGGGGCAAGGACTTAGAAGGCTTCGTCGTCGAGGACGCGAACGGTTTCATGTTCAAGATCAAGCTGGATTTCTACAGCTTCTGGAAGTCGATGCGCGGCCACCGCGACCGCGTCCGCAAAGCGCGGGAGAACGGGACCGAGGCGCCCCTGCCCCGCATTGATGACCAAGAGGCCCGTGACTTCCATGATTGGCTGATCACTCAGCCAACCGAGGCGCTGTCAGACTCGATTATCGATCTGAGAGAGCGGTTTTTGGCGGCATGATATGGGTGGGCTTAGGGCCCACCCGACTGAAGACTTGATGCCATTTCGAGGGCATTGGAAACGACGACTTCAGTGACGACAATTGTCCGCTAATTACTCGTTAACCCGATAATTCGACGAAGAGCGTTAACGATGCCTTACAAGCGGACGCCGTCAATTTAGCTCAAATTTAATGAGCTTCCGTCAGTCCGCCGCTTTGCCCGTTCATGAATGCTTCGCCGGTTTCTTGGTATTCGCGCGCCCCAGAGGGTGGGCGGGGCTGATCAGGCTTGCTTCCAAAGTGGGGGGAGGAGCTGACCATGCACCCTTCCAAAGGCTCACGAGCCCAACGCAGGACCCAATCGCAAGGTCACACGACGCGCCGGGGACCTAGAACGGACAGGCCGCTGTCCAACCCCTCCAATCCCCGCCATCGGGATGGCGCAGGTCCAAAGACAGGGCATGCAATTGCAGCCTGGGCACTGCGTGATAGATTTCATCCGGCGCGTAGAACGGGTCGCCCAATATCGGGTGCCCGATCTCTTTCAGGTGCACGCGAAGTTGGTGACTGCGCCCGGTCTCTGGTGTCAGCTCCAGACGGCTGACATCCTCTTCGCGGGCCAGAACCTGCCACTTGGTCCGCGCGGGCTTCCCGGTGTCATGACATACCTTTTGCATCGGGCGGTTTGGCCAGTCCGCGATCAGGGGCAGGTCAATCTCTCCTGCATCGTCTGCGACACATCCCGCTACCCGAGCCACGTAGACCTTTCGCACAATCCTCTGTTCGAACTGGCGGTTGATGATCCGCTGCGCCCGCTTGTTTAGCGCAAAGACCATGATGCCCGAAGTTTCGAGGTCCAGCCGATGGATCAGCAGTGCCTGCGGAAATGCCGCCCGAACCCGCGCTTCCAAGCAGTCATGAAGCTCCGCCGGTTTGCCAGGCACGGACAACAACCCACTTGGCTTGTCGACCAGCAGCAAATCATCGTCTGCATGGACCACGGATAGTGGTGCCGTAGGCGGCGTGTACTCTGACATCAAACGTGGCATGAGCGCGGCCTAAGGCGGGCCTCGACCGAGGTCAAGCTCGGTGCATCAACCTGGCGATAGTCTTGCCTCGCATGGCGGGACAGACTGGCATTCCCCAGCACGCCATGGCAATTTCCCGTGCGAGGCAGGAGGGTCGAGATGCCGGACGGACAAGTTCAAGACACAGTCCAAGGACGCCAGGACGTGCCCGCCCGGGCCGATGTGGTCGTGGTGGGGGCGGGGTTTTCCGGCATCTATCTGGTCCACCTGCTGCGGGCTCAGGGTTTCGATGTCTGCGTATTGGAACAGGGCGACGGCGTCGGCGGCACCTGGTACTGGAACCGCTATCCCGGCGCGCGCTGCGATATCGAAAGCGTGCAGTACGGTCACAAATACTTGCCGGATCTGGAACAGGATTGGGATTGGTCGGAGCGTTATGCGGCGCAGCCGGAACTGTTGGACTATGCCAACGAGATCGCCGATCGCTTGGATGTCAGGCGCAACATGTGCTTCGGGCGGAAGGTCAGACGCGCGGCTTATGATGAAGACGCCCACGAATGGACCCTGACCTGCGACACCGGCGAGGCGATCTCTGCGCCCTTCTACATCATGGCCACGGGCTGCCTGTCGGTTCCAAACGAAGTGCCGTTCCCGGGGCGCGAAACCTATAAGGGCCCGACCTATCAGACCGGGGCCTGGCCGCACACGGAAGTGGACTTCACGGGCCAGACGGTCTGCGTCATCGGCACGGGGTCCTCGGCGATTCAGTCGATCCCGATCATCGCGTCCCAGGCGTCGGACTTGACAGTATTCCAGCGCACGCCGAACTATGCCGTACCTGCGCACAACAAAGATCTGGATGACGTCTATCGCGCCGCGATCAAGGCGGATTATTCCGGCATTCGCGAACGCCAACAGGCGTCCTTCGCCGCGGCTGATTTCGACGTCAGCTATACCAAGGTCGGGGCGGAGATGACGCCCGATACCATGCAGCCAATTATGGAGCGTCGCTGGGCCGAGGGCGGCCTGGGTTTTGGCGCCTGTTTCAGCGACCAGTTGCTGGACAAGGGTGTCAATGATGTGGTTGCCGAGTTCGTCCGTGACCGCATCCGAGAAAAAGTGAAGGATCCTGGGACCGCCGAACTGCTGTGTCCTACCAACACGATCGGGGCCAAGCGGCTCTGCGTCGATATCAATTACTTCGAGACCTACAATCTGCCCCATGTGCATTTGGTCGATGTCTCGAAGGACCCGATCTCAATCTCGCCCGAAGGCGTGGTGACAGGGGGCAAAACCTACCCGGCGGATGCCATCGTCTACGCAACGGGGTTTGATGCGATGACCGGAGCGATCCTGAAGGTGGACATCGAAGGCCGTGGCGGAGCCCGATTGTCAGATCACTGGGCGGAGGGTCCGCGCACTTACCTGGGCCTGATGGTTTCGGGCTTTCCGAACCTCTTCACGGTGACCGGGCCGCACAGCCCATCGGTCTTCACCAATATGACGGCCTCTCTGGAACAGCATTGCGAATGGATCACGGACTGCCTGGTGACCATGCGGGCCGAAGGCCAGACAGAGATCGAGGCGACCGCCCCAGCAGAGGCTGCCTGGATCGAGCACAACGCAGAGGTCGGCGCCGCCCACCTGAGATCTTCTTCGGCCAGTTGGTACACCGGCGAAAACATCGCCGGCAAACCCGTGGGCTTCATGCCTTATATCGGCGGATATGCGGCTTATAAAGAGAAATGCGAAGCAGTCGCGGCAGAAGGTTATACGGGGTTCACCCGAACCTGATCCTCGCCCCGGGCGCGTATCTCATCCCGGGCTTCAGTCATGTCTTGGAATATCTGCAACGGTCCGGTTTCATTGGATTGCTGGAGCCGTTCTTCGTGGATCCGGGCCACCTGCTCTGGCAATTCGTGCATGTTCACGCACGTATACAGCCAATGCAGGGCCTCAGGCACTGTACGGAAGGCCTCGGTCCGGCGCGCTTTCAGATCATTCATCGACGCGATCGCCCGGCACATACCGAAGCCAAGTTCATTGTCGTGAACCAAGGCAAGCCTTCTGAGGCGCATCTTCTGACGCCGGGCATGTACAACGCGAAGCACTTCATCCATGGGCAGATCGAAGGTTACCCCCCGCAGATTATGCAAAATTCTTACATCATCGGCGTAAACGGGCAGCCCGGAAATCGTCTGTATCATTTGCCCGATATGGACCGGATCGAATAAACCGCGCGACTTCACGAAAATTCCGTTTAACGAGAAGTCTTGGATTATCGAGATCAACATAATGGCTCGCCAAATATAATGTCCGAGGTCCCGGTCCTGTATGTACTTTTAACGCATTGCGAATCGCAATTCCAGATCGCTGTTTCTTCAAAGGCCTATGCGGCGGCGAATATCTTCGTCGCGCAGCTTGACTTCTTCGCCAGCAAACTCTGTTCCATCCGGACCGCAGAGCCAGGTGATCGCCTTTGCCGGCCATTCCGGGGGAATATGTTCGGACCAATTGAGCTTGCTGACCGGGTTCATGCCAGACCCGCTGATCGCCTCTTGCATATACGTCGCGACGGTTCCCGGGCTGAGCCCGACGACCGTGACGCCATTCGCCCGGCATTCCAGATCCGCGCAACGGGTCAGCATCGCCGCCGCAGCCTTGGCCGAACAATAATGCGACCATCCCTCCATCGGCCCGTGGGCTGCCCCGGATGAGACATTGACGATCGTTCCGTTGCCTTGGGCGGTCATGACCGGCAGAGCCAAGCGCAGGCCAAGATAGACCGACGTGTAGTTGATAGTGGCGGCACGCAGCCAGTCCTGGGGGTCGCTGTCCACCAAATGACCGATCGGATCGATCACCCCGGCATTGTTGACCAGGATATCCAAGCTGCCGATCGCAGCTTTCGCCGCATCGATGGCCTGTTGGAAAGCCTCCCGATCCGTCACGTCACATGCGATCGCCTGCGCATTGCCGCCATTGGCACGGATTTCCGCAGCGTTGGCATCAATTTCCGCGGCTGTCCGCGCCGCCAGGATCACATGGGCGCCTGCCGCCGCAAGGTCTTTGGCGCTGGCAGCACCGATGCCGCGGCTGGCGCCGGTGACGATGGCGCTTTTGCCTGAGAGGTCAGTCATGGGATCTCCGATCTTATAAATATGTAGACGCGCCTGCCCAGATCAGTCTGAGGGCCAGAACGACCAGTATGATGCTGAGGACGCGTTTGAAGAGCGCTTCGTCGATGTTCATCAGAATTCTGCGGCCAACGATCGTGCCGAGGAAGCCGAACCCGATCATCCCCACAGTCAGGATGATATAGGGCCCGAACGCAAAGCCTAACACCCCGAAGGCCACGACCTTCAGCAGATGCTGCGCCGTCATGCAGGCACCCTGCATGGCCACCTGGGTCATCCGATCGTAATTCTGCGTTTTCAGATAGGCCGCAACGAAAGGACCCGTCGCGCCAAAGAACATGGTCAGGACCGAAGACACCCCACCCGCCAGCCAGGCAGAATGGCGCAGAAAGGCCGGAGGCTTGCCGATTATGGTCCAGAGGATGAAGAGGCCAACAGTGATCTGAATGACCGCCGGCGGCAGATCGACTACGATGACCCCGCCGATGGCGACGCCCACCACCGTGCCGATCAGGAAGACGCCCCAGACCGGCCAGTCGATATGTGCCCGCATGATCAACGCCCTTCCGGCGTTTGAGCCGACCTGCACCACCGCATGCACTGGGATCAGCGCAGCGGGCGGCAACAACGAGGCCAACACCGCAATCAAGATCACCCCGCCGCCGATCCCGAAGGCCGCTGTGATCAGCGAGGTGACAAAGCTGATCCCCATCAGCCCAACCGCGACGACGGCGCCCATATCGGGCGGCAGTAAAGCGGTAAAATCAGCCATCAGAGAACGTTAACGCCCTTTTCCTTCAAAGCCTTGATCAGATCAGGGTCGATGCCGCTGGTAGGCTCCAACAAAACCCACGCCAGATTTGGTAGGGTCAAAAGCGGGGTAAAGTCTCTCACGCGCGTTCCGCGCAAGTTAACACGCCTCAGCCTCGGCAGACCAGCCAGCGGCGATATGTCTTCGATCGGCGTTCCACTCAAGAATAGGTCCTCAAGTTGACTGAGACTTGCGACAAAATTGATATCGCGTACCGGGCTGGCGCTCAGGTCCAATTCATCCAGCGTCTTCAGTTCACCCAGGACTGAGTAATCCGTGGCGGCAATCCCCTGTAACCGCAGGCGTTGAAGCACCGGCAGGTCCTGAAGACCGTCTAGCTTGGTGATGGGTGTGTTTCCTACAAACAGAATCTCAAGCTTCTTTGAATCCGCAAGCGGGCTGAGATCTTCAGCCAAACTATTATAGAGCTGAAAGACTTCAAGCTTGGTCATCCCAGCCAGCGGGCTGAGATCGGCGATCTTTGACCCGTTGATCTCCAGATCACGCAACTGTCCGGCATTTGCTATAGGGCCGAGATCAGCAATATCGGATCTCTGGATTCTCAGGCGCCGCAAATTCGACAGAGTCCTAAGAGGACCAAGATCAGTAACACCGGGTCCGACCCCGAACACGCCCGCAAGCTGTGAAAGTCCAGAGAGTGGCGCAAGGTCAGTGACATTGCCAGACAGGACCAGTGAACGAAGGGTCTTCACATCTTGAAGCGGCGCGATATCCGAAACCTCGGTGCCCGATAGATCCAGAAATGTCAGGGACGGCGCCGTGGATAAAAAGCCAATATCGGAAATCGAGCTTCCCTTAAGGACCAGTTCTTCAAGCGTTGGCAATGCTCCGATGACCTCTGGGTTGGAGACTACCGAATAAATAATGTTCAGTTTGGTCAGCATTTGGTGATGCGAAAGACTTGAAGTGTCAATTGGGTCGAAGTTCTTCAATGTGAGATTTTGGAGTGACGGTAGACCATTCAATCCGTCCAGGTCGGTGAATGCTTCGGTCTCGAGCGGCGGAAAGTCTTCCGGTTTGGCGCGACCTGACTGAATCTTCCTCCAGTTCTCGTGTCCATAGGCCTCACGAAACGCGTTAATCCGCTGCTCGGGTGAAAGGCGCCCCCCGAAAGCGGAAAGGGATTCCAGCCAAGGCATCTGGCCCACAGGTGTCAGGTCTTTGATCCCGGCCCCATTCAGGCTGAGGTTGGTGACATGTTTCAGTTCAGCCAGCTCTTCGGGAATGCGCCCGTCGCGAACAGGTTTACTTATGGTCAGAAAACGGCACTCGCGTTCACGGCAGTTTTTTATCGAGAGCTCGTTCGCTGTCGGCTTTTGGGGCGGCAGGGGCGATGTCACTGCCATCCGCCATAACAGGTCCGCACCCGCTATAGCAGTAAGGATCAAACCCGGGGCTATGAAATACCAAGTCTTCATCTTGGCTGTTTGGACATCTTTGGGATCAATGCCAAACAAAAAAAGGCCGGGCCCCATTGGGTCCCGGCCCGCTAATCATCATCCGGTCAGGGTTAGTCTTTGTAGCCCTGGCGTTCGGCGTTTGCCTTGCAATCTGCCTTTTTGGTGTAGCCTTCGGTCGATGCACCGATGATGTTGCCGTTTGAGGCCTTGCGGCGCCAACGGAACTCACCACGCTTGTCTTTGTAGAATTCCCACTTGTCCGTGGCGTTCGGCCCGCGCTTCATATTCTTCTCGGCGTCGGCCTTTTTGTTGTAGCCTTCCGAGGACGCGCCAACGATCTGTCCGTTCGGAGCCTTACGGCGCCAGCGGAACTCGCCGCGCTTATCTTTGTAAACCTCGAAAGTGTCTTTCTCTCCAGCCATACTTCTTCCCCATATGTCTGCCTTTGGTTATGCCCCCCTCCCCGTTGGGCATGTCGTGACGGGGGACACAATGACGAAACCTGTTGGGTGCATCAAGGGTGAACACGCCGGTTAGACGGGCCAATTCACAACTTATGAGCGTGAATGTGGAAAACCCTGCCTCAGCTTTGCCCTTTATCGCCTATCCATTGGCGCAGTTCAGCATTTTCTGCCTCCAACGCCGCAATGCGCTGCGTCATCTTCTGCGCGACCTGTCGGATCACATCCTCACCATGAAGATCCGGGATGTGTTGCGGGCAATTTGCGTCCCAGGCGTCGATTGAAATCAGCACGGCGCGTTCCGGGTGCGCCTTATAGCTGGGGACGATCAGCTTTTGCAGCAGCTCCGGATCATCTTCGACGATCCGGGCCCGCCCCCACAGCTTGATCCGCTGGTGTTGACCATAGTTCATCAAAAAGAGGTGGACCTTGTCATTGCCGTCAAGGTTGCCGGTCGAGATATACTGTCGATTGCCGCTGAAATCGGCAAAGCCCAGGGTGCGGTCATCGACCACTTTCAAAAACCCCCGGGGGCCGCCCCGATGTTGGATATAGGGATGCCCGGTCTCTGACACGGTGGCCATATAGAAACTTTCCCGCTGGGCAATGAACGCCGCGAGCCCATCGGTTACAGTGGTGGCCCAATCCTGCCGACTGAGTTGCTTTTCGTACATGTCGCGCGACCCGTGCCGGCTCTGCCGGGCTTTGACGGCGGGCGTGAAGGCGATGTCGCTGATGAAATCTGTCATGGCCGGGGCTCCAGTAGTCACGCCGCGTTAGACTGTGTGGTCACTTTACCAGAACATCGCCCTGCCGCGTCAACGATCGCGTTACAAATGCCGACAAAGCGCCCACGTTGCACATGTGGGCTTACAGCCCAGAGATCAGGCAGGCGCGCGGGTTCCTTTTAGGATTGTGCACTCTTGGGAGAAGGCCTCACGCGCCAGCGCGCTGTTTTCGGGCTATTTTGTAGCTGAGGATTGCGGCGGCGCTGGCGAAGACAGCCGCCAAACCAAACATTACACCCCAAGAGATACCTGCCGCGATCCCGGCCAGGACGGCCCCGAAGGCGCCGACGCCGTCCATAAGAACGAATGCGAGGCCCAGTGTCGTGCCTTCACTGCGATCGGTATGGTCAATCGCGGTAGCGAGCATCGTCGCTCGGATCGCATCAAGCGCAGCCACGCCAACCGCCATCATTGCAATCATGATCCAGAACGATGGTTGGAAGACCAGAGCCGCGACGGCCAAAGCGGCAAGACCGTTCCCAACGACAAGAACGGGCCTGCGGCCGACGCCATCGGACATCCACCCGACCCAGGGCTGAGCCAACGCGCCTGTTATCAGCAGGGCTGCGAAGATGATGCCGATGGTCGAGGCCGCAAGATTATGGACCGCGGCCAGATAGAGCGGAATCATGCTGAGCAGTGCCATTAGCGCCATGTTGTAGAGAGAAATCATAGCAACGATACGGAGCCCGCTGCCGGCGCGCCAAGCCCCTAAGAGGTCCAGAAAATCATGCCGGTCGACTGGCTTCCGTTCGACGATCGGAACGGCGCGGGCGACCCGCAGAAAACACAGCCCCAGCACTATGGTGGGAAGAACAGAAATCGCCAGTGCGGCGCGCCAGTCGAAGAATGACAGAAGGAATCCGACCGATAGCGGCGCAAGCACTTCAGCGAATGAGCCGCCGATGGCGTGTATCCCCAAGGCACGCGCGCGGCCGTCTCTATTGTCGCGGGTCAGCACCCCTGTCGCGATCGGATGCCAGGCAGCATTCCCCATCCCAGCGACGGCAAGCAGGACCGCAAGGCTCCAAAAGCCCGGGGCCATCGCGGCCAATCCGTAGCCGATCGCGACCCACCAAAATGTCACTGCAAGCAGACGACCGCGGTTCGAAACATGATCCGAAAGGAACCCGGCCGGTATGTAGGCCAGCGCACCGCCTATGCTGAACAGTGTGAAAAGCAGCCCAACCTCGCCGGGTGACAGGTTCATCGCAAGGCCAGCTGCCGGCACGATCAACCAAAGCGCTGCAATCGGCCAGTCATTGGCGAGATGGCCCAGCGCGAACCAAGTCATGAAGGCGCGTTTGTTCATATTGCTTGAGCGGTCCGATGCGGAAATCCGGACCCCGTGTCCGAACACTTGGCAGAATCTACTTGAGCGCGGCGTGTCTTTCTGTCGAAAGTCAGGCGACTATCATCGAGGATTCGTCAGTGAAGGACACAGAGCCACTGATCTTGGATCGTCCCCGATATCTGGGCGAGACGATCAAGCCGGAGACCGGCGAAAGCTATGACTGGCATTCGCATGATTTCGGTCAGCTAATCTCTGCCGCATCTGGGTCGATGTATGTCGGCACACCCGATCGCGTTTTGCTGCTAAGCCCGGCTTTGGCGATCTGGATTCCGCCCGATACCGAGCACTGGATGCGCTATGGGTCTAACAGCGTCATGCTGTATGTGGACGTGAACAGCGAAGAGGCGGACCAGCTTGGCCGTGATTGCAGGGTCATCGCAATGACATCGCTGTTGAGCGCATTGTTTATCGCCGCGATGCCCGAAGCCACCGAGGTGCGACGGAACAAACATAACGACGCGCTGCATGTTTTGCTGCGGCACGAGTTACTATCCGCGCGCGATGTGCCGTTGTCTCTGGTCTTGCCACAGGAGGCACGCATTCGCGGTTTGGCCCAGGCTGCGCTGGATGATCCAGGCAAAGTTCGATCGGTTGATGCGTGGCTGGCAGATGCGCCCGCCAGTCGCAAAACGATTGAACGGCTGTTCATCGCGGAAACAGGGATGCCGCCTTCGAGATGGTTGCGTCATGCGCGGATTTTGCACGCCGTTTCGCTGCTGGCATCCGGTCAAAAGGTAACATCAGTTGCCTTCGATATGGGGTACGAGTCGCCCAGCGCCTTCAGCTATATGTTCAGAAAGACGCTTGGCGTCAGTCCAAGCGAGTTCATCGGAAGGCCGCCGTTCGTCGTACCCTGAAGAATGGCCGGGTTGGCGTCAGATCCGCCTGCGTGCTTCGCCAACCGGTGTTGTGATCTGCTGAAACAGACGAAGAAGCTTAGTCGTCGTATTTCGAGACTTTGTTCAGCGCCAGTGCTGTATTGCGCGCCTCTAGATATGCCGAAGACGACACCGCCGCATATTCCGCCACCGTGTCGCGGTATTCGAAATAGCTTTTGTGGATACGCGCGGCCAGATCGTCATGCCCGGCGGTTTCATCCAGCGTCTTCGCAGACAACTCGTAAAGCTTCTGCAAAAGATCGTCCGGGAACTTGTGCACCTCGGCGCCATATTCCCTTTTCATGGAAACAACGGACTCGCCGTTCAGTTTGTTCAACTCGGCTTCCAGAAGCGTGTTCTCGCGTGACGCAGCCAGTTCGAAGATCGACTTCTCCGTGTCGCTCAGTTCGTTCCAGATGTTCAGATTCGTTGCGAATGACCGAATTCCACCGGGATCGTGCCAGCCCGGATACATGTAGTGCGGCAGCAGTTTCACGAAGCCGTAGTCCAGATCCAGATATGGCCCGATCCATTCGACCGCATCGATCTCGCCGCCGAACAAGGCATCCACCAGTTCGGCCCCCGGCAGGTTCACCGTATTCACACCCGCGGCGGAATAAACCTGCCCGGCCGCCCCTGGGATACGGAACACCAGACCTTCGAAATCTTCGGTCGTGTTGATCGGTTTCGGGAACCACCCGCCCATCTGTGCCCCGGGAGATCCTGCCATCAAGGCCCGGACACCGAACTGGCCCGCCAATTCGTCCCAGAACTGCTGTCCGCCGCTGAATTGCAGCCAACCCGACATTTCATGGGCGACTAGACCGAACGGTACGGCCGAGAAGAAGACGAACGCTGGATGCTTCTCGATGAAGTACTGCTCGACCGAGTGATAACAATCTGCCCTGCCAGATCTGACGGCGTCCTGGACCTCGAAAGGTCCGACTTTTTCGCCAGAGTGGAAAACTTCAAACTCGATCCGGCCTTCGGTCAATTGTGTGATCGTCTGGGCTATGCGTTCTGCCGATGCGGGCAGGACCAGGGAGTCCCTGGGCCAGCTTGTCACCAGCGTCAGCTTGCGCGGCGCACCTTGCGCGATCGCGGGCGTTGCCAAGGCCCCTGCGGCTGCAGCGGCAGTTGTGCCGAGAACGGCACGACGTTGGATAGGAGAGTTCATTCTGACCGCCCCTTTACGCGTTCGCCAGAACATCGGCGCGGGCCCGTAGATAGGCCTGGTCCGAGATTTCCGACCACCCCGCGACTGACTTACGGAACCGCTGGTAACTGGAGAAAATTTTTGCCGTCAGGAGATCGGTCCGGGCAACGTCCGCGACCACTTGATCCCCTGCTTTTGCGATCTGAGACCAAAGCTCTGCCGGGAACGCTTCGACCTGAACGCCGTGCTGGGTCTTCAACTCCCGCAGGCTCAGGCCATTGTTCGCATTGTATTCGGCGATCATCACATCGTTCTCGGCCTCGGCACAAGATTGAATCAAAGTCCGGTCGCTGTCGGGCAGACTGTTCCACCAGTCCAGATTGATGCCCAGCGAGACAGCCGTGCCGGGTTCGTGAAACCCGGGATACATATAGGTCTTCAGCAATTTCTGCAGGCCAAACGCCAGATCATTGTAGGGCCCAACCCATTCCGTGGCGCTGACCCTGCCTTCCTGAACCGCAGCGAAGATCTCGCCCCCCGGCAAGGAAATCGCCTCGGCGCCAAGCGCGTTTAGGACAAGGCCGCCGAGCCCCGGCATCCGCATTTTCAGCTTCCTGAGATCTTCCATGGTGCGGACAGGTTCCTTGAACCATCCGCCCATCTGAACGCCGGTATTGCCCGCCAGCATGGCCTTGACGCCAAATTGGCCAGAAAGCTCGTCCCACAGTGCCTGTCCGCCAGCATTCAGTATCCAGGCGTTCATCTCTTTGGTGGTTAGACCAAGCGGGACAGAAGTGAAAAAGTTGAAGCCCGGATGCTTCTTCTGCCAGTAGTAGTCGGCGGCGTGGTACATTTCGGCATCGCCGTTGGCGACGGCATCGAAACTGTCGAAGGGTTTTACCAGTTCGCCCCCGGCAAACAAAGTGACTTCCAGCCGTCCGTTCGATGTCAGTGTGATCCGGTCAGCGACGCGTTGTGCGCCCGTTCCCAGGCCTGGGAAATCACGTGGCCAAGTCGTCACCATTCGCACGCGTTGGCGATTCTGCGAAATTGCCGGAGCAGCCAATGCCGCGCCCACGCCAGCCGTGGTAATGAATGCTCGTCGATCCAATTTGGACCCCCGCTTCTGGAACCAGCCCCGGAACGTCATGATCGAAACAAAGCATGTCTGTCAATGTTTTGCGGGGATAATTGAACATCTGAGATGCTTCTTAAGAGCCTAAGCGCGTTATTTTAGGTTTTACCGCAAATCGAAGGGAAAACTTGCCAAACTTTGGCCTCAATTCGCGTCGGAATTGCTGCTCAGTTCGACAGTTTGTCCAGGCTGTCACCCAGTGTCACAGCACCGATGACCTCGCCATTTTCGGGGTCCGTCACGGTCAGGCTGACCTGGGTTTGAATCTTCTGAGTGGATTCGTCGAACTCCAGTTCGCTGACATGAACCGCGTCCGACCCCTTGAGATAGGTCTCGATATATTTCGCCTCATCGCCTTGGTACATGTCGGATGTCCGGTCGCTTATGGCGACGTTCAGACCATGGGCATCCATGACGATGATTTCGTTGATGATGCCATCGGAAAGTTCGCGCCGGTCCCGCGTGATGATCGAGGCCTGCCGGTCCAGCATTTCCAGAACCATTTCACCGCGGCTGCCGCCTTCGATCCATTCCTTGTCCATCCGCTTGATCTGCAGGGGACTGATCGATTGAAAGAGATCGTTCTGTTCCTTGATGGCGTAGATGATGATCGGATCGTTGATCCACTCCTGCAGATCCGTCCGGGCGTATTCAAGAACTTGTCCTGCGAAGTCCTCGGCTTTCGGCTGACTCTGTGCCTGGGCTGGTGATGTCGCATCAAAGATGAAACTGCAGACCAGCAATGCCAAACCGCACAATCGCCCGGTTGAGCACACCACAGCATCCTTCATTCGCCTTGCGGCAATCACGCTGCAAAGCCCTTTAGGTCTGTATGAGTCTTGCGCCATTTGTGAATGCCCTGTGCCCCGGTATTTGCCTGCACATCGACTTGTGCTTATTTTTCAAGCGCTCCCGGAGTTTCGTTGTTGATACATCCTAAGCAAGAAACTCCACATTCATTTGCAATCACTTAGAGACAGGCTCGTCTTTTTTTGGGAATTGGTCAAGGCTCGGGAAAACACAACGATGATCACATCTTGCAGCGATCGATCGTCTTCAGTCTGTGAGAGTAGTTTGGATTAACCCAGCAGACGGTCCTGCAGGATCTGGAACCGACGGATCTGCCAGGTGTTCACATCGTCCCTATCTGCGAACCGGTGCCATCTGGTACCATCGCAAAGTTCGAACGGACGAAAGCTGATTTTGTAGTCCATCTTGCGGGATCCGGCGACCCAGTATCCCAGGTAGACATTCGCCAGGCCCATTTCCTGCGCCATATCGATATGATCAAGGATCATATAGGTACCCAAGGACCGCCGCTCGTAGGCTGGGTCGAAGAACGAATAAACCATGGACAAGCCATCGCCCAGGATGTCGCTGAGGCAGGCTGCGATCAAAGTCTGCTCGTCCGTGTAGGGATCCTTTTCGATGTATTCGACAACCATCGAATTCACAGGTGTCTCATCCACCATCGACGCATAATCAAATGCATCCATATCGGCCATGCCGCCATCGGCGTGGCGCGAATTCAAGTAGCGCCGAAAAAGAGCGAATTGGCTTTCTGTTGCCCATGCCTCGCACGGTCGGCGTTCCAGGTCGCTGTTCCGCTTGATCAATCGTTTCTGCGTTCGGTTGGGTTTGAATTCCTCGACCGGTATCCGAATTGACATACACGCCGAACACCCGACACAGGCCGGGCGATAAATCACCGACTGGCTGCGGCGGAAGCCTTTGTGACTGAGCGCGTTATTGACCGAAACAGCGGACTGGCCAGTCAATGTAGTGAAAACCTTGCGTTCCTCACGCCCATCCAAATAAGCGCACGCCTGCGGCGCAGTCAGATAAAATTGGGCCTTAAGTGAGGATTCGTGGTGGCTCATTTCAATTCCCACTGCTCATTGATGATTACGATACCTGATTCCCCAGCTTTGTCACGGCCCAGCATGGGACGGCGCGTTGAAATTTCCTCGATCTGCGTTCCGGTTTGAACAGCTTCGGTGAAGATTGTGTTCTTAAGTGGGACGGCGGGTCATGTCGGACGATTTATTGCAACGCTGCCCAGAACGAGGTCATGCATCGCCCGCTTGTGCGGATCGCTGAGCATGAGGAACCAGCCGATCAGCATTAAAGGCGTAAAGAAGAATGTCACCAGGTACGCTAATGTGTGCAGAAAGGCCGAGCTCTGATCCATCTTTTCACCTGAGGCGGTGCGTATCTCGATCCCCGTCATGATCATCCCGATTGTCGCGGAGCGATGTTTCAAGAGCAGCCAGCGATACAGAAACCCTGTAAGGGTGATGATCAGGAACATCAGCGGCGTGCCCAGACCGAATGTTCCGAGGGCAACGATAAAAGCGCCGACAATGCCCAGCACCGTGATAATTATGAAATCCACCACGAACGCCACAAAACGGCGAAGCGGAACACCCTCATAAAACTGGCTGTCTCGCACTGGATCTGGAATAGCCATACCGCCCTCAAACTCAACTTTCAGCGATTATGACATGGCCGTTGTGGCGTTAAAATACCAGGGCGGCTTTAGGCCGTATCTTTCGGATGGTTTTGTTCGAACAACCCCAAGGGGCCGGCCAGTGCGATGAACGCCCGACCCATTCGGCTTTCTGCCAGTTCCACCAGCCTTTGATCCGCGCCGATCTCCTCGACCGCGCGTTCCAGCAGGTTGATATAGAGCGTTGCAAACTTCAGTGCGCTGGCGCGGAAGCCAGGCGTGCGGCGTAGCTTCCCCCGCACGATCGCCGACGCGATATCGTCGTCAATGCCCTCCAGCACGCGGACCGCATCACCCCGTTCGCCCTGAATGAACCGCACCCAGACCGAGGTTGGCGCGTGATCGGGTCTCAGATCTTCGAGGAACACACCGTCGTCTAAGAGATCTTTTTCGATTGCTTCCCCTGCCGTCATAAGCGCAACGATGTCCGGATCCTCTGACGCCGTCTTCATCGCACTGGCGTTACCGGGACGTGGTTCCGTACGATCCAGAACCTCGATGACGGCAGTCCAGTCCAAGACACTGCGTTCGGCCGTGCGGGGAAGATCATCAAAGGGCAGTTCCAGATCATCAATGCGAGACGCGGGCGACAAGGACAACGGCGCTGGGTCTTCCCGGCCTTCCGGCGCTAAAGCTGGGTTCAGTCGCGAAGAGCGATCGATTTGGACCAACATTGTGCGCGCCTGCTGTTCCAGGGCTTCGATGCGCTCGATGCTTTTGACCAGAATTTCCCGTTCCGGCGCGATCAGATCCCGAGCCGTATTGCCCAGAAGCTCTGAAATATCTTCAGCCGAAGCTGGCGGATTGGCCACCAATTTCCCGACTGTTTCATCCAGCGACTGCCGAACCGTGGAAAGCGGCGCAACCAAATCATTTTCGACCGTTGAACGCGTCTGCTCGGCAGTTGTTTCCAGAACGGAAAGCTGACGCAGCAATCCCGCGTCAATGGCTTTCTTTGCCGAGTCCGCTGTGGATTCGAGCGCTGTCTGATGACGCTGAATGCCCTCATCGACCGCTTTGCGGGTGCTTTCGGCCGTCTCATCCAACGCCGACTGATGCCGGTGCATGCCTTCATCGATCGCTTTGCGAGTGGTCTCGACGGTTGTGTCCAACACCGACTGGTGTCTTTGCATCCCGTCTTCGATGGATTTACGGGCGATCTCGACCGTTTCGTCCAATGTCGATTGATGCCGGTGCATGCCGTCGTCGATCGCTTTGCGAGTGGATTCGACAGTGATATCCAACGCTGACTGGTGACGCTGCATCCCTTCGTCGATGGACTTGCGTGCGGCTTCGACCGTTGAATCTAAGACAGATTGCTGACGCTGGAAGCCTTCGTCTATGGTTTTGGTCCGGTCGTTGACGGACGCTGTGACCTGTTCGGACAACTCGCCCAAAGCAGCTTCTAGATGCTTGTTGACCTCGGCCAGCCTTGTTTCATGCTGCGCCATCGCCTGTTCGATGGCCTGGTCCAGACGGGTTTTGGTATCCGCGGCGCTTTCTTCTATTTTGCGCGACATCTGTTGCGCGTCGCTGTCCAGCCGATCCGCAAAGGCGGACCTTTCCGCGGCCAGCACTGCCTCGACCTGGTGCAGGCGGTCACGATTGGATTTGTCCAGCATGATCACGCTGTCCAGGATCGTCGTATCGATCTTCGTCGAGATATCATCCAGCGCTTTGCCGAGCGACTTTGCACTGTTCTGCGTGTCACGCTCCATGCGTGCGCAGGCTTCTTCCATCCTGGCAGTGGTGCCTGCCGCCAGCGCATCAACGCTGTCGTTCAAGGTTGATATTGTCGTCGCCAACGCCAGGGCGCTTTCGCTTTGGTCCGTAATCGCAGAGGTGAGCCGTTCCGCCCGGTTCAGCATAAAGACGACGATCCAGATCATCGCGACGGGTCCTGCGACCGCAAATGCAAAGAACAGGATATCGGCTGTCGGCAGCAGACGGCTGGAGCTTTCAGCATCCAGACGGGCAAAGTATCCGACGCCATAAGCGCCTAAGACCAGGATCCAAAGAAACGAGACCGCGAGGGGTAGCTTATTTTCCAGCAACCATATCAAAAACCGCCTGTCGCCAAGCGCATTCGCAGTGGTGGGTATTTTGCTGGCGGACACATCCACAGCAGATGACCCCCGGAACGGGTTGCCTTGCGGCATATGTTGGCGCGTCCATTCGGAGATCTGGTCTTTTATGCGCGACCACGAAAACCTACGCTGGTCGTCGTCTTCTGAGAAATTCCGAAAGTCGCCATCCTCATCTGCTCGATGGTCTACCATTACCTCAGAATCGCATCATAAGCCTCGTTTGGCAATCAGATACTTTCGGATTCGCAATCAGACATATTTGATGCTGAGGATCTCGTAGGACTTTCCACCGCCGGGTGTATTCACCTCGACGCTGTCGCCGACTTCTTTGCCGATCATCGCGCGGGCCAAAGGCGACCGCATATTCAGCTTGCCGCTGTCGATATCGGCCTCTGCCTCTCCGACAATTTGGAAGATTTTCTCTTCATCGGTGTCTTCATCGACGATTTCAATCGTCGCGCCGAACTTGATCGTATCGCCGCTCATCTTCGATGGATCAATGACATCGGCCCGGCCAACCAGGCCCTCAAGTTCTTGAATTCGGCCCTCTACAAAGCTCTGACGCTCGCGTGCTGCATGATATTCCGCATTTTCGGACAAGTCGCCATGCTCTCGCGCTTCTGCGATAGCCTTGATGACTGAAGGACGTTCGTTCTCCTTCAGTTCCTTCAGCTCTGCATTCAGGCCGTCATAGCCTGCTTTCGTCACCGGGACCTTTTCCATGTCCACATCCCCATTCCTTCTCACCGCCAAACGTCCAGGCACGGCAAAAAATGTGAAAAGCCGCACCTTTTCGGCGCGGCCTGCTGTGAAACCATTCTAACCCCGCAAATTACAACCGCAAGTCTTTGTGCGTTCTGCAAACACGCGGCAAAAAAGACCCAAAATTACCGTTCTGTTAACCAATGCAACTCTCAGTTGAGATAACATGAATTTACTACTTAAGGATGAGTAGCATTCTTAGACCAAGGGGAAATTCAATGGTCGCACCTGTCATCACACTCAATAACGAAGACTATGTTCTCACGTTCAACGACGAATTCAACGGTACCGATGCCTCCTACTGGCAGGGCTATGGGGACGGTGATATTTGGGCGACATCTTACTCGCCCCATCTTGATGACTCCCGCTACATCGATACGAACGGCGAACTGCAATATTATGTGGATCCGGACGATCAGGATCTGACGAGCCCATTCACAGTGGGCGGCGGTGTTATGACCATCAACGCCCGTGAACTGACCACTCAGGAGCAGGCCTATTCAGATGGGCAGCAGTATTCATCGGGCCTGCTGACCACTGAAATGAGCTTCGCGATGGAAGGCGGCTATATCGAAATGCGCGCCGACCTGCCCGATCAGCAAGGGTTCTGGAGCGCCTTTTGGATGCTGCCCGATGATGGTGACTGGTCCGCCGAGATCGATGTCTTTGAGGTTCTGGGCGACACCGGAGGCACCGTTCACACCAATGTCTGGGACAATGGCACACCGGATGAGCAGGCGATCACCGGCTTCGATGTAGGCAACGGTTTTCACACCTATGGATTGCTTTGGGATGACCAGACGATCCAATGGCTGATCGATGGACAGGTGGTGCGCACCACTACAAACACCGTGACCGAAGAGATGTTCCTGGCGATAGGTCTGGCCGTCGGTGGTTGGGCCGGTGATCCGGATGCGACCACCGATTTTTCGGACGGCATGGCGATCGACTATGTCCGGGTTTACGAACTCGACAGCAACCCGGACCGTAACGAGGCCATTCAGGATGGCCAATTTGTCGGCCGGGATAAGGGCAAAGGCACGGATTTCGACGATGTCGTCTATGGCTCGCGCTGGATGGACGTTCTGGATGCCGGGGACGGCAATGACCTGGTCTATGGCAGAAAAGGCACGGACGATCTGTCCGGCGGGACCGGCGATGACGAGGTTTATGGGCAAAAGGGCGATGACCAGGTCTTTGGCGGCGATGGAAATGACAAGCTGATCGGCGGCCAGGGCGAAGACGTTCTGCATGGCGGCGCCGGCACGGACCATCATTGGGGCGGCGCCTATGCAGCTGATGGATCAAGCGACCGTTTCGTCTTCGACGATCTGACGGATAAGGACTTCGTGCATGACTTTGAAGCCGGCATCGATGATATCGACCTCAGCGCATTGAGCGTGGACTGGGCGACCGTGGATGCCATGCTCTACGATTATGGCTGGGCAACGAAGATTAATCTGGGCCAGGTTACCGGAGATTATGGCGACATGGTCTATCTGGTCGGAACCGCAAAGAGCAGCCTGTCAGAAGACGACTTCGTGCTGTCAGTCGCCTGACGGCGATCCGGGGTGGGTTTGAAAAGACCCACCCTACAGTGCAGCAAAGGTAGGGTGCGGTTCACCGCACCCTATTAGGCGTAGTCCTGCAATGGCATCACGTCCAGTTCGCCGACTTTCAGATCCTCGATAGCCTGGGCGGCGGCGAACGCCCCCGCTGCTGTCGTGTAATAGGGGATCTTCTGGCGCAGTGCCGAAGCACGGATATCATAGCTGTCGCGGACGGACTGCGCGCCTTCAGTGGTGTTGAAGACCAGCGCAATGTCGCCATCCTTCATACGGTCAACAATATGCGGCCGGCCTTCGTAGACCTTATTGATCCGCTCTGCCGGGATGCCGTTTGCAACCAGGAACGCTTGGGTGCCGCCCGTCGCAATGATCTTGAAGCCAAGCCGGTGCAGGGTCTGGCTGGCATCCATGATCAGGCTTTTGTCCTGGTCCCGGACCGAAACAAAGGCCGTACCGCCCTGCGGCAGCGTCGTGCCCGCGCCTATCTGACTTTTCAGGAAAGCCCGGGCAAAGCTGGTGTCGAGGCCCATGACCTCGCCCGTTGATCGCATCTCCGGGCCCAAAAGCGTGTCCACGCCGGGAAAGCGTGCGAAGGGCATCACTGCTTCTTTGACCGCAATATGATCGGTCTTGGGATCAAGCAGATCGAACCGTTCCAGCGTCTCGCCTGCCATAACTCGCGCAGCGATCGAGGCGATGGGAGATCCCACGGCCTTGGCGACGAAGGGCACCGTGCGGCTGGCCCTTGGGTTGACCTCCAGCACATAGATATCCTTGCCCTTGATCGCGAACTGCACGTTCATCAGCCCGACGACATTCAACCCAAGAGCCATCGCCTCGGTCTGGCGTTCCAGTTCCTCGATGATTTCGTCGTCCAGCGAATAGGGTGGCAAGGAACAGGCGCTGTCGCCGGAATGGACCCCGGCCTCTTCGATATGTTCCATGATGCCCGCCACATGGACCCGATCGCCATCGCAGAGCGCATCGACATCAACCTCGACCGCGCCAGAGAGATAGCTGTCAATCAGCACCGGGCTGTCTCCGGCGACGACGACCGCTTCATTGATGTATCGGCGAAGCTCGGTGTCGTTGCGGACGATCTCCATCGCGCGGCCGCCCAGCACATAGGATGGGCGGATAACAACAGGGTAGCCGACCTGATTCGCAATGGTGAAGGCCTCATCCCCGGAATGGGCGATACCGTTTCTGGGCTGGCGCAGATCCAGATCATGCAGCAGTTTCTGAAACCGCTCGCGGTCCTCGGCCAAATCGATGGCATCGGGCGAGGTGCCCAGGATCGGGATACCAGCGGCTTCCAGACCCCGTGCAAGCTTCAACGGTGTCTGCCCACCGAACTGGACGATGACCCCGTGCAGGGTGCCGTTTTCTTGCTCAACCCGCAGGATCTCCAGCACGTTTTCGAGCGTCAATGGTTCGAAGTAGAGCCGGTCAGATGTATCGTAATCCGTGCTGACCGTTTCCGGGTTGCAGTTGATCATCACGGTCTCGAAGCCTGCCTCGGTCAGGGCAAAGCAGGCATGGCAACAGCAATAGTCAAACTCGATGCCCTGGCCGATCCGGTTCGGCCCACCGCCCAGGATAACGACCTTCTTGGTGTCTGAAGGCCGGGCTTCGCACTCAACCGCGCCGCCCACTGGGGCTTCGTAGGTCGAATACATATAGGGCGTCTGGGCTTCGAATTCCGCAGCGCATGTATCAATGCGCTTGAAGGCGGCCTGGATGCCGTGCGCCTGACGGATACGCCTTACGCCGTCTTCCGTCAGGTTTGTCAGCTTGGCCAGGCGGGCGTCCGAGAAACCAAGCATCTTCAGCCGCCGGATTGCATCGCCTGTGGCTGGCAGGCCGTTGGCCACCAGATTAGCTTCAACCGTCATCAATTCGTCGATGCGTTCGAGGAACCAGGGATCAAACTTGGTCGCCGCCTGGATTTCATCCAGCGTCAGTCCTTCGCGAATGGCCTGAGCGATGACCCGCATCCGATCTGGTGTTTGTTGGGACAGAGCCGCAACGACGGAGCGGCGGCGTTCATCTTCAGTCTGATCATCTGTGACGCCTTCGATGGCAATTTCATCGAAGCCGGACAGCCCCGTTTCCATCGAGCACAAGGCCTTTTGCACCGACTCATGGAAGGTGCGGCCGATAGCCATCGCCTCGCCCACAGATTTCATCGCGGTCGTCAGTTCGGCCTTGGCGCCGGGGAATTTTTCGAAGGCAAAGCGTGGGATCTTGGTGACGACATAGTCGATCGTCGGCTCGAAGCTTGCCGGTGTGACACCGGTGATATCGTTGTCTAATTCATCCAGCGTGTACCCAACAGCCAGCTTCGCAGCGATCTTGGCGATGGGAAACCCCGTAGCCTTGGACGCCAGCGCGGATGACCGTGATACCCGTGGGTTCATCTCGATCACCACGATCCGGCCGGTTTCAGGCTGAATGGCGAACTGCACGTTTGAGCCGCCAGTTTCCACCCCGATCTCGCGCAGCACGGCGATCGAGGCGTTGCGCAGCATCTGATATTCCCGATCCGTCAGGGTCAGTGCCGGGGCCACTGTGATGCTGTCACCAGTGTGCACACCCATCGGGTCGACGTTTTCGATAGAGCAGATGATGATGCAGTTGTCCGCTAGGGCCAGTCACCGCGACGAACTCACCCGGCTCGACGGCGACCGTCACGCCGGTCAATGCGCGCACCTCGGCGCCCCGATTGCGATAGGTGCGCACGACGCGGTCCATATTGAGCAGCATCG
>JBCCHJ010000021.1:0-76809 GCA_039028795.1 Pseudomonadota bacterium
ATTCGTCCTTGATGACATCGAGCAACAGCCGGTGCAGGCGCTCGATCAACGCCAAAGTTTCCAAATAGCCCGACAATAGGTCGTGGCCTGCCTCGTCCTCGTAAGCCGGGACAACTTCGGCGGTCATGCTCATGATGTGATACTCCGAACCAGTCACTGAAACTGGCGCCAACATGAACGCTGAATCGCAAACAGGGCGTTAATCGCCTCAATTTTTTTGAGATATTTTCGTGTTTACCCTTTTCCGTTCAAAAATTCGATCACACCAGAGAAGTCTTTTTCCGCCTGTCCGGCCAGGTCCATCATGCCGTAAATCTGGGTCGCATGGGCCCCCAATGGGGTGGCTGCCCCGGCCCCCTGGGCGGCCTCCATGGCGATGCGCAAATCCTTTAGCATAAGGGCTGCGGCAAAGCCTGGCTGATACCCCCGGTTCGACGGCGCATTGGGTGCCGGGCCAGGGGCAGGGCAGTAGTCGTTCAAAGACCAGCACCGGGCCGTCGCCGTGGACGAGATATCATAGAGCTTTTGCGCATCTAGCCCCAGCTTTTCGGCCAGGCTAAACCCTTCTGCCACCGAGATCATTTGGATTGCCAGCATCATATTGTTGCAGATTTTCGCCGCCGAACCGGCCCCAGGCCCACCGGCGTGGAAAATGTTCTTTCCCATCGCCTCCAACGCCGGTTTCGCAGCGGCGAAGGCCGCGTCAGACCCACCAACCATGAAGGTCAATGTTCCCGCTGTCGCCCCGCCGACACCGCCGGACATCGGGCTGTCGACCATCAATTGGCCGCGTTCTTCTGCCTCGGCAATCACCTCGCGTGCAGACGCCGTATCGATGGTGGAACAATCGATGAAAACGGTGCCTTTCGAGGCCGCGTCTAGGATGCCGCCCGGGCCGCAATAAACGGCCTTCACATGGGTCGCCGCAGGCAGCGCAGTAACCATGATTTCAGCTTCTTTCACGGCTTCGGCGGGGCTTTCGGCCTGTTTTCCACCGGCTTCCACCAGGCCCGCCAACGCGTCTGCAGACAGATCGAAACCCGTGACCTCATGCCCTGCGGACACAAGGTTCTTCGCCATTGGCAACCCCATATTGCCCAAGCCGATAAAGCCGATTCTTGCCATTCTCTCTCTCCCTGCGCGTGGCCGCATAAGTCTCTTCAGCGACCCTTAACGCAGGTCGGCAGCTTCGCAAAAGTGTTTCGGCGTCCCAATCAGGGCGTAGCTCAACAACATCAGATGAAGCCCGGCTCCCTCTCAACAAAAGCAACCCGGCGGCACCCGGGCTTTGGCAATGACAGGTGTATCCCAAGTCCGCAGACGTTGCGGCAACATGCAGGCCACCGCGCGCTGTCGGTGCGTTTCGTGCACAAATCAGCGCCGTTATCTGGTTAGCGAATAATTAAACGACAATTGTCGTCACCGAAGTCGTCATCCGCGATGTCGTCAATACCGCCAAAGAAACGGCGCCCCTGCCATGCTTCGCGGGCAAAATGCAGCGCAGTTAATCGATCCGATGAAACGCGCGCACCTGATTCAGAATCTCAGTGTGGCGGTCCGGTTCTCCGCCTGCCGAGGTCCATATATAGAGGTCATTATCGTTTTCATGCAGCAATGCCTCGAACGCATCCAAAGCCATATCGTCCAGGTCCCGCAGCGGTCCGTCGGCAAAGGGACCCAGCAACAGATCCATTTCCTTCGTGCCACGCCGCCAGGACTGGATCTTGAAGCGCTTCAGGCGGATTTCCCGGTCGGTCAATTCTTCGGTCACGATGCTCCCTCGCTGGGCCATAACCACGCCGCGCCAATGACGCCTGCGCTGTCGCCCAATTGGTTTTGCCGGATTGGCGTCCGAAAGGTATCAGAGAACACATGCGGCGTCATCGCCGGGCCCAGATCTGTCAGCAGATGGTCCAGGTTCGACAACCCGCCGCCCAGCACGATGACGTCCGGATCCAGAATATTGACCACCCCCGCCATTGCCCTGGCCAGACGGCTGAGATGCCGGTCCAGCGTGTCTTGCGCCGACATGTCCCCGGCTTTGGCCAGCATCACGATGTCCGCGGGGCTGGCTTCAATGCCGGTCTCTCGCTGATGATCCGCCGCCAGACCGGGCCCTGAGCACCAGGTTTCAATGCAGCCATAGCGGCCGCAATAGCAGAGCGGCCCGGGAATCTCGTCAGGACGCGGCAAGGGCAGGGGATTGTGGCCCCATTCGCCTGCGATGTGGTTGCGCCCCAACAGGACGTTTCCATCCACCACCACGCCGGCGCCCACGCCGGTTCCCAAAATCACGCCAAAGACCGTATCTGCATCCTGTCCGGCGCCGGACATGGCTTCGGCCAGGGCAAAGCAGTTGGCATCATTGGCCAGCCGCACCGGACGGCCCAGCCGGTCGGCCAGATCCTTGTCCAGTTTCTGACCGTTCAACCGGGTGGAGTTCGCGTTTCGGATCAGGCCGGACGCAGGTGACAGAGACCCAGGCGTGCCAACGCCGATCTTCGGCACAGTTGCGCCGATGTCTGCTTCGACCGTGGAGACAAGGCCCGCTATCGCGTCGAGGGTATCTGCGTACTCGGTCTGCGGTGTCGCAATCCGCTGCCGTGATATGACGTTGGCCTTCGAATCCAGGGCCGCCGCTTCGATCTTTGTGCCGCCAAGATCGACACCGATGCGCATCGTCATAAAGCCCTACCGGTTGGACAGGAACTTACGCAGCTGCTTTTCGATACCTGCGGTGCGCTTGGAGAGATCCGCCTGCGCCATGCGCACCTGATGAAGGTCTTCCAATAAAGCCGTCAGGGCGGTTTCGTCGTCACCCTCGGTCTCTTCAGGCGCACCAGCGCCTTCCCCGTTGATCAGCCAGATGATCGAGACATTCAGCAATCCGGACAGCATCTGCATGCGATTGGATCTGGGTTCTGAGCGGTCGGCCTCCCAATTCCGGATCGTCGCCAATTTCACGCCTAGCCGCCGGGCCAGTTGCGACTGATCCATTCCGGTATATTCCCGCGCCCGTGCGAGCCGGTCGCCAAAGGTCGACGCGCTGTCGCCCCAATCGAAATCGTCGGCGGTGGTTTCTGCGTCCTGCATCGGATGGATCCTGCATTTACTGCAATTTGCGGTGTCCTGCCCTGTCACGCGTTCTTATGCAAGCCCAGGGACGCCGAATAGGGCGCACCCTGCCGTTTCAGCAGAGATCCGAAGACAAACCTGCGGATGCCAAGTCTTCATCCGCTTTGATGCATACTTTGCGTTCTGCTGACCCAGTTCTCCGCGCCAAGCAAACCAATCCTGAGAAGTCTCCGAGGCTTGACCGACGAATTAGATTTGGATGCCTGGAATATCATGTTACAGAAAAATCCGAAATATGCGATTTTCGTAACATTTTGCTTGCTATGGTGTGTGGGACGGCCTAATTTAGACTAGGTAAGAGTTCGCGCCGGTATGACCGAGGCAATGGTCTTTGATCGCATAGAAACGCCTATTGGCTGATTTAGTGGCCGGTGGGTGGATGCACCAAGGAGCAAGTGCGATCAAAGCAGCGATGTAGCTAGGGAGGACCCAGCATAATGTATGCGCAGATGGTCAAATCTGAAGCCACAGAAGATGATCCAGAGATGCTGGAAGCCTTCCAGGCGCGCATCGACCGGGGTGAAAAGATCGAACCAAAGGACTGGATGCCTAAAGGCTATCGCAAGACGCTGATCCGTCAGATCGGCCAGCATGCCCATTCCGAGATCGTCGGACAACTGCCCGAGGGCAATTGGATCACCCGGGCGCCGTCATTGGAGCGTAAAGCCAACCTTCTGGCCAAAGTGCAGGACGAGGCCGGCCACGGACTTTATCTTTACTGCGCGGTCGAAACCCTCGGCGTGACGCGCGATGAACTGACCGAGATGCTGAACGACGGTCGGATGAAATATTCGTCGATCTTCAATTATCCCACGCTCACCTGGGCGGATATGGGCGCTGTTGGGTGGCTGGTCGATGGGGCGGCCATCATGAACCAGGTGCCACTGCAAAGAACCTCATACGGTCCATATGCCCGCGCAATGGTGCGGATCTGCAAAGAAGAAAGCTTTCACCAGCGCCAGGGCTATCACCTGCTGATGCATATGATGAAGGGCACGGACGATCAAAAGCGCATGTGCCAGGATGCCTTGAACCGGTTCTGGTATCCCGCCCTGATGATGTTCGGGCCGTCTGACAAGGAAAGCGTGCATTCCGCGCAGTCGATGGCCTGGAAGATCAAGATGAACACCAATGACGAGCTGCGCCAGAAGTTCGTCGACGAAACGGTGCCGCAGGCAGAATACCTGGGCCTTAAGGTACCGGATGAGAACCTGGCGTGGAACGAAGACCGCGGGCACTATGATTTTTCCGAACCCGATTGGTCTGAGTTCTTCGACGTCATCAACGGCAACGGCCCCTGCAATGTCGACCGCATCGCCGCCCGTCAGAAAGCCTGGGACGATGGCGCCTGGGTTCGTGATGCAATGATCGCCCACGCCGATAAAAAGGCGGCGCGGCGCAAGGCGGCAGAGTAAGCCTATGTCTCGCGAATGGCCCCTTTGGGAAGTCTTTATCCGCGGTCAGCACGGGATGAGCCACCGGCATGTCGGCTCGCTCCATGCACCAGATGAAGAGCGTGCGATCAAGAATGCCCGCGACGTCTATACCCGCCGTAACGAAGGCGTAAGCATCTGGGTGGTCGAGGCGAAGCACATCGCTGCGTCAAGCCCTTCGGAAAAGGGGCCGATGTTCGATCCTTCGCGCGACAAGGTTTACCGGCACCCGACCTTCTATGACATCCCCGACGAAGTGGGCAAAATGTAATGTCAGGGGCGAACGCCCACTTCGAATTTCTGCTGCGCCAGGGCGACAATGCTTTGGTGCTGGGACACCGTTTGTCGGAATGGTGCGGCGTTGGTCCGGCGCTGGAAGAAGATATCGCGCTTGCCAATACGGCGCTCGATCTGATCGGGCAGACCCGGCTCTGGCTCGCCTATGCCGGGGAGGTCGAAGGCGCCGGTCGCAGCGAAGACGATCTGGCCTATCGTCGCGATGTCCATGATTTTCGGAATGCGCTTCTTTTAGAGGTCCCGAACGAGGATTACGCGCGCACAATGCTGCGTGAGTTTTTCTTCGACGCCTTCCAGTTGCCCTGGCTGACCGCGCTTATCGAAAGCGCGGACGAGCGCGTTGCCGAGATCGCCGCGAAGTCCGCCAAGGAAGCCGCTTATCACCTGGAACGGTCGGCCGAGACCGTGATTGCCCTGGGCGACGGGACCGACGAAAGCCACCAGCGGATGGAGACCGCGCTTGGCTATCTCTGGCCCTATGCCGGAGAGCTGATGGTCGATGACGAGATTGATATGGAGATGGCAGAAAAGCGGATTGCGCCTCTGCCGTCCTCTATTCGGCCCGCTTGGGATGGAACCCTGGCCGCAACCTTTCGCGATGCCGTGCTGACGGTCCCCGAAAGTGACTTCGCCCATAAAGGCGGGCGCAACGGATTTCGCCATACCGAGCATCTTGGCCATATGCTCGCGCAGATGCAGGTGCTGCAACGCTCTTATCCGGCGGCCACATGGTAGTCGCCCAAGCCATATCCGAGGCTCAGGTCTGGACCTGGCTGGAAGACGTGCCGGATCCAGAAATCCCGGTTATCTCGGTCGTCGATTTGGGTGTGATCCGGGACGTAGACGTTACCGGTGATAGCGTCACTGTGACGGTGACGCCGACCTATTCAGGGTGTCCGGCGATGACGATGATCGCGCTTGATATCGAAGTCGCGCTGGCCAAGCAGGGTGTTGAAAAGGTCGACTTCAAAACCCGTTTGTCGCCGGCCTGGACAACCGATTGGATGTCGGAAAAAGGGCGGTCCCGGCTGGAAGGATATGGCATCGCGCCGCCGCAACCGGCGGGCGGGCCGGAACGCTGCCCCCATTGTAAAAGCACCGATGTCGAACGGGTCAGCCAATTTGGCTCGACTGCCTGCAAGGCGCAGTGGCGGTGCCGCGAATGCCTGGAACCCTTTGACTACTTTAAGTGTTTGTGAGGAAAGCCGCCCATGCCTCAATTCCATGAATTGGCGGTCACCGATGTCGAAAAGACGATCCGCGATGCTGTTGTCGTCACTTTGAAGCCGGTGAATGGCGGAGACTTCAGCTTTACCCAAGGCCAGTACCTGACCTTTCGAAAAGACTTCGATGGTGAAGAACTGCGCCGGTCCTATTCCATCTGTGCAGGCCGCGATGATGGCGTGCTGCAAGTCGGCATCAAGCGCGTGGATGGTGGCGCGTTTTCGACCTGGGCCAATGCCGAATTGAAAGTCGGGGATCGGCTGGAAGCGATGCCGCCGATGGGCACGTTCTATGCCGCACCGGAAGACGTTGATGCGCCCCACTTCCTGGCCTTCGCTGCCGGGTCCGGGATCACGCCGATTCTGTCGATCCTACGCACGGAACTGTCTGAAAACGCTTTGGCGACGTTCACGCTGGTCTACGCCAATCGCAACATTAACACGATCATGTTCCGCGAAGAGCTGGCGGACCTCAAAGACCTCTATATGGGCCGGCTCAGCGTCATCCATGTGCTGACCGACGAGACTCAGGATATCGATCTCTTCCACGGCCGGATCGACGGCGACAAATGCGCTGATCTCTTCAAGCAATGGATCGACGTGTCTTCCGTTGCGACGGCATTCATCTGCGGGCCCGAAGGCATGACCAAAGCAGTTGCCGAGGCGCTGCAGGCCCATGGCTTTCCGAAAGACCGGATCAGGTTCGAACTTTTCGCCAGCGGCCAACCTGGCCGTGCCAAGACCCGCCCGAAATCCGATGCCGACCGTTCTGAAGGCATCCCTGCACGCGTAACGATAGATGGCGAGACGCGCAGCTTCACCATGGACCGCGATGTCAGTCTGCTTAACGCGGCACTCGACAACAGTATCGACGCGCCCTTTGCCTGCTGCGGCGGTGTGTGCTCGACCTGTAAAGCCAAGGTTTTGGAGGGCGAGGTCGAAATGATCACAAACCATGCACTGGAGGATTACGAGGTCGAGCAGGGCTACGTCCTGACCTGCCAAGCCTACGCAAAGTCAGACAAAGTTGTGTTCGACTATGATCAGGCCGGACACTAAAGCCCAAAACACCCTTTGTCCCGGCCGCATGGCCCATCGCTATTGAATTGGTCATGCTGGATCTAAATGCAAGACAGGAAATCGAAGCCCTTCGGGTGGTAGCGCCGATCAAGACGTGGTCGCTTTTGGTCACGGTCTTTGGCGACCTGCAGGCGACATCCGAGCAACCGCTGAGCGGTGCCTTCCTGAACGGTCTTTTTCGCGAGATGGGCATCAAGCCCGAGGCGCTTCGCGTGGCGCTTCATCGTCTGGCGAAGGATGGCTGGATCACCTCGAAAAAAACCGGACGAACCAGCGTCTACTTCTTGGCAGAAAAGGGCGTGCAAGAGACCAATAGCGTCCAGCAACGCGTCTATACCCCGTTTCCAGATGGTCTTTCGGATTGGGCCTGCGTATTGGTCAATGGCAGCGGCCCGGCCGCCGAAGTCCCGCTCGTTCAGTTGGGCCCGGATGTATTCGCGGTGCCGCGCGCGTATCTGCTTGCCATTCCGGATGCGGTCACGATGGATTTTGCCATGCAGGCCGCCCCGCCCTGGATCGACGAAAAGTGCCTTAGTCCAGAGTTGCGGCAGGCCTTAGCAAGGCTTCAAGATGCTCTGCGCCAGCTTGACATTGGACGGATTGGTGCATCGACGAAAGTCCGCCTGCCACTGCGCATGCTGACCTTACACCACTGGCGCCGCTTGGCCCTGAGGGACGGATTTTGGTTCCACCACCATCTGGTGCCGGGCGGCGCGCCGCGGCAATGTCAGACCGCAGTGCTGGACCTGCTCAATGCGCTTCCCATTCGCGAAGATGACCGGGCCTTATTTGAAGATCTTTAAAGTCGGCTGGTCAGGTTCAGCGGCTTTTTCAAAGCTAGGCATCCGGTTCGCCAGCGCGACGCTTTTCCATCTGCTGCCAGTCACAAGCGAAGCAAGATACGGGTGGTGTCGGCTTTGCGATCCGGCTAGCACGGCGGTCCCAGTCCGAAAGGCCCATCATGCCTACGCCGTCAACCGATATGTCCGGGCGCGCCTGGATCGAACTGATCCTGCTGGCCAGCCTTTGGGGTGGGTCATTCTTCTCGATCGAGATTGCCTTGGCCGAGCTCGGCCCGATGACCGCCGTCCTGCACCGCGTAGGATGGGCCATGCTGCTTCTGTGGATCATCGCGCGTGCCAGGGGCTTATCCGCCCCGCGTGACTGGCGGATCTGGGGCGCATTCTTGGTTATGGGGGCGCTCAATAACGTCATACCCTTCGGATTGATGAGCTGGGGCCAGACGCACATCGAAAGCGGCCTTGTGTCGATTTTCAACGCCATGACGGCGCCGCTGGGCGTGTTGGTTGCGGCCATCATCCTGCGCGATGAGCCGTTGACCGCCCGCCGTTCCGCCGGTGTGGCGCTTGGCTTTATCGGCGTCGTCGTTGTGATTGGCGCAGACAATTTGATGAATTTGGATTGGCGGACGCTGGCGCAATGGGCTGTGCTTGCTGGGGCGCTGTCCTATGCATTCGCCAGCGTCTGGGGCAAGCTGCATCTCAGGGGCGTGGACCCGATGATCGCCGCCGCCGGTATGTTGACCGGATCGACCATGATCATGTTTCCGGTGGTTCTCTGGACAGAAGGGATGCCTTCATTGGCGCTGGAGGTCTCGACCATCTTGGCGATCGGCTACTACGCGGTCTTTGCGACCGCGCTGGCCTATCTTTTGTACTATCGCGTGCTGGCAATGGCGGGTGCGGGCAATCTGATGCTCTGCACTTTGCTGATCCCGCCCATCGCGATCACCTTGGGTTGGCTATTTCTGGACGAACGTTTGCCACCCGAGGCCTTTGGCGGCTTCGCGATGATTGCATTGGGATTGGTGGTTATTGACGGCCGCCTTCTGCGCAGATTGACCGGACGAGCGTAAAATCCCTGCCGGTCAGTCGCGTGTGCAATTCAGGCACTGGCTGACAAATTCGGCCAGGTCCCGGCGGTTAAAGGGCTTCACCAGCAGTTTTTCCGGCGCGATCTTCCCAGCCAGGCAATTGCGCGTTGTGAAGCCTGACATGAACAGGACCGGGACCTCCGGCCTTTCCTCGGTAAAACGCCGGGCCAGCTCAGGCCCATTCGTGTCGCCGGGCAGAACCACATCGGTCAGCACCAGATCCAGATCTGCCGTAGCGCGTGCCATATCCTGTGCGGCGGTGCCATCCGGGGCAAAGACGACCTGGAAGTTCAGACTGTTCAGCATGTCGCCGACCATCTTGCCGACCGCCGGATCGTCCTCGACAACCAGAATCTTCTGCTGCAGGCCCAAGGGCATTGCCCCCGTCCGCTGAGCCACATCCATCGAGCGTTCGCCATCGATCAGACGCGGCAGGAACAATGTAATCGTCGTGCCCGTTCCCAATTCGCTTTCGATGGTGAGATGCCCGCCTGATTGACGTACAAAACCATAAACTGTCGAAAGGCCCAGACCGCTGCCTTTGCCGACGGTCTTGGTTGTAAAGAACGGGTCGATCGCCCTTTCGCGCGTACGTGCCGACATGCCCCGGCCATTGTCACGCACCTGGATGCTGACGAACGCACCGGCACGGATGCCAAGGTCCTGCAAAGCCTCGCAATTTTCGGCCTGGACGTTTCGGCAGACGATCCCAACCGTGCCGCCATCCGGCAAAGCATCGCGGGAGTTCAGCACCAGATTGATGATCGAGGTTTCCAGTTGGCCGGGATCGGCGTGGATGTCCCAAAGTTCAGGATCGATGTCCGAGGTCAGTTGCACATCAACGGTCACCGCCCGCTGCAGCAAAGACAGGACCTTATCCGTCAGATCCCCCACATTCAGCCTATGCGGCTTGAGGATTTGCTTGCTGGCAAAGCTGAGCAATCTATGGACCAGTTCCGATCCGCGCTGAGTCGATTCCAGGATCGGTTTGGTCAGTTCAGCGTCCGCATGGCCTTCAAGGTCGATCAATTCCGTGTTGCCCTGAATCGCCGCCAGCAGATTGTTGAAATCATGGGCAATCCCGCCCGTCAGTTGGCCGATCGCTTCCATCTTCTGGGCATGGGCCAGCCTGGCCTCTGACCGGTGCCGTTCTGCCACAGCCGCAGTTTCAACCTCGCTCAGCAGGCGTTTGACCTGGGCGTTTTTGCGATCGAGCTCCAGCCGTCCAATGAATTCGCACACCAAGATTTCTGAATGGCGCAGAATGCTCTTTGCTGCGACGAACAGGAAGGCCGCCGCGACGATCATATAACTGACAACAGGGCCGCCGCCCGAGAACGCCAGGCCGATCAAAGAGCAAGCGGCGACTATAGTGCAGTATAGAATCGCGGCCGCCGGCATCGCATAAAGCGAGATAGCGCCCCCCGCGACCATTCCCGCTGACATTACGATGACAAAGGAATGCGCCCACCCTGTCAGGGTCGGCAGAAGAATCGCACCTGGAACGGACCAGACCAGTGCGAACAAAATGGTGCTGTGCACGATCTTGTCGCTGCGATGACGCGGCACGGATTCGGGATGCGGCCGCGTTCGCCTGTTCCGCCATCCGATGATCGCATGCGCTGAAATCGCGACGGCAAAGGCCGCCCAAACTGCAGCCAGCGGGTCGAGCTGCTGTTCCTGGTAGAGGATCAGGGCAAACGCGATGGCAACGCAGATTTTGCCCGCCATCACTACCGGTGTCATGTGAGAGATGATCTTGATCTGCTGGGCGCGGACCAACTTCTGGACATCGCGATCCATTTCTGCGCTTTCGCAGGGATCGTCTATCAGGCGATAAAACCAATCCAGCGTGGCACTACTCGACCAAGCTGTCACCGCAGATCTTAACAAAACCAGCCCTTCCAAATTCAAATAGGTGCAAAGCAGCGCCTGACGTAATATTCAGGCGCAGTTTTCACCCATACGGCCACCCCCAACCCTTCGCAGTTAAAATCATCGAGCGATCTGCTTAACGAAACCTTAATGACAATAAAATTTGTTAACTTTGCTGCAATCGGCCCTTGCCCGGTGCCGCGGACGCGATACTGGCGCTTCGGCAGTTCGTTCGTTATTTCAGGCACATGAGGGCTTTGAATCACATCATGGGTGGGGCGGTCGCGGTCGTCCTATGTTTATGGGTCAGCTTGGCGTCGGCCCAGGTTTCGGATGACTCGGCTGGTCAACTGGCAGCTTTCGCCGATCTTGCAACCGATCTGGAAGGTCGGTTGGAAAACGGCGCCGTTCTGGACGAGGACATCGAGGCAGAGCGCGTTGCGCTGGAAGAGGCGCGCCAGGCGCTGTCAGACATCGCATCCGCAGCCGAAGACGCCAAAGCGCCCCTATTGGCCGAGCTTGAAGCCTTGGGCTCTGCGCCTGAAAACGGTGGTGCCGAACCTCCTCAAATTGCCGAACAACGCGCTAGGCTGACGGCTGAAATCACTGAGATCGAAACCGAGGCGAAACGTGCGCAACAGGAAGCGACACGTGCCCGAACCTTGTTGGACCGGCTGAACACCCTGCGGCGCGAGCGCTTCACCCAAAGGCTTTTGGAACGGGAAGAAAGCCCGCTCGGTGCCGGGAAACTGAGCTCGGCCTGGGAATCCATAACCCGGGCCGGAAGTGCCATCGCGTCGGGTATACGGGCCAGCTTCGTTATCGGCGCAGACCGAGGGTTTGCTGACCGGTTTGCACTGCCAATCATCCTGTCGATGGTGGCGTTGTTCATCGCCTTGCTCTTGCGGCGTTGGGTCGTGGATTGGCTGTCCGGGCGGGTCCTGCCCGATTCTTCCCGGCCAAAGCGGATTGGGCTTGGTATCCTGATCGCTTTGGCGCGGATGCTGCTGCCTTTGGCTGCGGTGGTAATTCTTGTTATCGCGACCAGCGGTACTTGGTTCGACGCCGGGTCCGGTCAACGCTTGATCGAAGGCCTGGTGTCGGCTGCTATAATCGTCATCGCTGCGAACGCCCTGGGGCGTGCGTTCTACGCCCCTAAAGCCCCCGATCTGCGGATGTCCAATTTAGCAGAACCCGAGGCCAGCCGGGCGCACTATGGACTGATGTACCTGGCCATTGTTGTGTCGTTGCACCGCCTGGTGGTCGTGACGGGCGAACAGATTGGCCTTTCGATCGACGGGCTAATGGTGCTGAATGCCGGGCTGTTGGTGTTGGGTGGCCTGGCGCTCTGGAACTTCATTCATCGCGGACAGGTCGGCCGGGTTTTCGATGTCGCCGATGAGGATGACGAGGACGACGAAACGGCCTCCAGACATAGCCGGACGCAACCCCTGGATCATCTAGGCAGTGCCATTCGCATGTTGGGATTGGCTGCTGCGGTCTTAGCGCCGGTCCTGGCAATCATCGGCTACTACAAGGCATCTCAGTTCGTCTTCGTCCCTCTGGTAAAAAGCGGCGCGCTGATCGGCATCTGCCTGTTGATCTATGAGGTTGCTAAGGGCTTGGCTGCCGGACAGGCGGCCGCCGAGCAAACCGACGAAGACGCAGAGCCGCGACGGGGGGCGATTCCTGTTCTGATCGGCTTCCTGCTCACCATAGCGGCAACGCCGTTGCTGGCGCTGGTCTGGGGTGCGGATCAGTCCGACCTGCTGGAGATTTGGGGCCGTATTGTCGACGGCTTCGAGGTCGGCGACATCGTCATTTCGCCTGTCGATTTCCTGCTGTTCGCCATCGTCTTCGCGATTGGCTATATCGCGACGCGTATGGTCCAGGGTGTGTTGCGCCGCTCGGTCCTGCCGCTGACCCGGCTGGATCAAGGTGCCAAATCCGCTTCCCTCGCGGGCGTAGGTTATGTCGGCGTAGTGATTGCGGCACTGGTGGCGATCTCCACAACGGGGCTCGATCTGTCGAACCTGGCCATCGTTGCCGGTGCTCTTTCGGTTGGCATCGGCTTTGGCCTGCAGAACGTCGTTAACAACTTTGTCTCTGGCATCATCCTTTTGATCGAACGGCCGATCAAAGCCGGTGACTGGGTCGAGATCAGCGGCAAACATGGAACGGTCCGCAAGGTCAATGTCCGCTCGACGGAAATCCAGACCTTTGACCGCTCGACCATGTTCGTCCCGAACGCCGACCTGATATCCGGCACTGTGACCAACTGGACCCATAGCAACAGCCTGGGTCGTCTGATCGTGAAGGTTGGCGTCGCCTACGGCTCGGATGCGCGCCAGGTTGAGAAAGTGCTGCTAGAGATCGCCCAGGCGCACCCGATGCTGATGCGCAGACCGGCGCCTTATGTCGTGATGATGGATTTTGGCGCCGACAGTCTGGACTTCGAGATCCGGGGCGTGCTGCGCGACGTGAACTGGATCTTGAATGTCGGCTCAGACATTCGGTTTTCGATCTACGAGCGGTTCAACGAGGAAGGCATCGAGATCCCGTTCGCCCAGCGCGATGTCTACATCAAGAACCTCGGCGAGCTGAATGGCGACAAGGCCAAACCCATCGCACCTCCGACGAAGAACACGGCACCTCCGGTGCCGCCGGGCGAAGGCGACGATGCGCCCGATGGCGGAGAAGCGAGATAGATGATCCGACAGCCGGGTAGAAAAGAACGGGTTGTGGCGGTGCTGGCCGCCTTATGGATCGGCTTACAGAGCCTTGCGATTGCCACTGCGGCGTCGGCGTCAGGGGCGGAGTCCACCAAGGACCGGCTGATCTTCTATGTCGAAGATGCCTTGGCAGCATCGGAATTCTATTCGGAAATGACTGCGCTGGATTCGCAGATTTATCGCGCGGCCAATTGGCTCGCCGATGCGGCCGAGGCCGGTCAGGGCGAAGGCGAAGCAATGATGCATGCCCGTGCTGTCATTGATCGGGCCAAGAAAGAGATGCCGAAGCTCAGGAGCCGTCTCTCAGAGTTTCCGATCAACGGGCCGTCTTTTCCGCCCGTGTTCTACTGGTTCAGCGATTGGCCGAAACTGCAATCGGCCTGGTTGGACCAGATGGTGCTGCGTCTAGAGCATCTTGAAGCAGAAAGTGCTGCGGTCGATGCGCAGGATTGGGATCGGATTTGGCAAATCCGAGCCCAACGAGAAGAAGATCTCAGCGCCTTTCAGCAGTTCTTCATCGAATCCGACCGCAAGTCACTTTCCAAAATGCCGGATGATCACCCGGACCGGATGTTAAGCGGGTTCTTCAATAGCCTGGACCCCGTCCAGGTTCTCGCAGCGGAACGGCTTCGGGCCGTAGATGAGATCGAGGTCAACCGGCTGACCCTGGAAATCATTCGGATGTCTCAACAATCCGAACAAGAGATGACGCGCATGATCGCTGAGATCGATGGCGTCTTGCAGCAGCATTATTGGAACCTGCTGCCCTATGCTGTTGTTCTGACCGACGATTCAAATCGGGGCGACCAGGTTGCCAAGGCGGTCGTCGAGCAATATCGCGATACCTTGGACGTGCTGCGCCGGTGGGTTGTCCACTCTCGCGACCTTACCGATCTTGAAGCGAAATCGCTGCAGGTTGGATGGACGGTGGAATTGCTGCAGGACTACAATGCCCAGGCATTGAAGATGGACGATCTGCGCACAGAATATGCCGAGGGCTGGAGGATCCGCGCAGCCTTGCTGGCTGATGCGATAGCGCGGTAAATCGCGGATCGGCCACGAACAACTTGGACTGCCTGCCACAGCAACTAGGAGCCGAAATTGACCAAAGTCCTCTTCCGCGACGATGCCTTTCTGGCCGAATGCCAGGCCACTGTGACCGCGATCGATGACCGGGGCGGCGTCGTATTGGATCAGACCGTGTTCTACCCGACAGGTGGTGGCCAGCCCGGGGATACCGGAACTTTGGTCTGGGATAGCGGCGAAATGGCCGTGGCGGTGGCCGTCAAAGGCGATGCACCGGACGAGGTCGTACACGTGCCCGCTGAAGGCGCAACAGTGCCGCCCGTGGGCGCCCAGGTCACCGCGCGTTTGGACTGGGACCGGCGGCTCCGGCATATGCGGGTTCACACAGGGCTCCATTTGCTCAGCGTGGTGATCCCACTGCCCGTGACTGGCGGGTCGATCTCGGCCGAAAAGGGCCGTTTGGACTTCGACATGCCGGAGGCGCCAGAGGATAAAGACGCAATCGAACGGGCTTTGAATGCCTTGATCGAACAGGACCATCCGATTTCCGATGAGTGGATCACTGACGCCGAGCTCGTTGCCAATCCGGAAATGGTGAAAACTATGTCCGTCAAACCGCCCATGGGTCAGGGCCATGTTCGCCTGGTCCGGATCGGCGGCGACCCGGATGCGCCGGTGGATCTGCAACCCTGTGGCGGGACCCATGTGCGCTCGACCGCCGAGATCGGCCCCGTCCGGCTTGGCAAGATCGAGAAAAAGGGCAAGCAAAACCGCCGCGTTTCGATTTTGATCGACTGAGGCGCTGGATGCTGGCCTATCTGAAACGCGAAGCTGCGCGGGTCTGGTCCCGCTGTTGGAACACTCTGGAAGGTATAGGATTTGCCTGGCGCGAGGAATCGAGTTTTTCGCAATGGGTGTTCGCGAATATAGCCTCAGCCGCTCTGACCTTCGCCGTTGAGATGACGGCAGTCGAGCGGGCACTGATCATCGGTTTCGGCCTGTTGGTTCTGGTGGTAGAGCTTTTGAACACCGGCATCGAAGCGGCGATCGATCGGATATCTGCGGACCAGCACCCGCTGTCGAAAAAAGCCAAGGACACAGCCTGTGCGGCGGTGGCGCTGACCGCGATCACGACGGGTGTGGTCTGGATCATCGTGCTGATTGGGTGACTGATCGCGGCCCGACCGATCAAGCATTTTCCCATAGCGTGATATGATGTCGTTCCGCTCTCGCCTTTGCGACCTGCGACAGGTAGAGCCAGCAAAGGGCGCAATGTGGTGTCCGGCATGTTGAACGGACACCTTACATGGCCACCCTGGTGAGATCTGCAGTGACGGCGCTTTACGCCCGGCCTTCGGTTCTGCTGGTGCTTTGCATGTTGTTTTGGGGCGGTAACGCCATCGCTGGGCAATTGGCGAAGGGCGAGATCACACCAATGCAGTTGGTGCTATTCCGCTGGATTGGTGTCACGGCGATGATGTGGCCACTTTTCGGGGCCGAGGTTCGTGCGCATTGGCATATCGCCAGACCGAAGATCTGGCGTGTCATTGCCATGGCGATGCTGGGGTTCACGTTGTTCAATGTGCTGTTTTATCTGGCCTCGTTGGAAACCAGCGGTGTCAATATCGGCATTCTGCAAGGTGCGATTCCGGTCATCGTCCTGCTTGGCACTTTGTTGGTGCATGGCACCCGGATACGGCCGCTGCAGGCAATCGGTGTTTTGGTGACGCTGATGGGCGTCGTTTTGGTGGCGACGCATGGCTCGCCGGAAGATATCCTGCGCCTGGACCTGAACCGCGGGGATGCAATTATGCTGATCGCCTGCGTCTTTTATGCGATTTACGCCGTGCTGCTGCAGGGGAGGCCCGATATGCCGGGGGCGGCCTTCTTTACGCTGATGGCGCCGATTGCCACGCTAACGGCGATCCCACCGGCGTTGTGGGAGGCAGCCCAGCCCGGCTATGTCTGGCCGACCGCGACGGGCTGGATGATCTGTCTTTACGTCGCGATCTTCCCGTCTTGTCTGTCTCAGCTCTTCTTTATGCGCGGGGTTGATCTGCTGGGCCCCGGGCGCGCCGGGGTCTATACGAACCTTGTGCCTGTATTTGCCGCGGTCTTGGCGGTGGGGCTGCTGGGTCAGGCTTTTGCCTGGTATCACGGCGTGGCCCTGGCTCTGGTGATCGGCGGCATCGTTCTCGCGCAGCGCACGCCAAAGCCCAAGGACAGTTGATTCCAGGGACTTGGCGTTTTACGCAGGTTCGGGCGAGTGATTTGGGACAGGGAAATGCCTTCGAGTGATCCGACGCTGCTGGTTTCTACCGATTGGTTGGCCGAACGGCTGACAGCCCCGGATATCCGAATTCTGGATGCCAGCCTTTATCTTCCAACCGACGGGCGCGATGGGCGGGCGCTGTATGATCAGGCCCACATTCCCGGCGCACGGTTTTTCGATATCGATGAGATATCGGACGACCATTCACCGCTGCCACATATGCTGCCGCCCCAGGAAAAGTTCATCAGCCGTGTCCGTAGGATGGGGATCGGCGATGGACACCGCATTATCGTCTACGATCAGCAAGGCATCTACTCGGCCCCGCGCGTATGGTGGATGTTCCGTCTCTTCGGCCATGAGGATGTCGCCGTGCTGGACGGCGGGCTTGCGAAGTGGCAGGCCGAAGGTCACCCGGTCGACGATGAGCTGGTCGATCCGCGCGAGCGGCATTTTACCGGACGGCGCAATGCCTCGATGGTCCGGGATGTGACCCAAATGGCCCGCGCCGTGAAACTGCGGGATGAACAAATGGTCGATGCTCGTGCAGCGGCCCGGTTTCGCGGCGAGGCGCCAGAGCCGCGCGAGGGGCTCAGATCCGGCCATGTGCCTGGCTCGATGAACGTGCCTTTCACTGCGCTGCTGAATGAAGACGAGACCATGAAATCCGAGGGTGAACTGCGTGAAATCTTCGAAAGCGCAGGCGTCGATCTGACCAAACCGGTGGTTACGACCTGCGGGTCCGGCATCACAGCATGCATTCTGACCTTGGCCTTGGCACGCCTGGGCCACAGCCGCAACGCGGTTTACGACGGATCATGGGTCGAATGGGGGTCTTATCCGGATCTGGATGTGGAAACCGGACCGTGACCTGCCTGCCTGGGATGCGCGGTTCAAATTCATGACCGGGCTTCTCAAGCCTGGCGATCCAATCGACTATGTCGTGACTTATCTAGAGATGGAAACGCGACCGACCGCGCCTGTTCCTCCCAGACCAGTTAACCAAAATATTGCGCTGATCCGCGCCCAGGATCCGCCGCCCGAATACTTTCTCTATCTCTATAAGTCTGTGGGTGAGGCCCATGAGTGGACTGATTGGTTTGCAAAAAGCGAAGATGAAGTAAAAGGATTTGTCGGAAATCCAAAAGTTTTGTTGTATAGTCTGATGTTGGATGGGTGGCCTGGAGGCTTCTTCATGCTTGACAGCCGCGATGCCGGTACATGTGACTTGGCCTACTTTGGGCTGGTTCCACAGGCGGTCGGACGCGGTTTGGGCAGATGGTTCCTGGCCACGGCGGTTGAAACCGGTTGGGATCAGCCGGGCACGGAAAAGATGACCGTGAACACAAATACACTGGACCATCCAAGAGCGCTGGGATTGTATCAAAAGGCAGGGTTTGTCCCGGTCGAAAGAGTAGAGGCGACACGCAACCTGACCCGGGAGCGAAGAATAAACTAACCGCAGAACGCGCGCCGGGCAGATAACAGGAATGAATACCTGAAGATGGGCGAGGCAGGCAGAAAACTAACGATCCGGATGCCGGACAATCCCCGGCTTAGATCGGCCGAGGTAGGCAAGCTTCACCTCGACCCCGGCGCCCGTGTGCGCGTCGGCTCTCCGATCATGACGCTGATTTCGCGCAGCAAGGAACATATGGTGCGCGCGCCGCGCCCGGGCCGGGTTGTGCCTCTGGTCGCGCCGGGCGACGAAGTCAGCGGTGGCGACCCGCTTTATATTCTGAACATCGATGAAAAAGCTCTGGCTGAAGCCAAACGCAATGAACGCGAAGTCGTTGCAGTCGAAAAGGCGAAATGGGCCGAGGGCCTGACGCCGGAGGTGATCGAGCCGGTGATGCGGCAGCGCGCGGAAAGGGCCGCGCGGTCCTACGACTTTACTGGCCTTGTCAGCTCTTGGGCCAAACCGGCCCTGGCGATCGCGCTTTACGTTCTGGCCTGCTTTGCGCTTCTGCCGATCCTGAATGCGTTCGGGCGCGACGCGTCGATGGGAACGCTTATCGCGATGTGCATCGGCTGCATTCTGTTCGGTGCAGTGATCTTCCATCTTTATGCGCCGGACAGCGGCTGGTGGCCGCGCTGGACTGTCAGATTGGTCGCGGCGAGTTGGATCGGTATTTCGTCGATGGCGATCTTCTATCAGCAGGACACGCCGGATGACATTACGCTGGCCGATGCAACTGCGCCTTTAACCCGACTGTTCGTTGCCCCGGAAGAAGTGTCGATACCTGTTCCGGATGTTGCCCCGAAAGCTCCGGTTATTCTGGCGTCGGGTATTGCAGCAGGCCCGACAGATGAGTTTCCGGTACCGGACTACGGATTGCCGAAATCTGTGCTCGGTGCGCCGGCAGCGCAGCCGGTACCCCATGGCGTCCGGGTCCTGGCATGGGGCCGGGTCGTTCCGACAAATGCTTCCGGCGATGTCCTTGCCTTTGATCAGACCGATGTGATTGCGGAGCAAATGCTTGCATCAGCCGCCCCCGCGGATGAGGTTCAGGCCGCCCAGAACTCTGCCGCCCTGGCCGCGACCGCTGAGGAAACAGAGGTGCCGTTGTCCCTGGCAACGGCACCGGATCTCTCGGTGTTCAGAATTCCAGCCCGGGATGGTGGCGGCACGTTGATCGAAGTGGCCCATGGCTCTGTTGCGCCAGAGCCCACCGCGCCAAAGGCCGATGCTGTTCCTGCGCGCCCCACGAGTGCGGACACCCAATTGCAGGCGCGTACCTCAGAGGCGATCGAACTGCTTGCTGATGGTGCGGTCCAACCCGACACGTCGGTTACCGCCGTGTCCAGTTGGCTGGGATCGGCTGCGGTTCCGGTCCTATTGGCCGAAACGACGCATGGGCCGCTTCAGGAACCATTACCCGCGGTCCGAGCAGCCAAGGATGCAGGATTGGCGCAAAGGGACAGCCGGGAAATCCGCTCCACAGCGGGCCAGGCAAAAATGCCTGCGCTGGCCGCGGCAGACAATGACGGATGGCTGACCAACGGTGCCCTGCCGGTTCTGCAAACCGACAGTGTGGCGGGACCTGACCCGGATGCAGGGCCAAGCGTTGCCGTGGCGCAGGATACCGCACCGGTTTCCGGCGGCGCCGTTCGTCTGGCATTGTCGGAGGTGGATGTCGCAAAACCCGGCCTTTCAACCGGCAGCCGGGAATCCGTAAAATTGGCGGCGGTAGCCGTCATGCAGTCCGATAGCCTGTCCGAGCCGGTGCCCGATGCGGCACCGCCCGTGGTAGAGGCTCAGGATCTGACCGAAGCAGAGCGCCTGAACGCAAGGGTCGCTTATGCGGCAGACGCTGCTTCAAAACCATCCGTTGACGCGATCACCGATGGCTGGCTGGTCGATGCCGAGGTTCCGGTGATGATGTCCGAAGCACCCCGCGGTCCGGAAACCGATCCGGCTGCACCGTCTGCGGGCGAACAAGACACGATTGACGATCAGTTGCTGGCACTCGGTGTTCCTGCCGAGCACGCAGCCACCGAACCACTGGTTTCGGCAAACACACCCAAAGTTGCGCCAAGCGAAGGCGTCGAGATTGCAATCTTGCAGTCTGATCGCGTCGCCACGCAGGAAATCTCTGATGCGGCGATCCAGTCCGCACTGGCATCATCGGCACCTGCACGGGCGGCTGTCCCATCTTTTCTCAGACCAGGATTAGATCCTGACGTGGTGCTCTACGCCCAGCGTAATGCAGCCCGCGACGGTTGGATGTTTGACCAAGCCGATCGCCTGGCGACGGTAAAAGCAGAAACCGACCTGGTCCTGGCATTGGAGGATGATCAGAACCCGGCCAGCGATGCGCCTGCACCGGCTGCCTCGCCTGTTGAGGGAGACGACGCAGTTTCGGCCCCAAGTGCTGATGCAGGTCCGGTCGAACTGGCGGTTCTGGAAGGTGGCCTTAACACGACCGTCGGTTTTGGCGCACCGGTATCCGCCTTGAACGGTCTTGGCATCGTATCGCTTGCGCGGCCTGTCAGCGATGCACTGCAAGTGGCCGCGGCACCGGCGGACGTGCCGGTTGTTCCGCCATGGCAGCCCGAGCCCGAGCCGGCCCTGGCTGAACGCGTCATGCTGTTCCTGTTCTACGATGACCCGCGTCTGAAGGACGTGCCGGGCGTTGGCGATGACTGGCAGCCCTTGATGTCACCGGATCTTGCCGCCGCGATCGAAACTAGCAAGGTCGAAGCGGTGAACGAAGTCCTCGAGGTTACCAATTGGTGCGCTGCCGCTAACGATCCCGGTGGCAAGAAAGAGAAATTCCTGCCCGGAGGCGCCTATCGGACTGCGGTGCTTGGGGACCGGATCCGGTTGTTACAGGTTCGCGTGGCACTGCCCGACGACAAGTTGGCTCAGTTGGAACAGGAAGTCCCTGTCTTCGGTGATGGGCCGTCGGGCTTCTTCCATAATAAGATGCCGCTCTTTGGTGCTAAGCCCGGGGATGCGGTGATGGATAAGGCGCGGGCATTCATGCAGGCCTCGTCCAATTCAGAGATCGATAAGAACACGCCACCGGGAATGGATGGCGGGCACTACTTCACCTCGGCCGAGGATCTCGCGCTAGCCATGCAATCCAATGGATGCGCCGGGGCGATCTTCAATGATGGCGAAGGTCCGGTGAATGCCATCGGCCGCGCATTGGAATCGAAAATCGCGGGCTGAGACATGGCCCATCATTTTGATCGACCTTCCCTGCCATAAGAACACGGCGGCGAATCTTACGAATTGCTGCGAATAAAATCCGACGTCGTACTTAAAACTCAGAGCATGAAGCCTGCGTAGACCGGGTCGTTTTGACCCGGCGGAGCTCCCATCGGGCCCGCCCGTCCCGGATTATTGGCTCATCAGCCTTTAAAAACCGCGCTAACACAGTCGGCAGCCGGCCACTCGATCCCCGAGAAGGTGATTCAAGCTGCACGCATTTGCCTGAAGAGTTCCACCCGCCGAAGGTTGTTCTCTGTTCGTTCTCACAGCATCTGGGGGGTATACCTTTCGTCAACCACAAAATGTATCGACTTTGGCGAAAAAACCCGTTGACGTGATTCAAAACTGTCATATTGTCGGTTGGGCAGTAGCGGAAACCACAACATATAGTGGAAGCTGCTGCATATAGAGGGGATCCTCCGGGATCATCGAGCACAACAGACAACCACGCACAACCGGATGGCGAAGCCACTCGGATCGGCGGGTCTCTGCCCGCCGCATGGGACAAGAGTCGCCGAATCAGCGATCGGAACGAGGGAAGACGGATGAAGATCGACCGCAAGTTCACAACAACAGGCAAGGACGCCTACGCCGCGATTGAGTTCCGCAAGGCAACGTCCGAAATAAGAAACCCCGATGGGTCGGTCATCTTTCAGTTGAAGGACTTCGACGTTCCAGCTGCGTGGTCTCAAGTGGCCGCAGACGTGCTGGCCCAGAAGTACTTCCGCAAGGCGGGCGTGCCTGCGCGCCTGAAAAAGGTCCGCGAAAAGGGTGTGCCCGAATTCCTGTGGCGTTCAGTTGCGGACGAGGCCGCGCTGGCCGAGCTGCCAGAAGAAGACCGTATCGGCGGAGAGACCTCGGCCAAGCAAGTCTTCGACCGTCTGGCCGGTACTTGGGCCTATTGGGGCTGGAAGGGCGGCTATTTCACTGACGCGGACGACGCCCGCGCCTATTTCGACGAAATGCGGGTCATGCTTGCCATGCAGATCGCGGCGCCGAACTCTCCACAATGGTTCAACACGGGCCTGCACTGGGCCTATGGAATCGATGGTCCTTCCCAGGGCCATTTCTATGTCGACTACAAGACCGGAAAACTAACCCGGTCGAAATCTTCCTACGAACATCCACAGCCGCACGCCTGCTTCATCCAGTCGGTCGCTGACGATCTGGTGAACGAAGGCGGCATCATGGATCTCTGGACCCGTGAGGCGCGGCTGTTCAAATACGGCTCGGGCACCGGCACGAACTTTTCCTCCCTGCGCGCCGAGAACGAGTCGTTAGGCGGCGGCGGCCGATCTTCGGGGCTGATGTCTTTCTTGAAGATTGGAGATCGAGCCGCCGGCGCCATCAAATCAGGTGGAACCACGCGCCGGGCCGCAAAGATGGTGATCTGCGATATGGATCACCCGGATATTGAAACCTTCATCAACTGGAAGGTTCGCGAAGAGCAGAAAGTCGCTGCCTTGGTCGCGGGATCAAAGCTGCACGAAGCCAAGCTGAATGCGATCTTCGACGCAATCAACGCCTGGGACGGAACGGCTGAAGGGCGCACAGACCCGAAGGTGAATGCTCCGCTCAAGGCGGCCATGAAGGACGCCAAGAAGGTCATGATCCCCGAGGCCTACATCAAGCGTATCCTGCAGTACGCCGATCAGGGCTTCAGCAGCATCGAGTTCCCCGTGTTGGACACGGATTGGGATTCGGAAGCGTACCTCACGGTTTCCGGTCAAAACTCGAACAACTCCGTCCGCGTCACTGATGCCTTCCTGAAGGCCGTTGAAGAGGACAAGGATTGGGAATTGATCCGCCGCACAGACGGTGCCGTCGCGAAAACAGTGAAGGCGCGGGATCTCTGGGAAGAAATCGGCCATGCCGCTTGGGCCTGTGCCGATCCCGGAATGCAATACCACGATACGATCAACGACTGGCACACCTGCCCGAACTCGGGACAGATCCGGGCGTCGAACCCGTGCTCGGAATACATGTTCCTGGACGACACGGCCTGCAACCTGGCGTCGATGAACCTGCTGCAATTCCTGAGAGACGATGGTTTCGACGTCTTGGCCTACGAGCATGCGACGCGGCTTTGGACCGTGACGCTGGAGGTCTCGGTCCTGATGGCGCAGTTCCCGTCGAAGGAGATCGCCGAGCTTTCTTATCGCTACCGCACATTGGGTCTGGGCTATGCCAATATCGGCGGTTTGCTGATGATGCTGGGCCATTCCTATGACTCGGTGGAAGGCCGGGCCATTTGCGGCGCATTGACCGCGATTCTGACGGGCGTGTCCTATGCGACATCAGCCGAGATGGCGTCGCAACTCGGCCCGTTCCCGGGTTATGAGAATAACGCAGATGAAATGTTGCGCGTCATGCGGAACCATCGTCGGGCGGCTTACTCCGAAACCAAAGGCTATGAGAAACTGGCGACGTTGCCGGTCCCGCTGGACGCAAAGAACTGCCCGGATCAGCATCTGGTCGAACGTGCCCGCATCGCATGGGATATGGCGCTGGAACTGGGTGAAGAGTACGGCTATCGCAACGCCCAGTCCTCGGTCATCGCACCGACCGGCACCATCGGCCTGGTCATGGACTGTGACACCACAGGGATCGAGCCCGACTTTGCGCTGGTAAAGTTCAAGAAGCTGGCCGGTGGCGGATACTTCAAGATTATCAACCGCGCGGTGCCTAAGGCATTGGAAAACCTGGGCTATGCGCCTGAGGAAATCACTGGCATCGTCGACTATGCCGTCGGCAAAGGCACGCTTGAAGGCGCCCCTGGCGTCACCGAGGACAAGCTGAAACTCTTGGGCTTTGGCCCGGATGAGTTCAAGGCGATCGAAGCAGCGTTGGGCTCGGCCTTCGATATCCGCTTCGTCTTCAATCAGTGGACATTGGGCGCCGATTTCTGCACCGAAACGCTTGGCCTGACCGAAGCGCAGATGATGACGCCTGACTTCGATCTGCTGAAAGCGATCGGCTTCACCTCAACCGAGATTGACGCGACCAACGTCCATGTCTGCGGGACGATGACGTTGGAAGGCGCACCGGGCTTGAAGGACGAACACCTCCCGGTCTTCGACTGCGCCAACCCATGCGGCAAGCTTGGCAAACGGTATCTCAGCGTGAACTCGCACATCGACATGATGGCTGCGGCGCAACCGTTCATTTCGGGTGCGATCTCGAAGACGATCAACATGCCGAACGAGGCAACCATCGACGATTGTAAGGACGCATACCTGCGCTCCTGGCGGATGGGCATCAAGGCAAACGCGCTCTATCGCGATGGATCGAAACTGTCTCAGCCTCTGTCGGCTGCCCTGATCGATGACGCGGATGATGAAATCGCCGAGGCAACACCGGCTGCCGCCGCCGAAATGGTTGCCGAGAAGGTGATCGAAAAGATCATCGTCAAGGAAACCCGCGGCAACCGGCAGACCCTGCCGCACCGCCGCCGGGGCTACACCCAGAAGGCGGTTGTCGGCGGTCACAAGGTTTACCTGCACACCGGCGAATTCCAGGACGGTCAGTTGGGCGAGATCTTCATCGACATGCACAAAGAAGGCGCAGCCTTCCGGGCGATGATGAACAACTTCGCCATCGCAGTGTCGATGGGTCTGCAATACGGCGTGCCGCTGGACAAGTTCGTCGAGGCCTTCACCTTCACCCGGTTCGAGCCTGCCGGCATCGTCAACGGCAACGATAACATCAAGAACGCGACCTCGGTACTGGACTACATCTTCCGCGAATTGGCCGTGTCCTATCTGGACCGTACAGACCTCGCCCATGTCGAACCCGACGGGATGCGGTTCGACGACATCGGTGGCGGCATTGCCGAAGGCGACTTGAACGTGGCCGAGGCCGAAGAAGACGTCGCCCAGCCTGCGATCGAGATGATCAAGTCTCTGACATCCTCGGGCTATTCCCGCCGCCGCCTGCCGAAAGAGCTGACGGTCCTGCAGGGCGGACAGCCGCAGATGACGCAAGGCACCGCTTCGGCGCCAACAGCCCCGGTGATGACATCCGGCGCAACTGCAACAGCCGCAGCGCCTGCGGTTGCCCCGACGGCGGCCAATGTGGCGGTGGCTCTGGCGGCCCCAGCCATGGACCGCCGGACTGAGGCAAAGATGAAGGGCTACGAAGGGGATGCCTGCGGCGAGTGCGGGAACTTCACCCTGGTTCGCAATGGCACCTGCATGAAGTGCGACACCTGCGGGGCAACATCTGGATGTAGCTGAGGAGGAGGGAACTCATGACCCCATATGACGACACGAAGAGCGACATGGTGGACACGGACGAGGCCGATCTGATGGACGGCCCAAGGACAACACCGAACCAACTTCGACGGTCAGACAAGGGTCATGAATACTACGAAGTGAAGAATGCCATCCGCCGCGCTGCCCAACGCCGGCAACGCACCCGGAGGATGGCGTCATTCAGAAGATAATGGGCGCAGGGGGCGCGACCCAAAAGTGATCAGGCCGCAGGCGAGACCCACCGGGCAGTGAAGGTCCAACAACGAGAAGCCTGATAACACGGACCTGGGGCGGCTTCGGCCGCCCCTTTTTCGTTTGCGACCAGTCGGGTCTGAAGACCCCCAAGTTGGCGGCAATCGCAATCCAATCCATGAGAGGTCGTTTCAGGCATAACCACATCGACGGGTCATCTTGACAGGGTTCAGCAAGCCCGGGAGACTCAACACGCTACAGACTAGGCGGTGCGGGTCGGATGGATGGACGTTTTCCTCAGCTACAGCTCAACCAATCACATCTACGCGCAGCAAATGCGGGACCGTTTGACCGAGGCTGGGCTGACCGTCTGGCAAGACCAAGGCCAGTTCCGGGCCGGCGATGACTGGCGGGATGTGATTGATCACGGGTTGAGCGCATGCCAGTGCGTCGTGGTGATCCTGACGCCCTCGGCGACCGTATCGTCTTATGTGACCTATGAATGGGCCTTCGCCTATGGCCAGGGCAAAACCGTGATCCCGGCGGTTTTCGAAGACTGCGAGCGCCATCCCCGCCTGGAAGCCTGGCAATGCGAGATCTTCACCCACGCACAGCATCAGCCCTGGGACCGTGTGATCGCGCGGGTGCAAGAGATCACGGGCAAGACTGGTCCCGCGGATGAAAGCCCAGAAGCATCGCCCGAGCCCGGCGAAGACGGGCGCGATGGGGGTCTTGACCGGCAGATGGCCACCTATCGCATTCTCGATTATCTCGACAGCAAGCGTATAAACATGGTGAGCTTCATCCGAATCCAGAAGCAGATCGACGCGGATTACAGTATCGATTTTCTGCGCAGTCTGGCCGTCGGCGACGACCGGCGCCTCCGTCATTGCACGCTGGCGGGTGGTAAAGCGGGCTTGGGCCGGCTGACGCCACGCGAGTTCTAACGGGGCGGTGATACGCCCAATCCGGTACGGATCGCCAGGTCACGCAGCGGTTTGATCCGGTTTGTCGCGCTGAGCCCAAGGCGGCGCAGGTCCCTGATGGGTTGCGCCTCGGCCTGGGCTGCGCGGTTCAAAAGATCGACGCCCGCCACACGGGCCATCGTGCGCGGCAGGATCTGCATTTGATACCGATCCAGCAGTTCTGGTGCGCCGGGATCCGGGGCATCTTTGATCAGACCGGCCAACGTCTCGACATCGTGCAGCGAGGTGTTCAGCCCCTGTGCCCCAATCGGCGGCATGACGTGGGCTGCCTCGGCAGCCAGGGCCAGGCGTGGGCCGCGCACGGAAAGGGCGACTTGGCTGATGATCGGCCAGATCGCCTTTGGCCCGGTAATCTGCAATGGACCAAAGAGGTTCATCGTCGATTGCGTCAGGGCCTGGCTGATCCCGCTGTCGTCTTGCTGGGCAAGATCGGACGCCTGCCTCCCGGGCATCATCCAGACAATGGATGAACACGGCAGGCCTTCGAAATCCGGCATTGGCACCAGCGTCAGCGGCCCGCCGGTGCGGTGGATCTCCGTGGATACCCCATCATGGGGCCGCGGATGCGTCACGGCGCAAACCAGCGCTTTCTGCCCATAGGCCCAACGGCGGTGATTGATCCCCGCCAATCCGCGAAGGGTCGACTCGCGCCCGTCCGCGGCCAGAACCAGTTTCGCTCCGATCTGGGTTCCGTCCGACAGCCGCACAATCGCCTGGTCCAAGCGCGGGGTGAAGCCGGTGACGCGGGTGTCATTGATCAGACGCACATTCGATTGCACCCGCAGTGCATTTCCTAGGGCATCCTTGGCCGGTTGGTTCGGCACGTTCCATCCAAAGAGGTCGTGCCCCGCGGTCTCTGCATCGAAATCCGCTGTTTCCCGCGGAACTGGGTCGCGTCCGCCGGCATCGACAATCCGCATGATGCAGAGCGGCGCGCCAAGGCCTTCCAGGCCATCCCAGACCCCGGCCTTCGCCAACGTCGCGATCCCCGGCTGCAGGATGGCCGTGGTGCGAAGGTCTGGCTCCTTCGGACCATCCGCGGGTGCCGGATCAACCAGCACCACCTCATGACCATCCGCAGCAAGGCGCGCTGCTGCGCTGAGCCCCGCTATGCCGCCGCCTGCAATCAGAACACCGGTTGTTTCCATGCCCAAAAGATAGGGCGGTGCTGCTTGGGTCTCAATGCACCCGGAAATGCCCTGGTGACGCAGGACCAGAATTCTTCAGCCTGTGTTTATCTGCGCCCGAGAGACTTGGGTGGGACGGCCGCGAAACGTTCCCGTTCGCCACCACCGGATTCCTATGTTCGCAGGCTTTGGAAGAAGTCGCGCAGCATGCGGGCGGACGCCTCTTCTTTGATCCCGCCATAGACGTCCGGCTTGTGATGGCATGTGCTCGCCTCAAAAACCCGCGGACCATGGTCGACCCCTCCGCCTTTTGGGTCCGGCGCACCATACCAGAGCTGTGCAATGCGGGCATGGGATATGGCACCAGCGCACATCGGGCAGGGCTCCAGCGTCACGGTAAGCCCGCACCCCGTCAGCCGCTCGGACCCCAGCGCGCCCCCGCCAGCGCGCAGAACCAGGATTTCCGCATGGGCTGTTGGGTCGTTCAACTCCCGCACTCGGTTCCCATCAGCCGCAAGAACCCGTCCATCCGGTGCGCTCAGCACAGCACCCACGGGCGTCTCACCGCGCTGTGCGGCTTTTTTTGCCTCTTCCAGGGCCAGGTCCATGTGGCTTCTGAACATGCCGACCCGTCTAAGCTGGATTGGGCTGGCGCGCCAGTCCGCCAAAGGGTACGAGGCCCCATGACCGAGGGTGATGAGAGCGAACGTATTGCCAAACGCCTGTCGCGGGCAGGTGTTGCCTCGCGGCGCGACGCCGAACGTATGATCCTGGCCGGGCGCGTCAAAGTGAATGGCCAGGTGATCGAGGGACCTGCCCTAAACGTCACCGCCAAAGACAAGATCGAGGTGGACGGCAAAACCTTGGGCGAGCCAGAGCCGCCGCGCCTCTGGCGCTATCACAAGCCCACCGGTCTGGTGACAACAGCCCGGGACGAAAAGGGCCGCCCCACGGTATTTGATCGCCTGCCACCAGAGATGCCTCGGGTGATGAGCATCGGGCGCCTCGATTTGAACTCGGAAGGCCTGTTATTGCTGACCAATGACGGAAGTTTGAAGCGGCGGCTGGAACTGCCCTCTACCGGATGGCTGCGTAAATACCGGGTCCGGGTCCACGGTATCCCGTCCGAGACAGGGATGGAGCAGCTGCGCAAGGGTCTTACGGTGGACGGAGAACGTTTCCAGCCGATGCAGGTCGATCTGGATCGCCAGCAAGGGGCGAACGCATGGCTGACAGTTGGCTTGCGCGAGGGCCGAAATCGTGAGATCCGGCGGGCTATGGAGTCTATCGATCTCACAGTTAACCGCTTGATTCGCATAAGTTATGGCCCGTTCAGGGTCGATGGATTGTCGATCGGTCAGGTCGAGGAAGTTCGGCCAAAGATCGTCCGGGATCAGCTAGGGCTGGGACCAAAGCAAAGGAATACTCCAAAAAAGCGCCGGAGATCCTGAAACGCATCGTTTATTGCCTTGCCGGACGCCAGCAAACGATGAGGCGCGCCTCGTTTAGCGCCACAACCGACACCCAAGCAGAATTCTCCTATAGCGGGAATTTTAATTTCTTGATATCGCTAAGCGTGCGCTCCATATTGGTGCATAGTAGATATGGCAGGATGAACAAACGTGCCGGACAAAAGGCGCGGTGGGAACGGGAGCAGGAAGATGCGTGCTGTGGCAGGGTTGATTGTTGGTGCGGCTGTACTTTTGGCGGCATGTGCTCAGGAACCGGAGGCTCCGCCTTCTGACCTGTCGCTTGGTCTGGAGGCGATAAAGAAAGGGGAGCTTCCAGCAGCCGAACAACATTTCAACAAGATCCTGGCTGAGAACCCGAATGACGCATATGCGAACTTGAACATTGGGCTGTTGAAGGCCCGGACAGGACGGCGGGAGGAAGCGATAGGGCATTATCAACTCGCCGCCGCAAATGGTGAAGATCTCCCGGTGCTGTCGATCGTGCGGCCGGGCGAGGCGGATGCAGAACCTTTCACCGGTACAGTAGCTGACGTTGCGCGACGGAATTTAGCGAACCTTGGGGTGTGAAGCGCTGGCCCTTGGCTGGCACTGAATAGAAATCCTGATGGAGACAGTTATGAAGTTACCAATGATCATCGCAGCCGCCTCGCTCTCTCTGATGCCTGCCATGGCGGCGGCTCAGGATCAAAGCGATCAGGTCGGCGGTGCCCCGCTTGAAGGCGGTGTGGCTCAGGCGCCTACCCCGCTGGGTGAAGGGATCCCAACAGAGCTGATCGTCGGCGCGGTCGTGGCAGGTGCCGTTGGCATCGGTCTTGGTATTGGTCTGGGCGGCGGCGGTGACGGCGGTGGCGGGACCGGTACGACGTCCACGACGTCGACAACATCGACGACGACCACGACATCAACGACGTCGACAACCGGGACGAACTGAGCATCCGGCACCGGTCGGCCAGATCAGGACAAAGCAGTGAAACGGGCGTGATTGCGCCCGTTCTTTGCTTTCAGAGCTGGTATTAGGTGATCGACGACGGCGGGTTCTGAACCGCTAGCCCCCAAATGGACGGATCGTTTGGATGACCAACTGGCCAAGTTCTGGGCCGGCCCATTGGATCGATTTCCAGATTTGACCATCATCCGCCACCCAATAGGTGTTCGAGAATTCCCTGCGCGTGTTGCGGCAGGTTTCCTGGACGCGGGTCACGTCGAAGTTCAACTCGACGACTTCGATCCGTTCCCGGGCCAGGATCTGCATGGTACAGGTGACCGTGATCTCGTAATTTGGGCGGCTTCCCAGGCTAAGCTGATAGTTTCGAACAACAACCCCGGGCCAATCAACGACCGGTGTTTTCACCGCTGCGGGGTCATCCTTCTGGTGTTTGACCGCCGCAAGGTCCAACCCCAGTCCGTTCGTTGACGTCAATAGGTTGCCAAATAGAACGACGCTGCGGCCAGCCGGTTCTTGATAGGTCAGATAGCCGTTGTTGTTCGCCACAGCGACGATGAATGACGTCCGTTCTTCATCGTCCGCCTTTGCGATCGAGATCGTTGCAAATGGCACCTGGTTGAGCCGGGCGCGCGTGATCGTAGACTTCTTCGTAGGCGGTGGATCACCACCGAAAACCTCGTTGATGACCAATGGAAATGACCTGGCGATCAGCCCCTCGTTGCGATTGTTACAGGCGGAAAGCACCATCAGGCACGCCAGACCTGCCGCAGTAAATTTTGAGCGCAAAGCGATCATTCCCAGAACTGCTCCCAGGTTGCGCGAAGCGAGCCTTCGTCTGCGGCATCGACAGTCGGGTAAAGCCGGTTGGCAACATCCAACCGTGCACCGCCGTCCCGGGTCAGCGGCCGCAGGACCAGCGGGAACGACTGACGCGTGTCAAGCGGCGAGAACCAGTTGAACGGGATGGTCAGGAAAATGCCCTTGTCGAAGCTTCCCTCGCCAAATTCATCGAATGGAATTGTGGTCAGTGTGAAGAAGCCGCCCAGTTCCCATCCATTGGCAAAACGGCGCCTCAGCGCAAATGTACCGCCCCAGTCCCCAGCCAGGTAGCGTCCGGCATCGACCTGCATCGAGACATCGTAGAAATCGGTATCCCAGTAGAAGCTGGCATGCCCTGTTGCGACCCGGTAATCCTGCAGGCTGAAGCGGGTATCGAAATCGCGCTGTGCGACATAGTTGACTTCCAACCCTAGACCCCAGCTTTGGTTAGCCGGTTTCCAAAGGATCTCGCTGGATACGCCGGCGAACATGCGCTCCAACATTCCGGCGCTGACCCGGCCATAGACGTCCTTGTTCAGCTTGGTGACATAGTCGACGGTCAGTCGCAGCAATGCCGGATCGCCTTCGCTGAGATACTGCGCGATTTCCGAGCGTACCCGGTTCTCGACCAGCGAATCCGATGGACGGGTGATTTCATCCAGATCGCCGATGATACGTTTCTGCACGAACCCGCTTACGCTGAGGCCCGGCAGAAATTCGATGCTGCCGCCGACGTTCAGGGCCAGATCAAGACGGACAGGCTGATCGGGGTCGAAGAAGTTGCCAGGCACGCTGGGACCGATGAACCAGCCATATCTTGGGAAGTCTTCACCGCCTTCCGGCACAATAAGCTCTTCCCAGACAACCGGTTCTGCATCGGTGATACTGGCTGTGCCCCAGGTCCGGATCGCTGCGTCAGGCTGTTCGGCCTGATCCTCGATCTGCGACCGTCTGAGGCTCACCGTGGAAACCGGCAATGATCCTTCGACCAACGTGACTTCGAACAACTCGACCGATGCCGGCATGGTTCGCGTCAATGCGCGGGTGGTGCGGCCTATGGCTCTTGAGCCAGCGAAGAAGCGGCGGTTCTCGATATAAATCGCAACGCGGCGCGGCCCCAGTTCGATACCGCGAAGGCCGATCGAGTCCGGCTCCAATTGTTCGACCAGGGCGCTGGCGATCTTTTCGCGCTGCTCTTGGTTGTCGTACCAGTCGATAGGGTAGTTCGCGTAGACACGGCTGGTCAGCCGGACTGCGTGCTGGCCTGCAGGGCGCAAAGCAATTGTGCACAGAATGCTGCCCTCGTCGCGGCGGAATGTAACGACGTCGATGACGCCGTAGACCGCATCGATGGCACGTGCCAAATCTTCGGGACAGCCGGTTGTGTCTTTCTGCAACTCAGCCTCGGCCCAACGCACTGTCCCCAATCGCGTATGCACAACGACGCTGGTCAGCCGCGGATCTGCGAAACTGGTTTCCGTGGGCTCGTCGCTCAGCAACGCCCTGACATCGCCCAGACCGGCAATCTGTGCACCGTTCGGCAAGGGCTCTCGCGGCAGCACCGGATTTGGCGGGTTTTCGGAATCAACCGTGGTCAGAGGGTCATAGGGATTGCCGGAAATCGCCACTCTGACGCCGAACTCTGAGCCATAGAGATAGTATGCGCCGATCTCGACGCCATCCGACAACCGATAGTCCAGTCCGACATTTATCGGTGTCCGGATGTCCAGATCGGGGTTCCGGTCTCCGGTCGTCTCCAGTACATACTGATCCGGCGAGTACTCGATCTTCGCGCGCAGCCCATCGATTGGTGTCTGCCATTCGACACCGCCGAAAAAGCCTATGCTGCGTCCCCGGAAAAACTGCGCAGTGCTGGGCGTGCCGCCCAGTCCGAAATCGGTGTCGCGGGTTCGAAAGCGGCTGTCTAATCCTCGCAGCGGGTTCGGGACGCCAGAACGGTCTGCGAACCGGCCCCAGCCGACGCCGCCCGAAATGTTGAAGAACCCGAAATCGCCAGCGTCGAAGCCTTTCGAGGCAACGACGTATTCGCTGGAATAGACCCCGGTGCCCAAGAAGTCGCGCAGACCGATGGACAAGGCAGGCCACCTGTCGGTCTCTTCGGACAGTTGAAGCTTTATGTCGAACCCACGGTCGAACAGCGTGAACGGAGCGTTCGCGGAACCTGCAACATCCTCCAGCACGGAGTATCGGAACCCAACCTCCAGGCCTGGCAGAATCTGGGCGCTCAGAGTGTTGCGCAAGAAGCCACCGAAATAGCTGGATGAAATCGTGATCTGCCCGTCGGGCTGCACGTTCGCCGTGGGCGTTTCGATCAGCCCGGTCAGGCCGAACATGTTGTGCGATGGTCGGGGTGGCTGATATGGCTCTTCGGCATGGGCAGCCGGTTGCGAAAGCGCCAACGCACCCGCAAACGTACACGATATAACTGCCCAAGTTGCCCGCATCATTCTAGCGTGCCCTATTGCCTTCGGGGCACATTATGCTGAGTGAACATTTTACTCAAGCTTTCTTTTGTAAGCACTTGTTATTTAGGAGTTTTCTAAAGTTGAGCACCGTGTTCCCCTCCAAGCCCCAACCCAGAGACGCACCGTACAACGGTAATTGCAATTGGCAAGACCCTGGTTGCCGCATTCCCAGTGACGGCATACCCTCAGCAGCGCCTATGATTCTGCCTTTGCACGCGTTGTAAGGGCTGGATTAACGGACCAGTTTAGCATATATTGTGCTATTCCTGAAAAGATACACAATATGAGCCAAAGGTGAGAGCGATGTCCTCTTTCGCTGCTGCTATCTCGGAATCGATCTGGGATATGAAGTACCGCTTCAAATCCGCCGATGGCGCGCCGATTGACGAAACCGTTGAGGACAGTTGGCGCCGTGTGGCGACGTCTTTGGCGACAGTCGAAGAAGATCCCAGCATATGGGAAGATCGCTTCTACAAAGCTCTGGAAAATTTCAGGTTCCTGCCGGCAGGCCGCATTCTGGCGGGGGCGGGCACGGGCCGCTCGGTGACCTTGTTCAACTGCTTCGTGATGGGGACGGTCGCGGACAGTATGGGCGGCATCTTCGAAGGGCTGAAGGAAGCCGCGCTGACCATGCAACAGGGCGGCGGCATCGGGTATGATTTCTCGACCATCCGGCCGAAAGGCGCGGCGGTGGCCGGGGTTGGCGCGGATGCGTCAGGGCCTCTCAGCTTCATGGATGTCTGGGACGCCATGTGCCGGACCATCATGTCGGCAGGCTCGCGCCGCGGCGCGATGATGGCCACCATGCGTTGCGACCATCCCGATATCGAAGACTTCATCGCCGTCAAGAAGGACCCGGCGCGGCTCAGAATGTTCAACCTCAGTGTCCTGGCCACCGACAAGTTCATGGCGGCGGTCAAGGCCGAAGCCGACTGGCCCCTGGTCTTTGATGGCCGGACCTACAAGACCGTGCGTGCCGCCGATCTCTGGCAGCAGATCATGCAGTCGACCTTCGACCAGGCCGAGCCCGGCGTGATCTTCATCGACCGGATCAACGCCGCGAATAACCTACACTATGCCGAAACTATCGCCGCGACGAACCCTTGTGGGGAACAACCCCTGCCGCCCTATGGCGCGTGCTTGTTGGGCTCGATCAACCTTGCGGCGTTGGTTCTGGATCCGTTCAGCGGCGACGCACAACTCGACCAGATCTCATTGACCGAAACCGTCACCACGGCCGTGCGCATGATGGACAACGTGGTCGATGCCTCGCGCTTCCCGCTCGAGGCGCAGGCGGCCGAGGCGAAGGCCAAGCGCCGCATCGGCCTGGGCGTTACAGGGCTGGCCGATGCCCTGGCCATGTGCGGGGTGCGTTACGGGTCTGACGAAGCCATAGAACTCACCGGCCAGTGGATGCAGGCGATCCAGCACGCGGCCTATCGCGAGTCGGTCAATCTGGCCCGAGAGAAAGGCGCATTTCCTCTGTTCGATGCGGAAGAATACCTGCAAGGCCAGCACATCCAGACACTGCCCGAAGACATCCGCGCCGGCATCGCCGAACACGGCATCCGCAACGCCCTGCTGACCTCCATCGCGCCGACAGGGACGATCAGCCTCTACGCCGGGAATGTCTCCTCGGGGATCGAGCCAGTCTTCGCCCACGCCTATACCCGCAAGGTTCTGCAAAAGGACGGCACCAAAACGGAAGAAGAGGTCGTGGATTACGCCGTTGCCAAGTGGCGCGAATTGCAAGGTGATGCGGACCTGCCGGAATATTTTGTCTCGGCTCAGACGCTGTCGCCGTCGGACCATGTCAAGATGCAGGCGGTTGCGCAGAAATACGTGGACAGCTCGATTTCCAAGACGATCAACGTGCCGGAAGACATCAGTTTCGACGACTTCCGCCAAGTCTATCTGGATGCGTACGAGATGGGCTGCAAGGGTTGCACGACCTACCGGCCGAACGACGTGACAGGGTCGGTCCTCGAAGTCTCTGAACCCGAAAGTAAGATGGGTGAAACCCATCTGTCAGCGGTGCCCGATTCAGACGGCGACGTGGTCTATATCTCGGAACCGCTGGAACGCCCCGAAACGCTGGAAGGCGTGACCTATAAACTGAAATGGCCTGAAAGCGCCCATGCGATCTACATCACGATGAATGATGTGGTCAGTGCCGGGCGACGCCGACCGTTCGAGATCTTCATCAACTCGAAGAACATGGAGCACTACGCCTGGACCGTGGCCCTGACCCGGATGATCTCGGCCGTCTTCCGGCGCGGCGGAGATGTCAGCTTTGTGGTCGAGGAACTGAAGGCCGTCTTTGACCCCCGCGGCGGCGCCTGGATGAAGGGCCGCTATGTACCCAGCATTCTGGCCGCTATCGGCGGGGTCATCGAACGCCATCTGATCGAGATCGGCTTCATCGCAGGCGAGGGCATGGGCCTGGCCGAAGACCCAGCCACAGAAAACATGGTCGCACGGAAAGTCGTCGGAGGCGTCACCGCCACGGCATGCCCGCAATGCGGTAGCTTCAACCTGGTCATGAAAGAAGGCTGCGAGACCTGCCAGGACTGCGGGTACTCGAAATGTGGGTGATGCAAAATTTGTCGACATGAATCGCGAAACTAAGGCGCAACATTTCGTGCCATCGGTTTACTTGGCGAGTTGGGATCTTCAACGTCCTGCTCGTTCGAGAAATTCGAGAGTTTGGTGGACTGATGGAGTAAATTGTGATCGCAAGCGTGTCCAAAACCTCGCTCACCAGAGATACCTCTACAAGCGTCAAAATACACAGGAGTCCGAGGATTATTTTGGTGAGTTTGAAACTGATTGGCCAAAGCTCATTGAAGATTTTGAAAATGGTTCGATAGGTAATCGAGTTTTCGGGGTGGCTATGCTGCAGGCGGTGGTAATGGCTTGCCGAAACCCGAGCCTCAAATTGACGAGCAAAACTGGTCGCTTCAAAAAAACTCTGGATGCAATTGATACTACTCTTCATCGAATTCTGCTTAATAACCTCAACCGATCCTCGACACCTCGAGAACTGCTGAACCAACTAAAAGAAAACTGGAACTTTCAAGTCTTCCGAGAGGCGGAGCGTTTCTGACGAGCGACAATCCTGTTTCATTGTTGAGTTTTGAAAACGAGACCGTGTCCGCAATCCTCTTCCCGATGACGCCGACTTTGCTTTATCTTGCTGTCCGAAAATCAACTCTGACCATTTTTCGGAAGAGCCTAACGGAACGAGAAGTGGCGACCGTCAATTCTTATTCGTCAGCAAATTGTAATCGTATGGTTTTCTCCTATGAGAGATTTACGGCAGAGGAATTACGCCGGATCAATAAGTTTAAGAATCTGAATCGACGCGCCGGAGAACTCAACGACCGAGCTATGCGTTTCAATCAGATGAGATTTCCAATCGCAGGCATGTCCATGCCGGTCACCAGGAGATTTTTCTGAGGCAACGCACCTTCTGCGGGTCAGAAAAAGCCGGGTCATCTGCTAATCTAAGCGAACCCACGAAACTCGTCGGATGATGTTGGGCTGATGCGCGTCCATCGCGCCCGGCGCACGCCTGACCCTGGGCGGGCGCTTCATGACGTTGCTTCTATGTGCGTGCTTTAAAGCTTCAATGCTGTTCGTAGTGTGAAAGACATCGCCATGCGCCCTCCCGGGGGGAGGGTCGGGCGTGCCCGCTGCGCGGGCGGAGCAAACCGTAGGGTGGGTGCAAACCCACCCAAACTCGTCGGGGTGATGCTGTGCTGGTGTGTGCCCAACCGATCACAACAACAACCAACCCACCGGCGTGCCCGCTACCCGGGCGGTAAACGGCGAGATCCCACTCTCGATACCGAACTTGTACACTGCACCTACCCTGATATAGATTGTGCGCCGCAGCATCAGAAAGGCCGCGCATATGGACGACACGAAGATCACCGCCAAACTGCCGCATCTGGATGTCGAGATGACCCGGACCGAACCGTCCGATGGTCAGCCCGAAGTGATTACTCTGAAGATGACGGCGACCCCGTCGTTAGAGGCGTTCTCTGACCACCTGTCCAAGCTGCCGATGATGGGCCCATTCGGCTCGCCAGAGATGCTTGCCCCGTGGATGTCGCCTGCTACCAATCCGGTGATGGCCTGGGCCAACATGATCCAGACCGCCTGGGCGCCTTTCCTTCCAAAAACTGACCTGCTCGACCCCCCGCGAAAGAAATAGACCCCAGAACGAATTTGCGACGTTAACCTTTGCAGGTCGACTTTTTGTACATACGGATGGCATACAGATGACATACGCATGGCATACACGTGCCGTACGGATGGCATACGCCCTGGCAGACAACTCCAAAGGTCTTAACGCGCGGACGAGAGCGGTCTAACCGCCCGAAAACCGGCCTAAATCCCCGGAAAATCGGCCAGAAACCGCGAAATCTCATCACATTCGGCGCAAATTTTACCGAATGCTAACTGCTGGGCCGTAAACACGGTGGATCGGAAACCAGTTCTTCATGACCCGCCTGCTATTGCAGGAAAAACCGAAGGGGTCGTGATGCGTTTTCTGCTGGCGTTGGTCTTTTGTTTGATCCCAATCGCGGCCCATTCCGGGGTGGCCGAGCGGGGGACGCTGACCCATGGCGGGATCGAGCGGGAACATTACCTGTTCGTTCCGAAAGGCGTCGAAAGCCCGGCCTTGGTCGTCGCCCTGCACGGCATGGGCGGGAACGCCAAGAACCTCCGCTTCGGCATCGGCCTGACCAAGAGGGCGGCTGCGCACGGCTTCGCGGTGGTCTATCCGCAGGGGCTAAGGCTGCAAGGAGGCTCGCGCCACTGGAATGCCGGGTTCGACTATGAAGCAGTGGACGATGTCGGGTATCTGACCGCTCTGATCAATCATCTTGCGAACACGCAAGGCATTGATAGTAATAGAGTTTTTGTTCTCGGGCTCTCTATGGGCGGCTACATGGCCTACCATATGGCTTGCCGTGGGCACGTGCCGTTGGCTGGGATCACCTCCGTTGCCGGGCGGATCAGCGGCCGCGATTGGAAGCACTGCCCGGCAGAAGAACGCCCCTCTTTGCTGCACATCCATGGGGTGCAGGACCACACGATCCTCTACACATCGATGCAGCATTGGGGGGATACGTGGGGCGGCGCGCCCTCGGTACCCGTGATCATGTCAGATTGGGCGAAGGCAATCGGAGCGGCACCCGTTCACGTGCCGCCAGAGGAAGGGTTGGTCCAGCGACATTACCGAAACGAGGCTACCGGCGCCCAGGTCCGCATGATCGCATTGGAAGGCTTTGGTCATGATTGGCCTTCGACCCAGAACAGCGGCTACAGCGCTGTGGAAACCATCGTCGATTTCTTTGGGTTGAGTGGGGCAGAATCCCCTTTGAATTGAGAGGGTTAGCTCTCCAAAGATGTCGTCCGGATCATAACCCGGCGCTGGCCTGAAAAGTCGTTCACCGGATAGTGCAGCGTGAACCGGTTATCCCAGATCAGCACGCCGCCAGCCCGCCACCGGAACCGGCAGGTGTGTTCGATCTTCTCCATATGGTCGAACAAATAGGCCAACAAGGGCGCGCTTTCGGCGACGGTCATCCCGTCAAACCGCGTCGTGAACATGCGGTTCACGTAAAGCCCCTCGCACCCCGTTGCCGGGTGTCTCCGTACCACCGGATGGGTTACGCGCCAGTCTGGATCCTCGATCCCCTCGGACCAATGATAGGCGTGGATCGCACTCAATCCCCGCAAAGTGTCTTGCAGCCCCGGTGACAACGTTTCGAACGCCGAAATGGTCGAGGCAAAAGCTGTATCACCCCCGACAGGCGGCACCTCCTTGCCATGCAGGATCGAAGCATAGCCGACTTTTGGCAGCCATGACACATCCGCATGCCAGGATGCTCCGCCAAACATGATGGTGTCCTCGGGCTCTCGGCGCAGTTCCAGCACTTCGGGACAGTCATCGAAGCCGTTATTGACCAAAGGATGTAGGAATGGCGGGCCGAATGCGCGGCCCAACGCCGCCAGTTGAAAGCGGTCTAGGTTCTGATCCGGGACGTAGAGCACCAGGTGCTGATCCAGAGCCGTTTTGAGCGTCTCGACCGCTGTGCCGTCAGTGGCTAAGTCGACCCCGATGACCACCGCCCCGAGCGCGCCTGTCACAGGGGCAATCTTGATCGCTGAAGCTGCATCTTTGGGTGCCATGGGCGTATCGTAATCAGCTTTCCGAGCAAACTAAATCGAATTTTCCGTACTTTGTCCTCGGGGGACTCAGGTCTCTTTTCCAGGCTTTAAGATCTTCTGCGCGATGATCTCGGGCGGGAAGACCCGCGGGCTTGAAGCGTCATAAGCGTCCGCTCAAACCTCAGCCAATGGAACGCGGACGCGGAAGAAGCTGCTGTTCTCAGGCGTGAACTCGATGCTCAGATCCCCGCCCATTGTTCGCATGATTGCCCGGCTGATTGGCAACCCCAAACCTGCACCCTGATTGGTGCCGGCGCCGCTGCCCCGGGCGAATTTTTCGAACACGGTGGCGGCTTCGGTTCGCGGCACGCCGCCGCCGTTGTCGATCACATCAATCTCCAGCATCTGGTTCCTCGGACTAGCGGTCAGATTGATCTCTGGCTCTGGATGGGTGTTGTACTTCACCGCATTGGATAGCAGGTTGATCAGAACCTGACGCAGACGGTCGTCATTCGCTCGCACAGTCGTGGCTTCAAGCTCTGGCCGTTGGATGCGGATATCCTGCGTGCGTGTCATGCCGCTGACGGTGTCCAATGCAGCCTCGATCGCCTGGCCTGCATCCACAGGTTCCAGGGCGACTGTCATGGTGCCAGCCTCGAGCCGGGAGATATCCAGGATTTCGTCCAGAAGTCTGGTCAGCCGCTGGCTTTCGCTGTGAATAATACCCGCGAAACGTTGGCGGTCGGCGGGGTCGGTTTCTTCTTCTGCCAGCAATTCTGAAAGCGACCTGATCGAGGTCATTGGCGTGCGCAGCTCATGACTAACCTGGCTTAGGAATTCGTCTTTTTGGGCATCCAGTGTTGTCAGACGGGTGTTCGCGTCGCGCAGCTGCCGGGCGGCGCGTTCCAGTTCAGCTGACTTTTGCGTTAGTTGCCTGGACGTTTCGATCAGGCGCTGGGTTTCATCCGCGATGTCGATCAACTCGGTTACACCGATCGGTGCCTGGCCAGCTACGCGGCCAACCATGGCATGGGCCGAGGCCGCGCCCACCGAGCCCGCCAATTCCCGTTCCAACCGCGCGATCATCGCGGGGGTCGGCATTGGCAACCCAGTTGCCTGTCCTTGCCGTTTGGCGATCTCGTCAAAGAGGCGCCTGGCTGGTTCTCTGCCGAGGATACGCTGCGCCAGAATGAAAAGGTCCTCGGCGCTTGCGCGGCTGGTGTCGAAATTCGCCGCACTGCCCATGTCCATGCGGAAGATGTCGACGAACTGGGCGCCTTGTAAGCGTTCCAGCGGGCCGGATTCCGTCACCACAGATATCACCAGGAAGGCGAGCGCATTGATGCCCAGGCTCCACACGAGCGCGTGGACCAGCGGGTCCAATCCAGTCAAGCCCATAAGTGCCCGCGGCCGCAGCATCTCGATCCCCCAGGGGCCGTTCTGGATCATGTCCTTGGACAAAAGGAACCCGCCGTCGAAGCTGGGTAGGAACAGCGTATAAGCCCAAAGCAGAGCCCCCAGGACCAAGCCAACCAACGCGCCCATGCGTGTCGCCCCGCGCCAGAAGATACCCCCCAAAAGGGATGGCAGGAATTGTGCGACACCTGCGAAGGCGATCAAACCGATGGCCGCCAAGGCATCGGACCCGCCGGAGAGTTGAAAGTACAGAAAGCCGAGGCCAAGCACCACGGCGATGGAAACGCGCCGCGCGGTCAGCAGCAGGCTGCGTAGATCGCCCGAGGTTTCATGCCCTGTGGCCATCAGGCGTATCGCAACGGGTGCCACCACATGGTTCGACACCATCGTGGACACCGCGATGGCGGCGACGATGACCATCGAGGTCGCCGATGAAAATCCGCCCAGAAAGGCCAGCAATGCCAGATCGTCCCGGCCTGCAGCCAATGGCAAAGTGAGCACATAAAGATCCGGGTTGCCGTCCGGCAGGGTTTGGATGCCCGCGATTGCAATGGGCACGATGAACAAACACATGCCGAGCAGATAGAGTGGGAACAGCCAGGACGCCGTCGCCAAGTGGCGTTCGTCTACGTTCTCTACCACCGTTACCTGGAACTGACGGGGCAAGCAGATGATCGCGGTGGCGCTTAAGAAGGTTAGTGTCGCCCAACGCGGGCCAAAAATTTCCTCACCACCATAGACCAGTTCGGCCGGCACCTCGTCGAAGATCTCGGTCAGGCCGCCCGCGCCCCAAACCACGAAGATGCCAACGGCCAAAAGCGCGAACAGCTTCACGATTGCCTCAACAGCGATCGCGGCGACCACGCCATGGTGGCGCTCGTTCGCATCAAGGGATCTGGTGCCGAAGAGGATGGTGAAGACTGCCATGCCCGCCGCGACCCAGAAGGCGGTGGCGGTGCTGTCTGCATCCCCCGCCACAGCTTGGTAGCTGCGTGTCACCGATTGCAGTTGCAGCGCGATATAGGGCGTCGTTGCAATCAGTGCCATCAGGGTCACCAGCACCGCCAAGCTGGGGCTTTTTCCATAACGTGACGAAATAAGGTCGGCGATTGAGGTGATCCGATGCGCTCGTCCGATGCGGACAAGTTTGCGCAGCAGCCAGAACCAACCGACGAAGACCAAGGTGGGGCCCAGATAGATTGTGATGAATTCTAGCCCGTTTCGAGCGGCAGAGCCGACTGCGCCATAGAACGTCCAGGATGTGCAGTAGACAGAAATCGAGAGTGTGTAGACCACTGGCGAACGTAGCCATGAAAATTGCCCTCGGCTGGCGCGCCGGTCCACGATGAACGCGATGCCGAAAAGTGCAGCCACGTAGGCAATACAAATCGCCAGAAGGACGTCGACTGATAACGACACGTCAAGACTCGGGCGGGGTGTCGCTACGCATCAGCGCCCGGGCCAGCATCGAGGTTGCCAGGATCAGCCCGGCCCAAACCAGAAACAGATAGACCAAGGTTGCAGGCAAACCGAGGATACGTGCATCGATCTGAAAAATACCAGCCAGGGGCGGCATCAGCAGAACGATCCCCATTATTAAGACTATGAAGGCCCGGTCGCGGGTCTTGCGGTTTTTGCGGTCTTGTCCCGCACGGTCATCCATGAGCTTGGTCAGGCTGCGCATCATGAACCAGTTGCTCGACGGCGGCAATCAGTTCGGCATTCGCAAAAGGTTTGGTGATGAAAAGGTTAGCACCAGTCTTCAGGGCGCGTTCGCGATCTTCACGTTGGCCTTTGGCCGTCAGCATAAGGACCGGTAGATTTCTGGATCGCTGATCGTTCCGCAAGCGACTGAGAATTTCGAACCCGTCAATCCCCGGTAACATTACGTCTAAAACCATCACATCAGGAGGGTCTTCCAAAGCGGCTTGCAGTGCTGCATGACCGTCTTCATGCACATCAACATCAAACCCCGCGCGATTTAGCAGGTACTGCAGCGGCGCGACAATGTTAGGCTCATCCTCAGCCAATAGAATCCGTTTGGATCCCATGCTATCGCCTCCCCTAGGCTCGGGCCCGTCTTTGCGCGGGTATGGACTGAGTAGACGATAGACTGGGCCTGAGGGCAAATTGTTTATTTGCGGGATTCTGCTGCTTGAAAAGGATGTTCGGCGCGCTGATCGAAGCTGGCATCGGGGAAAAGATGGGCGGCGGGGCCGATTTCTTCCAAGGGCGTCGACTGGTCTGGCGCATAGGCGGTTTTTGCCGCGTCTTCGTCTGACATGAACAGCATATCCGTGACGTAGTCCGGAGTTTGGGCAAATCCTGGCTTGGCGACGTTATGGGCATGGGCGACGAAGACAACCCTGATGCTGTTCGAGAATACAGCGCGCTGACGGACGATCTGGCCCGGTATTTGGCGCGCACGATACAGTACCCAAAGCGGACTCGTAGCGACATAGCGGGGCACGGGCAGGCCATCCAGTGCGAGCATCTGGACAATTGCACCTGAGGCATCCGCTTTCAGGTATCCGAACCTCGGTCGATCTGTGTTCGGCGGCAACGCAGCCAGGCGCTGGCAAATCCCGGGCAGGGGCATTCCGGTCGCCTGGGCCAAAGCCTCGGCGTCAAAGCCCAAATCCGTCGCAGACTGCAGGAAGCTTTGCTGGGGCAGCTGCTGCGCCAGGAAGGCATATCCCAAAAGAGCCTGGGCGGCCAGATCGCGGGCCATGTCCGTCTCGAAAACGGTCTCACGAACAATCTTTTGTATAATGTCGGACACTCGGACTTCTTGATCCGGTCCTGTTATGTCTTCGAGTTCTGGAATATGGTTGGAACGCGCAGCAAAGAAGGCTTGCACTTCGTCGCGGGGTGTCAGGGTTTGCTCTGCCTCTTCGGCGCGGTCGAAGTAATCGGCCAATGCCCCGGCTAAGTCCGTCAGGCCCCGCGCCTCATCGGCGATGAGCTGATTGAAGCCGTTACGCTCCTCTGTTTCAATGTCCGGCACGTCAGTCAGAATTTCGGCGACCGATCGGATCGCTGCAATGCGGGTCAGCATATGGTGGACGGTTTCCCCCAGGAAGGGATCGTGAGCAAGCCGATCAGCCATGGCCCGTGCTGTTTGCTGCGCGGATTGTTCCGAGTCAGCAATCGCGGCAAGCGTGCGCGCCCATCCGGGAAATCGGCCGATCATTTCGCCGGTTCGATTGATCTCTGCCTTGAATTTTTGGACCGCGGGCTGACGCGCGATGCCATCCAAAGCCTGCGAGAGGCGCCGTTCATCGGTGCCGTCCAGATCTTCGGCGTCCATGCCCAATGCAGTCGCGATGCGCTGCAACAACTGACCGGCGATTCGCCGTTTATTTGCCTCGATCAAGTTCAGATAGCTGGCCGAGATGCCAATTTCGCGTGCCAAAGCCACTTGTGTGAGGCCGATCTGTCGGCGCCTTTCGCGGATCTGCGTTCCCAAAATCGCATCATTCATCGCGAAATTTCCTTTCGTTTAGGGCCTTTGCTGCGATGCAATGTAAAAAATTTACAATTTGCGATTCCGTGCAGATAAATAATTTACAAAAAAGCCTATAAAAGTCAAAGAGTTGTTGCGTCTTTGACCAGTTCTCTTCATTTTCCTTTACCGGCGAGAGATCGCCTAAGGGTTGATTGCGCCTAACGCAGCGGCCCGCCTCGAGGAAACGCTCAGGGAGAACATCGCATGAGCAATACGAAACTTAGCCGTCGCGGCCTGCTGAAAGGCACGGCGGCAGTGGGTGCTGGCCTGGCCACGCCGACAATCTTCACATCGCATGCTTGGGCTGCTGGCTACACCAACGAACCTACGGGCGACACTGTCACTCTGGGCTTCAACGTTCCGCAAACCGGTGCCTATGCTGACGAGGGCGCAGATGAGCTGCGCGCGTACGAGCTGGCCGTCGAGCACATCAACGCTGGCGGCGGTGGTATGCTGGACACGTTCAGCTCGAAAGCGCTCAGCGGCGGCATCAACGGTAAGAAGGTCGCCTTCGTTACCGGTGACACCCAAACCAAGTCGGACGCCGCCCGCGCGTCGGCCAAGCGCATGGTCGAAAAAGACGGTGCCATCATGATCACCGGCGGTTCTTCGTCGGGTGTGGCCGTGGCTGTGCAGGACTACTGCCAAACCGCAGGCATCATCTTCATGGCGGGTCTGACCCACGCCAACGACACGACTGGTAAGGACTGCCGTGCGAACGGTTTCCGTCACTTCTTCAATACCGAAATGTCGGGCGCAGCCCTGGCACCGGTGATCAAGAACCAGTTCGGGTCTGACCGCGTTGCCTACCACCTGACTGCTGACTACAACTGGGGCTGGAGCCAAGAAGGCTCGATCCAGAAATACTCCGAGCAGGTGGGTTGGAAAACCGCAGCCGCTGTGCGCACTCCGTTGGGCGCCGGTGATTTCTCGCAGTACATCACACCGGTTCTGAATTCGGGCGCTGACGTGCTGGTCCTGAACCACTATGGCCGCGACATGGTGAACTCGCTGACCCAGGCCGTGCAGTTTGGTCTGCGCGACAAGCAGGTCAACGGCAAGGACTTCGGTATCGTTGTGCCGCTCTACTCACGCCTGATGGCCCAAGGTGCCGGCGAGAACGTGAAGGGCATCTACGGTTCGACGAACTGGCACTGGTCACTGCAGGACGACGGCTCGAAAGCCTTCGTCAAAGCGTTCGGCGAAAAGTACGGCTTCCCGCCGTCACAGGCTGCCCACACGACGTACTGTCAGGCTATCCTGTACGCAGACGCATGTCAGCGTGCCGGAACCTTCCAGCCTTCGGCAGTTGGCGCTGCCCTGGAGGACTTCGACTTCGACGGACTGGGCAACGGTCCGACCACGTATCGTGGCGCTGACCACCAGTGCTTCAAAGACGTGCTGGTCGTGAAGGGTAAAGAGAATCCGTCGTCCAAGTTCGACATTCTGGAAGTTGTCGAAGTCACTCCGCGTGCACAGGTCGAGTACCCGACCGACATGCTGGGCTGCAACCGCGGCGCGATCAACGACGGCGCATAATCTGCACATGCAGAATTGGCTGGTCCCTATCGGGGCCAGCCCACTTATCGATCAACAATGATTTAGGGGGCAGCGGCTATGGACGCGATCCTGCTGCAAGTTCTGAACGGTCTGGACAAGGGCGGGGCCTATGCGCTGATTGCCTTGGGACTGACCATTATTTTCGGAACGCTGGGCGTCGTGAACTTTGCGCATGGCGCGTTGTTCATGCTGGGCGCTTTCTGCGCGGTGACCTTGAGAACGCTTCTGAATGTGGCTTTCGTGACCGAGTCCGCAACCGAGAAGGACTTTCTGGGCAACCCCCTGAAGATCGAGACGCCCTATGTCGAACACTGGTTCGGTGACTTTGGGACCTTCCTGATCGAGTATTCTGTGCCCGCCGCGATCCTGATGGCGATCCCCGTGATGCTGCTGGTTGGCATCATAATGGAGCGGGGGTTGATCCGGTACTTCTACAAGCGCCCCCATGCCGAGCAGATTTTGGTGACTTTTGGGCTGGCGATCGTGCTGGGCGAGATCATCAAGAAGTTCTACGGGGCCAACCCTATTCCACAGGCCGCGCCTGATTTGGCCAAAGGCATGGTCGACGTCGGCATCCTTATGGGCTTTGATCCTGGCGCTGTCCCATACCCGACCTGGCGGCTTATCTACTTCTTGTTTTCGCTGACGGTGATCGGGAGTGTATTTGCCTTCCTGCAATTCACCACCTACGGCATGGTGGTTCGTGCGGGCATGGCGGACCGCGAAACCGTTGGTCTGCTGGGCATCGATATCGACAAGCGCTTCACTACCGTTTTCGGCATAGCCGCAGTTGTCGCAGGGCTTGCGGGGGTGATGTACACACCCATCCAACCCCCCGATTATCATTGGGGCATGGACTTCCTGGTCCTCAGCTTTGTTGTGGTGGTTGTCGGCGGTATGGGCTCTCTTGGTGGCGCTGTCGCTGCCGGGTTCCTGCTGGGCATATTACAGTCCTTTGCCTCGATGAACGAGGTCAAGGAGATCTTCCCCGGCATCGACCAGATCATCATCTACCTAATCGCAGTGATCATCCTGTTGGTCCGCCCCCGTGGCCTGATGGGCCGCAAAGGCGTGATGGAGACCTAAATCATGACCGCAATTACCAAAGTGAATCCAAAGATGGACGTGCTGTTGCTGGTCTGTTTCGCAGCCTTCATCTTTGCGGCACCCATCCTGTTGCAGCCGCTGGGTCTGGCCTATCCTGACTTCCTGCAAAAGCTTGCAATATTTGGGATCTTCGCCATTGGGTTCAACATCTTGTTTGGCCTGACCGGGTATCTGTCGTTCGGCCACGCCGCCTTCCTGGGTGTCGGGTCCTACACCGCAGTTTGGACGTTCAAGCTCTTTTCGATGAACCCCATCCCGGCGATCATCATGTCAGTCCTGATGGCGGGTCTGTTCGCCTTGATCATTGGGTTCGTCTCCCTGCGCCGGTCCGGGATTTACTTTTCAATCCTGACACTGGCCTTTGCAGAAATGAGCTATCGTTTGGCCTATTCGGTGCTAACGCCGATCACCAATGGTGAAACAGGATTGCAGCTGGTCGCGGATGATCCGCGTTGGCTGGATACTGCAGTCTTCGGGCGCGTTTATGAAACGTTGCCATCTTCGGACTTCTTCGGCATTCAAATGACGCAATACAACGGCTTCTACTTCTGTGCTGCTGTACTGATCGTCTGCTTCTATATCTCGATGCGGATTTTCAGATCGCCGTTCGGCATGATGTTGCGCGCGGTCAAATCGAACCAGAACCGCATGAACTACACAGGTCTGAATACAAAGCCTTACACTTTGGCGGCCTTTGTCATTTCCGGCATGTATGCCGGGCTGGCAGGTGGCCTTATGGCGGTAACCGATCCGCTGGCCGGTGCGGAACGGATGTTCTGGACCGCCTCTGGCGAGGTTGTGCTGATGACCATCCTGGGTGGTACCGGAACGTTGCTGGGACCGATCCTGGGCGCAGGCATCATCAAAGGGGCCGAGGCGCGCCTGTCTGCATTGAACACGGACGATCTGATGAGCGCGTTCAGCTTTCTGCCGGAGGGCGCACAAACCGCGATGGTCTCGGTTGCCGAGATCTTTGTGGGTGGTGGCTGGCACCTGACCATCGGCGTGATGTTCATGGCCGTCGTGATCTTCCTGCCGGGTGGTCTGATGGAAGGCATCAACCGCCTGGTGCGGCTGTTCAAGGGTAAACCCAAAGGCGACGACAAAGCCGATGCCGCTACCGTTCCGGCTGAGTGAGGAGAAAGAAAATGAGCATCCTCAAAGTCCAAAACGTAAACAAACGCTTCGGTGGATTGAAAGCGTTGAACGAGGTTAACCTGGAAGTCCAGGAAAGTTCGGTCCATGCGATCATCGGTCCGAACGGAGCAGGTAAGTCGACCCTTTTGAACTGTTTCGTCGGGCGGCTTGATCCGGATACCGGCTCGGTATTGTTCAACGGGCAGTCTTTGCTGGGCATCAAGCCGCACGAAATCAACCAGCTAGGCGTTAGCCGCGTCTTCCAGACGCCAGAGATTTTTGGTGATCTGACTCTACAGGAAAACGTAATGATCCCCGCATTCGCCAAGCGAGACGGGGCCTTCACAATGAATGCCTGGCCAGGCCTGAGGGGCGAGAAGAACATTTACGAACAAGCCCGCAGCAGCCTGGCCGATGTGGGTCTGGACGGCAAAGCCGACGATGTGGCCAGCCAGCTTAGCCGCGGGGATAAGCGGCGGCTGGAGCTTGCGATGTGTTTGGTGCAAAAGCCGAAGCTCCTGCTTTTAGATGAGCCGACGGCTGGCATGTCCCGGGGTGACACCAATAACACGATCGATTTGTTGGCTAAGATCGCCGAATCCGGCATTACCATGGTGGTTATCGAGCACGATATGCACGTGGTGTTCTCGCTGGCACAGAAGATCAGCGTTCTGGCGCAAGGAACGGTGATCGTCGAAGATCTGCCAGAGAACATCAAAGGGCACCCTAAAGTTCGCGAAGCCTATCTTGGGGGGGCGGAACTTTAGTTCCGGCAGAGGAAATGGACGCAATGACTGAGAGAGACTCAAACCTGCTGGACGATGACCAGTTTGCCGGCCACGCGCCTTCTGTCGCGCCATCGACAAGCAAGGGCGGACAAGCTGCATTTTTTTCGGCCTGGGATATCCACGCCTACTACGGCGAAAGCTACATCGTTCAAGGTATCAGCTTCGAGATTCGTGAAGGCGAAATCGTGGCATTGCTGGGCCGGAACGGCGCCGGCAAAACCTCTACACTTCGTGCGATTGCCCGGGTCGATGATCCGGCACTAACCCATGGTGAAATTTGGTTGGATCACAAGCCATTGCACCAGATGAAGGCGCACGAAGCCAGCCGCTCAGGCATCGGATTGGTGCCGGAAGACCGCCGTATCATTCAGGGCCTGACCGTTGAGGAAAATCTGAAACTGGCACAGATTGCCCCGCCGGTTGGGTGGTCGATCGAACGGATTTACGAACTGTTCCCGCGTCTTGGTGAGCGCCGGAAGCAGGAAGGCACAACACTCTCGGGCGGTGAGCAGCAAATGCTGTCGATCGGCCGGACCCTGGCCCGGGATGTGAAACTTCTTTTGTTGGACGAGCCTTACGAGGGCTTGGCGCCTGTGATCGTGCAAGAAATCGAGAAGACGCTGGAACAGATCAAGGGCCTTGGTATGACCACGGTTCTTGTGGAACAAAATGCCATTGCGGCGCTGCATCTGGCCGACCGGGCGATCATTCTGGATACGGGTCAAAAGGTTTTTGATGGCACGGCGCAAGAGGTTTTGGACAACGCTGAACTTCGCCAAGAGTATCTTGCGATCTAGGTGACGGTCAGCCTCGGTTCCGGTGCTTGGAACAATCAAACGGTTTCAGAACGCAGCCAGACTATGTGTGCCTGGCAAAACCGAAGAGCAAACGAGAGGAACGCTTCTCAAGAAGACCTCACCGATTACTGCCGAATAGACGGTCAACGGCGTCTAAGAGTTCGGCATTGGCGAAAGGCTTGGTGACAAATGCATTTGCGCCGGATTGTTCGGCTGTTTCGCGATCTTCTTTTTGTCCCTTGGCGGTCAGAACAAGGACCGGCAAATCGGCCGATTTGGGATTGCCTCGAACGCGGCGTAGAACTTCGTAGCCATCGACAGCGGGTAGCATTAGGTCCAATAGCAACGCATCGGGAGTATTCGCGTCGATTGCGTCCAGAGCTTCTGCACCATTCGAGGCGATGCTGACCTGATAACCGGCCCTTTCCAAAAGGAAAGCTAGTGATGTGGCAATATTCGGTTCATCCTCTGCGATCAGAACGCGCTTTCCCATCTCCTCGCCCTCGTTGTTACCGTTACTGTCTACGCATTGGGCAGCAAAAGATATTGGCAACAGACTGCGCCGACATGCAATGGCTGATTACCTCCCTGGATGAGGCGTAGAGATGACTTCGTCCAGAGACGACAAAACCATAGCTCTTAGCACGAAAGTCGAGGAAGATTTCATCTCGCCACTTACGGTTATCCGTGGCGCTTTGGAGATTCTGAACGATTATCCTGATCTACCGGAGCAGGAGCGCACGGATTTCATTCAGCGCGCATTGGCTGAGTGTGATCGTTTGAAGGCCGGGATCGATCATTTGGCGACCACGGTCTACGCGGCTGACCGCCGTCAGGATTTTCCGACAGTAGAGGCGCGCTATGCGGAACGGATCAGTGTTTTAGATGGCCACGGCATAATTGATATCGATTTCAGCAATTTCCAATTCCAAAGCAGCGAGATCGTGAATGCGTTCTATGACGCATTGGACGCTGTAGTGATCCCACGAAACCAGAAATGGTACTTTCTGGTGAACCATCACAACTGCCAAATTTGGCCGGAAGCATGGGTCGCCTATGCCCACCGGTCAAAGAAAATCAGCATGAACTTCGCGCATGCTGTCATCAGATTTGCCGAGGGTGAAGGAGAATCTATCAGCACCGAACCGGGTGTGCTGCCATCCCGGGAGGCAGCGTTGGCGAATCTGCAAGAGATAAAGGGAACGTCACGCTAGGCTATTTCGAAGGTTTTACAACGGGTAGAGGTGCGTTCAACGGGTCCGGGCAGGATCCCTTTCGACTTACTGACAAGATACCCGCGAACCAGGGAAATCCACGCGCTGCGGTGTTCCGGCCTCTTTCCCACCAGTCGTTGATCCGGCCATCCAAATAAAGCATGCCTTGGACCCTTCCCTTGGTTTCCGCCAGATCCACCAGGTCACGAAAGGCGATACGGTCCAACGTGTGGACGAAGCCGAGGCGCCCGTCACGATAGGCCACGATGGCGCCACGACTGTAGCGATCAGCCTTTGATCGCCCTGCGCTGGTGCGCTTTCCGCCAATCACCAATGATGGTCCTGACTGCAGCGCGATCGAAACACCCTTATCCCCCGGCCAAGCGGTGTGCCTGCGAACCTCTGGACGGCCTTTACGCAGTGCGAATGTCCCGCTGTTCCAGGAAAAGTTCCCGCTGCCCTTGGCCGGATTGATTTTTTTCAACCGACGGCCCGCTTCGATATGCAAGCCCAGCGGCGCGTAATCCTTCCCATAAATGCCGCCATTCGACAGGAACACTGGACAGCGGCCTTCAGCGACCAAGTGCTTGCGCACGGTTTCCAGTGACCAGAACTGGTCCCCGCCGTCTTTCCAATGCAATTGCACGTCATAAAGCCGGGGTGAAAAGGCAAAAACGGCCCGGCGGTGGTCGTCTGCAAATGCTGGCATGGCCAGAACGGTCATCAACAAAAGCAAAACCCGTTGCATGGCTTTGAGATATGCGCCCGGGACCGTATAGCCAAGCCCCGAATAGTCTAGATGTCCCCCTCGTCGATCAGTGACATCTCCGGTTCGATCGGCGGCGACAGCTCGAATGCCGGGGGCTGTTCGCGGCTATCGGCACAGGACCGCGCGACCCGGTAGGTTTTCACGATGTACGATGTCGTCTCGCGCCAATAGCGCGGATCATTGGCAATCTCTTCCGGTAAGGCTTCGCGCACAAGGGTCCGCCTGCGTTGCGGAACGACCTCTACCCGCCATTCGCTGCCGTATTGCGTGCTGCGCAACTTCAGTTACGCCGCAATTGCTGTTCCCGCGCCTTCAGCTCTTTCATTTGCATTCGGATCAGGCCCATTTCATCCGCGGGCGATAGATTTCGACGGTCATTCATGGTGGGCTCCTGATCCAGGCCCTGAGATGAGCCGGTACCGGTCAGATTTGTCTTAACTTCACGCTGCTTGCCCCAGCATCAATTCATCGCCATTCTGCACTGTGTCTTAGGGGAACGGAGCGATGGAATTCAGCATCCAACTGTCCGCCGATTATCCGGACAAAAGCTATGGCGGCGATCGGGTCTATGCGGACATGCTGGCGCAGGCGGAACTGGCTGATCGGCTGGGTTTTGATGCGGTTTCGATCACTGAACATCACCTGGTCAACTGCCTGATGATGCCCGCGCCATTGCAGTTCGCAGTGAAGATCGCAGCACACACCAAGGCTGTTAAGATCATGACCTCGGTCGTGGTGCTGCCGCTTCACGATATGCGGGTCTATGCCGGAGAGGTCGTTGTTGCCGACATCTTCACTGATGGACGCCTGCTGCTAGGCGTCGGCCGGGGCGCGTTCCCGTTCGAGATGGGCCGCATGGGCGTGCCTATGGAGGAAACCCGCGCGCGCTTTGACGAATCCCTGGACGTGCTGCAGGCATTGCTGTCCCGCGAGGAAGTGTCTTGGGATGGCGACTATTACCAGTTTGAACCGATTACCATCATGCCAAGGCCTGTGCGCCCGGGCGGTCCACAAATGATGATGGCGGTAATGAACCCGGCAGGGATCCACGCCTGCACTAAGCGCGGCTTTCATATTCAGACGACGCCCTTGGCAGGAGATGGCGATCTGTTGCGCCAGCAGGTCACCGCGTTCACCAGCGCGAAAGAGATCATGGGCGAGGACGGCGCCCATCTTACGCTTACCCTTTCGCGCGTCGCTGCCTGCGCGGAAAACGCGCAAGAGCGGGAAAAGATGATCGACCAAGCCTACGATTACTATGGCCGGTTCGATAATATCTTCGCCGGTCCTGGAATTGTCGACGCAGGCATGATCCGCCAACTGCCGCGTGAGCAAACCCGTGACCAACTCGTCGACAGCTTGTTGATCGGCACGCCTGCCGAGGTGATCGACAAGCTTGCGCCTTATGCCGAGCTCGGCATCGACCGGGTGATCCTGAACGTCAATTTTGGCGCACCACAGACACAGACCATGGACGCCATTCAAAGGTTCGCCGAAGAAGTGATGCCGCATTTCACCGGACGCCCTGTCGGTACAGTCATGGCGGCGGAGTAGGCGCGATGCCCGATGTTATCGACTGTGCCTATACGGTCCAGGGCGACGGCCCGCCCCTGTTCCTGATCCATGGTATTGGCGCGGCTCGAAACACCTGGCGCTTTGCCCTTCCAGAACTGAGATCGCACTACACGGTCGTCACCTACGACCTCCGCGGTCATGGTGACTCTCCGATGCCGGTTGGCCGGTTCTGGTTGGAAGACTTGGTCAACGACCTGGAACTGGTGCGGGAACAGACAGGGTTTGAAAAAGCCCATTTTGCAGGGCATTCGCTTGGTGGGATGATCGGCCCAGCCTATGCGCGGGCGTATCCGGACAGGGTACTTTCGCTTGGCCTGCTGTCGACCGCTGCCTTCCGCACGGAGGACGATAGCGCCAAGGTCAAAGGCGTGGTCACGGCTATGGAGCAAAAGGGTATCTCTCAGGTCTTGGAAACCCTCTCGGACCGCTGGTTCACTGATGCATTTCTCGCCCGGAACGCAGACATTGTCCGTGCCCGAATGGATCAGGTCATTGGGACAGATCCGGAAGTTTTTCTTCGAGTCTTCCGCATTTATGCAGGGGTCGAGATGTCACCGTGGCTGCATGAAGTCACCGCGCCGTCCCTGGTTCTGACTGGTGAGAATGACGGCGGATGCAATCCAAGGCTTAACCGCCAGATCGCCGATGCCATGCCGAATGCAGAGTTGATGATCCTGCCGGGACTGAAGCATTCGATCATGCTGGAGGCCGGCGCGACGGTGGCGCGCTATATGCGGGACTTTTTGAATCGAATTGCACGCGCCTAGGAACGCTGTCCTTAAGCTTCCCCAAAGGTTTCGCGCGTATGTCATTGCGTCCAACGGGCTGAGAAACAGGCCAGGAGCGCGAGACTACCATGGGTGCTATTGTCGGGATCCTTATTGTCCTTGGCATGGTGTTCGGCGGCTATTTGGCCGCTGGCGGCAAGATGGGCATTATCATTAAGGCTCTTCCGTTTGAACTTATGATGATTGGTGGTGCAGCCGTCGGTGCCTTTGTGATCGGCAATGACGGCCCGGGCATGAAGCACACGCTGAAAGATCTGGGCGGCGTTTTCAAAGGCCCGAAATGGAAGAAGCAGGATTACCAGGACCTGCTCTGCCTGTTGTTCACGCTGGTGAAGATCGCCCGCAAAGACCCTGTGGCGATCGAGGCTCATGTGGAAGAACCGGACGGGTCGCCGATCTTCCAGGCCTATCCCAAGATTCTAGGCGATAAGGGCGCGGTCAACATGATCTGCGACACGATTCGCATGGGCATGATGAACTATGACGATCCCCATCAATTGGAAGATGTCCTGGAAAAGCAACTGGAAGGACGGTTGCATCACGCCATGCATGGCAGCCATGCCATGCAAACGATGGCCGATGGTCTGCCGGCGCTGGGGATCGTTGCGGCCGTTTTGGGTGTCATCAAAACCATGGGCTCGATCGATCAACCGCCCGAGGTTCTTGGACGTCTGATCGGGGGTGCATTGGTTGGGACATTCCTAGGGGTTTTCCTGGCATATGGTCTGGCGGGACCATTCGCCACCAAAATCAAAAGCACTACTGAAGCTGACCACAAGTTCTATGAACTGATCCGCGATACCTTGGTTGCGAACCTGCACAAGCATTCGCCTCAAATGTGCGTCGAGGTCGCACGTCAGAACCTGCCTTCGGGCTTGCGCCCAAGCTTCAACGATTTGGATGAAGCGTTGAAAGCGGCCAAGGAAGCGGCATGATCCTGCGCAAGTTCATTGGCTGGACGATTCTGCTGGGCGCACTGATGCTGGGCTATGCCGGCTTCCCCGTTCATGCGGAAACTGAGGAGAACCGGATTGCCCTCTCGCAATCCTCCACCGCACCTGCACAACTTCGCTTGGACCATTGGCCGCCGGCTGGATGGATGGTCCAGCAGTTTGACTCTCTGGTTGAGGTCAAGTTTCCGCAGGTTGCGCGGACCGTCGACTTGCCGCGCGGCTTGATTGGTCGTCTGGGGCGCCGAGTCGCTGCGCTGGACTCAGAATTGCGTGGCGGTGACTTATACATCCGACTCACATTGGACTGTGCATGCTCTGTTGCCGTAACATCGGAAGGAACAGAGGCTGTTCTGATCGATGTTGTCGATCCGAACGCGGCATTGGCGACGGCAGACACTCAACCCGCACCGCAAACTGCCCCGCTGCCTTCGATCAAGCCAGGGGCGGAGCTGGCTGTCGACACGCCAGATGTCATGTCAAACGGGCGACTCAATGTCGAAGAGGCCCAGCAGCATCTGATGGAACAATTGTTGCGCGCCGCGGATGCGGGAATGGTCGATCTGCGCCCAGATCCATCCGATGTGCAGTTGGAAAAGGACGAAGAGGTTGCGCAGACCAATGGCTCCGCAACAAACTCGTCTCAGCCGGATCCCCTGCCGGACACCCAAGCTGATCCATCGGCATCCAAGACCGCCGCCGCACAACCCAAAGCGCCGCTCATTAAGGCCCAGGCTGAGACCCATGTTTCAGAGGTGGCATTGACTCGGCCAGTACCAGCCTGCTTTCCGGATGACGCCCTTTCGTTTCCTGATACAGATCCTGGGGTGCCCTACAGCAATCTAGCCAGCGAGTTGCACGCGGCCTTGATTGGTGAGTTCGATACAGTCAACGAAGACGCCGCCATCAGGTTGGCTCAGTTGAACCTTTCAGTTGGGCTGAGTGTCGAAACCGTCGCCGTTTTGGATGAATTCGTCCCGCAACACCCTTGGGCAGAGCTTTATCGTGAAATTGCCAGTGTGATGGCTGTACGCCCACTGGCAGAAGATGCGTCACTGCTCAAGCCCGACTGCGGTGGGGTCCAGCAATTGTGGCGGGCGGCGGCGAAAACTCTGGATGAAAACGCGGATGGTGCCGTCGAGGATGCAACGGCGACCACGGAGATGCTGGAAGCACAGCCTCGCAAGGTGCGGGAGTTTCTCGCGGCCAGCTTGGGTCAGGCGGCGGCAGAGGCGGGCTCTTGGGAGTTTGCCCGTCGCATGGAAGCCATGGCAGAGCGGTCCAGATCGTCGTCTTACGGTCCTAGTGGCCGGGCATTGCTTCTTTCCGCGCGTCTGGACGCATGGCATGACCGAGATGGAGACGCACTGCAAAAGCTGCGGGACGCCCGGACCATTCCAGGCGCCGTAGGTGAAGATGCGTTGCTGCGTCTAGCCGACGCGGCACTATCGAAAAGTGACTTCGCTGCCATGGACACGTCTCACCTGCAAAAGGACCTGGCAATTCTGGCAAGGGAAGACCGTGGCGGTCACCGCGGGGCCCGCGCCTTTGAGCTTTGGGTCAAGTTACGGGATCACGCAAAGGGGCGCGATGCGGCCCTGGCAATTCTGGACTCTGGCGTTGCTCGGGGGCTTTTCCCGGCGGACCGCCGAGCAGATCTTTTGGCGGAAATCGCAGACGGGTCCGACTTCGCAGATGCCTCGCGTCCCTTGGCCTTGGTTTATCTGGAAGGCCCCGATCAGTTCCAGGACGCCATGCAGAAACCTGGATTTCGTAGGGCCCTGGCCGCATCAATGGTTGAGATGGGCGTGCCCTCCTTGGCCGAGGACGTTCTGGAAGATCAGGATTGGCGTGATTCTGGCATCGGCCTCGAGTTGGCCCGCGCCCATATGGACGGACAAGAACCTGATAAAGCCGAAGACGTCCTGCGGCGGGTGCCTGAAAGCACGGCTCGCAACGAACTGATGGCCCAGGCTCTGATGGCCAAAGGGCAATTGGCCGAAGCGCAAGAATACCTTTCGGACGGCTCTCCTAAAAGCGCGGATATTGCGGAACAGCTGATGCCGCTGGACGCGACGATCAATGCTGCCCTTTCGTCAGGCGATACTGAAATGGCCTTGGATGTTGGCGTGCAGCGCTTAGCCGTGGAGGCAAATGCAGACTTGGCAGAGCAACTGGCAATCGCCGCGCTTGACGCTGGGCATGCCAAGCTTCCGGAGGGCCTGAAACCTGCTCTGTCAAAGGATCGGCTTGAGGTCCTGCAATCGTTGTTCCGACGGACCGCTGATCCTGGCGAAATCACCGATTTGGCGGAGTTGAACAATTTTATCGACCAGCTATCAGCGGAAATTTCAACTATCGAGGACCTGCTGACTGATGGATGATTCGCTTTACTATCTGGTCGTGAACCGCCAGTCTGGGCTCGCGTCCGAACTGGACACGATCGCTAACAACATCGCCAATTTGGACACGACTGGCTTTCGACGCGAAGGCGTTGCGTTCACCGAATTCATCATCGCCGCAGACCGCAGCGACAGTGTGTCCATGGCCGATCTGGGGGCAAGATTTGCCTCCGAACTGCCCGGAACACATGCGGTGACAGGCGGACGGTTCGATTTCGCAATCCAAGGCGAAGGGTATTTTGTACTCGAAACACCGGATGGACCGGTCCTGACGCGGGCCGGTGCGTTCCAGGCGTCGCAGGATGGCTTCCTGGTCACCCCGAACGGTGATCCAGTCCTGGATGGTGGACAGGGGCGCATTGTCATCCCCGCCGACGCCAAGGACATCCTGGTCGCGGCCGACGGCACGATCTCTGTCAATGGCGATCCCATCGGCCAACTGGCGATTGTGAATGCACCGCAGGAACTGATCAGCCGGTATGGCGACACGGCCTTCAAGGTCGAAGATAATGCGTTCCAACCGGTTGCTACGCCGAACATCAGGCAGGGCGCTCTGGAACAATCCAATGTTGACCCGGTCCTAGAATTCGCCCGGATGATCGAGGTGACCCGTGCGTACGAATTGGCGCAGACGCTGATCGATGATGAAGACGAACGCATTCAAAACATCGTCCGGACCCTTGGCCAACCCGTTTAAGACCCAACGAACGAGGCATAGAACATGCAGGCACTTAAAATCGCTGCGACCGGCATGGCTGCACAGCAGATGCGCGTCGATGTGACGGCAAACAATATCTCGAATATGACGACCACCGGCTATAACGCCCGACGTGCCGAATTCGCAGATCTTCATTACCAACAATTGCGCACCCCAGGTGCGATCACCGCCGGGACTGGCGAAATCTTACCCGCCGGTGTGCAATTGGGTCTTGGCGTCCGTCCATCCGCCGTGTCCCTTGAAATGCGCCAAGGTGCCATGCGTCAGACGGGTGGAGAACTGGACCTTGGCATCGAAGGCGACGGCTATTTGGAAATTGAATTACCGTCCGGTGATGCTGCCTATACGCGCGACGGCTCGCTCAAACTGACGGGCGAAGGCGAAGTCGTAACCTCGGAAGGATACCGCGTGCAGCCCGGCCTGACCATCCCGATCGATGCACGTAGGGTCGAGATTAACCGCGACGGGACAGTTTTTGCCTTCTTTGATGGTCAAGTCGATGGTCAACAATTAGGTCAGTTGCAACTGGCCACATTCATCAATGACAAAGGGCTTGAGGCCATAGGTGATAACCTATTCCTGGAAACAGCGGCTTCGGGTGCTCCGAACGCGGGCGAGCCTGGCATTGATGGACGCGGGACATATCGCCAAGGGTATCTCGAAGAAAGCTCGGTCGACGTTGTAGCAGAAATCACGGAACTGATCGAAGCACAGCGCGGCTATGAACTGAACTCCCGCGTGTTGGCCGCCGCAGATGAAATGCTGTCGACAACGACGCAGGTGCGGTGATGCGCTTCTTCTGTTTACTGCTTCTGATCTGCGTTGCATCGGCGGGGCACGTGTGGGCCGGGGATGTCATTGCCGAGCGCACATTGCGGGTAGGAACGATCATCGGGATTGGTGATCTGAAACTGCGCGGCTCGGAAGACCAGACCCTATTGGATCAAATGCTGGGCCAGGAAATGCGACGCGCCGTTTATGCCGGCCATCCCGTAACCCAGGCACATCTTGGCCCACCCACCTTGGTACATCGGAACGAGATCGTTGCCATGGCTTACCGCGCCGGCGGGTTGGGCATTCGCACCGAAGGCCGCGCTTTAACTCGGGGCGGCAAAGGTGAGGTAGTAGAGATCATGAATCTGTCGTCCCGTCAGACGGTGCGGGCGATTGTGACCGGGCCGCGCCAGGTCGAGGTGCAAAGATGAGTTTTGTGCGGCTGGTGTCAGCAAGTCTGGGCATTATTCTCGCTGCTTGCAATGGACAATTGGATTCGATCGGCCGACCGCCCGCGATGACGGCGCCAGGTGCTCAAGCCCCGGTGATCGAGCCACCGCTACCACAGCGCGTAGCGCTGGCCCCGCCGCCGCCGCCGCCATCGCGCGTCGCGCAGACCGGGTCCCTGTGGCAATCGGGCCCGAAATCCTTGTTCGGGGACCGCAGGGCACGCAATCTGGGCGACATCCTCACCGTTCTGATTGAGATTGAGGACGAGGCAGAAATCTCCAATACCACCTCTCGATCTCGCAGCGGATCCGATAATGTTTCGGTGAGCGCAGCTTATGGTCTGACGACGATTGCTGACTCTGTCCTGCCGGGTGGCAACACGCTCTCCCCGGCAGTAGAAGCGAGCGGCAGCCAGGATGCCTCGGGCAATGGACAGATCAGCCGCGAAGAGGAAATTACGTTGCGCCTGGCGGCAACAGTCGTTGACGTTTTACCGAACGGCCACCTGGTGATCCGCGGCAGCCAGGAAGTTCGTGTAAACTTCGAACTTCGCGATCTTCAGATCGCCGGGATTGTTCGCCCAGAGGACATCTCGCGCCGGAACGTGATCACCTACGATAAGATTGCTGATGCCAGGATTGCCTATGGTGGGCGGGGTCATCTGACCGATGTCCAGCAACCGCGCTATGGCCAACAGATCGTCGATTTGGTTTCTCCATTCTGAGGGACGTATGAAGAAGATACTCGCGATAATTCTGGTCCTTGGCGGCATCGCCGGCGGCGGTGCTGCAGGTCTGATGTTAAAGCCTGAACCACCGGCGTCAGACGGTGCGCAATCTGCCAGTTCTGAGATGCCAGATGACGCCACAGTAGAACCTCAGAAATCTGCAGATCAGGGCGGAGCGATTGATCCCGCTTCGTATGTAAAGGTTGGGCGTCAGACGATCGTCCCAATCCTGGAAGATGGTGAGACGAAGGCTCTGATGATGTTCGAACTGGCCGTCGACGTCGCATCCGACCAAAGCGATCGCGCATTGGAAATGGAACCGAGACTAAGGGATGCCTTTCTGCGAGAATTGTTTCAGATGTCCTATACTGGTGCTTTTGACCAGACTTTCACAGACGACCGGGTGATTGACGAACTGCGCCGAAATCTGGTCCGTGCGGCGCAAGAACATCTTGGCAAGAAAGCCGTGAACGACGTGTTGATCCTGGATGTCATGCGCCAGAACACACCTTAACTCGGGTGTGAGGGCATTGCGAACTTAAGTGTCACCCACTACGAAAGCGGCAATCACCAAGGCACTTCGGCAGTACTGGCAATTAAAGCTCTAAGGCGTTGGATCAGCCTCTGACACATGGACCACGGCATCCGGCGACACACTACCGCCATCAGCCAAATCCAGAACCATCCCGTTGGCCGAGCCATGCAGTCCGGACACGCGTCGCATCACCTCGGCTGGTACTGTCCGTTCCGTTGCCCCGCCTGCGATGTAGTCAAGATCGATGGTCAATTCTGTTCCGTGAACCAGAGCACCAGAACTGTCTTTGCCGTCCCAAACGCCCGTCCCGGTATTCGGATCGACCAGAAACTGCGTCAAAGCAGTGCCGGAGGAGGTTCGGACCGTCGCGCGGATCTGTTCGTCTATGCCGGGCGGTGCAAACGCAAAATCGACCGGGTCACCGGTCGCCCGGAACGTTCCATCGGCAACAGCAACTTCGCGTCCGATCCAGGACGCGAAGCTTGCGATGTCACTAGTTAAGGCCTGATCGCTGAGCGTAGAGAGTTTTGCGTTCGCACTTACCAATTGTTCGACCGAGGAAAAGCTCGCCAACTGTGCGACGAATTCGGTTGCCTCCAACGGTGACAGTGGGTCCTGGTTACGCAACTGCGCAGTCATCAACGTAAGAAACGTATCGAAATCCGCAGCCGCAGCATTTGCATCGGTGTCCGATGTGTCCGTTTGGCTGCCGACACCTACCGGTCCGGGCAGGAGGGGGGACAATGCTGTAAGGTCCATCTGGTGTGTCCTTTTTAAAGTCTAAGATCAACACGCCCATCGGCGCGGATCATGATTGCAGAACGGGCATCGTCTGTCCCTCCAGACTCCTGGTCCGATCCCTGGTCGCTAAATGCCCATAGTCGATCATCGCGCTGAGTGTCGCCGTCACGATTGGCAAAATTCAGATCTACATCTCCGAAGCCGGCATCCGAAAATTGCTGCAGCAAATCGTCGGCGTGGCGTCGGATCAGATCGCCGGTGCCGGTTCGGTCAGCACTTAAGGTTGCCCGTAACGATTTGTCTGAAAGTTCGATCAAGATCTCAATACGCCCCAGTTCCGGTGGATCGAGCATAAGGTCAATGACCCCGCTAACTTGGGTTTGGAGCGAATTGACGATTTGCGGCAGCACGGCCCGTTGAACAGTTTGCGACGGCATCTCGGACGCCAACGCTCCAGCAAAATTGCCGGCGGTGATCGTCAACGAAGTCGGCGCGCCGGACGATGGACCGAGAACTGGAGCCTCCCCAGCCAATGGCTGCAACGCTCCTTGCGCCGCCAAGAATTGTATCAGTCGGGGTTCTGACGTTGAGGCCGTTGATTGCAGAGTCGCAATCAGGTCAGGCGCTGCACGAACCGGTTCAGGTGTTTTAAGGACTGGAGTGTCCCGATCGATGATTGGCGCGGTGCCATGCCTTCGAATCGAAGGTGCTGGGTCGACCGACTTGACCGGCTGTCTGGGGCTGACCTGAGACGCCGCTATTTCCGCAGTGACGCCAACGGAATTGGGCGCCGTCGCTACATGTTCTATCGTGGGCTTGGCGACAGGCTGTGGGAAAGATGGTTCCGGAAGCCTGGCCCGTGGCGGTTCTGGCGATGCAACAGGTTCCGCAATGGGAGATGCCGGTGCTTCAGTTCGGTGTACGGCGATTGGCTGGGCGATCGTGCTATTGGTGACCGTCTGAACCTGTGTTTCGCTACTTCGAACGGTGACTGCAGCCGGCTGCCCCGCGTTCCGATCATCTTTCGGCGCTGCCTCCGGCGGGCGAGGCGGCACCTGTGCAGTATGCGGCATAGATGGAGCAAGCTTCGGCGTCTCAGCAAGTGGAGCCGGCGCCAACTCATGAAGATCTTCCTGGACCGGCGGTTCAATCGGTTCCACTTCCGGATCAGCCACCGCCAGCTCAGAGTCGGCACGATGCCCCAGGCCATCGACGATCAGACGCGATGTGGTTTCCGCTGCCACTCCTTGCGGTTCGACAAGTTTCGGCGCCGCTGCGTCCGAAGTTAGAGCAGCGTCTTGATTCGAAAGATCAAGCGCCAATCCGAAAAGCTTGGCAGCTTCAGCATTGTCTAAATGATCACCGCTGTCGGGTGTGTCCGCCGCCGGCCCGTTCGTCTTCGCGGTGTCTGGTGCTGCGGTGATTAGATCGGAAAGATTCATCATCTCCCCCAATTTCTTCGGGATGCTGGAACTCTAGCCGCGAAGCCTTACTGATTGTTTACACAGATCGCGTTTCTTGGGTGCGTTCGTTTGTTGTGAGGGTCCTCAATGATTGAATTTCCGCTAAGCGCGCCAGAACCCGCGGCTGGTCGGGTGGATATCACCGCCCATTCGGCTCAGGATGCGCCATTGCGCGAACTTGCGCAAAAATTCGAAACGGCATTCCTATCCGAAATGTTGCGCCACACTGGCCTCGGCAAGATGCCCGATGGTTTTAATGGAGGCGCGGGAGAGGCCCGATTTTCTGGGTTTCTGATCGAGGCATATGCGAAGGACCTGACCCGGTCGGGTCAGATCGGTCTCGCTGACCGAATTTATCAGGATCTGGCCAGTCGGGCAGCGAAATGACGACAGCAAGCAACGACGAATTCGCGAACACAACGCAGCGCCTATCGGATTCGATTGGTCAGGCATTGGAGATTCTGAGCGACGAGAGGGATGCCTTCCTGACCGGTGCATATGACAGAATCGCTCGGATCACAGAGTTGAAACTGTCATTGCTGGAGCGATTGGAGATCGAGATCCGATCGGCCCCTCGGTCCGGCGATGTCATCGATATGATCAAACGGCTGATCGACGCCAGCCGCCGTAACGAGCAGATCATAGAAGCTGCCCGGCAGGGCCTGGCTTATGCCCGGCGAAGGATCGCTCGCATTGAAGATGCGCAAGGCGGCGCGGTGGCCTATTCCGAAGACGGCGACAAAATTGTGTCTCGGGCAGATGTGTTGGGCCAGGACAAGTCCATGTAGAAGCGGCTTGTCCCTAAACAGGTCAACTCACTTTACCCTGTGCTAATCGTTGAATGGTTTGATCTTACCTGCAGGCGTCATCGCACGTTCTGTCCCAGGCGATGGGCCAGGGTCTCTGTCAGAAGACATAATTTTAGCGGGGGGTCGGAAGGATATTCCCGCTTTGAAGTCCCGTTTTTCGGGATGTCACTGATGCGCGGTGTCGAAGTACCGCAAGAGAAAGGAATATATCATGGCTGCAAGTATTCTGACGAACACCTCGGCAATGGTTGCATTGGCGAACCTGCGTTCGACGAATTCAAGCCTAGAACAAGTCAATAGTCAGATCTCGACCGGTAAGAAGGTTGCGACTGCGAAAGACAGCGCCGCTGTTTTTGCAATCTCGAAGATCATGGAATCGGATGTTGCCGGTTTCAAGGCACTGAACGAATCACTGTCGCTGGGCGAATCCACGGTGGCTGTTGCTTCGAACGCTGCTGCATCAGTCGGAGAGTTGCTGAACGAAATCAAAGGCAAGATTGTCTCTGCCAACGAAGAAAACGTCGACCGGACGAAGCTGCAGGACGAAATCGTCTCGCTCAGAAACCAAATCACGTCAATCGTTGATTCGGCTCAGTTCAATGGCTTGAACCTGCTGAATGGCAACAATGATGGCGCCGGCGGTTTCAGCGTTCTGGCATCGTTGAATCGTGCATCTGATGGTTCGGTGACCACGGGCTCGATTTCGTTCGATCCGACCAACAGTAACCTGTCCACGTCCAGCGGTACGACCCTGACGATCGGAGACGCGGCAACGGGTTCAGTTGTTACCGGTAACGTCTTCAATGTCGCAGACATCACTGCCGGTACCACAACGACGCACACCAATGGCGATGTCGATGCGAACGGCGTCTACAATGTGACGCTGGATGCAAACTTGGCGACGGCTGGTGATGACGGCGTCACGCTGGGCGACTTTGACTTCCAGACGACCGCTGCCAACACCGGTGGTGCTACGGCGGTTGCTTCGGACAATGCATTCGATACCACCGGTACTGGTGGTCTGATTGCTGGTGACTCGATCTCAGTTACTGTTGGCGCCTACAGTGCCCGATACACGATTGTCGAGGGTGACAGTCAAGCCGACATCTCGGCTGGCCTGCGCGCTGGTCTTCTGGACAACGGTCTAGACACTGACTCGATCTCGGCCACGGTCAACGCCGACGGTGAGTTGCAGATCCGCAACTTGACCAATGCGACCGATGTTGATGTTTCGATCAGCTCAAGCCGTGCCGCTGGTGGTCTGGCCGGCCTCGATGCACTTGATGTGTCGACCTCGGCGGGTGCTACTTCGGCATTGGGTGAGATCGAAGTCTTCATCGACAGCGCTGTGGACGCCCAAGCTGAACTGGGAACGATCGAGAAGCGTCTGGACATCCAGAACGAGTTCACCACCACGCTGATCGACAGTTTCAAGTCCGGTATTGGCGCTCTTGTCGACGCTGACCTGGAAGAGGCTTCTGCCCGTCTGCAGGCCCTGCAGGTGCAGCAGCAGCTGGGCATTCAGGCTCTGTCGATCGCCAACCAGGCGCCACAGAACATCCTGGCCCTGTTCCGTTAAGCCAACCTTCCAGCCTGGGCGGTTTTTGATCGCCCTGGCTGACATTTTCCGAACGTAACTGCGACGAATGCGTGCCCAGAAGGGAATACCATGAGTGCTTATTCGGCGATGCAGTCTGGATATCTCGGGGTGACACGATCCACCGGCACCCCGCGCGAGATTGAATACCAGCTGTTTAGCCAGATAACCGGTCGACTGCACCGGGCCAGCGAGGCGGACGCACCGTTTTCTGACCTGGTTCAGGCAGTGACCGACAATCTGACGCTCTGGAGGACCATCGCGCTCGACGTCGCGGACCAGGACAACGATCTGCCTCAGATGCTGAGGGCTCAGTTGTTCTATTTGTATGAGTTTACAAGCGCGCACACCCGAAAAGTGCTGCAGCGCGAGGCAGACGCGACCGCACTGATCGACGTCAATACGACGATCATGCGGGGGCTTAAGCCCAAGCAACCCGGAAAGGGACCTGACCAATGCCTGGCCTGATTTTAAAGCTTAGGGCGCACGAGCAGATCCTTGTGAATGGTGTCGTCATGCAAAATGGCGACCGGAATGCCCGGCTGATCATTAAGACACCGGATGCGAAGATTCTGCGCCTCAGGGATGCGATTCACCCCGACGATGCCGTCACGCCGGTGAAGCGCGTCTGCTACATTGCACAGCTCGCTGTGGCCGGCGAAACCGATTGTGACGAGGCTGAACGGCAATTGGCGACAGGCCTGCGCCAACTCAGCGACGCGTTGGAAGGTGTCGATGGTGCTGAACCATTGGCTGAAGCACGCGGCATGCTGGACACGCAGAATTTCTATGGTGTGTTGCGGGCGCTGCGCCGGTTGCTGCCACTGGAAGAACGGCTGCTGGCACAAATGCCGGACGAAGCCGTGCCGCCTGGGGCAACCCTACAATAATGCCCATCGCGCCGGCGATACCGTTCGGGGGGCTGACGGGGTTCAGGTTTCTGGAGAGAACCTTTGCCGCGCAATCGGCGACATTCGTCTCAAGTCCGGACATCCAGCGCGAAGTCGAATACTTTCAGGCAAATGCCGGAAACATCACAAGTGTTGACCAGTTGATGTCCGACCGCCGCATTCTGGACGTGGTCCTGAATGCATTCGGGTTGGAAGAGGATCTGGATAAAGGCGCTTTTATTCGCAAAGTGATCGAGGAAGGCACGCTGGAGTCCGACGCCTTCGCCAATCGACTGGTGGAACCTGCCTATCGCGAACTGGCGGATTTCCTGGGATTCGGTAATTTTGGCGGGACGCTAGTCTTTGATTTTGCTCGAGAAGACATCGTCAGCCGTTACCTGACGCACCGCTTTGAACTGGCGGTGGGTGAACAAGACTCCGACCTTCGCCTAGCGATGAATTTCAAGAACGAAGCTGCTGAACTTGCCGGCACAGCCCCGACCGATGAAACAATGTGGCTTCGGCTTTTGGGTTCATCGCCGCTGAGACCTGTGATCGAAGGGGCGCTTTTCTTACCGTCGAATTTTGCACTGATCGATCTCGATCAACAAGTTGCCGAGGTCCAATCTCGTGCGCAGCAATTCTTCGGCAGCAGCAGCCAGGATCTTTTTACAGATCCAGACAACCTGGACCGGATGGTCGAACGTTTCCTGCTGCGTCAGCAATCCCTGGGCGGGGGCGGCGGCGGCGCTACTGCGGGCAGCGCGGCGCTGACACTCCTTCAATCCAGCAGTCTTGGCGCCGGCGCGCAGCAGAACCTCTTCTCTTCGAATTTTCTCTAGGCCATGAAGATCTGGCACCCTAACCTGGCACGGGAAAATCTGATTTGATTTTTTCGAAAAGCTGATCCCTGGTTTGGCGGTACGCCGCCAGCCGGTCTTCACGCCGCTCGCCCAATCCGGTGGGGTCGAGGGTCGGCCAGTAGATGACTTCAACATGGTACTCGCGGGTATATTCCAGCGCGTGCCTTTGTGCGGCGGGCGAAAGCGCGATGATCTGGTCGTAGGCGTCGATATCATCGCCCCAATCCTCCATCTCGCTGAAACTTCGAGATCGGTGTTTCGAGATGTCGATGCCGATCTCATTCGCCACAGCGATCATAAACCCATCAACGTCCAGATCGTTAAACACCCCGGCTGATTGCACGAATACGCGTTGGCCGTGCAAATGCTTCATGATCCCTTCGGCCATCGGCGACCTGACTGCGTTGTGATCGCAGCAAAAAAGGATCGAGCCGGGAAGCGACATGGGCTCAGCCGCGGAACTGTAGGGCGCAAACCACGGTAAAAAGCCGTCGGGCGGTTTCCGAATCCGTCTGAATGCGTCCGTCCAGGCGGTCGTTCAGAATCTCGGCGCCCTCGTTGTGCAAACCGCGCCGGCCCATATCGATCGCTTCGATCTTCGATGGTGGCAGACGCTTCACAGCATCGAAATACTGCTCGCAGATGGCGAAATAGTCTTTGATTATGCCCCGCAGCGGCGACAGAGAAAGGTGCAGTTCGGTGACCTGGGTTTCGTCTTCCGTCCGAACGTCCATCATCAGCATCCGTTCGATCATGCCAATGCCCAAGTTATACGGGCCTGGCGGCATGGCTTGATCGTCGCGGGGCAAGGGTCGGAAGCGGTTGTCCTCGGTCAGATCGAAGATCGCCACATCCAATTCCTGTTGAATTTCAGGTGTCCGGGCGCGCGGCCGGTCTTCGACCAGGCTGACGCGGCTCAGGCGATCGGTTAGGGCAAAATCACTCAATTCAGTCGCTCCAATCTGCGGGTTACGGACAATCCATGGGCTTCGAGACTTTCCGAGGCTGCCAATTTCGCGGCTGCGGGCCCAATGGCTTTCAAGGCCGTCGGTGTCATCGCTGCGATGGTTGTGCGTTTCATGAAATCCAGGACCGAGAGACCGGACGAAAACCGGGCCGATCCCGCCGTCGGCAGTACGTGATTGGGCCCGCCAACATAGTCGCCGATGGCTTCGGGCGTATGCGCACCCAGGAAAATCGCACCGGCATGACGAATCTGGTCTCCAACTGCTTCGGGATTTACGGTAAGAATCTCCAGATGCTCCGGCGCAATCCGATTGGCTAGGTCGGCTGCGTGTACCAGACCGTCGACGGTAATGACCGCGCCGAAATCGCGCCAACTGGCACCAGCGATGCCGCGCCGATCCAGGGTCTGCAACAGGTTGTCCACCGCGCGGGCCACCGCCTGGCCAAAACCAGCATCATCGGTGATCAGGATCGATTGCGCGGTTTCGTCATGTTCGGCCTGCGCCATCAGATCCATAGCGACCCAGTCCGGATCGTTTTCCTTGTCGGCGATGATCAACACCTCGGACGGTCCTGCGATCATGTCGATGCCCACCTGACCAAAAACCTGCCGTTTGGCGGCGGCCACATAGGCATTACCGGGACCGGTGATCTTGTCGACCCGCTTGATCGGGCCTGCACCAAAGGCCATAGCAGCGATCGCCTGGGCGCCGCCAATCCGGTAGATCTCTTCGACCCCGGCAAGTCGGGCTGCGCATAAGACCAACGGATTTACCGCGCCATCAGGGGTAGGCGCGCAGATCATCAAGCGGGGAACACCCGCGACGGCGGCAGGTATTGCATTCATCAGAACTGAAGATGGGTAGCTTGCCAGTCCACCCGGCACGTAAAGCCCGGCTGCATCCACCGGCGTCCAACGCCAGCCTAATCTCGCCCCGGTTTCATCCGTCCACATCGCATCTTGCGGCAGTTGTTTCGCGTGATAGGCACGGATCCTTTCCGCCGCCAACTCCAGCGCCGCGCGTTGCTCTGATCCAACCTCGTCCACAGCAGCGTCGATCTCCGTCGCAGAAAAGGCAATCGTTCCCGATGTCAGGTCCAGCCGATCGAACTTTGATGTCAGCTCCAACACTGCCTCCAGCCCGCGGGTGCGGACATCGGCAATGATACCCACGACGGCTTCATCGACATTGGCTTCGGCATCCCGTTTTAGGTTCAGGAAAGCCTCGAAGGCCTTGTCGAAGGATGGATCGCGGTGGTCGAGGAAGGTCGGCATGGGCCCTGCGTAACTGGAGTGAGCTTTGGCGCTTCATAGGCAAGCGCGTCCTTGCGTGCAACTGGGGAACCCGCCGAATGTTCAGCTTGGGTCAGCATTCCCTTGCGTACCGAATCTGTTGATCGCAGGTCTTCGGCCCGGAAGAGATGTTTCGGGCATTTGGCTGCAGCTTGGCTACGACCGGAAGAAGGCCTAGGCTGAGATCGCGGGCTGGGGACGAAAGGCGCAGATATGAGATTCTTCGATGCTGACGCTGTCTCGGCGACCCTTGATTATGCCGGTCTTATTCCGGCCTTGACGCGGGCACATGAGGCAGATGTGGACGATGTCCGGTCGGTCGTGTTGGAACAGCCGGGGTCAACGGGCGTGGATCATTTTCTTGCGCTGCCAGCATGGCAGGTCGGCAAAGCCATTGGTGCGAAGCTGGTCACAGTGTTTCCAGGGAACGATAAAGATGGCGGGCTGCTTCCGGCGATTCAGGCGGCCTATGTCCTGTTCGATGGTACGAACGGCCGCCCGGCTGCGGTGATCGATGGCACAGTTCTGACATTGTTCAAGACCGCAGCTGACAGCGGGGTGGGCGCGTCTTTCCTGGCTCGCCGAGATGCCAGCCAGATGCTGATGGTTGGGGCAGGGGCTTTGGGCCCACACCTGATCCGGGCGCATCTGGCGGCCCGCCCCTCGATCACTCAGGTCAAGATATGGAACCGTACGCCTGGACGCGCGCAGGCATTGGCGGATCGACTCACGCTACCCGGGGTCGCGATCTCGGCCACCGAAGATCTCGAAACCACCGCGCGAACTGCTGATGTGATCAGCTGTGCGACCATGGCCACAGAACCGTTAATCCTGGGGGACTGGTTGAAGCCCGGCGCGCATCTGGATCTGGTCGGCAGCTACCAGTTGGACATGCGTGAATGTGATGAAGACGCCGTGGTTCGGGCGGATGTCTTTGTCGATTCTCCGTGGAGCGCGGTTGATGACAATGGAGAGATCGCAGGTGCACTGAAATCGGGTGTGCTGACACGCGAACAGATCCTGGCAAACAATTTTGATTTCGCGCGCGGTCATCATTCAGGCAGATACAGCGATGATCAGATCACGCTCTATAAGAACGGTGGCGGCGGACACCTGGATCTGATGGTGGCCCAAATCCTCTGTCCGATGGGGAACGGTTGATCCCGATTGCTAAGATGTTTATGGGACGCCGCCATGCGAATTGTAAGGACCATCGAAGGATTACGCGCCGCGGTCCGGCAATGGCGGGAAGAAGATCTAACCGTTGCCGTCGTGCCGACCATGGGCGGGCTGCATGCTGGCCACATCAGTTTGGTGGGCCGGGCCAGGGATAGGGCCGAACGCGTGATCACCACTTTGTTCGTGAACCCAACGCAGTTTGGCGCCAACGAGGATCTCGACAAATACCCCCGGACCGAGGAATCCGACGCGCGGATGTTGGATGAAGCAGGCTGCCACCTGCTGTTCGCACCGTCACCGGGCGAGGTCTATCCTGAAGGTTTTGCGACGCGCGTGATCGTCGACGGGTTGACGGACCGCCTATGCGGCGCGGCGCGGCCGGGCCATTTCGATGGGGTCAGCCAAGTGGTGTCCAAGCTTCTGAATATGGCACAGGCAGATGTCGCGATCTTTGGCGAAAAGGATTGGCAGCAACTTGCGGTCGTGCGCCGCATGGCCTGCGATCTTGATATTCCGACACGGATTATCGGCGCGCCGACTGTACGCGAAGAGGACGGGCTGGCGATGTCGTCGCGCAACCGATACCTTACGCCAGAGGAACGCGCCATTGCGTCAATTTTGCCGAAGACGATGAAACAAGCGATCCAGCGGTGCTTGGCAACGGACGATCTATCAGAGGTCCAGGCCGAAGGCGCCAAGGCGCTGGTCGATGCAGGGTTTCAAAGCGTGGACTATTTCGAGTTCAGAACCGCGGATGATCTGGCCGCCGTTCAGGTCTTTGACCCGAAGGTTCCGACGCGGCTCTTTGTTGCTGCTCATCTGGGAAAGGCCCGACTGATCGACAATAACGCGGTCGCTCGGTGATCTTTCGATGGATTAACCTGCCACCGGTCTGGCTGTTCGCCTTCATGGGGCTGGCTTGGTGGATTGCGCAGTTCTACGCGCCATTGGGCGATGGATTGTTATGGGTTGGCCGGGCGCTGATCGGCGCCAGTCTGTTGCTAATAATCTGGGCAGCGCTTGCCTTTCATCGCGCGCGGACAACGATCATCCCGCATCTCGAACCCAATGCTTTGGTAGAGACCGGACCCTACAGATATTCCCGCAATCCGATCTATGTGGCGGATCTGGCGATCTTGGCTGGTTGGTGCATCTCGCTCGGGAACCCGTTTGCGCTGGGTCTATTGTTCCCGTTTTATGCAGTATTGCTAGGGTTTTTCATTCGTCCGGAAGAAGAGCGTCTGAAAACCCATTTAGGGCAGCATTACGTGGACTATTGCGCTCGGGTTCGACGCTGGATCTAGGCTCAGGATAGATCTCTCGCCTTCAAGGCCGCGTGGATCGTGTTGAATCGCTTCAATGAGGTGACGGGGTCCAGTTCCGCCAGATCCAGGCTAAGTGCGACGGGGCGGTCGCCAACGCTGGGCTTCAGAAAGGCTTCGGCGGCCGTGTACAACTCATCCGCGGCCTTGCTTCGCGTGGCCTCGTCTCGGCCATGCCCAACCCGGCAGATCATATTGAGATAAGCAAAGTCCGGCGTCCCGTCAGCGATCACATAGGTGTGGCAAGGAAAGGCCCGAACCCTAATGCCACCCAGGGGGAAGATGCCTGTCGCCACCATCGCATCGCGCATTGCGGCGCAGAATGCAGCAACGTCCACGTCCGCCTCCAGATTTGCCGAGTATTCCAACGTCATATGCGGCATTTTAAATCCCTTTGGTTGACCGCCCTATCCTGCCCATGCGAACCACGTCGCAACCCCAAAGGTCAAGACAAGCGGAGACGCCCCATGCGCCTTATCACTTTCAACGACGGTAAGGTCGGAGCGGTATCCGGGGATGATATTTGGGACCTGACTGCACGTATAGGCGCCGCGTCGGTCAAATCGCTGATCCAAGGCGATCTGACAGCGGCCGCGCGGGCAGCAAGCGGCGAAGCCGATTACAAAATGACCGAGATCAAATTGGACATACCGGTCCCAGATGCCGCCAAGTACATCTGCGTCGGCGTCAACTACATGCGTCGGAGTGACGAATATCGCGATGGAACAGAGGCGCCGGAATATCCATCGCTGTTCATGCGCACGGCTCTCAGCTTTTCACCACATGGGGCGCCGATCTACGTTCCACCGGAATCGCCGCAATTCGACTATGAAGGCGAAATCGTTATCGTCATTGGCAAGGCTGGCCGCCGCATTCCCCAGGACCAGGCCCATGACCATATCGCGGGCCTGACCATTATGAATGAAGGTTCGGTCCGCGACTGGCTGCGCCATGCTAAATTCAATGTCACCCAGGGCAAGAACTTTGATCGTTCCGGGGGCTTGGGCCCGTGGCTGGAAACTGATCTTTCCGCGATCGACTTAAACGACATGATGATAACCACCCGCGTGAATGGAGAGCAACGCCAGCACGACACGACGGCGAACATGGCGTTCCCGTTCGCCCGGATCATTGAATACATCTCGACCTTCGCGACATTGCTGCCTGGCGATGTGATCGCGACCGGCACGCCCACTGGCGCCGGGGCCCGGTTTGATCCGCCGAAATGGCTGGTTCCCGGCGATGTCGTCGAGGTCGACGTCCAGGGCGTTGGAACCCTCTCCAACACCGTGGCTGCAGAGCCAGTCCGCTAAATCTTCGAAACGCTCTTGGGTTTCATGAACCGCGGCTTCACCAGCCCACTCTCATGGTCCGCCTGCGGCTCAACGTTTGTTTGCTCCACATCGGTTCCGATGACGTCATCCAGCCACCAATCTTGGAACGCAAATTCCTCTTTCAGAACATTCAACTGAATGGACCCCGTCGGGCAGTCCTGCCAGATATGCCACGTGACTCCCAACTGCTCGGATGCTTCCTGAGTTGGGTTCATTCGACATGCCTGGGTCTTGGCAAAGGCCTCGGCCGTTTCCCAAACAGCTGCCTGCCCAAAAAGTTTCGGCGTCGATTCTGAACCTTCAAATGGCCAGAACCTGTTACCTTTCTGATGCGTGTAAACCACGCGTCCGCCCGGCATACATGTCACGGGCGGCCTCATCCAGAATGCCCCATTCACCGGTGCAAAAATTGTCGCCATGCCCGGTGATGCGCATGCCAGTTGCCAGGTCAATGCCGCGCCATGACCCAGGCCAATCACGATCACATTTCCGTCGTTGACACCAAATCGCAACGATGCGTCGGTCAGCACGCCGGACAGGAAAGCCGCTTCATCGCGGCCTTTCGGCGTTGCTTCACGATTGGCATATATCCCATCGGCGTGCTTGACCACCTTCGCATCCGTGTTCGCGAAGTACCAGCCACGGTCTTGTCCCTGCTTCAGAGGCCGCAAATCGCCTTCAGGTGTCTGAAGCATGTACTTTCGATCGCTCTTGGTGACCCGGCGATTAATCGAGTACTCGCTTAGTCTGCTGTCAATCGTTGCTTGAACTGTCCGCACATATTTACGCTTTGTCGCGACCGGCACGATCACGGCGTATCCACGTACTATGATACTGCTGACCAATTTTTCGTTCATTAGAATCTCTGCCGCGTCCCGTCCGGCATCATGAAGGATGACAACTACAGGACTTCTTTTCAGAGGCTCGGTTCGGACCGGGCGGAGGATGTAATATTCCCCCAAGCCGGTATCGCATGCAAAGTGCGTCGAGTCGGTCGTGCATCCGATCGCTTCGCCCGGAAGCAGTCCGTTCAACAGCACAACGATTACACTGAGCCAGGCACTAACGCGCAGAAAATGAGCCTTTACCGTAATCATTTCAACGCCTTATCCAATTTCAATTTGCTCAAACCATGGGATGTTCCAACGCAAGTGCCACAGCTTACTTTATTTTGACCGGAAATTTGAGACGAAAACGACCAGCCGCAGCCAGTGGTTTCGAAGCAGTGAAGGGTGGATCACCTGTCAGATCCTGCCATCGGACTGATGAGGCGGTCATTCCACCAACGCCCTGATCAGTTACGCATCCGGGGCACATCGTTTGGATCGAGGCGCAGCTCGATCAACAATGGGTGATCCCGGGTCTCGATCGCGGCGATGGCTGCTTCCAACTCTTCGACTGACCGAACTGCGATGCCTTGGCCGCCCAGGGCTTTGGCGACATCTGCAAAGGATGGCCAGTCAAATTGAGACAGGCCTGGGTCCATGCTGCGGTCCAGGAATTGAATATGCTCTGCACCATAGGCAGAGTCGTTGCAGACGATAACGATCAGATCCTGTTTCAGCCGGACCGCTGTGTTGAACTCATTCACCCCGCCCATCATGAAGCCACCATCCCCGGTGAACATGACCACGGGCCTGTCGGGCGCGGCAATCGCCGCCCCGATCGCCTGTTGTAGGCCCAGGCCGATTGATCCAAAATTGGTGGTGGCGATGAAGCTTCTGGGACTTGGCGCCGATATACGGCACCAGACCTCAGTCATAAAGCGCCCGCCATCCGTCGTCAGGATGCGGTCCTTCGGCAATGCCTCTTCCAGGCGGTCGAGGGCATAGACATAGTTCACATAACCGGGCGCGGCCTTGGCTGCCTTCCCCGGCGGATGCGCCGTCAGCTCAACCATGTCCAATTCCTTGGTGAACCCGGTGGGTGGGATCTCGGCCTCGTCCAGCCAATAGATGAAGTTGTCCGCCGTCAGACCTGCATCCGCCACCAGGGCAGCGTCCGGATGGTAATTCTTGGCGATCTCGGCGAAGGTGTGGTTCACCTGGACCACCCGTTTGCCCTCCATCAACTTGCCTTGATCCGTGGTGAAATGGTGCAGGCTGGCGCCAAAGCAGACAACGCAATCGCACTTGGCGATGACATCATAGGCGGCGGGCGTCGACAGGGTGCCAAAGATGTCGATGTCATAAGGGTGCCCGGTAAAGAGGCCCTTTGCCTTCAGCGTCGTGGCCAGTGGGGCTTCTAGGCGGTTGGCCAGTCGGATGATCTGTTCACGGGCGTCCGCAGCACCGCCTCCGGCCAGAATGATCGGCCGGCGGGCCGAGGCCATCATGCCTACCGCATCATTCAGATCATCCCCGTCTGGCACGTAAGAGGGCGCGTGGAAGGCCTTGAATATCTGCTTCTCATGCTCCGTTTCTGACCACATGAAGTCAGCAGGCATGTTCAGCACGATGGGCCGCTGCTCGACCCTAGCGCGATAGAAGGCATGGGCCACGTCATAAGCTGCGGTTTCTGGCGCGCGGAGCTGTTCGAAACCAGCGCCGGTGACTTTCACCACCTCGCGTTGATCGATGTTCTGCAGGTTCTGTGGGTTCAGGATCGGCGTGTCGCCCGCCAATAGGACCATGGGGATATGACCGCGCGCGCCCTCGGCCAGGGCGGTCGTGCAATTTGTTAGGGCCGGGCCATGGGTCACCGTGGCAACGCCCATTTTGCCCGAGACATGCGAATACGCCATCGCCATCAGGATCGAGCTGCCCTCATAGGCCGCCGGCACAAAGGTGCCGCCACAGCCACGGACATAGTGATCGACCATGAAGAGGTTTGCATCCCCCATTAGGCCGAACATGGTTTGGGCGCCGTGATCGGCGACAGATTGCGCGATGGATTGGTAGGCGTAGGTGGTTTGGGTCATGCCGCCTTCGCTCCATTCTTGGCCGATCGACCGTGCTGCAGAGTGTCGTCGGCCCATCGAGGAAC
>JBCCHJ010000022.1:0-75680 GCA_039028795.1 Pseudomonadota bacterium
CAGCGGTTGGAACGCCGCTCTCATGCTGCTTCAGCACCGCAATGATCTGCTCTTCGCTGAACCTCGATCTCTTCATAATCCGTCTCCCTCGTTGGGACGGATTCTACCTCAATCTGGAGGAGGAAACGGGTCTCAGGACAACATGCTTACGCTCAAGGTCAAGCTTTTGCTTGTAGGTTTCCGGAAGGCAACCCAGACGCAGAGCTGTCTGATGGATTCAGTTTATTGTCTGCTAAATATCTTCATCATTTTCTGACATATGTCGGCATTACTCCGATTGCATCATCTGATGTATTTGAGATTGCAAAGTCAGAGGAAGCGGAGTGGTTTGTAGAGTACTGCCGCAAAATCTGCGCCGGTACTTTGGGAGCCGGTAACTTTGGGGACGACCTTATCGAGGACGCGCGGCACTGGCTTAGATTTCAATTGCATGAACGCGGCATTCCGCAGCTAGCCGGAGAGTGCTTAATGTATCAAGCGTCCAGATGGCTGGTAAGCATTGTTAGCGCGAAGCTTTCTGCAGAGGGATTGGATGTCGCCGCTTTGCGCAGCGACTCGGTTGATTTTGGGTAGCCACACCCGTGTAGCACTCATGCAAACGCAACAGGCGATGATAGGTTTAGTCTCTCCGGACCTTCTCCGCGCCGCAGAGCGTGCCAAAACTCATACGTTTCTGTCATCGGCGGAATCGACCGTTTTGGAGAGTGATGTCAGTTTAGTTCGCACGACGATACTGCATCCGCTGGCGAGGTCCATATGTGCCATCTTCCTCGTCCCAGTACATGGTATTTCCTAAACACTGAAATGGCATACCAATTCTTGGAAGGCGGTCTTGATGAAACGCAGATATATATAAACCCCGATACAGGCGATCATGCACATTCAGTCTATGAACATTACCGTCTTGTCCGTTGATTATATGCCTTGAGGAAACGGTCGGAGCCCCTTCACAAAAGCAAATGACAGATCTTCGCTCAATTAATGAGCGCGCAATAGAGAATCTCATTCTCGCGTGACCACTAAGACTAATATATGTATCACTTTGAGTATTGAGACGAAAATCATCCCATCCGGCTTCCAACTGCGCTTCAGCCCGTTTGAAGTGAAGCGTATGGCGACTCCCATCAACAGACATGGTTGGCGTGTATGCGCCTGGTATATGTGTCCGAAGAGTTCGATTAAACTGACTACCAAAAAGATCTCCGTCTAAGGTCCAAATGGCTTCATTTGCCAAATCTGGAGTGTTGTGAAATCTGCTGGAAAACAGGCATTCTCGTTGGCGTTGAACAGGGTCAATGAGATGTCTGTGTATCAGGTCGGCTGTCGCTGCAGCGGACGCCGCTACAACAAATGCATGTTCTCTTCTCAATGGATGAGAACTTTGATCTGATGCCATAATGTTCGCAACCGCAGAAGCGAACTCAGACGCTGTTGAGCTAGAACCGATATTACTAAGTAGACGATTGACAGACGATATCTGGCCAAATGCCAGCGCCGTGAAAAAACGCTTTTGATCAATGTCTAAACTATCAAATCGCTGCTGCCCAACCCTGTCTATCGCCCTTTTGCGAGCACCAGCGATGAATGCGCCATATGCAATCAATAACTCGTTCCGTGGTATCATCATCGGATAATACCAACCCTGCCGAGGACTCTGTTGTCTCCCTTCGGTATGACGAGGCGGACATCGTTCGCCTTGGGTGTTGCGAATGCCCGAATTCAGCCATGCGATGTCCCATGCTGTCCCATAGTTGCACGGAACGAAATCTGGAACGTCCTGTGTTGCGGAAGGATTGCCAAACTGGTCCAAGCCCCCAGCATTGAAAGAGTTGATCTTTTGCGTAGAGGTTGAAAACGCATTCCCGCCACTTTCACGCCCAGCAATAGCAAGCACAATAGCGGCGTCAAATTCAGGATCGTATGCAGCGATCTCTGTGAGTTGACTATTAATTTGTCGACTAAGGCCGCGCTCTAAATGAATTCTCCTAGCAATTTCACGATGAACGAAGTCACGATACTGATAGAAGCGGTTGTCCTTACTCAACCTGACTGGAACTTGCGCTTCTATAAGGCTAGCGCGAAGCTCTTGTGTAAACCTCGGCACAGAAACACGGAATAATCGCTGGACATCAGGACGGCGGCTGCGTGAACCGCCGATGGCCGAACCACCAACGATCCGACCTTGGGCGGCGAGCGCAATACCGTACTTTTGTCTTACCGTATTTGCCTCGTCGAGCAGATCCGGAATCTCCGACGGTCTTGGGCGGAAAACAAAAAATGCATTCTCATACAATGGACTTGAGCTGAAGCAGCACTCACTAAACGGAAAAATTTCGCTGAGATCTACGGGTGAATTGCATGCTCTCGACGTAGCATATGGGTTTTCCGTTGGAACTGGGGTTGGGCACCAAGATACTGAGTCCTGGCTCATCGCAGATAGAATTGAGGAGAAATAAGTAACAACGGCTGCAACGAGAAAATGTGCGAGTGGGAAGAAGACCTTACACAATTTCTTGCACCTCCAAGTCCACTTTTCGGTATGAACAATTATCACTTTCACGGCTCTCGGTCGAGGTAAACACGGCAGAGGCGTCGGGTCAGTGCGGCTAACCTACTGCAATTCCAACTTTATCTCCCGCCCAACGACCTTGGCGGCACGTGCTAGAACCGCCAGAGTCACCCCGTCATTGTCTGGGTCAAGCAGTCGGTCCAGTTGCGACCTGCTCGTCTCGAGGCGCTTTGCCATTTCGACTTTAGAGATTCGCTGCTCTTTCATGGCTTCGGCCAGTTGAAATGCGAGGACGCGCTTTACGGCCTGCTCATTGGTTGCTTCAAACGTACCTTGCTCTTTGAGGAAATCCTCAAAGAGATCGCCAGCTTTTCCTTTTTCAATTTCTGCGCTCATACCAAACCTCTCATTCTTTTCTCAGCCGTAACCAGTTCCTTTTCCGGTGTCTTCTGGCTCTTTTTTATGAAGCCGTGCAGAAGAACCATGCTTCCATCATGTGCGCAGAAAAAGACGCGCGCGATTCGGCCATCACTCAAGTTCGATCGGATCTCCCACAGACCTCTTCGACCTCTGATGGAACGGCAGAGCGGCATGCCAATTGGCCATCCAAATTCTGCTGTCCGGATATCATCACCGATCGCCTTTCGATCTTCCGGCGATAAATCCAACAACCACTCTCGCACCGGAACCTTGCCAGTATCCGACTCGAAAAACCTTGCTGGAAGCTGTTTCGAACCTTCAGACATATAATGTACCATATAAAGTACATATATGCAAGGAAATGAAGGTAGGGATCGATTTCATGCTGGCCTCGTCGCATCCATCATAGCAACGGTAGGCCACTTTCGAACCTCGCGCGCATCATTATGCGCGAGTTATCCACATGTGGTGCTAATGCGCTGTCAACTCGGACTGATGTCAGGCCCGCGTTGTCGCTTTCCGCGTGGTGGCCTATTAGCACGGCGTGCACGGCGCTTCCGTGAAACCGGCGGCTCGTGCCGCTGAATCTCACGATCTTCCTCTGCTTCTTCAATCAGCTCAACCGTCCGGCTTGAGTTCATGAGGCGTGTGCGATCTGAGCGAAGCAGCAGGATTGTCCGAACGAATGTGCGCCGTTCGGCGTCAATGAGATCCTGAAGTGTTCGACGCTCCGACAACTGTTCGGCAATGAGCCGGTCACGGTGCTCGCGATCCCTAAGAAAGCAAGCGTAGGCCTCCTGTTCGTTTTGGTGGGCGATGCGTCCGCGAGTGCCTGTCAGGAATTGCCAAACGCCGGAGAGTCCACCGCGAAGCCTTGCAGCACGCTCTCTTGCTTCCCGAGCGTCACGACGTCTCAAACCATCTTCCAAGCTCTGACGTTCAGCACGATGTGTCTCCATCATCGCTTTCCGCCGAACTTCAAGTCTCGCCCGCACTTCATCTGTTTGTGCGCGTGCCTCGGCCATGTGACGGCGAAAGGCATCCCCCATATCCGAAGAGATGGCTTTCAGAATATCATCGACACTTCGCAGCGAGTCAGCGCTGCCAAGCTTTGCTCGTAGGTCTTTGGTACGTTTCCCTGTTTGTGTGCGTAACCCAAGGACCTCTCCGTCGCATGACACCAGAACAAAATCGCGACGGTCACCTCTTGCCAGAGTGAATCCGCGTTCAGAAATCGCATTCTCAAAAGCTGATCGCGAGTCAGACGCGGCCCAGCATTCCTGGACCATCTGTTTGATGTCCCGAGCGTTGATACCGATGCGCTTCGATTGCTGCCATTCTGCGAGTGTAAAGTTTCGTGGATCTGAAGCCTCGCTGTTCACGAGGCCTTTTGGCATTGTCCATCCCTGCTCGAAGAACAGGGCGCGAGAGATGTCTCGGAGCTTAAGCTTGAAATGTGGAAGGTTGCGCGCCGTCATGGTCCTCACGTCGATCCGGCTCCAGACGACATGTGCATGACGACGCCCCTCCTTCTCATGGAAGACAACGGCTCTAGGTTGGCCTGCTAAGCCGTTCTTCTCTTCAATTTGCGCTATTGCCTGTTCGAACACATCGACATCAACCACTTCCGTGCCGGGTGGATTCAGAGAGACTGAGAAGAAAGGCTGTTTGCACTTCGTGCCCTTCGAGATTGCCTGTACCTCCTTGAACGCCGCGACCATGTCATCGCTTAAGAAGCCCTGCACTTCGTGAACGTGCACGTGTTCATTGTCGTCAGTGCGTAGAAGATGCTGCGCAAGCTGCTTCGCACCACCGCGCTGAGAAGCCTTCAAGATCATCTGTCACCGCTCCTTCGTGCGGAGCGCTTGCATCAGCAGCGATTTAACTTCTGCGATTTCCGAGCGGGCTGCCTTAATGGTTTCCCGTAATTCATCATCGACCAGTAATGTACCGAGACGCACCCCGTCGGATAACTTCTTCAACGATCTAAAGACATCCGTTTGTCCGAGGAGTCCCAGAATTTGCGAAAGCGCTTGATCATCAGGCTTTGGTGTTGCGGTTCGTTTTCTTGAACAGGCATTGCCCAGCAGTGTTCGGCGCACGTATTCGCTTAGGTGTGCATTGCCCGCGCGACGCTGAAGTTCGCGACGTTCTTCTTCGGTGATGCGAACAGACAATCTACTCATCGTCACCGTCATCCGATAAAAAGAGAAGCGCAAATGAATGTACAGATCGAGTGAGAGACCGCCTGCCTCTTCTTCTAGCTGCGCTAGCTCAAGAGACGTGAGCCTGAGCGTAACCTCGTGACAACGAAGGTCGAGCAATGGTTTTGGCGCAGCACATTCGGCGAAGTACTCTGAGATAAATCGATTGCGTTCGAGGATGAATTTATAGGTCATTGCTCAAGCTCCGAATTTCTTCTTCAAATGGCTTGAGCTGATCGTTCCAATCTTCTAAAATCTCAAAAAGAGAGTTCGAGGTTTCTCCCTCTAGCTGCACCATTCTTCTCCAAAAAGATCCATATCCGGCACTGAGAGTAAGACCTTCGACAAGATCGCAGGCGGTAAAGTCTGCAGAACACCGAACATGATCGCGCCCCATCCCCTGAGGGGCAGAGAGAAGGGCAAAAAAACATGAGTTGTATAGGAAGTATAGGTTTTGAAAACTATTGTAAAAACATGATTTTAACGTGGAGATAAGTCCACCCGATTGCGTACATCATATATTTTTAGACGGAGGTAAACCGTCCCTATGTCGACACTGCGGCGGCCAATTGGTACCAGAGTACGATCCCGGTTCCAGGAGAATGCCCATGCCGTTGTCGTTCCGCCATGAAGAGATCATCGCCATCGCGCGCGACATCGGGCGGGTGACAGTCGAGGATTTGTCGCAGCGGTTTGACGTCTCGCCCCAGACGATACGAAGGGATTTGGGAGAGCTCTGCGATGACGGCATACTGACCCGGGTTCATGGCGGTGCTATCTTATCCAGCGGCCTGGCCAATATCGGCTATTCAACGCGCCGTCAGATCGCCCAGACTGAAAAAGACGCCATCGGTCAGCTTTGCGCCGACACCATTCCAAACGATTGTTCCATGTTCATCAATATCGGAACAACAACCGAGGCCGTCGCACGCGCTTTGCGCAGACATCGCGACATCATGGCGATTACCAACAATCTGAATGTTGCCAACATCCTTGCGGAGAATGATCAATGCGAGGTGGTTGTCGCCGGCGGCGTGTTGCGCAGATCTGATGGCGGCCTGGTTGGCGAGGCCACAGGGGACTTCGTCCGACAGTTCAAGGTCGACTATGCCATCATCGGTGTATCTGCAATTGATGAAGACGGCGCTTTGCTGGACTTTGACTATCGCGAGGTGCGTGTCGCACAAGAGATCATCAAAAATGCGCGTCGCACCTTTTTGGTCGCCGACAGCTCGAAGTTTACCCGGGGTGCGCCGGTTCGCATCGGATCGCTTACGGATATCGATACCTTTTTCACAGATGTCGACCCGCCGGATTTGATCCGCGACTTGTGTCGGGCTTCTGAGGTTCGGATCATCGTTGTCGATCAAGGCCAACAGGCGAACACAGCATAGCTTTCGGGCTCTGATATCGCCAGGCGATGCCCGCCGTTCGCCAATTCCAAAGTGACAGCATCGCAAGATGTGCGGCCTGGCCCAAGCAGTAGGCAAGTCCCAAACCTGCTAGTCCAGCCATTGGCCAAAACACCAGCGCGCCAGCCAGCACCAGACATTGATGCGCGAGTTGCAGCCGTAAGATCGTCCCAGTCTGCGCTGTCGCCATCAGGATCATTTCTGCAGGTACCGCAGCCAGACGCAGAACCGCGCCGAGCATCATCCATTGAACAAGAGCCGCGGCCACCGTGAAGGCCGGTGAAAACAGCACCTGCAACAGAAACGGTGCTGTGGCTGCGATCAGGATTGCCAGCGGGCCGCCAAAGGCCAGGTGCAATCGGGCTTGGGCGTTCATCAGTGCTGCCAATTGCCGGGCAGAGCCTGCCACTGCGCTGAGCCGTGGGTAGTAGTCCATCGACACCGCGGCCATGATCAAACCGGTCAAATGCAACGTGATGACCAACCCGGCCTGGTAAAAGCCGACTTGGTCCAAACCGGCGTCACGGGCCAGGAAAATCCGCAGGATCATCGGCGTCAAAAGCACGGCTAAGGCGCTCAGCAAAAGACTGATGCCCAGCCGAAAAAGCGTCCTCCCATGTGCGGCGGCCAACCGCAGATCCTGCCATGTCGGCAGCGTCGCAGTTTGTGGCAACCCCCATGTGAACAGTGGAGCCAGAAGGATGCCGACTGCTGGAGGCATCAACACCGCCCAAACGATGCCGTCCTGATGCCACAGCAAAATCGCGCCTATGCCAACGACCGCCCCCAACGCTGCTGCAATGGTGGTCAATCCCGAATGGGACGCGACCCGCTGGAAGCCACATAGCAATGTCTGCTGCCAACGGAAAATCATCAAAGCCGCGATCCCGACCCCCAGAATTCCAAAGGAAGTGGCATGGTCTTTGGTCCCGGTGACAAGCTCACTCAACGGAATACGAAGCATCCAGATCGAAACCGCTGCTGTCACTGCCAGGCAAAGGATCGCCGCCGCCATCGCCAGGCGGATCCGCGCGAGCCTCGCCGGCGTATTGCGGGCGCGGGCCAACTGGCGAACGCCGCTATGGGACATTCCGCCGTCTGCGGTTTGAGCGCCGGCTTCCTGAAGGCTGGTAAGCAGACCCAGCAGACCGATGCCTTCTGGGCCGAGCAAGACGGCGACTATTTTGGTGCGCACGACTGCGATCAATGTCGTCGACGCCCTTGCCGCGCCAGAGATCAACATCGATCTGATCGGCGACATTCCTCTAATCTCGATCGAAGTCTTGGCCGGTGGCAACCGGGCGCAGCAACGCCTTTATGGGAAAGTGGTCCGCGAAGGGCGGATGGGTCTCCATCACCATTGCTTGAACCGTTTGGAAATCCTGCGAGTGGAAGATGTAGTCGATCTGCAAGAACGGTCCTGCGAAGCCTATTCTACGTGCTGGCGTCGGAAAGGTGAATCCAAAGCCCTTCCCGGCCTGGGCGAAGGCATTCTCCATCCGCATTTCCATCCGCTGGACCGGGCTGGAAAGCGGCGTTGCGTTGAAGTCCCCGCCAATGATCTTAGGACCGGGCATGTCCTCGAAGAGCGCCAAAAGATGGTCCATCACCTTCGTCTGGCTGGCCATCGTCGTCACGCCGCGGGGCAGATGCACCGTCCCGACCCAGGTCGGGCCGGAAGGCAGATAGGCTTCGCAGGCCATCATGCCAGACCAGACGTCGGGCATCGGCGGGCCGAGCGGATACTTGCTGAAGACCAAATATGTGCCTTCATGGCAGTGATGCAGCGATGGTCCTGCCAGGCTTTCAACGGCATCTATCAATGCAAGAGGATCGGCAACCTCTTGCAAAAGGAAGAGATCCACATCCTCGGCCCGCACGACGTTCGCGGTTGAGCGGACGTCTAGGTTCAATGTGCGGTTTGAAAGACTGATGACGCTCAGCAATTCAATCGATGGCGCAATCGGCCGCTCGGGCACCATCGCTCTCAGCAAGGTTGGCGCCTGCGGAGTGAAAAGGCCCGCGGCTATGACGAACATCGCCAGGGCCGTGACCCTGGCCCGATGCAGCAAGGCCAGCACCGCCAACACGGCAGCGGCAATCATCAGTATCGGGGCCGCATAAAGCCCGATCCGCACGACCATCAGATAGTCCCACGTGACAACGACACCGACCGCCCATGTGCCCAGGGACAGTGCCAGCAATTTTGGCAGGAGCGGCATCCCCTTTTTGCGGTGGCTGTGGCGTGATCGTGTCATTGGGCCACCCCAGCTTTTGGTTGAGACCGGTCAACGATACGCAACCACGCTGCACCCAAACCAATGATGAACATGACAAATGGCAGGGATCGGCCGAAATAGTCGACTGTTAGGCCTGCGCCGGCGAGGCCCAGAATACAGAACAACCATCCCAGCCTGACGCACCAATGTGCTGTTCCGGGGATTGCCGGACGGCGCCACATTTCCCGGGCAATCAATCCGACCGCCAGGACAATAAGAACCAGCGGCATGGTCCCGTATTTTAGCGCTTTCGCGAAGTAGAATTGATCGATCGATGTGACCATCCAGAATGGCCGTGTCCAGAATCCGCCAGTACCCACCAGAAGATTGGCGGATATATCATCAGTGACATGCTGCCAGATCAATTGCCGGTAGTAAGCCGTTGACGGGTTCAGGGACAGATATCGGGTGACGAACCCGGTGATCCCGCCCTGGACGGCCAGCTCTATCGCAATCCAAGACGCAGCGCCCACCATCAGAAAATGGCGGGCACGGTTCTTCAGATGACGGGTTGCGGCCTCGGCCCAAATCATCGCGACCTGCAGAACGAAAAGCAGGTAAGCCGCTGATGACAGTGAAAAGAACACGGCGGCGCCGCAGACCATAGTGCGGATCGCACGTGCGGTGTGCGTGGTGGCCTCGAACCAAAAGAATCCAAAGAGAGACGCGCAGAAGATCCCAAAGAGGATCTGATGCGAAAAGGATACGCGAGCGCGCAAGAGCCCCAGGCGTTCCTCGGCCATGAATGGTTCAGGTTTGTCCATCGTCTCGGCCGCCCAATCGGCGATGACATGTTCGGCGATGATCGCCTCCATCCCCGCCAGAACCGCCAGAATGGCGACGATCAGGAAAAAGCCCCGGATCATGATCCGAACCTGTCCGGCAGAGACCAGACAGGCCGACGGCAGCAGATACGCAACCGCCGTTTCCAAGGCGAAAGACCCGCCCCGTTCAAGCGCCGCACCAGGGGTCATATGCAAAAAGGTCGCCATTACCGCCCAAATGGCAGCCGATATAACCAGCAAATCATGGCTGCGCAGGTCGCGGGTGCGCAGCATCCAGGTCAGAATGCCAAACGACGCCGCCAGAAGGACAAGGCGCTGAGGATCCAGGCGTAATTCGTAAACTTCGAACGCCAGATCTGCAGGCACAATCATCGAGACGACAAATGCGACTATGACCAGCGGAAGGGCCGGAGCTGCGGCTGCCCGATGCCGCGCCATGGTCAACGAGGCAGAAGTCATCGAACCTTCGAGAATTTTGGCTTTGGCCCCGCAGGTTCTGGGGCCGCCTTCGGTTTTGGCGGCTCCATCTCGGTCACCGCATAAAGTGCCTTTCGATAGCGTTCCGCAATTGCAGGGCGGCGCATTAGATCCAGCGTTCCTGCTTGCTGGGATTTGGCCAACGCGGCCTTCACCTCGGCCTGATTGTCAATCATGTCCACCAGCTGTGCGCCAAGGCCCAACGCGCCGTTCGGGCGTGCCGGCCTGGCGAAATCCGCGCCTGGAAAATAACCAGAGATGCCGTTTCCTGTGCCGTGGATCACTGGACAGCCAGCCAGCAGAGCTTCAGCAAACACCATGCCATAGCTTTCGCGAACCGAGGGCATAACGAAGCAAGCCGAATCGTTCAGCAGGGTTTGGATATCCCCATGCGGAACCGGCCCGGTCAGGCGGATGCAATCCCCATAAGGTTCGATCAGTGCGCTCAAACTGGCAAAGGCCGATGGCGCACCAGAGCCGATAATCTCCAACCGTAGGTCTGGGCGACTTTCTGCAGCAAAGGCAGCGGCCTGAACTATCATTCTCGCGTTTTTGTTGGCGGCTTGATCCAGATTGAAGGCGGATCGGATAACTGGGGCTGCCGTTTCGGGTTTGATGATGGCGTCTGCCGAGGTCGGGCAAGGCAAGACGGTCATCGGGCCGGTACGCGGACCCAAAAGTGTTTGCAACGTGTCTGTAGTCCAAGGAGCAAAGGGCAGCACCCAGTCCGCGCCTTGCCAAATCTCGCGCCATGTCGCGTGCAGATCCGGCTTTGCCTTCAGGATTTTCAGATCCGAATTTCCCTGACAGGACACAATCAGCGGCACGCCCAGCCAGCCCGCGATCTTGTCGCCGACCAGCGCCTCGATCGAGAGCTTATGGGCATGAATTGCAACAGGTGAGAGTTTGCGGTCTTCGATGTCCGTCATGATCCACCGCGAAAGGCGGGACAAAAATGCCTGCAACAGCAGACCATAGGGCGCCGCACCATAGGCGATCGCGCGATGGTGGTCTTCAAAGCTAAGCGCGTGGATACCTGCGGCAGGACCAACCCGGTTCAGCGAATAGACCCTGTGGTCAATCTCTTCGATTAAGCCCAAAAGTCCGCGCACGGCATTGGTTTTATGCGGTGCGAGCGGATCGGGAAAATCTGCCGATAGATGGAGAACCTGCATGCGCTGATACTGTTCCTTCAGCGGGCGGCCAACGGCTCACGCAATGGTGCAAAGGTTCGTCCAACCGCGCGGAAGACAATGAAAGCGGCCAACCAGCAGAGGAATTGAATGTTGGTTACAAGATAGCGCCGCCACATCCGCCGAGGTTCTTGTAGTGTTCGATAAAGCCACTCCAAACCGCGCTGCTGCATCCAGACCGGCGCCCGGCGGACATGTCCGGCCAAAACATCGATGGACCCGCCGACGCCCATCACAAAGCTGGGACTTAATTTGGCGCGGTGCGCCGCGATGAATCGCTCTTTCTTCGGGGTCGGCAGACCGACGAAAAGGCAATCTGCCCTCGATTCGTTGATTTCTTGGACAATTCCGTCTTCATCGGATTGGCTGAAGTATCCGTGCCGTGATCCTGCCAGACAAAGCCCGGGGTACTTCAGTCTGATCCGGTAGATCGCAGCATCTAGTACCTCTTGGGTCGCGCCCAGAATGAAGGGCCTTAGCCCCCGTTGGGCGCAAAGGGCGAGCACCCGGTCCATCAGATCGATGCCCGTGACGCGGCCCGCCAACCGATGACCCGCCAGCCGCGCTGCCAGAACGATGCCCATGCCATCGGCGGTGACCAGATCGGATCTGGCAACGTCAATATAGAGGTCCGGGTTCTGCCGCATGTTGATCAGCTTCGCGGTGTTCAAAGCAGCATGCGTGACGGGCCGACGCTGACGGATCGCAACTGCGATCTGATTAACCGCCTGCTCCATGGTTAGGGCGTCCAAGGGGCATCCGAACAGATCAATCCGGTGTGGATTCTTGGCAGAGGTCATGTCGCGGGTTCCACTTCGGTCAAAAGCATCTCTGTAAGATCCTGACGCCAATTGGGTTGGCGAATCCCAAAGGTCCGCAAGATTCGCGAACAGTTCAGGCGGCCATTTAGCGGGCGGGTTGCAGGGGTGGGCCACTCGGCGCTGGAGATCGGCGTGATCGATGGTGTCTCTGGCAGGCCAGATCGGGCAAAGATGGCCTTGGCGAAACCATACCAGGTGACCCAAGGTTCCCCTTGGAAATGATAGACCCCATTTCGGCCATTGTCTGCGACAAATGCCCGGGCCATTATCACCAACGCGTTGGCAATCGCTTTTGCGGATGTCGGCCCGCCCCATTGGTCATCGATTATCCGCAAGGGCTTGCCTGACGTCGCCGCGCGCCGCATGGCCTGAACAAAGTTCTTGCCGGTCCCATCGTGAACCCACGAGGTTCTAAGCACGGCAGAAGGACCGCCCGCGCCCAGTACCTCAAGCTCACCTTGATATTTCGAGACACCATAAGCGTTCAGTGGATTTGCAAGATCGTCTTCCGCCCAGGGTGTGGTTCCAGCACCGTCAAAGACGTAGTCCGTCGAGATATGCAGAAATGGCAATCCGCGCTGAGCCGCGGCTTTCGCCATTTTACCGGGTGCGATCGCATTCACCTGCATGGCGATATCCGGCATGCGCTCCGCACTGTCGACATCGGTAAACGCAGCCGCGTTGATCACTGCGTCAGCAGTGGTGGAGTTGATTATCCGCACGCAAAGATCCGGATTAAGAAGATCGGCTTGGGACCTGCGGACGGGGTCGATCTGCAATGCAGGGCTATGCAGTGCGGATAGCGCGGATCCAACTTGGCCAGAGGCCCCTAAGACAAGTAGTCGCAATGACATTCTAAGCACCTTTTGGCGGAAGGCGGTATCGCCGGTCCACGCATCTGGTCGCTTAAGCCTTAAATTAAATTTAATTGTCCCAAGCTTCTTTCGATGGGCAGATCGAAAGGTGGTCCCTATGCCCAGACTTGGTGATGTCGCGGAAGGCCGCGACAATAATCTGAACGCGATCCGGCTTTGCGCAGCGCTGGCGGTTCTAGTTAGCCACGCCTGGCCAATCACCGGAGGTCCGGGAACGATCGAGCCATTGCAGGTTCTGACCGGGACGACCCTTGGCACCTATGCCGTCATGGTCTTCTTCGGCCTGTCGGGATTTCTGATCACTGCAAGTTTTCAGCGCGACCCCAACCCCCGCAGATTCTGTTTGCGTCGGGCTCGGCGTTTGTTCCCGGGTTTAATTCTGTGCCTGGGCCTTACTGTGTTTTGTCTCGGGCCGATGGTCAGCGACTTGTCCATCCTAGCATATCTGTCGGACGAGAGTCTCTGGTCGTTCCTGCTGATAAATGGATTGATGATCGGTTTTCAGGGCGACCTTCCAGGCGTCTTTCAGGGAAACCCCTATCCCGCCGCCGCGGGTTCGATCTGGACACTTCAATACGAGGTTATGTGCTATGGCGCAGTGCTTGTTGCCGGGTGCCTAGGGTTGTTAGGAGCTAAAAAGCGGGCGCTTTTGACCTTTACGGTTGGCATCACTGCGGCAGCGATCATGCTTGCGTTTCAAGAGCACCTGCCAACGCGTCTGATCCGGCTTTCGGAATTCGCGATACCTTTTGCATTTGGGGGTGTCGCATGGATTTGGCGTGACCGCATTCCGCTGAACGCCGGTGCTCTGATTGGCCTCTGTTTGGCGGCGGTTCTGGCGCATGGCACGGTAGTGCAGCCGATCTTTGAGCCGTTGGCGATCACATATGCCACGCTGCTCATCGGATTTGTGGGCGGGCCGTCCATGTCCGTCCGATTGCCCGGGGACTATTCTTACGGCATCTACATCTATGCTTTTCCCGTGCAAGGGCTGATTATCCATGTTTTTGGGACGATGGATCCATGGATGAATGTTCTATTGGCAACACCAGTGACCGTTTGCCTTGCCGCTGCATCCTGGCACTGGGTTGAAAGGCCGAGCCTTCGTCGCCAATCGGGCTCCGCTTCGCGTCTGAAAACAATGGGCACGATAAGCCCCAGAGCGCCGGGTTAGCGATCTGGTCGCTCAATCCGAAAGATAGAGATTCTTCTGAACATAGGCACCGTGCCCAGCATCATAGGCAGCGTAGGCATATTGTGCCTCGCGTCGGACATCGACCAAAGTCGCGATCGTTCCTGCGACATCGACATTCAATCTGCGCAGGCGCGCCAGACCTTCCAATACAGCCGCTCGGGGCGTCTCATCATAGCGGACGGCATAAAGGGTTGTGTCCGCCGCCTGCCCGATCGTTCCAGCATCCGGGACCAGCATGATTGGCGGGGCGTCCAGCAGTATAAGGTCATAGCGTTCCCGAAGGCTCGCGATGATCTCCTGAAACTGATCTGACGCAAAAGTATCAACAGCTTGCGGCAGCGGTTTAGGTGCCGGCAACAAATCCAGGCCGAATGTTGCGTCGGTGGTGATCGCATCGTGCAGTGACGAGGTTCCATCCAGCACCGAAAGAAGGCCTTCTTCAGGTGCCATTTTGAAGGTCTGTTGAAGCGTCGGACGGCGAATATCGCAATCGATGACAATAGGTCTTTGCCCGGCTCGCAGTGCCATCTGAGCCAATAGAAGGCAGGTTGTCGACTTGCCCTCGCCGGATCCGGACGAGGTGACCATCACAACTTGTGGCGGCTGATCTACCTGCGCCAGGGATAAGGCTGTGCGCAACGTTCGTATTGCTTCAGCAAGGCCTGAATTGGGCTTTGACTGGACATGGCCGAGCAGCTGTTGCCGGGTCTTCCGGCGGCGCCAGCGGGGCAGCGCCGCAAGTGTTGGCAATCCCGTCACTTCGCCAACTTCGCTGATAGCCCGGAAGGTGTTGGCGCGGCTTTCAAGGATCGCGACCAGCGCCAGACCAATCCCCAGACCCAGAACCGCGGCGATGATCAGCACCTTTTTGCGGTTCGGAGAAGACGGCTCCAACGGTGCGGTGGCCGATGTCAGCAGACGGGCATCTGCCGATTGCAGATCCTCTTGTTCACTGGTCTCACGGAATCGGCTGAGGAAGGTTTCGTAGATCAGCCGATCCGCTTCAGCTTCCCGTTCCAATTGCCGCAATTCAACAGAGCTGCGGGACAGTTGGACCGATTTGCCCTCGAGTTCTGCCAACGACCGATCCAAGGCTGATTCCCGTGCACGGGCGACAGCGACGTCATTCTTCAGGCCCTCGACGATCTTTCGCACTTCAGATGAAACGCCATTTTGTGCATCGCTGATCTCTGCCCTGGCATGAATTATCTTGGGATGCTTGTCACCATAGCGGGTCGCCAGTTCTGCCTCTTGCCGGCGCAGGTCGGCCAGGCGTGTGCGCAGGGTCAAGATCAAAGGAGAGCTAACGACCTTCGATGCCGCGGACAGTCCGCCTTGGGCAATCCGTCTTTGGACCTGATCGAAACGCGCGGCGGCCTCGGCCGTTCCCGCACGCGCCGAGATCAGTTCTGCGTTCAACTCGGCGATCTGCTGGTCCGTCAGGTCTGCGCCCTGCCCGGCACTGATTGTCTGATTGGCTTTGAAGGCCTCGATAGCAGCTTCGGACGTTCTAACTTTTTCCTTTAGCTGCGCGACGCGATCACTTAGCCAGGACGACGCCTGCCGTGTCGCTTCGAACTTTTGATCCAACTGGTCTAGAATATAGAGATCAGCCAATGTGTTGGCGACCAGCGCGGCTTTTTCAGGGTCGATCGACGTGACGTCGATGGTGATTGCTCGGGTAGAAGGCACGCCGCTGACCTCGAGGGTGGCGCGCAATGTCTGCATGATTTCCAGCCGTTCACGATCGGGCGAATCTTCCGTGTCCGACATTCGAACCCGTGGTGCCAAAAGCGGCGCCAATAGGCCCCTGGAAAGCATTTCCTCAATGTCCGAGCGCCAATCCTGCAGGGCTTTGGCTGGACGCTTAGCCCGGTTGAACTCAGGATCCAAATCAAGACGCAAGCGATGGATCAACCGTGTTAGCAAGCCTTCTGATGTCAGGACCCGTTGTTCGTTGGCGGAATCGTCCAGGCTGCCCAGATCCGACACGACATTTTCGATGTCCACGATCCGCGTTTCGCGGTTGTTCAACATCACCTCGGCACGGGCGGTGAATTGCTCAGGCAGTTTGGAAAGGTAGGCGTTCGCTGCCACCATAGCTGCGAGAAAGCACAGAGTGATCACCCATTTGCGTTGCCACAACAAATGCAGGACCGTCCGCATTTCAAGTGGCTGTGGCGACCAAGAGGCATCGGTGTCCGGATTGGCGACCGGACCGGGCTGCACTTTGCGATTGGATGGCGTCATCGGCGTCAACGCAGATCTTCCAGTATCTTCAAAGATGCCCAGGCTTCCGCACCTTGCCCGTCACCGTCCAGCACCAGGAATTTTCCCCACTCGCCATCTTCGGAAATCAGGCCCAATCGCGCGCCTTGTGACAGTTTGAAAAGAACTGGGTTGGCCAGGCCCGGACCGCTGCGGGCATTGATGATCGGGCGGGCGACAAGATGCGTGGCCCGCGGCGCTTCGGATCTTTCTGGCGATGTCGCAGCGGTTTGCCGGGGAATATCGCTGGTTTCGATGTCTTCGGTGGGAACCGGGTTGGGCGCACGAAATGCCGTAGCCGGAGCTTCATTGATGACCTGAGGCCGGGTTTCGCGTATTTGGCCATCGACCTGTAACGTTGCGATTTCCCAGCATTCCGCAACATCTGGCGCTGACTGACAGATGCGCCGGGCTTGGCCGAAAACTGGGCGGGGATGGCTGTCTTCCACCATGCGCGCGCGAAATGTACGCATTCCATCTGTCGCTGTCCCCACGACCAAGTTGACGAAATTCAGATCTTCACGGTCGTTGAGCATCCGTCTCAGCCCAATCCGTTCCTGGGCATCTTGCATTGCATGATTCTGAGGAATGGGTCGTTTGGTGGTCGGGGCGACCCATGTCCAGGTTCCACCCGCAACGGCGACGACAATGGTCGAGATCATCAGAAGTTTCATGCCGGTGCCCCTCTATGCGGCCAATTGGGTGCGGCCAGGGGCCATCGGCCTGCGCACACGGATCAGATATTGGAGATCTGTAAAGCTGTTGAGCTGCCCAAGTGTCAGCGCGCGGAACAGCCGGACTGCGCGACCTCCAGACGGGTTTGCGGCGACATGGTCCAGCAGCAGGCCGGAATTGGTCATCAGTTCTATGGCCGAGGATTTGACGAAGAACCTAAGATGCGTCCGGTCCAGAACACCGGCATCCGTCAACGTCCATCGATTGCGGAAGGCCAGGGGCAAAAGCACTTTATAGTTTCGCACATTGGGCACACTGGCGATCATCACACCGCCCGGTACCAGTGCGTTGTGAAGCTGCGCGACAATCCCCCAGGGGTCTCGTAAGTGTTCGAGGACGTCCAGGCATAAAATACACTGAAAGGGCCCTTCCGCGCTGATGACGTCATCCAGAAAGTCGCCATCTTCCAGGTCACCGGAATGCCGGAAGTCCAAGCCCAGCGACGTCACATCATGCGCGACACGATCGACCACCCCGGCCCGGTCTGCATACCCACGCTCGCGCAATTTCGCAGCGGTAGCACCTACCCCGCCACCGACATCCAATAGAGTCCCGCCCCCGCGCGGTACCAGCGAAAAGACGTCCTCGCGAACCAGGGCATGATAGTCTTCACGAAGCTGAGTGGGGGCATTCACTGGGTATCTCCTTCCGAAAGAAGCTTTCCAGAAGGTGAACGGATTTGGTTTACCGAATCTTAGCGCGGCAGCGCGATTTTTAGATTTATGAAGAAACTCGTCCTGCTCTTGTCAGCTGTTCTGACCTGCAGTGCTGTGCACCCAGCCTGGGCACAAAGCTGGTTTTGGCAAGAGGTGCCCGCAGGGATCGAAGGTGGCTCTCGCGCGGGCGCGCTTCGGGTCATCGAAACGGAAAGAAGTAAAGGGCGGCGGTTGTGCGGGTCGAAGGCCCGTTTTCAAAAGGTGCTTGGCCGCTGGCGTCTGGAGATCGAGGCCGCAGCCCGACACGGCAGGGTTTCAGAGGCGTTGCTGGTCGCCGTGATCATGGTCGAATCCGGTGGTAATCCCAACGCAATCAGCCCAGCGGGCGCACGCGGCCTGGCGCAATTAATGCCGGGAACCGCACGCAGGTACGGCGTCCGGAACATCTTTGATCCCGGCCAAAACGTGAAGGGGTCGGCCGCGTACTTATCGGATCTGATCAACATGTTCCGCGGCGACTTGGTTCTTGCCTTGGCTGCATACAATGCCGGCGAAGGCGCCGTTATGCGCTATAAGGGTGTCCCACCGTATAGAGAGACCCGGGCATACATACCCAAAGTCTTGGCAGCCTTTCAGATGGCAGGAACATTCTGTGCGACGCCTCCCAGGGCCGCCCGGCGGCGGTGCCAATTCCGCAAGGGGCTAGGGCGTTAGTGCGATCAATCTGCAGCAAGTTTCTTAAAATCTGCGTCAAACCGTAAATAGTTTGGCAACGAATTGCCGATAGCAAACAAGTTGTTAACCGTACCTTTCTACATCCGGCGTCCTGCCACCACAAAGGCTTCCAGATCATGACTACCCCTTTGCATCGCGACGGTGCCACGCACGAAGATACGCCGCCGCAATACGGAGCCGACACTGCGATTGAGGCGTCGAAAGGGTTTTCAGAAGCTTCGATGGGCTTCCAACTAGACGATACCACCGTGCTGCCGGCGTCATTGGACAAGGCCCGGCGCCAGGTCGAAGATCTGCTGAAAGATGCAGGCGTCGCGCCGCCCAGACCCGGTCATCGTCTGCACCACACGGTCGAGGCGGAAATTGCGCCTGCACGTGTGGATCATGTTCGCCCAACACCTCGGTTAATGCCGATTGGTGCGCATCATCGGTCGCTGAAACGCGGCATTGATCTGGTGGGATCAATCCTCGCCATCGCTTTTTTCGCTCCGTTGATGGCCTTGATCACCTTGGCCCTGCTTCTTGAAGGCGGTCCGGTGCTGTATCGGCAAACTCGGATCGGCAGGGCGAGGCAGCGGTTCAACTGCATCAAGTTTCGAACCATGCGGCGCGATGCTGAAGATCGATTGAACCTTCTGTTGGCGTGCAACGACGACGCCAGGGCGGAATGGCGGAAGCATCAGAAATTGACCGATGATCCACGGGTGACGCCCGTGGGGCGGTTACTTCGGGAAAGTTCGTTGGATGAGCTGCCGCAGCTTCTAAATGTTTTGCGAGGAGAGATGAGCCTGGTTGGCCCCCGCCCAATCATTGCGCCTGAGATCCCAGGCTATGACGCGGACCGGGCGTACTTTGGTAGCGCCGCTTTTGAAGACTATGCAGCATGCCTGCCCGGTATCACGGGGCTCTGGCAGATATCAGGCCGACACAAGACGATCTATCTGGATCGTGTCCGCTTGGACCGCCAGTATGTCAGGACATGGTCGATCTGGCTGGACGTGAAAATCGTTTGGAGGACAATTGGTGTCGTGCTTTGCCGGTCAGGACGTTGATGCCGCTTCATTGGTTGCGCCGAAGATATGCTTCAGCGTCAGTGCCTTGAAATCTGTCGCAAGAACCGATCCTTCGGGCATCAGATCTGGTTCCGATGAAATCACCAACGGGCCATCTTCCTCCAGATCGGTTGGTCGCCCGTGGGTGCCTTTTACCAAATCCGTTCTCGAACAAGAGATCACGTCTAACAAACCTCGGAACCCAAGCTTGCGTTTGGCCAGCTTGAACGCCGATTGCAGCTTCACTGCGGATTTCTCAGGATCAAAGAACAACTCTACCGGATCGTATCCGGGCTTCTGGTGGATATCGACCGTGCGTGCATAGTCGGGTGCAACGGCGTCGTCTTCCCAATAGTAATAGCTGAACCATTTGTCGGCCTCAGCTATCGCGATCAACTCGCCAGAACGCGCATGATCCAAGCCATTCGCCTGCCTTTCGTCGGCACCCCAAACCGCTTCGATTCCGGGTGTCTGCTGCAATAGCCCCTGTATTTCATCAACGCGCTGTGGATCCTTCACATAGACATGCGCGATCTGATGATCCGCCATGGCAAACGCCTGAGATGCGCCAACATCAATCATCTCGCGGCCCAGTTCCATGCGCCATGCCAGTAGTCCAGCACCTCTCAGCACGCGATTGATGTGAACTGCACCGGTCGCCTTGGTGATCCCGTATTCGCTGACCACAAGAACCCTTTGGCCGGTTTGATCTGCATGATCAATCAATGCACCGCAGCAGGCGTCTATTTCCCGCAGATCCTGCTGCAGGCGCGGATGCTCCAGATCCGGCCCCAGACGTTGGAGATTGTAGTCGAGATGCGGCAGATAAGTCAGCGTTAACGTCGGCTGCCGCGTCTCCAAAATATGCAACGTCGCCTTGGTGATCCAATCTGAAGAGGTGATGTCCGCCACCGGCCCCCAGAACTTAAACAACGGGAACTGACCAAAGTGGGCGTCCAGTTCATCCCGCAACTCCATCGGCTGGGTGTAGTGATCAGGGATCTTCCGCCCGTCGCTCGGATACATGGGCCGGGGCGTGTCGGTCCAGTCGGCGCTGGCGTACATGTTGTACCACCAGAACATCTTAGCGCAGGTGAAGTCCGGGTTCCGCGCCTTGCCGGCGTCCCAGATCTTTTCGCCAGCCACCAGATTGTTCGGCTGGCGCCATAACAGGATCTGGCGCAGGTCACGGAAATACCAGCCGTTCGCAACAGCCCCGTGCCCGGCAGGCGTCAACCCAGTCGCCAATGTCGACTGAACCGAACACGTTACGGCTGGGGTTACCGTCGTCAGCGGGCGCAAGCCGCCCCGCTTTGCCAGACGCGACAGGTTTGGTGTGTGCGGGCCGACCAGATTGGGTGCCAGCCCTACGACAAGAATGACAAGCGTCCGCTGCATAGGACCAGTCATCCCGCACGACGCCAATAAGCGCAAGAGTTGACGGATCGCACGTCAGACCGCACATCGCATTGCAGGAGGATATCACATGGACGCAAACCCTATGGTCAACGGGCGGGTGATCGCCTTGGCCTTGACCGTGTCAACTGACCTGCCGCGCTGATGCACCCACGTTATGGCCCAGTATTGTTTGGCTTCTTGTTGTCGGGGCTTATGTCGCTGATTGTCTCGGGCATTGCGACGGTTCGCGCTGCAGGACTGATTGACGGCGTGGTCGGGCTTTGGATGTCGTCTTGGGTTTCGGCCTGGCTGGTCGCGTTTCCAACAGTTCTTGTGGTTGCACCGCTCGTTCGACGCATCGTCGCCAGCGTTGTCCGCAAAGAATAACCTGCAAACCTAGGCCGCAGGTTCTAGCGCCGTCGGCATCCGTGCATCGGGAACCGGCGTGATTCCCAAATCATCCAGCATCTCAATCAGACGCGCCTTCCGAAACCAAGCCTCGCGATAACACCAGCGCCGAACCCCTGCGGTTTCAACCCGCTTACGCGCGACGCTACCCCCGAACAGGTCCTGGACCAGGTTCAGCTCCAACCTGCAAGCGATCAGGTCAAGATGCACGTCGGCCTTGTCCTCGGACCAGAACTTCCCGGGCGCTGGTCTTCGCGGGTAAAGTTTCGCCAGTTTCTCCAAGGCTTGATCTACCTCAAGTCCGCGGTGATCCAGAAGATAGCGCTTTACCTGCTGGTGCAGATAGTTGGCGACGAACATCTCTTCATTGCGATTATAGGACGGGCCGATCGTCAGGACGGGATGGCTATGCGGTTGTTCCAGAGGGGCGATTCGGACAGTTTGGGTGAATTCATACCGGGCGAGTTCATGTTTGTTGCGCATCGCCTTCAGAACTTCCCAGGTCTCGGCAGCGCGGTTTTCGGCCTCGCGCATGTCGATCAATGTCTCAAATGGCATCGACTGCGTCTCCTTCTGCTCTGGCGGGCACGGACGGTGCTGCATGTGCGCTGTGCTGGGTTAATCAACTGTGAAACCCCGCCGGCAGCCTCGATGTGTTTGACCCCTGGGGTTGAATCGGGCGATGCTACAATGCGCGAAAGAAAAAAATGGGAACGCACCATATGGGCGACAAGCCGGTTGACTTGCTCCGAAGTTGGGTCCTGCGTCAGGCAGGCGAGGCATCCGATTGGTTTTCTGAATCGCTTGCCGGCATCGGTGCTTCAGGTTCGACCGAACGGGATCTGCATATCATTATGGGTTTTGCGCCACGTAAGCTGGGGAAGGCGGATCTGAAGCTTTCCGGCGCAGACCTTGCCGCCGCGGGCACGGCTTACCCCGGATGGAACCCAGGAGGCTGGTCCATCGACGGCGCGGCAAGGGTGACCGCATTGCTGACTTTCAGTGGTCAGCGCCCGTTCGCTGAGATTTTCAAGGACCTCCGTCGCACATCGGATGTTGCCGAGATGATCGCGCTTTACCGCGGTCTCCCGCTCTACCCTGCTGCAGAAAGCCTGTTCTTCGAGGTCGGCGAGGGGCTCAGATCAAATCTGAAGCCAGTCTTCGAGGCGATTGCTCACAACAACCCGTTTCCCCGGGACCATTTCGACGATCATCGTTGGAATCACATGGTGCTGAAGGCGCTGTTCGTTGGATCCGAATTGTCCCCGATTACCGGCTTGGATGACCGTGCCAACCCAGAATTGGCACGTATCTTGATCGACTATGCCAATGAAAGATGGGCTGCGGGGCGTCCGGTTACGCCCGAGCTTTGGCGCCCGGTCAAACCCTTTGCCGATGATCCGGAGATAAAGCCAATGTTGGAGAAAGCCCGTGCAGACGGTTACCTGGCCCAGGACATCAAGGGAGAGATCGCATGACCGATTTGAGCGGTATGATGTTTATCGACCCCCATGCACATATGATCTCGCGCACCACCGATGATTACGAGGCCATGGCCGCCGCCGGTGTCGTGGCCCTGATCGAGCCGGCATTTTGGGTGGGTCAGCCTCGGACCTTTGTCGGCACCTATGTCGACTATCTCAGCACAATCGTCGGGTGGGAGAGGTTTCGCGCCGGGCAGTTCGGCATCCGGCACTACTGCACCGTTGGCTTGAATTCGAAGGAGGCCAATAACGAGGAACTGGCCGAAGGCGTAATGGAATGGCTTCCTCGTTTCGCGTTGAAAGAGGGCGTCGTTGCCATCGGAGAGATCGGCTATGACGAACAGACCGCGTTAGAGGATAAATATTTTCGCCTTCAGCTTGAGCTCGCGAAAGAACTCGATCTACCGGTTATGGTCCACACTCCGCATCGCGATAAAAAACGCGGCACCTCGCGGTCTATGGATGTCTGCGACGAACACGGTATGGACCCCGGCAAAGTCGTGATCGACCACAACAACGAGGAAACCGTCGGGGAAACCCTGCAGCGCGGCTACTGGGCCGGGTTCTCGATCTATCCGTCGACCAAGATGGGCAACGCCCGTATGGTTGAGCTACTCAAGCAATATGGCGGCGAGCGGATCATCGTCGACAGTGCCTGCGATTGGGGCATTTCCGACAGCTTGGGCGTCGCTAAAACTGCGAAATTGGCGCTGGATTCAGGCATTCCGGTCGAAACGGTGAAAGCGGTTTGCTATGGCAATGCCCTGGCCGCTTATGGCCAGTCCGGGCAAATGAAGGAAAGCGACTGGCTGGAACCTGAAGGGATCGATCAGCGGACGCTCTATGAAGGCAACTCCATCCTGCGCGGCGGACGGGACCCCGAAATTGTGCCGCCCGGTGAACGGCGCGCCGGTAATCTGCTCATCGAGTGAAGCAGTGGTGGCTACAACTGTCTCTGAAGTCTGATCAGGCTCTAATGCGGCCATGCCCAGGCAACCTGGGCCGTGAGATCAAAGATCTCCCGCTGCGCGTATACGCGCAGATGGCCGCATTGGGGCCCGTTCAGACCGCCCAGGCGGAACAGCGATGCTGCGCCTGATAGTCGTTGTATTGATCCTGGCCGTGGTGGTTGCGCTGCCCTTCGCGATCTGGGGCGATCAGATTGAAGCCGTCCTGACCGTAGATGGTGCCGTTGCCTGGATGCGCGGCACTGGATGGGCTGGATTGGCAGGCGTCGGACTGATTGTTTCGGATATCGCTGTCCCAATCCCCTCGACGGCCGTGATGGCGGGATTAGGGGTTCTTTATGGCCCGCTGGTAGGTGGCGTCTTGTCCGCGGCCGGATCAATTCTGGCCGGAAGCCTGGGATATTGGATCTGCCGGGGGCTTGGGCCGAAATCCGCGGAATGGCTGGCCGGACAGAGCGGTATCCAGCAGGCCCGGGAGCTTTTTGACCAATGGGGTCTCCCGATCGTCGCCTTTTCGCGATGGCTGCCGGTCCTGCCGGAGACAGTTGCATTTCTGGCAGGTCTGATCCGCATGCCGTTTCTGCGATTCCTGGGTGCGCTGGCCAGCGGTTCTATCCCCTTGGGGTTCGTTTTTGCGACGGCCGGCCACCTGGGACGCGAAACTCCGATTCTGGTGATCGTTCTTTGTGCAGTGGCACCCGTCGTACTGGTGTTCGCTTGGCGGTTGTGGGCCACGCGCCGCAATTCGTGATTTGATTGTGATCAACGCCACCTCACTTTTTGTCACAAAAGGAGGATCTAAAATGATCAGAACTTTGATATGTCTTGGTCTCATGGCGGGCCTTACGGCTTGCGCGGTAGGCCAAAGCCCCGAAGACGTGCGGGCACGTCTTCAAGCCTCGAAACCGATCTCCGATCGCTAACGCGTTGCGCCAGCGGCGCTCTAGAGCGTTAGTATTTGAAAGACCCTCGAGCGTCGGAGATAATGCCTTTCGTCAGGTAGCGCTTGGTTACCTGCGCCCGTTTCTTCGCATCCGTCATCGGTGATTTGCCATAGCTTTCCCGGACACGGAGATATTGCTTTATCACCGCGCGCTCTTGCTCTGTTCCCCAACTCTTTGGGTCTGACCCGCCCAGTCCTGCAGCATTCATTCCGTCCCTCAAACAGCCTTTGATGTAGGCCGGACGGTTGACATGATTGTCCAGAACCAGCGCCATACCATATTCCGAGGTGACAATATCCGCCACGTCATGGCCGTTCACCTGATAACTGGAAGATCGTGCAAAGGTGCCGATACGGCTGAACGCGTGTTGAACTGACACAGTCTGCACCGCGGAGTCCTGGCCTGCTTTCCAAAAGTAAAAACACCATTTGGGGTCGCGGAACTGTTCCTTCTCTGCCTTCGTATTCATCAACTGTCCGTACAGCGTCAGGTTCCCACGGATCTCCCCAGTCTTGCTGGACACGTCCAGTCCATACTGTCCGTAAAACTTCTTGAAAGCCTCCGGTGCGGCTTCTTTGATCTTTTTGAAAAGTGCCGGCAACTCGCCAGCGGCATTGCCGACGCCGATTGTCCATTGGAACAAGCCAAAGGTCATGAAGGCATTGTCCCAGGTGTTGATGGCGTCGATATTGCCTTCATTTTCAGAAACACCCAGCATCACGTTCAACGCGCTGTCGGACATGCCTTCCTTCTTCAGCATGACGCGATTGGCGTTGATGAAATCTGCGGTTTTAACATTGCCCATTGTGTAATGGCCGCGCCGAAACCTGCGGAATTTCTTTGTCGACACCCCATCCGAAACCGTGGTGTGCTTCGACGTGCTGGTGATCTGTAGGCTCTCGCGCAGCACCTTCGGGCTTTCCTGGTACCAGTCCTTGCCATAGAAGCCGACGAAGTCTTTCAACGACGCCTTTGCCATGGCCAGCGTCACAGAATTCCCATCGCTTTCGATCCCGTGCTTTTCACTGAAGGCCTTCACTGCCGCGCGGGTGCTCTTACCGTATTCGCCGTCCGCACCGAATTTTTCCCAGTTCAGTTCGGCGTCCAGGCCGTGTTCGTGCAGGATATCCTGCAGGACGGTCACGGCGATCTGATTGGATGATTTGTAGCGTAGGTCTTTCAAAATCGTCGAACTGTTGATGGCATCCTGCATGTGGTGCATTTCGTCAAGGAACTCGAAACGCTGCACCAAAAGCCGCCCAAGCTTCGCATTTACGCTTGACCCATCCGAGGTGATGCCATTGGCCTTCGCAAAAGCAGCGACGGCCCTCACGGTGCTTTTGCCATAAGATCCATCAGGGCCGAACCGGTCCCAGCTCAAGGCCTTGCCGAATCCAAGTGCATGTAGCACTTCCTGCAGGACTTTGATTTGAGCTTTTGAGTTTGAATCCAGTTTCAGCGTGCGGCCGATTGCGCCGGCATCGATGAGAGATTTAAGTACCGAGATATCAGACATTTTACATTCCAATTTTTTGAGAGCGCCGGTTAATCGCGTTTACCTACGTCGTTCGAGTCTGAGACATCGAACGAAACGCGTCAATTGCGATCGATGGAACAAGCCTCGCAAGCCATCTACTTTCCTAATCGAAGAAGGCGACAACTTCCGCACTTGAATAGGGCGCAGGATTTGCAATCTTATCTGAGTGGGAGGAACTCACCTTTGGACCAGTTTGATTATGTGATCATCGGAGCAGGATCGGCCGGCTGTGTGCTGGCAAACCGATTGAGCCAGGACCCAGGCACCACGGTCTGCATGTTGGAAGCCGGTGGCCGTGATTGGCATCCATATATCCACCTGCCAGCGGGGTTTATCAAAACCTATTCCATGGCCTCGGTGAACTGGCTTTACAAAATGGAACCCTCTGAAGGGACGGCGGGCCGGTCCATTGCTGCCCCGCGGGGGAAGACCTTGGGCGGGTCATCCTCGATAAATGGGCACATTTATAACCGTGGCCAGGCGGCGGATTTCGACCATTGGGCGCAACGCGGCAACCGCGGCTGGGGCTATGCAGATGTTCTACCCTATTTCCGGCGCCTCGAGAATCGCAAAGGTGGTGATGATACTTATCGTGGGCGCAGCGGCGCCCTAACGGTGACCGATATCGACTGGTCACATCCTTTGTGCGAGGCTTTTATCGAAGGCTGCGTTCAGAACGGTATTCCCCGCAATCCTGACTATAACGGCGCTAGCCAAGAGGGCGTATCCTATGCCCAGCGCACGATTGCCGATGGCCGACGGGTCAGCGCGTCGCGCGCCTTTTTGGACCCGATCAAAAAGCGTCGCAATCTGACCGTGCGCATGCGGGCTCATGTCACCAACCTTGTACTGGAGGGCAAGCGCGCCATCGGCGTCAAATACATGGTCGGTGGCCGTGGCGGGCGGCCGCAGGAAATCCGCGCGCGCCGCGAAGTGATCTTGTCCGGCGGAACGTATAACTCCCCGCAGATCCTTCAGTTGTCAGGGATCGGCGATCCAGATCATCTGTCCAGCCTGGGTCTGGAGTGCCGACATGCCTTGCCAGGTGTCGGCCAGAACCTGCGAGACCATTATGCGCCGCGCATGACAGCCCGGGTCAAGAACATCGACACCATCAACGAACGTGTCCGCGGTCTTGGCATCGTCAAAGAGGCCATGACCTATGCGCTGCGGCGCAAGGGCATTCTGGCGATAAGTCCAACACTGATTTACTGCTTTTGGCGGTCGCACCCGGCGATCGATCAATCCGATATCCAGATGACCTTTACCCCGGCCAGTTATGCCGAGGGCGTCCAGGGGAAGCTGGAGGATACTCCCGGAATGACGGTCGCACCCTGGCAGCAACGGCCCGAGGCATCGGGTTATTGCAAGATCAACTCAGCCGATCCGTTTGCAGCCCCGGTGATCAATCCGAATTATCTGGGAGAAGAACCTGACCGACAGATCGTGGTTGCCGCCATGCAGCTCGGACGGAAGCTTTTGGCTTCGGATGCTCTGGCGCCTTACAATGCTGGTGAGGCCTGGCCTGGCCCAGATGTGACAACCGATGACGAGTTTCTGGACGCCGCAAAGCAACGGGGCACCACGACCTTCCACCCGGCGGGCACTTGCCGCATGGGCCCGGCAACGGACCCAACAGCGGTGGTGGATGACAGTTTGAAGGTCCACGGGATCGAGGCGTTAAGGGTGGTTGATGCCTCGGTTATGCCAATGATGATTTCGGCCAACCTGAATGCTGCGACCCTGATGATTGCCGATAAGGCGTCCGATATGATCCGGGGTTTGACGGCAGAGACGCCCGAGGCTTTACCGGCCTAGTGTGCTCGGCTCGTTCTCGGAAGTCCTTGCGCGCCGAACCAAGTCTGCAAATCAACCCAGGATCGCTTGAAACCGTTCTTCGAACTTCGGCAAAACCTCGGGATTGATCGGCCGTGGCGCGGGATTACCATCGAAGATTTCGATGAACTGATAGGCCGCATAGGCAGCCATATTCTCCACCGCGGAAAAGGTACCGCCTGCGATATGCGGCGAGACCAGAACATTGTCGAACTTCATTAGTGGGTGATCTGGCTTCGGCGGCTCGATCTCCCACACATCCAAGCCCGCACCGGCCAAATGGCCGCTTTCCAGGGCTTGCGCCAAGGCGTTTTCATCGTGAATGAACCCGCGGGCGCAGCTTATGAACACCGCGCCGGGCTTCATTGCGGCGAACGCAGCCCCGTCGAACATATACCGGGTCTCTTCCGTCAAAGGCGTGTGCACTGTGACGTAATCTGACTGTTCCAGCAATTCCTCAAAGCCGACGGATGTCGCCTGGCGTGATGCGATCTCCTCCTCTGTCAGGTAGGGGTCATAGGCTAGGCACCGGCAGCGAAAGGCAAAGCTGCAAATCTCGGCCACGCGGCGCCCGATATTCCCAAGCCCGACGATCCCGACGGTGCGCCCGGACAGATCATGCCCGAACAGACTGCGCCGGGTCCCAGTCCAACCCCCGCGCAACAGATGATTTGCCCGCGCCAGGTTCTTGCCAACTGCGATCATCATCATCACCGCGGTTTCGGCGACGGCATCGGCGTTGGCGCCTGCCTGGTTGACGATCAAAACGCCGGCGTCGTTACAGGCCTGCCGGTCGAAAACGTCCGTCCCCGACCCAGAGGACGAGACAACCAACATGTTTGGTGCTTCTTTCAAAAAATCAGCGTCGACCAAAAGCCCTGGCGGAATTTCATCCCGCGCGCCGATGCACTGATAGGCATGCGCTTCGCGAAGCAACTCGTAAGAGACCTGCAACGGTGCGGAGCTATCGATTTGTCGAAGATGATGTACATTGTGATTGTGCAAAATCTGCTCGGCATTCGGCGCAGCAAAACTGTCGAGATAAGCGATAATGGCCATCGCACTACGGCTCCTTACGTGACCTGACGAAGCCGCGAGGCCAGATTTAAGTCTTCAGCCAAATGTTGGCTCGCTAAAACCTGGGATGTGATCTCGGAAATCGACGTCGCACCTACCTGGGCCATGGTTATGCTCTGCTCGTCGGCCAAAATTCGCGCCAGACTAACGCTGCCCTGTGACCCTTCCGCCCCAAGCGCATACATCCAAGGCCGTCCGAGCATTACGAAATCCGCACCCAGTGCCAGGGCTTTGACGATGTCCTCACCGCTTTCGATGCCGCTATCCAAGAGCAGCGGCATATCAGGTCCGGTAGCTTCCCGGATCGCTGGCAGCACATCGATTGCGGGCATCACGCTGTCCAATTGCCGGCCGCCATGGTTCGATACCCAGATCGCATCGGCTCCCAAGGACTGGATGCGTCGCGCATCCTTGGGCGATAGGACACCTTTGATGATCAGCTGCCCTGGCCACCGGTCGCGCAGCTTGGCCAAAAACTCCCAGGTCGCACCAGCCCGGGGCTCATCGCGCTTGAAGCCGCCATCTTCCGGATCAAAATTCCCGGGGCGGGGCAGACCGTGTTTCGTAACGCATTGCAGCATCGCCAGTGACCACGCGGGATGCAGAGCAAAATCCAAAGCCTGTTTGGCGCCAATCTTGAACGGAACCTGAAAGCCGTTCCGCAGGTCCCGCACGCGCCGCGATATATGCGGGGTATCAACTGTAAGGACCAACGTCGTGCATTCTGCCGCCTTGGCCCTGTCGGCCATGGCAAAGCCCGCGTCTTGGGATTGTCCGACATAAAGCTGGAACCAGGTTTCGGGCATCCATTCGAACACCTGTTCCAGGACGGTCGATGCCGCCGTCGAGACGCAAAAGGGAATGTTTGCCGCACCGGCCAGCCCCGTTAGAATGTCATCAGCGGATGGATGGGTCAGATTGCACATCCCCATCGGCGCGATACCAAAGGGCAGCGAATAGGCTTTTCCCAGGAATTCTGTGCCCAGGTCCCGAACGGCGACATCGCGCAAAACCCGAGGCTGTAGCTTGACCGCATCGAATGCTGCGCGGTTCGATGCCAACGCGACCTCTGATCCGACGCCACCTTCCAAAAAGTCGAACACCAGCCGCGGCAGACGGCGTCGGGCAAAACGCTTGGCATCCGCTGTCGAAAAGATGCGGCGGCTGGACGGGCCAAGAGCCGGGGCGATCAAAACGCAGATCCTTCCAAATTTAGTAAAACTCTAGAGATCTGAACCTCCGACTGGAATCCGCTGATTCGGTTGATCTTTGCCTGTTACCCGGCGAGATTGGAATTCCGGGCACAACCGCGTTTCTATCCCGGGCGACCAGAACAAGAAAGTCCAGGGGCTGATATCTATTCGATGAAAACCCATGTCCTTTTGCACCCAGGCGACAGTGTCGTAACTGCCTTGGCAGAGCTCTCTACCGGAACAACTCTGCGCATCGATCTGGCGACGGGGCCGGTTGACATCACGCTCCGCGAAGCAGTGCCGTATGCTCACAAGATCGCCGTGCGGGCAATGGCACCCGGAGATCCGGTTACGAAGTATGGCGAGGTCATCGGCATCGCCAGCATGGCCATCGCACCCGGCGATTGGGTGCATGTGCAGAACGTCGAGTCTGCACGGGCACGCGGGGATGTGGTGTGAGCGGGTTCCTGGGCTACCACCGCCCCGACGGCAGGGTCGGTGTGCGCAACACCGTCGCGATCCTTTCTGCGATGGACAACACCAATCCCTCTGCCGAACGGATCGGCGCCATGGTCCGCGGCACCACGGTGCTGACGACGCCCTTTGGGCGCGGCCAGATCGGTGCGGATATGGAGGTGACCCGCCGCACCCTGGCGGGTATCGCGGCGCATCCGAATGTTGCGGCGGCCATCGTTCTGAGTTTGTCGTTGGAGACCGCCGAACCAATTGCCGGGCGGATCCGTGCAACCGGCAAACCGGTTCACGTATTGGGGCTTCAAGAATCCGGCTCTGCCCTGGACCTGACTCTGGAAGGCGCCAAGACCGCCGCTCAGATGGTCATCGATGCATCGGCCCAGACGCGTGCCCCGGCCCCGTTCAGTGCGCTTTCAGTTGGGGTTGAATGCGGCGGATCAGACGCGACCTCAGGTCTTGCTTCGAACCCCGCGGTTGGGCGGTTTTCCGACAGGCTGGTCGATGAAGGTGGAACCATCATCCTTTCAGAACCCGCCGAGTTCATGGGCGCAGAGCATCTTTTGGCAGCCCGCGCGGTAGACCCGAAGGACGGCGAGCGCATCGTCGAGATGGTCAAATGGTTCGAGGATGAAGCATTGCGCAACGGTGTTGATATGCGCGGCACCAATCCAACCAAGGACAACATCGCGGGCGGTCTGACGACATTGGAAGAAAAATCCCTTGGTGCGATTGCCAAAGGCGGCACACGCCCGGTGGTCGAGGTCATCGACTATAGCGAGCCATCGACCAAGCCGGGCCTTGTCGTGATGAACACGCCGTCGGCGGCCTGCGAATCCATGACAGGTTTGGCGGCAGGCGGCTCGCAGATCATCATCTTTTCCACCGGACGCGGCAATGCAATCGGTGCACCTGTGGCACCGACGATCAAGGTCACCGGTAACCCTCATACGGCGGGCGGAATGGGGGAAAACATCGACGTGGATGTCAGTGCGATCTTGACCGATGGCGAAGACCTAAGTGCCGCCGGGGATCGCGTTTGGGACAAGGTGATCGCGGTGGCAGATGGTGTACTGACGTCTTGCGAGGTGCTGGGTGAAGAACAGCTTGCCGTCAGCAGATTTGGACCTTCCGTGTAATGACTGACGTTGCGGTTTCCTTAGCTGATCTGCAGGATCTGATCACACGCATCCTAATGGCGCACAACACGGCGCCAGGGAATGCGGCGACGGTGGCGCAAGCCCTTACGCTGGCGGAAGCGGACGGTCAGAAAGGGCACGGAGCATCCCGTGTTCCGTCTTATGCTGGGCAATCGAAAAGCGGGAAAGTTGACGGCCATGCCACACCGATCGAGCATCGGCTGGGCGATGCGGCGGCCATCATCGATGCCCGGGACGGCTTCGCCTATCCGGCATTGGAATTGGCCAAAAAATCATTAATCGACAGCTTGGCAAACAGCCCGATTGCTGCGGTCTCTATCCGGAACTCGCACCATTCCGGCGTAATCGCGCATCATGTGGAACCCTTGGCCGCACACGGGTTCATCGCAATCTCCCTGGGCAACGGCCCCCATGCGATCGCACCATGGGGCGGCAACCGTGGTCTTTTTGGAACCAATCCCATTGGCTTCGGCGCGCCTAGGGAAGATGCCCCTCCGCTGATCATCGATATGAGCCTGTCGAAAGTCGCCAGGGGTAAGGTCAACTTGGCGGCACAACAGGGTCAGCCTATCCCAGCAGGATGGGCATTCGGACCAGACGGTGCGCCGACCACAGATCCTAAGCAGGCGCTGGCGGGAACCATGGCCCCGATGGGCGATGCCAAGGGTGCGCAGCTTGTTCTTATGGTCGAGATTTTGGCCGCGGCCCTGTCGGCCTCGTGCTTCGGTTTCGAATCCAGCTCGTACTTCGAAGCCGAAGGCGCCCCGCCCAGGAATGGTCAACTGTTGATTGGGATCGACCCTAGCCCGTTTTCATCGGGTCAATTCGGCCCGCGCCTGGAAGCCCTGTTGCAGGCGATCGAGGAGCAACCCGGCGCCCGTCTACCCGGCCAGCGCGCTCTGGCCAGCCGGGCTAAGGCCCAGGCCGACGGCGTTACCCTGCCCGCGGCCCTGCACAGCCAGTTGATGGATCTAGCCTAAACCCGCGAGGGGCACATAGATCACATCCAAAACCTGCTGTGACAATCGTCACCGCCGACTGTTCGTATGTCACAGACCGGTATCGGGCGAATCGCTAAACTGTCCTCAGAAGCAATAAGAGGATTGAGGACATGAAAAAGTACATGATTGGCTTTGTGAACGATACGATCAACGCCCAGAACATGGATGACATGTTGATCGATGCCGATACGATTAACGCCAATAGGATGGTCGACATCATCATCGACGCGGAAACCATTACGGCGGACAGATATGACGATCTGGTCAAGTTCAGCGACACCGGCAACGACACGCTGGAACGGAGCAGCGGAGACGACGAGATCCACTATAAAGATGAACTGACCATTCTGATCCAGGACGGCAAAGAAACACTTTACCTGACCGACGGTGGCAGCAGCAACGACACCATCAATGCAGATGGGGCGAATGATGAATTGCTTGAGCTCCGTGGTTTCGGCGAAACGCCGCCGCTGGACTTGACCTATGAATTCGAGGAACTGGGTGATTATGGCGACACACCTATCGACGCCATGACATACATCCTGGAAACCTGATCCTGGCCCGGCGGCGCGTTCAGCGCGCCGCCTTAGCGGCACAAAGGCCGCACTAAGACATCGTTATTCCACGTTTCCTTGACAGCAGCCCTCGGCTGGGGCCATGTGCCCGCCGACTGCAACCCTGCGAAAAGGAAACAAGACGATGTCTGCCCATATCAAAATCACCCTGCCTGACGGAGCCGTGCGCGAATACGCCAACGGCACGACAGGCGGTGATGTGGCGGCGGATATCTCTAAGTCCTTGGCCAAGGCCGCCTTTGCCTGCAAAATCGACGGGCGTCTGGCCGATTTGTCCGAAACGTTAGAGCAGGACGTGGCGCTGGCCATCGTGACCGCGAAGGACACGGAACCTGCGCTGGAACTGATCCGCCACGACTGCGCCCACATCATGGCGCGCGCTGTGCAGGAGATCTGGCCCGACGTGAACGTCACCATCGGCCCGGTGATCGAACATGGCTGGTACTATGACTTCGACCGGGACGAGCCGTTCACCGAAGACGATCTGGTTGTCATCGAAAAGAAGATGCGGGACATTATCGCATTGCGTGACCCCGTGCGGTCCGAGGTTTGGGACCGTGACCGGGCGATCCAGTTCTACAAGGACAATAACGAGCCCTACAAAGTCGAACTGATCGAGTCGATTCCTGGGAACGAGCCGATCCGCATGTACTGGCACGGTCACTGGCAAGACCTCTGCCGCGGCCCGCATCTGGCGCATACCGGACAGGTGCCTGCAGATGCATTCAAGCTGATGTCGGTTGCCGGCGCCTATTGGCGCGGTGACAGCAAGAACAAGATGCTGCAGCGGATCTATGGGATTGCGTTCAAGAACCGCGATGACCTGAAGGCCCATCTGCACATGCTGGAGGAGGCCGCGAAACGCGACCATCGCCGCATTGGTAAGGATATGGGCCTCTATCACTTCGAAGAGGTCGCTCCCGGCTCGGTCTTCTGGCACCCAAACGGGTGGAAGCTGTTCCAGACGCTGATCGGGTACATGCGCAAGCGCCAGGATGCCGTCGGCTATGTCGAGGTGAACTCCCCCGACATCATGGACAAGGCGCTTTGGGAAACCTCGGGCCATTGGCAGAACTATCGCGAGAATATGTTCCTGGCCGAGACCCAGGATGACCGGGAATACGCGCTGAAGCCGATGAACTGTCCGGGCCACATGCTGATCTATGGTCAGGGCGTTAAAAGCTATCGCGATCTGCCGTTGAAGATTGCCGAATTCGGCAAGGTGCACCGGTACGAGCCATCGGGCGCACTGCACGGGATTCTGCGCGTGCGCAGCTTCACGCAGGACGACGCGCATATCTATTGCACACCCAAGCAGTTGACCGACGAATGCCTGAAAGTCAACGCGCTGGTGCTGTCGATCTACAGCGACTTCGGCTTTGATGACGTGCGGATCAAGCTGTCTACGCGGCCGGAAAACCGGATCGGGGACGACGAAAGCTGGGACAAGGCGGAAGACGCGTTGAAGACCGCGCTGGACACCGCCGGTCACGACTACACGATCTTTGAAGGCGAAGGCGCATTCTATGGGCCAAAGCTTGAATATGTCCTGCGCGATGCGATCGGGCGTGACTGGCAATGCGGCACCCTGCAGGTGGACTTTAACCTTCCGGAACGGTTCGGCACTACCTATGTTACCCAGTCAGGCGAACGGGAATACCCAGTGATGTTGCACCGCGCGCTGTTCGGGTCGCTGGAACGCTTCACCGGCATCCTGATCGAGCATTATGCCGGCCGCTTCCCTTTATGGCTGGCGCCGGAACAGGCCGTGATCGCGACGATTGTGTCCGATGCCGATGAGTACGCGGCAGAGGTGGCGGCGAAGATGGAGGCGGCGGGCCTGCGGGTGAAAACCGACACCCGGAATGAAAAGATCAACTACAAGGTTCGCGAACACTCGGATGCCCATGTTCCGGCGATCCTGGGGGTTGGTCGGCAAGAGGTCGAAGCTGGAACGGTCAGTGTCCGGCGGTTGGGCGAAAAGGGCTCGAAAGTTGTGTCTGTCGATGAGGCAATTGCCGCGTTGGTGGAGGAAGCGATGCCGCCGGATCTGCGGTGAATAGCAGCGGGCCTACAGGTCCGCTGCGTTCTATGCCTAGCGCCGGATCCCTATCTTGGCGCCGACTTGGTCTGGCCACGGCAGGCCAGCATGCGCCTCTTTCAGTGCCATAATTGTGGGTAGAACGTCGTCGGGGTAATTGGCGGAGCGTCGGGCCTGAAGGTCAACATTCATTGATAGGGATTCGTATGTCGCGGCGACGGTTCCCTTGTCCAGGTTGTTCATCAAAACGAACATATGCATTCGTTTGTGATCGGCATCCAGGATCTGTACGTCACAGTTGAAACGCTGACCCTCGAACATCTCGTCCAGATAGTGGATCTGGCTCACCAGGGCCATCGGTCCCATCCGGTGCGATTTCACCAACGCAGCCCCGATGCCGATATTGTCGAAAGCCTCGTCCAGCGATGTGTCGATCGCCAGGATGTAATAGGCCACGTTCATGTGCCCGTTATAGTCGATCCAATCCGGCTGCACCGATCGGGTCGCGGTTCGGATCGGCTTGGCCTCGAACGAGGTTTTCATCACGCTCATGGTCGTCTCCTTGTTGCGGATCACCCTAATCACGCTATCTTGGCGCGCCAAGCGGACGTCCAGCCGCATCTTCGGAGAGAACAATGAGTATCGAAACTGCCATCGAAGCCCTTGCTCCACATTTTGGCGACCGTCTGTCCCGCGCGGCGGCCATTTTGGAGCAGCACGGCAAGGACGAGGCCTGGCATGCCCCCAATCCTCCGGATGCAGTTATCTGGCCGCATACGACCGAAGAGGTCAGCCTGGTCGCGAAGACCTGTAATGATCATGGCTGCCCGATCGTTGCATGGGGCGCTGGTACGTCATTGGAAGGACACGTAATCCCGGTTCAGGGCGGCATCACACTAGACTTTGGCGAGATGAACAAGGTTCTTGCGGTTCATGACGAAGACATGGACTGTGTCGTGCAACCCGGCATAACCCGGAAGCGGTTGAACGAGGAACTGCGCGACACCGGGTTATTTTTTCCCATCGACCCTGGCGCCGATGCATCGATTGGCGGGATGACGGGGACACGGGCCTCCGGGACCTGTGCGGTCAGATATGGTACCATGCGCGAGGCAGTGCTGGCGCTGCAGGTTGTGCTGGCCGACGGACGGGTCATCCGGACGGGAACCCGGGCAAAGAAGTCTTCGGCAGGATACGATCTGACGAAGCTTTTCGTCGGGTCCGAAGGAACGCTGGGCATCATCACCGAGATCACACTGCGTCTGCACGGCCAGCCCGAAGTTATCACGGCGGCAACCTGCAACTTTCCATCGACCGAAGATGCGGTGAACACCGTGATCCAGACAATCCAGATGGGCATCCCGATTGCGCGGATGGAATTCCTGGATGAGCTTTCGATCCAGGGTTTCAACAAATACGCCGATTACGACATGGCCGAAAAGCCGACGCTGTTCATGGAGTTTCACGGCACCGAGGCCACGGTCGCCGAACAGGTTGAATTGGTCAGCGAATTGGCTAAGGACGCCGGGGCTGACGGGTTCGAGTGGGCGACCAAGGCCGAAGACCGGAACCGCCTATGGAACGCCCGGCACAACATCTACTATGCCTCGCTGGCCCTGCGCCCAGGCGCTGGCGGCTACACCACTGATGCCTGCGTTCCGATCAGCCGTCTGGCCGAGTGCATTGCGGAAACGCAAGCGGATTGCTCAACCAGTCCGATCCCTGCGCCCATCGTCGGTCATGTCGGCGATGGTAATTTCCACGTAGCGTTCCTGATCGACACCGAGGACAAGAGCGAGGTTGCCGAAGTGCAGCGTCTTGCCGACCGGTTGACGGAACGAACCCTCGCGATGGGCGGCACCATTTCCGGCGAGCACGGCGTAGGTTTCGGAAAGAAGAAATTCATGAGCCGCGAACACGGCGACGATGCCTGGCAATTGATGGGTGACATCAAAAAGACGTTCGATCCCACCGGCATTCTGAATCCGGGCAAGATGCTTCCAGGGAACTGAGAAGTTTATTTAGCTAAGGCGGGAGAAGACGGGCTTGCGTTCCTGGCGCGGTTCGTATTCGTGCAACTGCTCTCTGCCGATCTCGCTGCGCCGAACGGGCTTGGAATAATTGACCACATACTTTTGATTGTTGCCGTCCTTACAGGGCAGAAGCAGCCGGTTGTAGATCAACTCGACGACATTCCCGCTGGACAGATTGAATAGGATTGTGTGGACGGAAAGTTCGGGCTGCCCATCACAAACGTCTCGGTGAGAGATCGCAACGGCACGCACAACATCGGGCGACGAGCCATCGAACAGCTTCATCATGTGTTCAGGGCCGCTGAGGCCAAGCTCGCGTGACGAAAGACTTTCCCGGCCCATCTTGTATGGCCTTGGACGCATCGTGGATTCGTCCGGCGCCTCGTAAATATCGATATATTGCGCGATGGAATCCAACGATGTCAGCATCCCGTCATTCGCATGCCACCAATTCAGGACGGCATCGAAAGTCGGCGCTTCATGCGACGCGGCATCCCGGCTTTTCGACAAAGCGGATGCCAGGAATTCTTCGGCCGTCCGTTCGACCCAGTAATTCCTGCGGTCCCCGGAAGTTACGCCGAACTTGGGGCCCGGACGCAGCAGATCAGCAACGTCAACATTCAGAACACTTGCAATGGCGTATAGCGTTTCAAGATTAGGGGACGTGCGGTGCGCCAAGATATCAGCAATATATCCGTCGTTCGCACCGATTGCGACGGAGAGCTGTCTTTTTGACATACCCGCTTCAGTCATCAGCTGAAGTAGATTGCCGAAAAAGAAATCTAAGTTTTCCTGAGTCCGCATTATTACGCTACTGTTTACAGTCCCATACCCGGGGGAACTATGCAGTTATCTTACCCCACAGGCAATGCCATCACCTGCAATTTGATGTCCGCTTTCTGGCAGATTCTACCCTAGATTGCGAAGCAAGTCGAAATTTAGGCCGAATTCATCAAGAAATCCAGCCCAAATTGCAGATTGCGAATTTTGGCCATTAAGGGCGATTCATCCGGTTTCGGCAACCAACCCTGACCGCTCGATCCCGGCCACGGCTGCGGCTTCGTCATTATCGGAATTGTCGCCGGAAATGCCCACCGCGCCCAAAAGCGCGCCTTTTTTGTCCCGAACCAGCACGCCGCCCGGCACTGGCACGACATTTGTGCCCTGCAGGGTGCCCACCGCCGTGACGAAATAGGCCTGCTGTTCTGCCCGGTTGAACAAGGCGCGGGACCCCATGCCCATGCCAACCGCGCCATGGGCTTTGCCGTGCGCCACCTGGAAACGGTAATTCGATGCACCGTCTTCGCGCTCAAAGGCTTTGATGTTGCCGCCCGCATCCAGCACAATGACGGCCAGGGGCTGCATGCCCGCCTCGTTACCCTTGGCGAGCGCGCCCTTAATGATAGTACGCGCACGGCGCAATGTGATGTCAGCCATCAGGCTTATCCTTTCTTTTCCAAACGACGCCGGTGCAGAACCGGTTCGGTATATCCAGAGGGCTGTGCGACCCCGTCAAACACCAGATCGCAGGCCGCTTTGAAGGCCACCCCATCAAAGGTAGGTGCCATGTTTTCATAGCCGGAATCTTCGGCGTTCTGACGGTCGACGACGCCCGCCATTTCCTGCATGGCCTCCATGACCTGGTCTTCCGAGACCACACCGTGGTGCAGCCAGTTCGCTAGGTGCTGCGAGGATATTCGGCAGGTTGCGCGGTCTTCCATCAAGCCGATGTCGTTGATGTCCGGCACCTTGGAACAGCCGACGCCCGCATCGATCCAGCGGACCACGTAGCCGAGAATGCCCTGGGCATTGTTGCGGATCTCTTGGCTGACCTCGTCAGTGGACCAATTGGACCCATCCGACAGCGGGACGGCCAGGATGTCGTCCAGATTTGCCCGGCGGCCCTTGGCCTTCATGTCGTCCTGCAGCGCCAGTACATCCAACTCATGGTAGTGCGTTGCGTGCAGCGTGGCCGCGGTGGGCGACGGCACCCAGGCGCAGTTGGCACCTGCCTTCGGATGGCCGATCTTCTGGTCCAGCATCGCATTCATCAGATCGGGCATGGCCCACATGCCTTTGCCGATCTGCGCCCGCCCTGACAGGCCGCACGCCAGACCTATGTCGACATTCCAGTCTTCATAGGCGGCGATCCATCTCTCGCCCTTCATGTCCGCTTTGCGGATCATTGGACCGGCCTCCATCGACGTGTGGATCTCGTCGCCTGTGCGATCCAGGAAGCCGGTGTTGATAAAGCAGACCCGGTTCTTGGCGATCCGGATGCATTCTTTCAGGTTCACTGTGGTGCGGCGCTCTTCGTCCATGATGCCGATCTTCACGGTGTTCGGCGCCAGGCCCAGCACGTTCTCGACACAGCTGAAAATCTTGTCGGTGAAGGCGACCTCTTCCGGCCCATGCATTTTCGGCTTCACCACATAGACCGAACCAGCGACCGAGTTACCTGAAGGTTTGCCCAGATCGTGCAGTGCGCAAAGCGTTCCGATCAGCGCATCCATCAGCCCTTCGAACGCCTCTTCGCCGTCACGGGTCAGGATTGCCGGATTGGTCATCAGGTGACCGACATTGCGCAGAAGCAACATCGACCGGCCCTTCAGGCTGATTTCTCCGCCATCGGGCGCGATGTATTCCCGGTCCGGGTTCAGGGCACGGGTCATCATCTGCCCGCCCTTCTCGAACGTATCGGTCAGATCACCCTTCATCAGCCCAAGCCAGTTGCCGTATGCTAAGATCTTGTCTTCAGCGTCAACGGCGGCAATGGAATCTTCCAAATCGATGATCGTGGTGATGGCCGCTTCCATCAGCACATCGGCTAGGCCAGCGGCATCAGTCCCTCCGATGGGATGGGACCGGTCGATCGTCAATTCCAGATGCAGGTGGTTGTTCTTCAACAGAACAGCAGAAGGTGCCGACGCGTCGCCGCGATAACCCGCGAATTGGCCGGGATCGGCCAAGGCTGGCACCAGTGCGCCGCCCTCTATGCTGTAGCCTGCCACATCGGCGTGAGAGCCCGAGGCCAATGGCGCGACCTTGTCCAACATATCCTTCGCCCAGGCGACCACACGTCTGCCGCGGTCCCTGGTCGGGCTATCCCCTGGCGTCGGGCCATCGCCCAAGGCGTCGGTGCCGTAGAGCGCATCGTATAGCGATCCCCATCGGGCGTTCGCTGCGTTCAACGCATAGCGGGCATTGGTGATCGGCACCACCAGTTGCGCGCCCGGGATTGTCGCGATCTCTGGATCAATATTGGTGGTCTCGATGCTGAAATCCGGTCCTTCAGGCACCAGGTAGCCGATCTCTTGCAGCATGGACTTGTAAGCCGCCGGGTCCGGACGCCCGGGATTGGCCTGGTGCCATCCACTGATCTGCGCTTGCAGATACGCGCGTTTGGACAGCAGCGCACGGTTTTCACTAGCAAACTCATGCAGCAATGTGCTGAGCCCGGACCAAAATGTCGAAGCTTCTATTCCTGACCCTGGTAAAGCCTGTTCTTCCAAAAATGCCGACAAGGTCTGATCAACCTGCAGCCCGTCACGTTCTACCCTGGTCATCCATTTCTCCACGCTGGATCAGCAACCGCAGACGTCTAGAACGCGCCAGAGGCGAAAGGAAAGTCCGCGCAACATAATTGCGGCATGTTTTGCAAACAAATTCCACCTGCCGGAAAGCGTGGAGATCAGAGTCCCCAAATCCGTGGTTCTGCAAACTCGATGGAGTTCCCTGCGGGGTCGCGGAAGTAGATCGAACGTCCACCCTGCGGCCATTCGAAATCCGATTCGATCTTCACGCCCGAACGCGACAGTCGGGTGATCCAGTCTTCCATTTCCTCGGCGCTTGCGGCAAAGCAAAGGTGTCCATGACCGACTGCGCCATGGGGCGGAACTGGCAGCGATGCGCCTGCCGATGCGGGCGTAATAGTGGCCGAAGGCCGGAACACCAACAGAACCGAGCCTTCCACCCTGAAAAATACATGCCGGCCCGGCGCTTCGGACATTTTTTTAAGCCCAAGCACGTTCTCGTAGAATGCCGCAGTGTCTTCCAGATTTTCCGCATAAAGCGCAGATTCAAGAACTTTCATGAAATGCCCCGTGATCTCTACCGACTATCATACCCTTGTGCGGCCAAAGTACAATTTGCCATTCTGACGTGAATCACAGTCAGACAAAAAAGGGAAACGCCATGGCTTGCTACACGATTGTCCACCTCACTGTGACCGATCCGGAAAAATTCGCCGAATATGGCGCTCGTGTTCCGGCGACGATCGAGAAATGGGGTGGCGAATATCTGATCCGCGGGGGACATACGACAGTTGTGGAAGGCGAAATGCCCCATAATCGTCATGTCGTCGGAAAGTTTCCAGATCGGGCCACTGCCGAAGGCTGGTACAATTCGCCAGAGTATCAGGAAATCCTGAAAATACGGCTGGCCGCATCGCATGGCACATTGATCATGGTCGACGGCTACGAGCCATGAGTGACGACATCGAACACGGCCTGGACGGAGCTTACAGTCTTGAAAAGCCCGAGGACTCGGTCGCGTATTACAAGGACTGGGCCGTCAGCTATGACGCCCAGTTTGCCGTTACCCACGGTTATATTGTCCCGCGCCATGTTGGTCAGGCGTTTCGTGAACTTGGCGGCGAAGGCCCGGTGCTGGACATTGGCGCAGGAACGGGTTTGGTTGCGGCAGAGATGCCAGGGCTGGAAATCGACGGAATTGATATCAGCCAGGAAATGCTGGATGTGGCCGGGCAAAAGGGACTCTACAGGCGGCGAATTTGCGCCGACCTGACGCAACCCTTGGACATGGCCGATGCATCTTATGAGGGCTTTGTATCCGCAGGGACGTTTACTCATGGCCATGTCGGGCCGGTTTGCCTGCCAGAGCTGATGCGGGTCGCCCGGCCCGGGGCGTTGTTCGTCGTGACCATCAATGCACAGATATTCGACGAAGCGGGCTTCGGGTCAGCCTTTGCCGGGTTGGTGGCTGACGGCGCGATCGGACCCGTAAGCTTTCGCCACGTGAACTACTACGAAGGCGCTGATCACGATCATGCGGATGACATGGGTCTTTTGGCATCGTTCCGACGGACATGACCGGACCCTGGCCAGGCGGTGTGCAGACCATAGCGCCGTATTTCACGGTGGAGGATGCCGATCGGTTGATCGACTTTTTAGCCGCAGCGTTTGGCGCGCGTTTGACGCAGATAAGCCGGTATGATGACGGGTCAGTACAGCACGCGCGAATGCAGATCGGAGAGTGCATCCTGATGATCAATCAGCGCACCGAGGCGTATCCTGCCAATATCTCGCAGATGCATATCTATGCCGACGACCTTCAGAGCGCCTTCGTGGCAGCGCTTGATTGCGGAGCAACCGAACTGATGGCACCGAACCGTCGACCGCATGGGGACTTAATGGCCGGGGTCAAAGATCCATGCGGAAACATCTGGTGGATTGCGCAACCAGGGTCAGACGCCGGACGGTAGCCCAGAAATCGGATCATTCGGTGATTTGGCAGATCATTTCAAGCTCGCCTTCATCACCCCACAAAGTTCGTCCGGTCAAAACAAACCCGTATCGTTTGTAAAACGGAATAGCCGAATGGGGACCATCCCCTGCGGTCAAGGTCATGGCATCGTAACCCCAGTCGATGGCAGTGCGCTTTGCCTCGTTCAAAGCGTGCACGCCAAACCCCTGACCCTGAAAATCCTGGTCTACCATCAGGCGCCAGACATAGGCCGCGTCACGCCGGATCTGGATGTCTTCCTCGGCTGGGTAGTCAGATGGGCGCTTCATCGCCAGCAACCCGATAGGTTGGCCATCATTCCAAATCGCACGCACCAATGACCCAACCTCGAAAGGAGCTTCGGCCATAGTCATCACATTTGGCGAGACATATCCATCTTGCTCTGGCGCAACCTTCAAAGCGCAGATCAGATGCAATTCGTCCCAGTCTGCAATTTCGCGAAATTCGACCATCGCGTGATCCCCTTTGAAGCTTTTAGCGGCAGGTCAAAAACGGTCCCATGTCCACATGGAAATGATCCGCATGAAGGGCGTTATAGTCCGGGCTGAGTGTCACGTTAAACCATTCGCAAAGGCCATTACGCACTTCGCGCAGGAATTGGGCCTTGGGCCCATCGCCATTCCAATGTTTCAGCAAGATGATCCGCTGTCCATTGGCCAGGACGAACCCGGAAACATCAAAGGCGTTTGCCGTGGCGTGCTGGCTCATCCGGCTGCTGGTCCCGCGTGAGGTCCGCATCTGGCGACAGGAATAGCTGGACTGATGCAGGATCTGCGCAACCGGGCTGCCCAGCAGTTCCTTCGCCATCGGCTGAACCACCTCGCGCTCCCACAGATAAAGCCGGGCGGCGATGGCACATTGGGTTTCCACTGGTGCCAAACGTGCCTGCGATAGGCCTGTAAGGCGCAGCCGGTTGCGGATGTGGCAGGCATTAGAGTGTTCGCGATCGTCCATCACTAGCGCCCGGGCTCGCGACGCATTCATGGCTTTACGGCAGAGGTTACGGTCATAGGCCAATGCCCGGACTTTCAGACCTTGGAACAGTCCGCCGTCGGCATCCAGGTTCAGAGGCGTCCATGGCTTGGCTTCTTGTGGAATATCGATCGGTAGGAACAGAACGGGCAGGCTCACAACCCCGGCAACCGCCGCAATCGCCAACAATCGGAGACTGTCGATGATGATGCGAATGGCTTTGAACAACCCGTCAACAATGCCCGTAATCACGGGGATTAGGCGCAGCCCCGCCAGCACAACAAAGATGATGATCAGAATGGTTTTCATGCACCACGGACCCTGCACCCGGTTCTGGGCCTAGATTGGGCGACGCACGGGGCTCAGCCAAGCGCCTGCACAAAAGTTCCTGGCCGATTCGTTGGGAAAATCGCGCAAGCCATTGATTTATATCAGGACTTACTGGCCTTATTTGGCAGAGGGCAGCTTCCTGATACTGCGAACCCCCAAAGGAGACAGCAATGCCCAAGTCTGCCAAAGACCGTATGGCCAAGAAGGTCGAGCCCAAACGCGTTGTTCTGGAAAAAGACTTCGCCGGGGTTCGCAAAGGTCAGATTCTGTTCGTGGGAACGCCGCAGATCATCGCTTATTACATCGCTAAGATCCCGTACGGGCAGACCCGCACAATCCCCCAAATGCGGGGGGAGTTGGCGCGTCGACGCAAGTGCGATGCGACATGCCCCGTGTCGACGTCGATCTTCATTCGAACGGCGGCCCAGGCGGCAATTGAAGATATGGAAGCCGGGGCGCCAACGTCAGAGGTCACGCCATTCTGGCGGCTGCTGACAGCGAACGACAAGATCGCGAAACGGTTGCCGATTGACCCGGAATGGATCGACCTCCAACGGGCGTCGGAGGTCGACAAAGCTTGAAGTCACTCAGTAACGGTAGTGGTCCGCCTTGTACGGGCCGTCCGGTTGCACGCCGATATAGTCGGCCTGGTCCTTGGACATCTCCGTCAGTTTGGCGCCGACCTTGGCCAGGTGCAGACGGGCGACCTTTTCGTCCAGATGCTTCGGCAGCATGTAAACTTCGTTCTTATAGGCATCGCCGTTGGTCCAAAGCTCGATCTGCGCCAGCGTCTGGTTGGTGAAGCTGGCGGACATCACGAAGGAAGGGTGGCCGGTCGCGTTACCCAGGTTCAAGAGGCGGCCTTCCGACAGCAGGATCATCCGGTTACCGGACGGCATCTCGATCATGTCGACCTGATCCTTGATGTTCGTCCACTTGTGGTTCTTCAGGGCAGCAACCTGAATTTCGTTATCGAAGTGCCCGATATTGCCGACAATCGCCATGTCCTTCATCTCGCGCATATGCTCGATGCGGATGACGTCCTTGTTGCCGGTTGTGGTGATGAAGACATCGGCGCTGTCGACCACGTCTTCCAATTGCACCACTTCGAACCCGTCCATCGCGGCCTGCAGCGCACAGATCGGGTCAATCTCGGTCACTTTCACACGGGCGCCCGCGCCTTGCAGCGAGGCGGCCGAGCCCTTGCCCACATCGCCATAACCGCAAACCACGGCGACCTTGCCGGCCATCATGGTGTCGGTAGCGCGGCGGATGCCGTCGACCAGCGATTCCTTACAGCCGTACTTGTTGTCGAACTTCGACTTGGTCACCGAGTCGTTCACATTGATTGCCGGGAACGGCAGATGACCGTCGCGGCTGAGTTCATAAAGCCGGTGGACACCAGTAGTGGTTTCTTCCGAAACGCCAACGATCTGGTCGCGAACCTTGGTGAACCAGCCCGGGCTTTCGTCCATGCGTTTTGCGATCTGTGTCTTGATCACGGCTTCCTCGTCCGAGGACGGCACCGGGATAATGTCTTCGCCTGCCTCGGCCCGGGCGCCCAGCAAAACGTAAAGCGTGGCATCGCCACCGTCGTCCAGGATCAAGTTGGGACCGTCCGGGAACTGGAAGGATTTGTCCAGGTAATCCCAATGCTCTTCCAGGGATTGGCCTTTGACCGCGAACACGGGCACGCCAGCTTCAGCAATCGCTGCGGCGGCATGATCTTGGGTGGAAAAGATGTTGCACGACGCCCAGCGGACATCGGCGCCCAGCGCCGTCAGGGTTTCGATCAGAACCCCGGTTTGAATCGTCATGTGCAAAGATCCGACGATCCGCGCACCTTTCAGAGGCTGCGAATCCCCATATTCCTCACGGGTTGCCATCAGGCCCGGCATTTCGGTTTCGGCGATATCCAATTCCTTGCGGCCAAAATCGGCAAGGCTGATGTCTTTAACGACATAATCGGTCATTGGTGTCTCCTGCTCTGGCCCCAATGGGCCGCGGTCCGGCGCGCCCTATAGCAGGGCAGCCGTTGATGGACAATGTAGGGCACGGGGCCTAATAGTCGCGGGTTTGCAACCAAAGGAATCCCATGTCCGGCCGGCGCAAATATTTCCGGATCAAGATCTTCGGAGAACGTGGCACTGGCACGAACTTCGTCACCCAGATGATCCATGCAAACTTCCAGGTTGAGGTGCTTTTGCAACCCGACCCAAGTTCGGAACCTGGCGTTGAAAAGCTGAAAGTGCCGGGGCTGAAGGCCAAACGGCAATATGAAATCGCCGACTATATCGAAGACCGCCAACACAAGGAGGGATTGACGACCTTTGGCGGCTGGAAGCATGCTTGTCTGACCGACAAGGTTGCCGATCGCCTAAAGCAAGGCGACGAGACGCTTTTCATCTGCGTCCTGCGTCATCCCGCACTTTGGGCCAAATCGTTTCACCGCGAACCCTTCGCAAGCTTTCTGGAACCCGCCGAGGACCTGGCGACATTTTTACGCCACCCCTGGGTTGCGCGTACCCGAGATGAGGTTCCTGATCTGGTGTTGGACAGTCCGGCGATACTTTGGCGGCTGAAAACTCAGAGCTACCTGGACCAGGCCGAAATCCGACCAAATGTTGTGACGGTCCGGCAGGATGATTTTTTGCGTGACCATGAAACCGTTCTGGAGGGGCTATCGGCGTATCTAGAGCGGCGTGATGATGTGTGGAAAATCGTGACCAGTTATGGCCGGCAGTGGGCGTCCAACAAGCGTGACTTCTGGACGATCCGCCGGGAAATGCCGGATGAGCCCTTTGAAGCAGTTGGTGCGGAAGTGACCGGTATCCTGCGCGATCATATCGGTGATGAACTGATCAGGCGCGCGGGCTATCGCCTACCCGGTGACGCGTCGTAAGCATCCGTACCGAGGAAGATCTTTCGGCAGGGCTCAGCGACCTACACATCCAGGAATGCAAATGCGCAAGTCGCTGTTGCCGCCAGCTTCCCGCCCGGTGCCCGGAATTCGGCCCGGGTCGTCGCCATACGCCGTCCGTTCGACAGTGTGAAGATTGTGATTTCGACGTCGCCTTCCGGCAATGGGCGCATAAAATGGGTCGTAAGGTCGACGGTTGTGCACGGCCGGAAGGCTCCTTTGTTCGCCGCCAACGCGACCACCGAGCATGTATCCGCCGCCGCGGCGACGGCCTGGCCGCAGACAACCCCGCCGCCTTCGCCACCACCTCGGCTGAGCTCGGGATTGGCCGGCAGAACGAAGTTCGCACTGTCAGCGCCGACACCTGTGCAGCGCAGTCCCAAGGCCTGTATCCACGGCGCGAAGACCTCGCCCAGAAAATCCTGAGCCTGGTCAGGGGTCCATGTTTCGGCCATTTCGGTCTCCGTCGGTTAAGTCTCCGATCACTTTTCACCCGGGAGTCGCCCAAGCTGCAAGAGAGGTTTTCCTACCCCGCGCACGTCGCGCAGTGTGACTGATCTCAAACCAAAGGCGCGGGCGCAGGCGTATCGGTCAATCTGCAGGCGACGTCTGACACCTGCGCCGTTGAAGAGGGCGATGTTTCGCCTTAATCTTTGTTGGTGGAATTCTTAATGGGGTCAGCATGATCTGCCAGCCTGCGCATTCCTTCGGTTCGCTCCTGGAAGACACCTGGATCGCCGATGCATTTGCGTTGCAACGCAAAGCCCCGGGAATGGCGGATTGATGGCACCCCAACCGCTTCTGCGCACCATGCTGTTTTTGTTGGTTTTGTTTTTCTTGGCGATGGGTTCGGCGCATTTTCTGGGCGTAAAATGGCCAGTGTTGTTCATCTATTATGACACGCCGTTCTACGGCTATCAGGACCGGATCATCTCGTTCACGTTGGTGACCTATGCCGCGCTTTATTGGGCCGCTGCATTTCACCGGGTGATCTTGCCATTTGTGCTGATTTCGGCGTGGTCGACGGTGCTGGGGCTGGCTTATGTCAATATCTCTCAGGATTTGGCGGACGTCCTGACAGCGGATCAGGACACAATGGTCTACTGGCTGCAAACGGGTGCGCTGGCGGTCGCTGCGATCATCCTCACGATCCTGACGCTTCGCGAACCCCGGGCGACGCCATGATCGGCCAGTTCAACATTGCCCGCGCTCGTTGGCCGTTGGAAGATCCGCGCATGAAGGAATTCATGGATATGGTGCCGCGTATGAATGCGCTCGCCGCACGATCGCGCGGCTATGTCTGGCGATTAGAGGATGAGGGCGGCCCGGATGCCCCGATTTTTCCTGGCGATCCCAGAATGACCTTCACGCTTTCGGTCTGGCAGGATGTCGAAAGCCTTTATCACTTCACCTGGAAGACGCTGCACAAGCGGTTCCGCATGCGCACGGCAGAATGGTTCGAACCGCAGGACCAGGCCTATCTGGCGATATGGCCGATTGCCGACGGTCATCGACCCAATGGCGTAGAAGCCCAGGCCATGTTGGCGAAGCTGCGTTCCGAAGGGCCGTCCCAGGCCGTGTTTGGCACCGAAGCACTGGTAAAGGAGCCCGCTTGATGGCCCAGATGAAAACGCATCGTGCGATGCCGGTCCTGCAGGTCCGCGATGTTCTCGCCTCCGAGGCGTTCTATGCCCGCGCGGGATTTTCCAGCCATGGAACCTTTGGCGATCCGCCGGCATTTTGCATTGTCCAGCGCGGCGAGGTCACGCTGGCGCTCGACAAATCTGAGGACGGCCCGATCCCCGGTAACCAGTGGTGGGCCGCGTACATATATGTCGAGGACGCCGAGGCCTTGCGCACAGAATTTCTAGACCATGGGTTGGAGCCAACCGAAATGCACCGGCCAACCGAATATGGTTGTATAGACTTCGACCTGATCGACCCGGACGGTCATCGTATCGCCTTCGGCCAGGCATTGAACCCGGAACCGGGTCCGGGTCTTCACGATGATCCAGGGCGCGGTTGATGACGACGCCCACGAAGAAGGAGCCCGCCATGCACGTCGCAGAGTTGAACATTGGGCGTCTCAGTTATCCACCAGACGACCCCCGCATGGCTGAGTTCATGAACAACCTGGCCCGCATCAACGCGTTGGCCGAAAGATCGCCGGGATTTGTGTGGCGGCTGCAAGGTGAAGGTGATGGGGCCATAGACATCTTCCACCCCGACCATCCAGACACCAATGTGAACCTCAGCGTTTGGGAAACAGCGGAAGATCTGGAGCACTACGTCTTCAACACCGTCCATGTGGCGTTCTACCGTCGTAAGGCAGAGTGGTTCAAAATGCCCAGGACCATTGATTTCGTTATGTGGCCGGTGCCCATCGGCCATCGCCCTACGGTGATCGAAGCCTTCGAACGATTGGAGCACCTGCGTGCGCACGGATCCTCGGAGCATGCCTATGGATGGGAAGGCCTGCCGCATCTGAAGGATTGGATGGAGAAGCGCTGTGCGTGATCGTCGCCGTGTCAGGCGTCGTCAATGCCATATCGCGGGGGAGATGTTGTGATTACGCTGGATTATTCGGGGCAGGCAGTTCTGGTCACGGGCGGGTCGAACGGGATCGGCCTGGAAATTGCAAACGGGTTTGCCGATGCCGGGGCAGAGGTGACCATCACCGGCACGCGGCCAAAGGCCAGCGACTATACCCATGACCTTGGCCGGTTCAGCTATCGCCAATTGCTGATCCAGGACCGCGCGATGATCGATGAGTTCATCGCGGATACGGGCGAATTGGACGTGTTGATAAACAACGCGGGCAACACGGTGCGCGGCGCTGACGGCCAGTCCCCGGAAGGTTTCGAGTATAATATCGATATCAACTTGAATTCGGTCTTCCGGCTTAGCCAGGGACTGCGCGGACGGCTCGCCAAACGGCCGGGCTCGATTGTGAACATTGCTTCCATGACATCCTACGTCGCCTCGCCGCGGGTGCCGGGATATGGGGCGTCCAAAGCCGCGATCCTGCAATTGACCAAGACAATGGGCGAGCTTTACGCCCCTGATGGTATCCGAGTGAACGCCATTGCGCCGGGATGGATCGAGACCAACCTGACCCAGGCCGTGCGCGATATGGAGGGGTTCGAGGACACCATCAAAGACCGCACGCCGATGGGCCGCTGGGGCAAACCGTCAGAGATGGCAGGCACCGCGCTGTATTTGGCAAGCCCCGATCTTGCAGGATTTGTGACCGGTGTGACGATCCCGGTTGATGGCGGCTATATCGCCTGCTGATAGCACGCCTTTAGCGCGAAGTATGAAGGCGTTCGACCCCACCCAAGACACCCAGCTAACGTTTGAAGCCAGCGACCAGGCTTGACTGGGAATACGCTCGATCACGTTCTGGGCGTGGGGCGCCCGATGGATCAGCCTATCGCGAAACGACAGGCAAGGGCTGGTTTCTTGGTCACCGATCCTTCAGAACAGACGTGAATAATCGGAGCCCCGTTCCTTGCCCATTTCTGAAAGCTTGCGCGGTCACGCCGCCATGTTGCTTTTCGCGGCGCTGATCTCTGTGTCGTTCACCTTGGGCGATCTCGCGGTGCCGCACATCTCGCCGGGCTCGCTTACCGTGGCGCGGTTCGCGTTGGCCGTTGTCGTTATGGGTATCCTTGCATCGCCCCATATGCGGGCGGCGCATTTTCGGGCGCTTTGGCGGTTCCCGATCCTGGGCGGGTTGATGGCCTTCTACTTCATCCTGATGTTCGAGGCGCTGGAGATCACCGATCCGGTCTCCACCGGGGCTGTTTTTACGCTGACCCCGCTGATGAGCGCGGTCTTCGGCTATATTCTGATGCGTCAGATCACGACGCCGGTCATGGCGATTGCCTTGCTGTTGGCCGGAATGGGGGCGATTTGGGTGATCCTGCGCGGTGACATCCAGGCCATCCTGGGCCTGCGCCTGGGGCTGGGGGAAAAGATCTTTCTGATCGGATGTGCGGCGCATGCGCTCTACACGCCGTTGGTCCGGATGACCCGACGCGATGAACCGGTGATCGTCTACACGTTCGCCACTTTGGTGGGCGGTTTGTTGGTGACGGCGGTCTATTCAGCCCAGGAAAGTCTGGCCACGGACTGGTTGGCCTTGCCGGTAATTGCCTGGGCCGGAATTGTTTATCTGGGTCTCTTCACCACTGCGGGCACGTTTCTTCTGATCCAATTTGCAACGATGCGCCTGCCTTCCGCGAAAGTCATGGCTTACGGGTATTTGGTGCCGACCTTCGTCATCATCCAGGAAGGCCTTTTGGGCCATGGCTGGGTTGCCGCCCCCGTATGGCTGGGCGTTGCCGCGACCTTTGGGGCACTGCTGATCCTGCTGAAAGACTAGACCAGCGGGCGGCAGCCTTACCTTGCGCCAACCGTGCTCGGCAGATAGCGTTATTGCACTGCAACACGGGGGACAGCATGCCTGACTATTCCGAATTGAAGACCAACCTCGAAAAGCAGGGCATCAAGACCTGCATCGCGTCCTATGTCGACATGCACGGCGTGTCCAAATCCAAGTTCGTCCCCATCGCCCATCTGGATCAGATGATGGCGGGGTCCGAGATGTTCACCGGTGCCGCCTTGGATGGCGTGCCCCAGGAAATTCAGGATGAAGAGGTCTGCTGCATGCCCGATGCGGATGCGGCCGTCATCCTGCCCTGGAAACCGGACACTGCGCTTTTCCCCAGCGATCTCTGGTGCGAGGGCAAACCGTTCGACGCCTGTTCCCGCAACATCTTGAACCGCCAAGTCGCCCGCGCCGAGGATATGGGGTTCACAATGAACCTGGGGATCGAGGCCGAGTTCTTTGTGTTCCGTGATGACGAAGACGGCAAGTGGCGCGGCGAACCCCGTCGCGAACCTGTCTCGCCCCTCGCACATCTGGAAAAGCCAGCTTATGACACCACGCGCCTGTTGGACAATATCGGCTGGTTGCAGGAAATGGTCGATGCGATGAACGGCCTGGGCTGGGATGTCTATTCCTTCGACCACGAAGACGGCATCGGTCAGGTCGAAATCGACTTCAACTATGCGGATGTCCGAACCATGTCGGATAGGTTCGTCTTCCTGCGCATGATGGCGAATGCGATCGCCCGCAAGCACGGCGCTTATGCGTCGTTCATGCCGAAGCCCTTCGGCGAACGGACGGGGTCAGGTGCGCATTTCAACATGTCGCTGGCAAGTGCAGAGACGGGCGAGAATCTGTTCAAGGATCCGAACGATCCGCGCGGTTGTGGTCTGTCCAAGACCGGCTATCAGTTCATGGCGGGGATCCTGAAGCATCTGCAGGCGATCATGGCCGTCGTCGCGCCAATGGTGAATTCCTACAAACGCTTGGTGAAACAGGGGTCGATGTCCGGGTTCACCTGGGCACCAATCTATGCGTGCTATGGCAACAACAACCGCACCAACGCGATGCGTATTCCGAAGGGCGGGGGGCGCGTGGAACTGCGTGCGGCAGACAGTTCCTGCAACCCCTATCTGGGCGCGGCCTTGTGCCTGTCCGCCGGGTTGGATGGCATTGAACAGGATCTCGACCCCGGAGAGCCGAACACCGATAACCTGTACCTGATCGGCGAGAAAGAAAGGATGGAGCGCGGGATCGACGTGCTGCCTGGAACGCTGGCAGAGGCTGTCGCCCATTTCCGTCAGGACCCGAAGACCCGACAGGTCTTTGGCGACGAAATGTTCAACGCTTGGGCTGACTTCAAAGATCAGGAGTGGCTGACTTATTTGAACCACGTCTCAGACTGGGAGCGCGAGCGGTATCTTAGGTTCTTCTAGACGGGTGTGCTGGCCCCCGACCTGACGACGTGGGCCAGCACAAGATCAGACCAAGGCGATTAGACGGCAGGGACCGCCTGTGCCGCCCTGGTGCTTTGGTGCACCAACGATCAAGGTGGCACCGGTGGGCGGCAACTGATCCAGGTTGGCCATGTTCTCAACCGCCCAGCGGTTCGCCGGCAACCACGTGTAGTGCGTGATGAAGTCGGCGGAAATTCCATAGTCGATCGAAAGCGTGTCGACGGCAACGCCGGCAACCTCGGCCTCTTCTAGTAGCATCTTGACCGCTTCGACATGGAAGGCGGGGAAGTGCATCTTCCCGGCATCATCGGCATTGCGAAACTTGGCCGACCCTATGCGTTTTTGCCATCCCGCGTTCTGGGCGACGCAGGCACCCACCGGGATCGGGCCATGCTTGGCGATCCAGGCCTTAAGGTCGTCTGGCGTAATCTGCGCATCAGGATCGGCATCGGCCTTTTCCTGGATGTCGACAATCGCCAGCGGGCAAACCAGGCTTTCAACCGGCACTTCGTCGATCGAGGCACCGCCATCCGTGAAGTGCAGCGGCGCGTCGATATGCGTACCGGTATGTTCGTTCACACGCAGCGTCTTCAGATTGAACTTATGTTCTGCATAGTTGAACACTTCCTCGTCGAAGAACTGCTGTTCGCCGAAATACGTTGGGAAATCGTGGGTCAAGGTATGGGTCAGGTCCACGACCCGGCTGGCGCCCTGGGCCAGAACGGGTCTGGGTGCCATGGCGGTCCCGGCGACAATCGCGGCGCCTGCCGCGGCTGACCCGCGGAACAGATCGCGTCGGCTCAACGCCTTGCCTTTGACGTACTCCATGATGATTGGATGGCACATGTGAAGTCTCCCTGCTGTTGCGCTGGCCGTCGCCAGGGGTTCGGGCCCCGTGTTTCAGGCGGTCAGCATGGTCCATTGCTATAATGTAACAAAACAGCTTGCTCTGGACTACAGGCTTGGACACACGGCAAGCCGCGGGCTCAGGTATGGCAAACTCAGAAATGAACGTTTTAGGAGAAGTCGAAGGGGACCGCTCAGAATTCCACGGCTATTTCGACGCGACGATTTTCTTGCCGACAGCTTTGAATTCGTCTTTCAACTTCTTCGACGATTCCAGCAGCACCTTGTAGTCACTGGCCAGTTTTTTAACCGCTGCTTTTGATTTATCGGAAAGCTCTTCGTTCTTCAGCAACTTTGGCAATTCCTCACGGATCAGGATCTTTGTCTGATCCAGGCGTTTGAAATCCTTCATCACGCCGTCCATGATCGCCAGATCGCCTTTCAGATTGGCGGCGTAGATCTTAGAGATCATCGACCAAACCTTCTTGGCCTTTGCCTTCGGCAAAAGCGCGAGCTTGGTGTTTGAGATCTCGTTCGCACAATCGTACATCGTTCTGTACAGCAAAGCCGCCCCTGCTCCGCGCCCTTCTGGAACCTTCAGCCGAGGATAGTCCTTAATCCCCCGCAGGACATCTTCAACCGTTTGATAGCGGAGTTTGCCAGTCACCGCTTTGGCCATTTCGTTCCAGCCTTTGATCCACTTCCACATCGGCATGAGATCGGGCGTCATGTCGCCATCGACGAAAATGCCGGACGGCGTCGACTTCCCTGCGCCGCGCAGACCGGCATAAACAACGCCCAAGTTCGTCTCTGCGGCGATTTTCTTCGAGTTCTTCGAAAGCCAGGCTTCGAATGATTTCCAATTCGCCTCGCGGACACTGTCGGGATCAAAGGAAGGTTTCCGCGCCATGTTCCCTAGTTCGTCACTAAGTCGATTGGGTCTTTTTAGCCGCAAGAACAGGCCGCTCTGAGATCAAGCAACGAAGCCAACCAACTGCTGACGGGTAACTGAAAACCGACAACTTAAGTATGACCCAATCTGCATGAAGGGGCAATTGCCCGCACCCATGGACCTGCGATTGCCTTAAGCGCATAGTTACATTGAAAGGGGCGTTGCCGATGCACGTGGACGACTTCATCATCGATTTGCCGCTGGCAGAGGGGGGTCTCTTAAAAGACACCCGATGCCGCTATGCGGTTTGGGGGCATTTGAATGGGGCGAAAGACAACCTGATCCTGTTCCCGACACGGTTCGGCGGCACCCATGAGCAGAACGCCTTTTTGATCGGCGAGGGCATGGCCCTGGACCCGAAGGATTGGTGCATCGTGGTTCCGAATATGCTGGGCAATGGGATGTCGTCCTCACCATCGAATACACCCGGTTTCCCGTGGGTCACGCATGCCGACAATATCGAACTGCAGCGCCGCCTGCTGGCCGAGCGTTTCCAGGATGCGCCTATTGCGATGGCCACTGGTTGGTCCATGGGGGCGCAGCAATCCTATCGTTGGGCGGTTGAAGAACCGGATCGAGTCGCGCGGCTGGTCACGTTTTGCGGGACGGCTCGAACGACGCCGCATAACAAGGTTTTCCTGGAAGGTGTCTTGGCGGCGCTGGCGGCGGACCCGCGATATGGCACCAACGAAGCCCCGCTGGCAGGTCTGCGCGCCGCGGGACGGGTCTATGCCGGATGGGCCTATTCGCAGCCTTGGGTCAAACGCCATGGATGGCAGGCCGAAACGATCCGTTCGATCTTTGGCGAAATGGCAGATGTCGAGGCCTGGTTGAGCGACTATTGGGACAAGCTGTTCATGGCCAGATCAGCGGCAGACATCACTGCCTGTGCCCGGACATGGATGGCAAACGATGTGGCGGATGGCGGGGATCTGGCAATGGCCTTGGGCCGGATCACTGCAAAGACACTGGTAATGACGGCGACGACGGATTTGTATTTCACACCGGCCGATTGCCAGGCGGAAGCTGCGATGATTCCGGGCGCTGAATACCGGGACATGCAAACGGATTGGGGCCATATGTCGGGATCAGGCCAATCGGCGGAGGACACCGCCGTTATGAATGCCGCGATTGCTGAGGTGTTGGGATAGCAACGCAAACATGGACGCTTGCCTTTGGCCATGTTCTGCAGGCGGTGGAGGAGCAATCTCGGGTTGGAGTTTGGGTTCGACGTATTACGGAACCCGGTATGGCGATCAGTCATTAGGTCTGATCAAGAAGTACAAGGGCGGCAGGCCTGCCGTTTATCCCAAGCCCCCTCAACGGTGCGACCAGCCGAGGGGGAAACAGGTCACGAAGCGCTTCGAGAAATGGCTTTTAGAACAAGTTTCCTAAAGTTTTACTAACTTCCAGGATCCGGCTCGATTTTCTTTTTTCTTGCGCACAACCAATATCCCGGGACCAAATTAATGGTTCCGTTCATGGGATGGGTTGGTCGGCAGGATTAGACCCTATAGCGACGCCGCGGTTCTTCCGCAGCTTCACGACGGTTCTGCTGGCTAGCGCACCAAGATGCCCACGCCGCTGCCGGCAGGCCATAGTACACGGCGACATCCATTGCTTCACCGACGGCGGCACCTTGAGAAAATCCGAGCTTCACCATCGCCAGTGACATTACTATGCCCATAGCAAAGGTAACGCCCGTGGTTGCGGCCGTCATGATGGCAATTGGTGTCGCGCCAGAGTTACCTCTTACCAGACCCCACGCCAAAACCCAATTTATGCAAAATGCAATTATACCGAGTGCAAGCATGGTCGAATGATCGTAAAATTTGAGTTAGGCGTCAACGCGTTTCGCCCAATAAACCTCTCATTTTAGCCTAATTTCGCCTTAAATATCCGCAATATGCGAACGTTGAATCATTGATTCAACAATAGCGTGTCTTCGCTTTGCCAGCTTAGCCAAACCTGGTCTCCGATGTCGGTGGTGTCGAGTGTGGCGCGCGTAGAATTTTGAACAGTAACCGAAAGTCGGGGGCCACCTTCTGCCTGCACATAGATGTGCGAGGTGTCGCCATAGTAGGCCCAATCAGTGACCTTTCCTTGGGTTTTCATCGCAGCCGCCGATGGCTCATCCGGGGTCATGCGAATCTTCTCTGGCCGTACCGCCAAAGAAACATTGCCGTTTGCTGGGCTGCTATGGAGCACCTGAACCTTACCCAAATGGGCCACGTCAACGGTAACACTGCCTTCTGCCGCCCCAACGACCTGACCTTCCAGCAAGTTCACTTTACCGATGAAATCTGCAACGAAGCGGGAGTTTGGGGATTCATAAAGCTCTTCTGGCGTCGCGATCTGTTCGACCCGGCCTTCGTTCATAACTGCAATCCGGTCAGCCATGGACAGGGCTTCATCCTGATCATGGGTCACGATGATAAAGGTGATGCCGACATCCTGTTGCAGGCGGCTGAGTTCCAACTGCATCTGTTCGCGAAGCTTGGCGTCTAGGGCGGACATAGGCTCGTCCAACAGCAGCACCTTGGGCCGTTTCACCAAGGCGCGGGCAAGCGCCACGCGCTGACGTTGGCCGCCAGAAAGCTGATCAGGTTTACGGGCGCCTAGGTGACCGAGCTGCACCATCTCCAGCGCTTCTTCGGCGCGAGATTTGATCTCGGCCGCCGGGGTACCGGTGACCTTCAGCCCATAGCCGACATTGTCCAGCACCGTCATGTGGGGGAACACGGCATAGGACTGAAAAACCATGTTGACCGGGCGCTTGTTCGGCGGGGTGTCGCCCACATCCTCGCCATCGATCAAGATCTGGCCAGAGGATGGGGTTTCAAACCCCGCGATAATGCGCAGCAACGTGGTCTTTCCGCACCCGGATGGGCCGAGCAGGGCGAAGAATTCGTTCGGTGCGATGTCGAAATGGGCATCGTCTACGGCTTTGACGCCGGGGAATTCTTTCGTGATGTGTTGGATGGAGATGATGCTCATGCGTTCTCTGCCTTATCGGGCCGCTGCAACCGGATCATCAGGGCGGTCACGACGATGGTGATCAGAACCAGAATGGTCGAGGCGGCGTTGACCTCGGGCGTCACGCTGAAGCGGACCATGGAATAGACCTTGACCGGGAAGGTTACGGTTTCAGGCCCAGACGTGAAGAATGTGATCACAAAATCGTCCAGCGATAGCGTGAATGCCAACAAGGCCCCCGCCACCAGACCGGGCCGCATATAAGGGAAGATGACGCCCCAGAACGTCTGCCACTCCGTGGCGCCAAGGTCGCGCGAGGCTTCCTCGAGTTCCCGATTGAACCCAGCCATCCGGGCGCGGACGACGATGGCGACGAACGGGAAGCTAAAGGCGATATGCGCGATGGTGATCGCCGAAAGGTTCAGTGGCCAGGGCATCCCCGCGGGCCAGCCGACGCGGTTGAAGAAGGCCAGCATCGCGACGCCCATGCAAATCTCGGGGATCACGATGGGCAGGGCCATGAAGCCCTCATAGGCGCCTTTGAGCGGGAACCGGAACCGCCAAAGCAGTAGCGCCACCATAGCGCCCAATGCAGTGGCGATGATGGTGTTGAAAAAGGCGATGGTCAGAGAGTTGATGAAGGCCTCGACTAGCCCGTCGTTCTTCAGTGCCTTTTCATAGTACTTTGTGGTGAAGCCCCGCCAGACGATGTTGCGTTTAGAATCGTTGAAGCTGAACACCATCATCAGGATGACGGGCGCGTAGAGCAGAACGAAAACGGCGGCGATGAAGATCTTCATCCATAGCCGCCCGGCATAGTCCAGCGGAGCGGGTTTGCTGCGGCGCCAGATCATGCCTGCATCCCCGATTGTTTGGACATGATGGCGCGTAGGGCTAGCGCGCCGAAGGTGACATACATCAGCAGGAAGGACAGCGCTGCGCCAAATGGCCAGTCATTGGCGGTTTTGAACTGCCGTTCGATGACATTGCCGATCATCACTGCGTTTGTGCCGCCCAACAGATCCGCTGTCAGGAAAGATCCCAAAGAGGGGATGAAAACCAGGATCACGCCAGAGATGATGCCGGACATGGTCAGTGGGACGGTCACCTTGAAGAACGTGGTGCGTTGCGATGCGCCGAGGTCCAGCGAGGCCTCGAGCATCGAGCGATCGAGCCGTTCTATCGATGCATATAGTGGCAGCACCATGAACGGCATGAACACATAGACCAAGCCGGCGATTACCGCAAAGTCGTTATAGAGCAGCTCCAGCGGCTCGTACGGGCCGAACAACGCATCCAACCATATCGCGTCATAAACCCATTCCAGCGTGAAGTTCACATAGCCCTTAGTGCGGAAGACCGCGATCAGCGCATAGGTACGGATCAGCAGGTTGATCCAGAACGGCAGGATCACGGCCAAAAGCAGCCAGGGTTTCCACTTGGCCGAGGCAAAGGAAATCACGAAGGCAACCGGGTAGGCAATGACCAGGCACATGAACGTCGCCAGCGCGGAGATCCAAATCGATTTCCAGATGATTTTTAAATAGACGGGATCAAAGAGGGCGCGGGTATAATTGGCCAAGGTCCAGGTGATTTCGGTTTCCGTGATCGAAACCTTGCCATCAATCACGGCTTTTTCGCCGAAGGATAGGACCCAGATGATCGCCAAGGGGATCAGGAAGAAGAGCACCAGCCAAAACGATCCCGGTCCGGCTAGGACCCAGAAGGCTTTGGGGTTCTTGCGGTAATGTTCCATCAGCCCCCGGCGGTGAAGGATGGGCTGGCACCCATCCTACGGTTCAGCGAAGGGCGGGCATTATCCCGCCCTAGTCATCACGCGGCTTGAACGCGGGTCCAGGCGTCGTTGATGTTTTTGACGTGCTCTTCGCCGAGGTAGAGCTGGAACTCGCACTTTGCCACGGTTTCTTCCGTCGGGAAGATCGCTGGGTTTTCATTGTATTCGGCGCTCAGCTTGGACCGGGCTGCTTCGTTCGGCGTGGCGTATTGGATATAGTCTGCGATCAGTGCGCCGGGGTCTGCCTCGAGGATATAGTTGATGAAGGCATGCGCGTTGTCCGGATGCGGCGCGCCCTTTGGAATGCAAAGGCAGTCCTGCCAGATCAGCCCGCCTTCGTCCGGCACGAAGAACGACAGCTCGTCATCTTCGGCCATGACCTGCAGGATGTCGCCATTCCATTCCTGGGCAATCACGACCTCGCCCGAAGCCAGAAGGTCCTGACCGTTATCATCGGCGAAGACCTTGATATTGCCTTTCTGCGCGATCAGCATTTCTTCAGCAGCTTTGATATCGGCCATGTCGGTCGAGTTCAGCGATTTGCCCATGTATTTCATCGCATGGCCCAGCACGTTCTGGCCGTCGCCCAGAAGCGAGATCTTGCCCGCGAACTGATCGGAATCGTAAAGGTGCTTCCAGGAAGCATTGATGTCGCCGGTGCGCTTTTTGTTATACCCGACGCCGATGGTGCCCCACATATAGGCAACCGAGTGTTTAAGGCCTGGATCGAAGCTGGCGTCCTGGAAGTTTTTGCCCAAGTTCGACATGTTCGGGATCTTCGAGTGATCCAGCGGGACCAGCATATCGGCCGCGATCATGCGTTCGACATAGTCATTGGTCGGCACAATCAGGTCGTAGCCCGGGTTGCCTTCCTTCAGTTTGGCGAACAGCTCGTCATTGTCGGCAAAGAGGTCCATCTTGACCTCGATGCCCGAGGCTTCGTTGAAGTCTTCCAGTGTCGTTTCGCCGATATAGGTGTCCCAGTTGTAAAAGTTCAGCTTCTTTTCCTCGGCAGCCATGGTGCCGCGCGGCAGGAAAGTAAGGCCTGCCATAGCAGCAGCACCGCCCATGAGGCTGCGGCGGTCCGGACGGAATTTTGGCGTGAAGGTTGCCATTGAGTGTGTCTCCCCTGAGTGATGTCTCTTCCCGGAAGCTGACATTACGCAGATGCACCCTCTTGGCAACTGGAAAGGCCGTGATCGGGCGGCGCAATGGCGACCCCTTCGGGCCCGGGTGAGATTATGCCGCGCGCTCCGTGGTAATCCGGCGATGTGAAGGTACGTTGCTCGCGTGGGAGCTATTTGGTGCGCGCGATGTGCACGCCGTCCCAATCCGGCGGCGGTGGGAATTCGATCATTTCACCGATCCGTTCAAGATAGGTTCGGGCGAGTGCCTCTGTATCCAAGGTGGGCACGGACATTTTTCCAATTGCATTGAACGCGTCTTCCGCGCGGTGCCATTGCTGGGTGGTATAGGCGGCACGGGCGTGGGCCAAGGTCGATTTGAAGGACTGGAAGGCCGCGTCCTGAAGCATCGGCGCATGGCCCAGAACAGTGTGGATCGGTTCCGGCTGGGTTCGGCCTTTGACAGCGACCACGTCGATTTCGACCATCGCGAAACGGCCTGCCACAGCCTGGGCTGTCGAGTCGCCTATACAGTTCATCACGCCATAGGCCTTGGTTTGCCCTTCCAGGCGCGAGGCCAAGTTCACCGCATCTCCGATGCCTGTGTATCCGAGCCGCCGGCGCGACCCCATGAAGCCAACACTACAAGGTCCGGTGTTCACCCCTGCGCCTGCGTTGATATCTGGCAGGCCCCGCGGCGCGAAGCTTGTGTTTATGTCGTTCAGCACACCCGGCATCGCAAGCAAGGTTTCTACGGCGCGACCGGCGTGATCTGGCTCGCGCGTTGGTGCATTCCAGAACGCCATGATCGCATCGCCAATGAATTTGTCGATGGTGCCGCCGCGGTCCAGGATCATGTCAGACAACGGTGTCAGGAAGTCATTCACGAAATCCACGACGGTTTCCGGTGACATGCTTTCTGTCAGGGTCGAGAACTTCCGCACGTCGATGAACATCACGGTCAGTTCGCGGGAATCTCCGCTAGGTGTGAGCTGGTGTTCGGGATCGTCGGCAATCGTATTGATCAGTTCCGGCGGGATGAAATGCGCGAACTGATTGCGGACTGCGCGGCGCTCGCGTTCTTTCAGAAAGATGCCAAGCCCGGTTGTCGCAACATAAACCGCCAGTGCAGCCGCGATTGGGAACAGAGGAGCCAAGAGCATGTCTTGGGTTGAAAACACCCACCAGCTGCCACCGGCGGCGACGCTCATCAAGACCAGCACGCCAGCCAGCGTCAGTGCCGGTCGTTGCAGCATGCCAAGCAAAGTCGCCAGCAGGCCGAACAGAACCAGAAGACCGCGTTCTGCACCTGTCGCCCAATAGGGACGATAAAGATAGGTGCCCGCAATGACTTGCTCGAGGATCTCCGCATGGACCTGCATGCCGGGGGTCCGGGGGTCGAGCGGCGTTTCGATGATGTCGAATAACCCGGGAACGGAGGTCCCGACCACGACCAAACGCCCGGCCAGCTCTGCCGTTGCGGCTGTGTCGCCTTCGAGCACTTTCCAGGCCGGAACGATGCGTTGGGTCTGATGCCCGGAATACCGGACGCGCAACTGACCTTGGCTGTCGACAGGAACAATAAGCGCGCCGACGCGCAATGCGACGGGTTCCGGGTCGGCCAATGAGGCTTGATCCTGCGATCCAGTGGCCTTCAGCGTGTAGCTCGTTTCGCCTTGCGCGACCCGCAGGACCTCCATGGAAAGAGCCGGGGCCTTCACCCCGGCTGAATTCACGGCGATCGGAACCTTCCGGACAATCCGGGACTTCGCGTCGCCCAGGCTGATGAAACCAAGGCCGGTTGCTGCTTTGGCCAGGACGTCGACATTCGACGTGGTTCCGGCAAAGCCGACCAGGGCCTGGGTTGGGTCATCGCCGACGACGTTCATCTGCGCCTTGAAGGCGACGATCTTGTTTTGAGCCTTGGGCAATCCCGCAACGGACAGGACAGTCGGCCAGGATGCCAGAGCGCTCGCGAACTCTTCATCATTGTCGGTCAGCCCCGTGATATCTATGTCGCCGTCACCGGCGCCGAAGCGCCGTCTGGACGCCGCCCAAGTCTGAGGCGACGTCCGATCGGGTTCTTCGAAGAAGATATCGAAGCCGATCGCACCGACCTCTGCCTGGCGAAGCCGGTTGGTCAATTCAGCCATAATGTATCTGGGCCAGGGCCACTGACCGAACCGATTCAGCGATTCCTGATCAATGTCGACCAGGCGGACCGGGGCATTCGGGTCATAGGGCCGTGGTGACAGGCGCTGGTACTGATCATAAAGCTCTTCTTCGACGCTGCGCACGCCTTGGACGTCCAGAATGTGGACCAATAGGATCAGGCCGGTCACTGCCAGCCCGGCGATGAACAAAAGACGTCTCATGGTACCCGGCTGGTACGATGGTCACAGCGAATGTCCAATGTCGAGCCTGAATGTACCCTGTCGATTTACACGCCGTCAGCGACGCGGATCTTCAACATCACTGGCATTCAGCTGTGCACCCCGTTGGCTCCATCACCAGGATACCCATAGGACGCAGTTGCGGTGTGATCTCAGGATCGAAAACGGGTTCCGGCTCCAGTCCCATAGCACCTCGACCGATGGTGCGGTCGTCGAAGATACTTTCGCGGATATCGTTTTCCACGATGATCTCTTCGCGCTCTTCCCCTGTGGTCGACAATGATCCTTTTTCCGCTGGTCCGACGGATTCAGCACCCGCACTAAACCGGTTTTGCGTTGGATCCGGATCGTCTTCCCCATCCAGACGCCGCAACAGATCAGCCAGTACTTCGGGACCGATGACGCCCTGGTACCCCTCTTCTGTCAGGATCGCGCCGGGCCGCGAGGCACAATGCCGGCCGGTGCCGCCTTCCACACAAACGTATTCGCCTGCCAGCAAGATGACACGCACGCCCGCGGCCAGCAATTCGACCAGAACGATGCCGCCACGCACGCCGATTGTGGCATTCGATGTCCGGATGATGCCGTCTGTCTTTTTGGTTATGCGCCCACCGATGAAGCGAAGCGCACCTTTGCCCAGGGTCACGGCAATCTCGCCCGCGTCGCGATCCGGGTCATAGACGAACGTGTCCAGAACCACTTCGCTATTCGGGGCGATCGTCAGCGTCGTCTGATCAGAAAATAGGAGTTGTCCACGACCGTTTGGCGAAGACACGATCCTCTCATTCGCGATGACATTTACACCGACCGCAAGCGGACGGGACGCCTGGCCCGGAGGCGTTCCGTCGATGGATGGCTCCAAAGATGCCACGACGCCAATTTGTTGCGCATGGGCTGATCCCATTGTCATGATCAGACCGGCCAGCAGAAAACCAAATTTACGCATCATCCCGTCCCCTAGAAATCCAAGCCGACAGACAGGCTGATCAGCAATTCATCCCCTTCGAATTGCGGGATGTTTGATTGCCGGCTCAGCCAATCCAATGCGGCCTTTACGTAAAAACCTTCGACGAAGTGCGCTGTCAGACTGGAGCCAACGCGAATATCCAGATCATCCCGTTCGCGGGTTGGATCAACAGCCGCATCAGGATCCAGGAAACTCCGATCCAAGATCTGCCCATAGGCGGACACCCGCCACTTCCGTTCGGCAAAGGCAAGGCCCGCATCGAAATCATAGTCAGCGCCTATCCGCCCCCCTAGCTCTAGATTGGCAACCGCATCGGATTGCGAATTGTCGAGAGCCGCGAGACCCGATAGCCGGATTTTGAAGTCGCGGGTCGGTCGATAGATCACACCGGCGACGGCGCGCTGGACCGGGCCATCGGCGTCCGTCAGTTCATGCCAGCGGTATCCTGACCGGAACGATCCGTAGATCGACCAATCCGAAGTGAGTGTGTCGCTGAATTGGACACCGACCCCTGCGGTCGAATAGAGCCAGTCACCGCCAGTGAAGATCGTGTCAAGCTCGACGAACGGCCGAAGCTTCGGACCAAATGCAAATTGGTCCAGTGACAGGGAAGGGCCCGTGCGCAGGAAGATCCCGTCGAAGTCACCGTCCCGTTTATCGACGAAATGCAGAGCCTCAAAGCCAAGCTCAGTGAACCAAGTGTCCCCGTTCGGCGAATTCATGTCATAGCGATGCTCTACCCGGGCAGAAACCAAACCCCCGACATCGCCATCCGAGCCGACGCCCGGAGCACGAGTCAGTGGAACGCCCAATGAGAAAACCGTCGGGCTGTCGGATCTGAGCGTCGCGTTGGTCGAGTAGGCAACACCCACCGCAACATTTCCGCTGAAACCCGACGGCGCGGTCCGTTCGGCGATCGCCTGGCGATATTGTGCGATTGTGCGCTGGGTTTCGGACGGCAAACCGCTGACATCTTGCAAAATTGCAAAGTGATGATCTGCCACCGGATAGGCGCCCAGCGCGAAATAAGCGATGGCCAAATCCAGCCGTGCGCCGACCTCGCCTGGATACTGATCCAAAACCCGTTCCAGCGTCGAGACCGCGGGCTCGAACTCGCGTAGTCGAATTGACGCCGACGCATGGGCAAGCATCGCATCGCGATCGGTTGGATCCGCGATCATGCGTTGCAGGGCTGCATCGCGATCCGCGCGCAGGTCGCCATTGGCCTGCGCGAGCGCATCAAGCGGCAGAAGTGAAACAAACGCTGCAAATCCGGCCAAAAACAGCCGGTTGAAAACAAACCGTGTCACGTTATCCCCCTTGTCCGGGAAGATCCCAAGTCGCAGGATTTCCCTTTCGAACGAGAAAATTAGAGCACGCGTCGCAAAATGCGGTTGTGATTTTTGTTACATCGTCAACTTAAGCTGGTTCCAATTTTTATTTTAGCTTCAGAAAACGCCCAATCTAGGTTGATTGAGGATCGTCTGGGAGGCTGGTGTGTTCCGGGTACCGGCAGGCTTGTAGCACACATGACCGATCAAGAATTGGCTGTGTTGATCGGGCATTGAGCGGGCTACCGAAGCGCCAAATCCGAAAACCGAATCGATGTCTGCGTCCAGGCGCGACCAGGACCTTGGATGATGCCGGGCACTATTTTTGGACCAATTAAAATCGGTACAACTTTATGGAATCTATGACCGATTCAGTTCGCCTTGGTGTGCAAGTCGCGAAAGAGTGCAGAATCACTCCTCGCTGTTAACTCCTCCTTTACGAGTAGTTTCCAATTCTGCTAACAAATCTTCGCGTTCAAGATTGCGTTACGCAATTTTGGTAGAGTGCTTACCTAGAAAATCATGCGAATGTGGCGGTGCGTGCCTGGTTCTCAACTTTTGCGCCACATTTAGACCGTGATTGATAATGTAAGCTCACTGCGTGGGTGAATCGGGTTAGGCGAAACAGCAACGGAGTTCCCATTTTGCGCAATCTCGTGCAGCTTGGCATCTCTTTGATCTGCGTCGGTTTGATCGGCGGAGGGCTGTTCTTCTCTATGGGTCCATCAGGCGAAGGCCTGATCCTTGACCGGCCCGGAAGCCCCGGTCGCCTGATGACAGCGGAAACCAGCGCGACCGCTTTCTTCGAGCTGAATGGCGATACCCTTGAATTGACAATGCTCTTCACCGAACCGGCCGATCCGGACAGCGTGTTTAGAACACGGGTTCGGCTGATGGATGGTCAAAGCCACAGCATTGTGGTCGGAGAATCGGATGAAGGATCCGGTGCACAGAGATACACGTTCCGCCGTATCGGATACACGGTAGAGATGCGCTCGGCACCCGCGGCTCCACTTACGGCTTCATTTCGCGTTCACGAATAGGCCGTAAAACGCGGATTTGCAGCTTTTTTCGCAAATCGCACTGACCTTGTAGCAATCGTCACTCCATCTTAAAGATTATAGAAGTAGACAAATCCCATCGAAGTTGACCGATGGGGATCTGGAATGTTCCGCGCTCTGATTTTCGCACTTGTTACAGCGATGGCTCTGCCCGCATCTGCCGAAGAACAATCGGCTATGATCCGGGCTGGCGATACGGCTCAGATGAACGTTGGTGAAAGCCAGGCGATTGCGTTCTACACGACCGACCGCAAGGGCATGCGCGTTACGATGGTCTTCACGGATAGCGAAGGCGAAACCATGCGGACCCGTATTCTGCTGGATGACGGCCAGACGCACGCAATCGTTTTTGATGCTTCGGAAGATTTCGAAGACGGCTATCGCTTCAGCTTCCGCCGCAATGGCGACACGGTCGAAATGACTGGCGAGGATCGTTCCGGCCCAACCGAGGTTGCTGCACGGTACTGATCACCACGACGACCTAAACAGCATCTTCGCATGAAGCGCTGGTAGCCCGCCGGCGCTTTTTGTTTTCAGGAAATGGTCATTTTTTTGGGGCGCGGGTCAGCCGGGCGATGACCATCGTAAAGAAATCCCGAAACGTGTGACAACGGTCACATTCGGGGAAGGCCGAATCGAGCCATTATCTTCTTGTCCCGACGAGATGGCATCTGGCCACGGTCACTGACATCTCTGAAAGACGCCACGTGTGTTTCTTGTGATACCTCTCTAACTTGGCGCTGGGCTTCTCTCCCCCAGCGCCATTTTTCTTTGCGGGGTCAACGAACCGTGGCTTAAGCGCTGCTTCACCGAAAACCCTCAGGCAGGACCAGGCATCGTCAGATCAAATGGTAGGAACGGCGGTACCGATCATGCAGTCCCGACTAACGATCGTCGCCAATTGTTCGGCGTCCCACCCGTCGGTTTCGACCGGTCGCGCTGGCAAAACGAGATAGCGCATATCAGCCGTCGAATCGTGCACGCGGACTTGGATCGAGTCTGGCAATTCCAACCCGAACTCTGACAGCACCTTGCGTGGTTCCTTCACTGTGCGCGATCGGTAGGCACGAGTCTTGTACCAATCTGGCGGCAGGCCCAGCAGATTTCGCGGATAACAGGAACATAGAGTGCAGACGATGACGTTGTGGACCGTATCGGTGTTCTCGACCACAACCAACTTCATCCCATCGGTAGGAAAGCCCATCTCCTCGGCCGCTGCAGAGCCATCGGCCAGCAAGCGAGCCTTGAAGTCCGGATCTGTCCAAGCCCGTGCCACGACTTTAGCACCATCGGCAGGTGAACGCCGGTCCATGGATTCGATCTGAGCAGTGATCTCTGCGGCGGTCGTAATGCCCTTTTCGATCAGGATTTCGCGGACAGCAATCTCCATCGTCTGCCAATAGGTCAGCGGCCCATCGTTGTCCTGACGATATGGGTGACCCGAAGGGCTGAGGTGGTCATGGTGATCATGTGGCATCAGCGACCTCCACGAAGCCAGGTGACGAGCGCTCTCTCGGACGGCGTCTCACGTTGGTTGGCGAATGGATGGGGCTCGGCCCAGGCTTTGCGCCACCACTTAAGAAAACGTTTCATGCTGCCTCCAGCCAATGTTCAAAGATTTCCGCATCGATCGTGTCTTGCGGATTTTCAACACCATCGCCCCAAACCTCGACCATTGTGAAGCGCACGCGATACAGCGGAAGATCGCCGGTTCCCAATCCATAGGCCAGCGCTTCCGGGTTGCCGAAGGCACCGCAGATGCGTTCCACCATCCCAGTTTTACCGCGCAAATACCAGGGCGTACGGATATGACCGGGTGCGGCGCCTGGGCGAGTTCTTACGGTTTGTCCGGGTTGGAACTTCGGTGTTCCCGCAGGATAGGGCGGGTCGAAAGGCAGATTATCGACTATCGGTAAGGTCATGCTTCCCCCTTTGGTGGGGATGGTGGTGCGAATTGTCGGAAGGCCGATAAAGGTGCTTCGTGGACACCGGCGTCGGTCCAGGTGACGCGTTTGTCGAGTTCCGGCATGTCGATCACTTTAGCCGATACAATATGGCCACCCATCAGGCAGACCAGTTCAGAGGTGCCGATATTCCGCACGCAGTGCGATGGCCCGCTTTTGTAGAAAGCGACAAAATCCCCATCGGCCATGGTATGTGTCTCATCCCCCAATCGGACGCTCGCGGCGCCCGAGACGATATACATCCATTCTTCTTCCCCGTGGTGTGTGTGGTAGGGAAATGCCTGCTCTCCAGGCGCTATAGTCACCACGTTCACCGCCACGTCTTTCATCCCTGCCATACGAGAGACGGGCGCCATCGTGCACTTCGAAGACGGATCCAACGGGTGCTGAAAGGCAAACCCTGTAGCAGTGATTTCCGCCGCGCGCCAAACCGGCTTGGGGTCTGTCATGCCTTTGGCTCCTGCGCCTCGCCATAGGTATCGCCACGAGATTGAACTTCGGCCATCTTGGCGTTTAGCTCTTCAATCGTGAACGCGCCTGCTTCGATCATGTTTTGGGTGACAGAGTTCATCCAGCGTTCGTAGTAAGTCATCGTCTCGAAGGCTTCTTCACCCATGTCTTCCAGAACACGTCGAAGGCCATCGACTGTGAAGTATCCCTTGTCCGAGGATAAACGCAGCAGGGCATCGACCCGCTTTTCCCAGATCGCGAAATCATGGCCGTCCTGGTTGATGGGGCCAGCATCCTTGCCGCCCATATCGTGCCAGCGCTGGCCGGTGGTTTTTGTATCATGTGGCATGGCATCACGCTAACGCGGTCAGACGTGCGCGCCAAGACCTCTCGTTAAATCTTGATTTGATCCGCCAATGCCGCCTGTGCATCAGACAAAGTCTTTGCTGGGGCCGGCCCGATCAGAATAAAGCCCATGCCGCCATTCGCCCAGGTCACAGCGTTCAGCCCGCTGATCTCTTGGTTGGATGCTTTTGAGTCGATGTCTGAGCGGGTCAGGCAAAAGGCAATCGGGTTTCCGTCCGCGTCCAGATATGTCAGCTGCGCCAAGGGTTGTCCGTTAAAGTCCAGGATTTGTGCCCGCTGGAACTCCAGCCCTGGCACAGAGACCTGATCTACGGTTAGTGGAAGGCCCAGATCACGCGATGTTCGTGCCAGACTTTCGGTCCGTCGATCCGACCCCATCTGAAGGTTCGTCAGCGTTGCGGTTGAATAGAGGACCTGATAGTCAGCAACTGCCTGATGCCAATTCGTCGGACGCTCACCCGGTGCAATTGACCAGCCCACACCCAATCCGGCTACGAACAAGACCGCCGCGGCAGCGGCTGCGCGCCAGCCACCCCAGGCAGACTGCGGTGCCGGGGCAGTCTGGGCAATGTCAGGCGCTGTGGCCAGCAACGCATCGAAACCTTGTCGCAACTCATCCGTTTCGATCTGCAGGGCTGCGACCCGGTCTCCCAAAGCAGGATCTTCCGCCAGTGCCTTTGCCACACGGGCCGACATCGTCTGGTCTGCTTCCCCATCCAGGAATGCCACCAGATCTTCGTCGCTGATTTGGTCGGTCGTCATCATATCGCGTCCGCCTTATCCGAAAGGGCCTCGTTCAGTTTGCGCCGTCCATTGGCCAGCCGACTCATGATTGTGCCAACGGGTATATCCAATATAGCGGCTGCCTCGGCATAAGCGCATCCTTCGACATAGACCAAGAAAATGGTCTCGCGCTGAGCCTCCGGTAGGGCCGTCATTTGTTTTAACACCTGTGCGGCCAAAATATTCACATCATTTTGATCCGACGTCGTTAGACTTGTGTCTTCTATGGGGACCAGCCCTTGGCCCCGTCGCACCGACCGGGATCGAAGCTCGTTCTTCCAGATCGACGACAGTATTGTGAAGCACCATCGATCCAGGCGAGTGCCGTGTTGAAATTGCTCAGCTTTTTCCAGTGCCCGTAGTGCCGTGGCCTGTGCCAGATCATGGGCATCTTCGCGATTTCCAGACAGCGTGATCCCGTACCGCCACAACCTTGGCATCAGCGCGGGCAGACCTGCCTGAACCTCTGATAACGACGGCTTCGCCATGACGTGAATAAAAGGTGTCCTCAAGTGTTCTAATTGATAGCGCCAGCAAATGTGCGTTGACAGACACCTTAACGGTTCCGAGGGAGGACACCATGAGAAAACAGTTTTTATCGGTTGCCGCCGCAGGCGCGATGGCACTGATGTCGACAATGGCCCAGGCAGGTGGGTGGACGCTGTCGGCGGAAAACTCGAAGATCGCATTCGGCTCCGTCAAGAAAGATGTGGTTGGTGAAAGCCATCATTTCACGGGTTTGTCCGGATCGGTTTCCGAAGATGGAACTGCTCAGATTGAAATCGATGTCGCAAGCGTGGAGACACTGATCGACATCCGCAACGAGCGGATGCTGAAACACGTCTTCGACTCTATCAATTTTCCCAAGGCCGTGATTTCGGCCAGCTTCGATATGGACGAGGTATCGTCCCTGAAACCAGGCGAAGCGAAGGTGATCGATACCGAGGCGGTTTTGGGCCTGGTGGGTCAAGAGATCGAAATTTTCACAGAGCTGTTCGTCGTCGCTGTTGCCGATGACAAGGTTCTCGTCACAACAGATGAGATGATCATGTTGTCCACCGAGGAACTTGGCATCAATCCCGGCGTTGACGAACTGATGAAGCTTGCAAAGCTTCCGTCGATCACGCGGTCCACCCCAGTGACGCTGCGTCTGATGTTTGTGAAGAACTGACCGAATGGGTGGCTGTGATGGGCCTTAGGCCCACCTACGCTTTGCGGAAACTCAGCAACCGGTTGTTTGCCGGCATTGCTGTCAGCACTGGCCCTAGCAACCCCGCTTTCCGGGCCAGGTCCGCGACGTCTTTGACGTCGCGGACACCCCATTCGGGATCCTGCGCACGTAGGCTTTCGTCAAACTTGGCGTTGCCATCGCCTGTTTGTTTCCCGTGCTCCTTGAATGGGCCGTAAAAGACCAGCGCGCCGCCGGATTGCAAAGCCGCGCTTGCGCCCTTGACGATTCCCTTCGTGACGACCCAGGGGCTGATGTGGATCACATTCACTGAGATCACACCTGCCAGTGGACCCAGATCCAGCCAGGGTTCGGCGCCATCCAGCCAGATCGGCGCCCGCAGGTTGGGCAGACCAGCATGCGCAACCCAGGCGCGGCAGCTGTCCAAGTGCTTATCGAACGGATCGCTCGGCTGCCAATCCAGATCGGGAAATGCAGCAGCCCAGGCGGCTGCATGCTGACCGGTTCCGGATCCGATTTCCAGCATCAAACCGGATAGCCTTGTCAAAACAGGACCAAGGGCGTCGATGATCGGTTGTTCGTTGCGTTCGGCGGAGGGCGCAATAAGGCGCCCATCATCATGCCGATCCGTCAGTCCCGGCGATGTGCGGGACTGATCTTGGTCATTCATGCCCTTAAGACTTTACTGGTGCGGCCACCATAATCATTTGGCGGCCTTCCATTTTGGGCATTGCCTCGATCTTGCCGAGACCCTCGATGTCGCCGGCGATCTTTTCCAAGAGATCGCGACCCAATTCCTGGTGCGCCATCTCACGGCCCCTGAAGCGCAAGGTCACCTTCACCTTGTCGCCGCCTTCCAAGAACTTGGTCACATTGCGCATCTTCACATCATAATCATGCGTGTCGATGTTGGGTCGGAACTTGACCTCTTTGACCTCGATCACCTTCTGCTTTTTCTTCGCCTCGTTCGCTTTCTTTTGGGTTTCGTACTTGTACTTCCCAAGGTCCATAATCTTACAGACGGGCGGACTGGCGTTCGGCGAAATTTCAACAAGGTCAAGGCCGACATCTTCGGCCATTTCTACAGCGCGTTCTGGACTGACAACGCCGCGGTTTTCGCCTTCGTGATCGATGAGACGGATTTCCGGGACCCGGATCATCCGATTGACGCGCGGGCCGGTATCTCGTTGCGGCGGCGCGTGGTGAGGTCTTCGTGCTATCTTCCGAACTCCTGTTCTGCGCCCGGACCATCCGGGCAGACAAATTTGGTCTGCCCGATCAGCCGACCGCGCAGACCATTAATATAGCGACTAGAGTGGTTAAGGGAAAGTGCCCGCCCTACCGCGATCTATGAAATTAACGTAACTACTCGGCGGACAGCTGGTACTTCGCCTTAAGCCATTCTTCGACATGGAAAGACGTCGTGATCTTGCCGTCCTCGACCGTATGAATGTCGATGGTCATGATCTTGAAGCTCTTGCCCTTGGGTTCGACCCCGAAGACCTCTTTGACCGGTGTGCCGGTGGCATAGGACCGGACGATATATCGGTTGCCGTCCTGTAGAACTTCCTGGATTTCCCATGTCAGATCGGGAATTGCTTTGCCGAATCCTTCCAGGGTTTTGGCCATGCCTTCCGCGCCGGGACCGCCGCGCGGTGTCGGTGTCGAGACCCAGTCTTCGGTGACGACATTGCGGACACGCGCGCCTAAATCATCGCCCTTCGGGTTGCTCAGAAGGTCCGTGTAGAAGGCTTTTACGACGGCGAGATCGCCAGCGACTGCCGGGCTGGCAAAGGCCAAAAAGGCGGCGCAAAGAGTTGCGATCAGTCGGGTCATTTGGGGCTCTCCCATCTTGGTGAATCTGATGGAGGCAAATTTAAGGATCGCTGGAAAGGTCGGTAGAACAGAAGTTCTTTGCAGATTGTTAGTTGTAAACTAATAATCCATCATGCATGCCCGAGACCTTAGGTTGTTGCTTTATTTCACAGAAATCGTGAAATCAGGCTCGATACGGGGTGCTGCGCGGGCCTTGAACGTGTCGCCACCGGTTGTGTCGACGGCACTCGGCGATCTGGAAGCATTGATTGGCATCACGCTGATCCGCCGGACGACCCGGAGGCTGGAACTGACAGACACAGGGTCCGAGGTTCACAGTGCGGCGGAGGCCATGTGCCGCCATGCCGGCGCGGCAATGAATGTGGCGGCAGGGGACCGACCTGTCACGGGAACACTGCGGATTTCAGCGCCGGTTGAGTTGGCGAATTACTGGTTGCCCGGCTTATTGTCCGCTTATCGTGCGCGTTGGCCAGAGGTGCGTCTGTTTGTTGATGCGGCTGATACTGTCAGCGATCCTCAGGCCAGGCGCATCGACCTTTCAGTCCGTGCAACGTTCCAGGTCAGCAGGGCCGATGCCTTGAAACTGCGGCCCCGCCCTGTCGCCATATTGCCCGTCGATCTTGTTTGTGCGCCATCTCTCACGCCCGGGGAAGGAGCATTGGCGTCACGTCTGGCCCGCACCGGATACATTGGGACGTCGAGCGGGTTCGAGTATCAGATCGTCGTGCGAACCGCGGCCGGGCGGTCTGCCCGGACAACGGTTCAAGCCAGCGCGACCTCGGAGGATCGGTTGGCTGTGCTGGCAATGGCCCGGCAGGGCCTGGGCGCGGCCCTGCTGATTCGCGACACTGTCGAGGACGACCTGGCCAATGGCCGCCTGATCCGCGTGGCCCCGGACTTGGATTTCGGCGTGGTCGGTATCCGGGCCCTACCCGCCGATCCGCAGCCCGCGCCGCCGGTGCTGGCATTCCTAAGACTGATTGCTGAACTCAGTCCAACCCCAGATCAGGCTCAAGACTAGGGTTGTTTGGCAGCAACACCACGGTCGGTTCAGATGGTAACGTATCGAAGCTGACGACGATCGACGGACCCTTGTTCAGCTTTACCGCAAATTCATCGCTCATCCCGGAAAGAAACTGTTGCAATGTCGCGGTTCCGAATGCGTGCATTGGCAAGACGATCCTGGTCTTCAGTGTCTTGAGGATGTCGATCATCGTTGGCAGGTTCAACGTGAAGGTCCCGTCGACGGGTGCCATCACGATGTCCAACCGGCCAATCTTGGCATAGTGGGCATCCGTCAGATCATGGTGCAGGTGACCGAGATGGCCTATGCACAGATCAGCGACCTCGAAAATGAAGATCGAGTTGCCATCCGGCTCAGGTTCGCCCCAACCACGGATGTTGGTGGTCACATTGCGCACGGTGACGTCTTTGACCCGCAGCTTGTAGTCGGCAGGCCCTTGGCCATCATGGTTCCAGCCGCGCAGAACATAGGCAATGCGTGGATCAGGGTTAGCCGTCCAGTGGGTCGTGTGCGCATGATTCATGGTAACCACGGTAGGAATGATGGTTTCCGTGGTGCCGTCTTCCTTTGTGCGCCGCCCGGCTGTGCCGAAAAAGTCTGTGGCTATGATAACCCCGTCCGCGCTTTCGATCCGGAAAGTGGAGTGTGCGACATAGGTTATCTTCACCGATTGGGGGGTGACATTGACCGGACCGATTTGGGCATATTGCACGCCCCAGCCATCGCGGCGCATATCTTCGACAAAGGCATAGCATAGAGATGCGAATGCCTCGGCAGGCAGAAGCAGCAGACAAAGGGCGGCAAGAATCGAGCGCATGGTCGGGCCTCCTGAAATGTCTGAAGAGATGGTAGCACGATATGCCGCGAATTCACGTCATCGGATTGTGAGTTGGCATTCGAAGCGCCGAACTTTCGATCAAGATCATCAGGCTGATGAGGCAGGTTTCGTGAACTGCGAACAAACCCTGGCAAGTCATGGTCGTCTACCGCCCGAACCAGGTGCCATGCAACGTTACGGGTCTGGCGCCGCTGCCCAGCTTGAACCGCGCGATGCCCGGCACGTCTTCGGTGTTCAGCCCGCCAAGGTCCAGCCGTTCAACCCCCGCCTTGGGTAGGCGGGTCATCGCCGTCCACATCAGCAGATTATGGGCATTCAAGCGTTTTCCTTCGGGGCCTGTCCAGCCGATATGATAGGTCGCGCGCCGACCGTGCAGACGAAACAGCATCGCGGCGATTGGGTCTTCTTCGCTATACGCCGTAAAGAC
>JBCCHJ010000023.1:0-75634 GCA_039028795.1 Pseudomonadota bacterium
GATGTTGATAATGGCAGCAAGACCCCGTTCGTCACAAAGCTCGCAGATAAGGCGCATTATCTGACGTGAGGTCTTCGGGTCCAGGCTGGCAGTAGGTTCGTCCACCAGTAACAGTGCGGGGTCTTGAATAAGGGCACGGCAAATGCCGACCCGCTGGCGTTGCCCACCGGACAGCTCGTCCGCGCGCTTGTCGGCCATTTCGACCAAGCCGACACGATCGAGCAACCGAAACGCCTCATCGACGTCCGACTGCGGGTAGCGGCGCAAAAAGCTGCGCCAGAACCCGACATAGCCCAGCCTGCCGGAAAGCACGTTCTCCATCACGGTCAGCCGTTCAAACAACGCATATTCCTGGAAGATCATGCCCATGCGGCGTCGTTCCCGGCGTAATGCGCCAGAGCCCAACGACGTTAGCTCGACATCGCCCAGCATTACCTTGCCCGAGCTTGGCTCGACCAACCGATTGACACAGCGGATGAGGGTCGATTTTCCCGCCCCGGATGGGCCGATCAGCGCCAAGACCTGGCCCTGTGGAACCTCAAGGTCCACAGCGTTCAGGGCGCGATCCCCGGTTTTGTATGTCTTTGTAAGCTTTTCCAGACGGAGCATGCCGTCAAACCCCCGTCCAAGTGGACCGGTGGCCCGCAATGGGGCCACCGGATGTGCGTGTTACTCGCAGGCGTAGGAAACGCCGTTGGCCGCATCGATTTTGCGGATGACTTCCCAGAATTCTTTGTAGGTCATCTCGATGAACTGATGCTCGCCCGATTTCTCGAACTCGGCCTGAAGCGATGTGCCTTCCCAATCGAAGCTGAAGAACGCCTCGCGCACCTTTGCCGCCAACTCTGGCTTCAGATTGTAGACGGTGCCGAAGCCCGTGGTCGGGAAGGTCTGCGATTTGTAGATCGACGTCACCTGTTCAGGCTTAACGACACCGCGGCTGATCATCCGATCCAGCACGGAGTTGGCGATTGACGCTGCCGGGTAGTCTTTGTTCGCGACGCCCAGGATCGAGTTATCGTGCTTGCCCGAGAAGACCGGTTCGAAATCCCGTTCTGGGATCATGTCATAATCTGCTTTCAGGATCGCCGAAGGGGCCTTGAACCCAGAATTGGATGTCGGCGACGTGAAGGCCAGTTGGCCGCCCTTGATATCCTCGACCTTTTCGATGCCCGAGCCCGGGAAGGTCAGGATTTCCATCTCGTAGCCGAAGCCGCCATCTTCCGACGCCATGATCGTGAACGGATTGAAGCCCGCGCAGTTTACGGCAAGCGGATTCGAACCAGTATTGAAGCCCGAAATGTGCAGGCGGCCTGAGCGCATCGCTTCGATCTGAGCGGCGTTTGACTGAACCGGGAAGAAGACCACGTCCTTGCCGGTTGTGGCCTTCAAGTGATCCAGGAAGTCCGACCATGCAGTCTTATAGACTGCGGGATCTTCGACCGGCGTGTAGGCGAAAATCAGTGTATCCGGGTCCAACCACTCGTTCGGATCGGTCGGTGCATCCGCCAACAGGTCACCATCGACATCACAGAACCGGTCATCCAAATCACCGCGTGGGCAATCTGCAGCCGCGGCGGGCATGGACGAGAACGCAATCGCAGCGGTGAGGGCAACGGCTGCTGTCGATATCAACTTGAACATCTAACTTCCTCCCTTGGTATGATTCTTGGGCATAGCGTAGTGGCAATCCGTGGCGTCGGCCAACGAATTGTATGGCCCGATACCGTTACGCGCTGAAATTGCGGTGGATGTGGCTAAGGGGCTGTAGAACTCGGTGCCGGGCGCGCCAAAGGGCGTGATATTGCCGGGCAGAGGATCATTTGCTTGACCCCCGCAGTGACGTTCGCCCCAAAGGTCAGGCCGGCAGAATAATCCAAAAAGCTTATCGCTGAATGAAAGGCCTGCGGATGCATTTTGTATCAGAGGCACCGTGCATACCGAACACCGCGGGCTGAACCCGCGTACGCTCTGCGCGAACGCTCAGATTTCAAAGTCCAAACAGATATTTCAGCTTTCATTCAGGCCGGACACCGCATCAGACAACGCAGTGGATTTGCGGCGGCCAAAGAAATAGCCGGTTCCAAAAGCATTCCCGGTTCCGTTGAACTGCACGGCATAGGCGCCCGCGAAAGAGCCATTGGCTGGATCGATCCAATCGAGAAAGAGATCGACCTTGGTGACGACATTCCCGATGACCAACCAATTGCAATAGAAGCTGTCGAAGTCGATCGACACTGACCCGGCCTGATTGATCGATAGATTACCGTCGGTTCCGGCGCAAATTGGCGGTGCGGCGTTGACTGTGGTGGAAAAGTCAGACGTCAAACGCCATTTGTCGCCATCTCTTTGAACTGCTGAGACATCAAACCCGTCAACTTCAAGAAGCAGTGGTAAGAACAAACCACCCAGACCAATGCCCGAGAGACCATCGTCAGGACTGTCGCACATACGGGTCGCAGACGAAGCTTCGCACAAAACGTAAGTGCCAGCCCCGCCTGCGAAAACAGTATCCAAGGCGGCGGCCAGTTCCTGCCGTGATGCCTGTGGTTGGCCGGGCAGACTGGTCGGTCTGTCCGCAACCGCCTTAAGTTCTGGGTCATTTGTAAAATCGCTTGCGCACCCGCAAAGAAGGGCCACGGCAAACAGTAATGTGACTGGATGATACGATCTCATGGGATCCTCTTTTGCACTGTCTGAAAAAGCAATCCGGCACCAGGAAGCACCGGCGCTGCTATGTCAGTTCTGCGGATTTGGTGTGATCTCGGTGGGCAATTGCGCGGTCGGCACATCAGCAAGTTCGGAATAGAGAATGAACTTAAAGGGGTTGTAGGATTGATATTTGTACCGCAGCGCTAGTGCGGCCTGTTTTTGAAGCGCGCGAAGCCGTTTGGAACCTTGACGGTCAGCCAGCGCCCATCGCACCACGCGTTCGGCCAAATGGTTGTCTCCAGCTTCGATCATGGCTTCGATCGCATCTTCGATTTCGTTCGGAGCGAGGTCGAAATAGCGTTGCAAAGCCTGGCCGTAGTCAGCGGGCTTAAGGTGGTCCAATCCCGTGAGATCGCGTTCCCAATATCCCACGCTTTGGTCATAGATCCGATTGATGATCTGCTCTCGCATCACGAGGTAGATCACCTGCGATTCCGGGTCGTTATAGAGCGTCGGCGGGATCAGGTTCTCTTGATGGATGTCGCTGCGTGCCGATCCGGTCTGGATCCGCGCTCGCACTGCATCGCGGAGCCAGACCAGGTGGGGCCTGGCTGCAATCAGACGATCGGGACTTGCCCAATTCGCTGTCAATGGTTCGTGTCCGTGCCATAAGGACGTCGGCGCCAATTCCGCGATCATGTCGATCGCCGAAATCAGCTCGTCAATTGAGCCTTCTTCAATGAACGGCGCTCCGACAAAAGGCATGATGAAATCGCCGACGAACAACATGTCCGTCTCCGGCATGTGAATGAACATAGCGTCAGGTGTCTCGGCACCTGGGGCCGGCAGCAATTGGAAGCGGGTTCCGCCAATGGTGACCGACATGTTGGACGATACTTCGACGTCCGGGTGGTAATGCTGGATCAACGCATTTGAAAACCCTGCACCGAAGAACCAGCCCACCGGATCTTCAGGACCGGCTTCCATATTGGCCAACTCTTCATGATAGTTGTCCCGCCCATAGAACACGACATCCGGGTTCATCTGGCGAAAGAAAGTGTGCCCACCAATGTGATCCCAGTGCGAATGCGTGATGAAGACTGTGGTCAGCGGCGGCACGTCAGGGACATTGGCCTCAAGAAGGTCATAGGCAGCCTTTGCACCTTCTGGAGTCACCCCAGCGTCGACCGATATCAGGTGCCGGCGATCGTCCGAGATGATGAAGTAGTATTCTGTAAAATCGAGCCCTGAGACCAAATAGACTTTGTCTTCCTCGATCTCGAGAAACCTCAGCGGTCTGAAGGTTGCGCCGGTTGCAGGGTTCACGGCAAAGTTCGAAACCAAGCCACTGTCATCGGGTTCGATACGCGCGTCGGCAAGAATAGCACGAGCCTCTTCTTCGCGCCCTGCTGCGCGAAGAGTGTTGGCATAGGTCTGGTAGACGAGTCGCATCACCCCTGGCTGAAACGCCTGATCGCGGTTCTGAACAAGCCATGCGAAATCTTCGAGAGCCTGATCCTGTTTGTCGAACATAGATGGCAGACGCGCGTAAACCATCGCCGTTGCGAACCGGCTGAAGAAGACCTTGTTGGCACCGATCTTCCGGGCTCGCTCGAGAATCTCTATCGTCTCCTCGACCCATTCGATCCGGCTGAGCAAAGGCACGTTTTCCGCAGCCTCTGCACGTAGGATTCCCAGCGCGGAGAGATAAACGAGTTCCTGTGTAGGTGTCATTTTCCCCGCATGTCTGTCGAGTAGCTCTTGGAAAAACGCCTGACCTTCGCCTTGGCGTCCGATGCTTTGATATTCCAGCATCAATAGCGCAGCGACTTGAGGATCTTCGGCCGGGGCAGCGAGGTTGAGATCCTGAAAGTAGGCGAGTTCCGCATTGAAACCCACCGCGGGTGGCAAAGTATCAGATGGCTCTGACGCACCGCAGGCCGCCAACATAGCGCACGCGCCCAGCACTGATCCGCCACGGGTTATCTGGCGTCTGATCATCCGTCCAAGCCCAAGAAAACTGAAAGAGATTTTCATGTTCGTATCCTTGCGAGAGTGACTCCCAGTATAAATGTAACTCTTATTTCAAGAGTCAACTTGATTCTGGGAGTCACTTTCCATATTCTTCAACGACGCTTGAAGAACCGATCGGAAGCGCAGATGGAGAACGAACAATGCCCTGTCGCGCGGACGCTTGATCTGATTGGCGATCGTTGGACGGTCTTGATCTTGCGCGATCTGCTTTTGCGCGGGCCTCACAAATTCCAGGATCTGCAAAGTTCCCTGGGTCGCGTCGGCACCACGACGCTGTCTGCGCGCCTGAAGGCACTAGAGGCGAACGGTCTGGTCGAGAGGCAGATGTATTCCGATCACCCGCCGCGCGCCGAATATTTATTGACCAAGAAAGGTCAGAGCCTGGGCCCCGTCATGGCTGCGCTTCGAGATTGGGGACGGGCCAATCCAAAGACTTAACCAATCGTTGTAACGCTGCTCGCTGGACTTTCTCAGCAGATTTCAGAGACTCTCCCTGTCGCCTGATAAAAACGAAACCTCTGTTGCTATGGCGGCGATATGTTGCCGAAACAGAGGACCGTTAGCTTTGCCGTCGCGAAACGGAGCCTTTGAAATGTTTACCAGCTACACGAAAATAATACGCACTTTTGGTAGGATCATTGTCCCCATTGTCCTATCGAATTGTTCGCTAGTTTCGTTCATGACCATCAGCGCGGTGACAAATCAACTATCGAGCGCAAAATGATCTCGACGTTAGGTGCCGCGACGAGGGTGTCATGTTAACCACACGAGGCAGCCATTTAAGTCTTCTGCAAGCCGCTTCATGTCTGACATCCGAACCGATTCAAACTGGAGCGGTCCATTCGTTCTTGCGGGCACGACGAGAGCGGCCAATTCGGCAGGCGAGCTTGTGCGCCGAGGCAATCCGCGCATCCGGCCCCGCATAACTTTCACGCCGTCACGCAGCAGTGTTATCGACATATCGCCGCGGGCCAGGACGGAATCTGGTGGCCTGATGTCAAATTCCGTTGGCAGCTCTGGGTGCGACTGGGCCATTTCCGCCACCCGACCAACATCGATCGCCCCATGAGACTTTGATCTGAGCATTAGAGCGGCTCCTAACCTTCGATAGGATCAGAATGTTCCATTCGCCAGGAAAGATCTAATCAGATCATGGCCGTTTTCGAAAAATTTCGAAAGCTGGAACTCGCCACCCATATCGCATTGGCGTCTCCTGCAGCGATCAATCCAATGCAATCGGGATTATTCGTCGTGCAAACCCGCTTTACGCAGCCCTTCGTGGATCTGATTTCGAGCTTTCGAACATAGGATCGGGTGGATCAGATTGAATCGCTCTATCGTGACGTGTTTTCCACTTTGGTGGATCTGGTCCAACAACTGCCTTGCCTCTTCAGTACGTCCAGAGTGGCCCAAACTGCACAGCGCACTAACTTTGGAGAACATGTTTTCGGTGTTGTACTTCAGTGCCTCGCGCGCGGTTTTGGCCGCTTGATCATAACGTCCGAGACTCGTCAACACAAACGCTCGCATCGCCAAGACCATCCATTGAAACGGTCCTTCCGGAACAACTTTTAAACACCGGTCTATCGGCGCGATTGCGTCGCTTGATCGACCGACCGTCCAAAGCGCCAGGGCCAACACAAAGAGTGCGCTTGCTTGGTTTGGATTCAGCGATACAGCTTTCTTTGCTGTGTCTATTGCAAGATCGCTTTGTCTCAGGCCTATCTGCGTACGCGCAAGCGCGAACCAACCCATGGCCATCGTTGGTGCAAGTTCTGTTGCCGACAAGGCGTAGCGTTCAGCCATGACTTGATCGATCTGGAAATGATCCATCGAAAAAGTCGATGGTGCCGCGTAGGCTCGACCAGTGTTCATGATGTTCAGCGCATAGGCCATACCGGCATAGGGCTGTGCAAAGGTTGGATCCTGTTCGATGGCTCGGTCAAAAAAGACACAGGCGTCATGCTGCGCGACCGGATCAAACCCATAAGTGATCGCGATGCCGCGATGATAGTTTTCCCAGGCGTTCAGATCACTTTCATCTTTCAGACGCGCACGCCTGCGTTCGCTACGGCCGATCGCCGGCGCTACGTTCGAGACAACCAAAGAGGTAACGCTATCCTGGACGTCAAAAAGATCTTCAACATGGCGATCATAACGCTCAGCCCAAAGGTCCATACCAGTTTCCGTATCGATCAACTGCACCGAAAGCCGCACCCGATTTGGCGTGCGCCGGAAACTCCCCTGGACCACATAGCGGACATTTAGTGCGGCTCCGATTTCCTGTACCGTTGCGCCGCTGTCTCGAAACGCAAAGGACGCCGCGCGAGAGATTACGGTGAAATCCTGAAATCTGGACAGTGCCAAGATCATGTCTTCGGCAATACCGTCGCCGAAGAAGTGCTTGTCCTCATCGCCGGTCATGTTGTCGAAGGGAAGCACTGCCACCGCACTCCCGACAATCGCCGCCAGATCTGGTGTTATCGTTGCCTCGGAAATCGCGGCCTTTGGTTCGGTTGGAGCAGCGTCCTGCTGTGCGTCCTCGGTCGTCAAGAGATCACCGACAAACCGCAAACCCCGGCCATAGTAAGTCTTCACAAAACATCCAGTCTTGCCGGTATCGCCGAGAGCATGACGTAGTTCCTTGACCGTCGTCGTCAGCGACGCATCAGAAACGATACGCCCCTGCCAAACGATCTCGAAAACCTCGTCTTTGGTGACAACCCTATCCGAATTTTGAACCAAAAGCTCCAGCAACTCCAAAGCTTTCGGTTTTATGGAGACGGGCTGACCCTCCTGGAGAAGTTCCATGCTTTTGGGATCGAACTCGAAGTCGCCGAATCTGTAGCTCATGTGAAGCTGCGCCCCGGTCGCCTTAGTGGGTTTTTGCTCGGCATTTGTCGGGCTTGCTTCTGTTTGCTCAGATTTCGCTCATAATTGGTCACATGAAGCTCAGTATCGGGTCAAGATTTTCCGGCCCGATGCTGGGAGAATCTTTCCATCGAACACGAAACGTCAGTACGGCGCGAAATCAATCACCTACTGACTCCGACACTGGGAAGGAAAACACGATGGACGTGGCTTCATATTGGAAGATTACAAAGACCTATTCCAAGAAATTGACTGGCGTCGACAAGATGAGCGCTGGTTTTCTGAGTAAAGGTGCAGGCATCACCGACCCGCTTGAGAAATATGTGGTTGCATGGACAAAGGCGAACCAATCCGACTACATGAAATTCGGCAAGAAGGCCTACGATAACGTCGAAAAATACCTCAAAACAATATTAGATAAAGAGATCAAGGACGCTCAGAAAAAGTCTAAAGGCAAAGGCGGTCTGTCAGCGGATGAGCTTAAAAGCGCTAAGATCATTCAATCCAACCTCGTTCTTATTCGCGACGAACTGAAAGAGGTCCTGGCAGGCAATAAAAAACCTGGAAATTTCAAACGCGATGCACGGGATGACGTAAATACAACGCTTTATACCGAAGAGGACAAAAAGCGCATAAAGTGGAAGATGGAACTCTTTAACAAACTTGGTAAAAAAGCTGCAGGTTTTAAAAAGGACTACAAGATTCAATTAGGCAAAGTCGAGGCATTGGCATCCAACGCAGCGAACTTCGCAAAAGACGTGAAGGCGTCTTTTGAAAAACAAGACGCAGAGACCAACAAGTCGGCATTGGGCAATGTTGGCGGAATCTCCCGCATAGCGACCAGGATCGGTGACGCAATCGCCAAACACTATAACGACAACATCAATGGCAATGACGATTGGATTGAAGCGCGCGTCGATACTCCCGGCTTGTCAGACATGCCTTCGGCAGTACGAAAAACGCACAATGATGCGTACAATAAATGCGATGCAGTGGCCCGCGATGTTCTGAAGCTGCACGATGAAATCCAAAAGTGCGCCGCCGATATCAACGCGATGTTGAACACGGCAGAGGGATTCTCGATTGCACCCCCCAATCCGAAGGACGCTCTCAAGAAATTGGCTAAGATGCTGAAAGATGCTGAAAGCGTGCGCATGTCGCTCAAGATTGCCAATCAATCGATCATGGGACGTGTCCAGCCGATGCGCGAGCGGGTCAACAGACCTGAACCGCTTGAGAAGCGGCTAAGCAATCAGGCGGCGCTGAAAACACAAAACATCACCGCGATTAAGAAGTGTGACGAGCAAATTAAATCCCTGACAATAATGGAGAAGTGGTTGTCTGGTCCTGCGAGCCGAGTAAACGACAAGGCGGTTCAGAAGCTCGTCGGAGACGTGGCCAGCAAGATTAAAGAGGCCAACTCCTTCGTCTCCACGTATACCAAGGTTCGCGCAGAGATGCTGAAAACTATTAAAGAATGCGATGCCATGCTGGCTCGCGAACAGTCGGGATTAGCCGCTTAAAGCTCCACCCAACTCTTTGACGAGCGCTCCGCGATAAGCGGAGCGCTCGCTCCAGAAGGTGGTCGTCGCAAATTGCCGCCACCTCATTACACCCAGAGATGAAATAGGAAAGTCATTCAATGGCAAAGCAAGTTATCCTGTCCCATCCGAACTGGTTCCGGCTGATGAAGAAGGCCGAAGCAATAAAGTTCACTGCACCGCAGTTTGAATTTGGGATCGAGTTCACAAAACATGTCCAAAAGAAGCTGGATGAAAATCCGGTGTTTCAACAAAAGCTATGGGACGCCGCTTCCAAGGACTGGAAGCAGATGATTAAAAATCTCAACAACATGTTGGAGTTGAAGGAAGCGAGCATCGCGTTGGCGGCTGACCGCGATTTGACCAAAAAAGAGCTCGAAGATCTTAAGAAAACAAAGATCAAAGAATTCGAAGAATCCGCAGCGCGGATCGTCAAGCAGCATTCCGCAGACATGGAAAAGTCCGTGATGAAGGAATGGGCGAAGATCCGCAAACAGAACAATTTGGCGAATACGTTCAAAATCAAGTTGTTCTTCAAAGGCGTGGGCCGCATGACGGGCGCCGCTTTGGCAACGGCCACGCTGGTCCTTTCGGGTGGGGCCAATGCTGTTGCCTATATGGCGATTGTAAGGATCATCGGGTCGACCATTTCCGATATCAAGAAACTCGCTACCTCGCTCGACAAGCTTGGCGCAGAACTCTACCGCGACGTCCAGAAGGTTTCAGACAGCATCGACAAAAGCGCGGCAAAGGACAACTGGAAGGCTGCGGGCAATATCGTGGCGACGAACCTAATGGGCGCCGACATCTTGAAAAGCCATTCCAGCGTCATGAAAAAACTGCGCTTCTATCAGGCCCGCATCGCTATCCTGCAGCAAAAGCACATGCGGCTTGGTAAGAAGATTAACGAGGCAATGGAAGAGATCAAAAAGCAGCGCGTAAAGGCGGGCAAAGGTCTCGACAAGAAATTGGCGGATGTCGAGAAGAAGCTTGACGGCCTTCTCAAGAAGACTTCTGAGATGGGTGAACAGTTCACCGAGAATGACCACGCTGCAGCTCGTCTAGCATTAACGATGACCAGTATGAAATCGGCAACAGCGCGGACGATTACATCGGTGACCGGGACGGTGACGAAAATCGCAGTGATCGTCGGAAAAGGTGTCTTGGCCGCAGCCGCGATGGATGCAGAATCCGCTTCCTCGGCACTCGCCGACGCAGCCGGTCTCGTGGTCAAGGAAGCCGCCTGACGCCGGCTTGCCAGACGCCCTAGAACTCATCGAGTGGGCGGTCTCACTGCCCACTCGAAATCAGTTTGAAACTGTTAATCGCTTCGTTCAGAAGCTTTGAAGAGTTAGTGTTCCTATGGCGCTCGGCATTGTCCTGGAAGATAGTCTTCGTGTGTCCGAAGATGAGGCGTGAACCTATTCTAAGGCGCGTAGATGTTTTGCAAATCATACAGGCTGAGATATTCCCAAACACGGTCATTGATCGTCCCGGCAGCCGAGTAATACCAATGATTGTGACCTTTGATTTCGACATAGGTTACATGATGTCCGGCCTCTGCAACGGCCTTACCAGTTTCGACCGCACGAGTGGTCGGAAAAATATGATCATCCGACCCTAGCAGTATTGCGATCCGCGTCGCCCGTCGCGACGCATCCGCTAGCCTTTGCAAATGCTGCGCGCCGGGCACACCAGCATGCAAAGCTGTCGCTGCAAAAACATCAGACCTGGTTAGCGTTAAGTCCAATGCGCGGATCGCGCCACTTGAGTGGCCGAAGAGATAGATTCTGTCTGGGTCGATCGAATAGCGCGACTTTGCATCATCCAACAGCGCATCGAACATTTGGTCTGGGTCGTCCGACGCAGACCAGGCAACGCCAGAGGAATTTGGCGCCAGCAATACCGCACCGGATGCCTTCGCAGTCTTGCGCCACATATCGATCATCGATGCCCCGGTACGCTTGGCCCCGTGTAGCAAAACAATTGCGGGTCGTGGCCCATCGGCTTCAACCGGTGCCTCGGCGAAGTAGTCATGCACCTTCGAGCCAATGCGTACAATGTGGACCTGCGCATCGACCGCAGGCTCGACATAGTTCAGTTGATAGCTCGATGCGGGAATCGGCAACGTCATCTCGGCAGACTTGAAAGACCCGGGTTCCAAACCCTGGAGAGTCGTTAAAATGTTTTGGGCTGCATCGGTCTTCCAAATATGGGCAGCCCCTGTCGCGAACAGACCCAAGACACCTCCAAGCATTAAAAGCTGCATAAGACGAGCCAAAGAGCCTCGTCTTTGCGCAGGTGGATTTGGTCGGAATCCAGTCATGTGCGAGCGCCAAGTGTAGATATGGAGCGCTGGCTCATAAATATGGAATTACAATGACTTAGATGCGCGAGCACGGCTTCACCTTCCGGCAGGAAATGACGGCTTCCTTGCTTGCTCCAGCTGGCCAAGGGCAGCCAGGGTTTCATGCAATTGATTGGCAGTCTTGTAAAGACGAAGCATCGCTGGATGATAATTGTGAAACTGCATGACCTGACCTTCGTTGACTTTTCGGTATCAAAACGCCACGGAAACTAAGTCAAAAAGGACATTGTAAATTCAGTTATTTTCTTACTATAGAGGGGCGGTTCTCTGCGAGCTTGTTGAGTCTGCCAGCTGGAAACACGGATCTATGTGTGGTGGGGCTGGGCCAATGAGCGAACTTTCCGATGTCGGATTTCCTGAGCGTTTGCACGAGTCGAACAGCCCTGTTCTCGACAGGATCGAGGCCGTCTACGGCGATATGATCCGTCACGATGGCTATGGCGAAATGCGCGTCGAAGTGCGCATTCTCAAGCGCGGACAGAAAGAGGTGATCGTCCATTTCGGCAAGCAATACAGGTTTGTTGTAGATGTGGCGTAGTACCAGCATCATCGGAATCCCCAGCATAAACGGTGGAAGATTTGTAACCACCTGCATTGCTGTTTTGCTGCTGTTGCAGTTTTCTGGTCCGATTAAAGCGCAGGAGTCAGCCCCGAGCCCGGAAGCACCGCAAACTAATGATCCATCGCGGGCTGATCCATTCTCGCCAGAAACTATTTTTGAAAGGCCGGCCGAATCTCAAGCGCCCGCGCAACGAAAGAAGTTCGTACCCTCAGCGGCGCGGCCAGCACGACTGCCTGAACTTCGACTGCGTGGTATTGGCAGAACGAGCGCCGGCGCTCCGCCGACTGTGCTGTTAGAGATCGAGGGATACGGCGTCTACATTGTAAAGGCCGGGGACACGATATCCCTCCAAGATCTGCCGGCTGAAAACGTCATCCGGATCAAAGAAGTCAACGACATTAGCGTCATCATTGAAACTGGCTCGTTTGGCGAGCTGATCGTGATTCGGTAACTGGTATGATGCGACCTCTACTGTTCCTCGTTAGCCTGACTTTCGTTGCTTGGGCCAGCCCAAGCTGGTCACAAGGACCGCCAGGGGGCACAATCAGCAAGATTGAATTCCGCGATACAACCGTCGGCGAAGCGGTTCGTCTGGTTGCGGAGTTGAGCGGTGCAAATGTTTTCGCAACGGGCGAGGCCGCTCAACGCCGGCTAACAATGGTTGTCCGCAATACGACTGTGCGTGGTGCGATCAACAGCATTGCACGGGTTACTGGACTTTCTGTCACCTATGATCCTGAAGCCCGCGCCTATCTGCTGGTAACGCCGCAACAATTCGCTAACGACATCGTCGTTATTCGCGAAGGCAACACGCGGATCTTTAATCTGCGCCATCAGAACGTCGTCAGCGCGGCGTTGATCATACGCAATCTTTTCGGCAGCCGGGTTTCTCTGAACCTGGATACCGACGACCCTGATGCCCTAGTTATTGGCGACTCGCCTATTCAAGACAGCCGCACGGTTGGGGGCGATCGCGATAACCGGAACAGTAATAACAGCCGCAGCACGGGCGGTGGAGGCGGGTCCAGGTCATCCGAAGCAGATGACATAGACTTGGCCGATCTGAGCCCGGAACAACTCCGCCGGATCCTGGGACTTTCGGCAGAGGAAGCGATCGCCTTCGAAGACGCGGCACAGTTCCTTGGCCTAGAGCCGACGATCTTCATCACGGTCAACCGCGACCACAACTTACTATTTGTACGAACGGCCGATACCAATGTGCTGACAAGCATTCAGAAGATAATCGCAGCATCCGACAGACCGACGCGCCAGGTTCTTCTGGAAATGAAGGTGCTGGCTTTGGATTTGGATGACGAGTTCCGCTCGATATTCAACTTCGGCCTGTCAGGCGATGAAGGCTCGGTTACATCGGCACGGGGCGAGACGACTACTGGCAGAACCGGCATCGAACTGGGGAATTTTCCGCTGACCAATACCGGCACGCTGTTCTTCCAGTTGATCAACGACAACCTGTTAGCTCAGATCGAGTTATTGGAAAGTGCGAACAGGGTTCGCACCATTGCGACGCCCCTCCTGGTGGCGGCGAATAATACACCTGCCGAATTGTTCGTCGGTGACGAAGTGGTCCTGACGCGCGGATTTGAATCGGAATCGATCACGAATGAGACGTCCACCACAACCACTAACACCACCCAGATTGAAATTCGCGATGTGGGACAAACTCTGGAGATTATCCCGCGGATCAATTCCGATAACACTGTGACCCTAGTGATCCGGCAAGAAGCTTCAACTGTTGTGCAAGGCGGCGGAAGTATTCCACTTCTTGATGATGTCGGGGATGTCCAAGCCATTGATATCGATACGGTGAACACCGCGCGGGTTGCGGGAACGGTCACGGCTCTTGACGGCACGACCATCGCCTTCGGAGGATTGATCAACGACGTTCAGGCCAGAACGCGGGATCAGGTTCCGATCTTGGGCGATATTCCAATCCTGGGAACAGCGTTCAGCGGCGATGTCGACGACGATTCCCGGTCAGAGCTGGTGATTTTGATCACACCGCATCTCTATTCCACCGGAATCGAAGGCGAAGCAATCACCCGTGCCCGTTTGGCAAATTTGTCGCAAAACCAGGATGTCGATCGGGCTGGATTCAGCGCATCCGACGATCGGACGCCCTCGGTCAACACGCCGGGGCAGCAGCAAAGCTATATGGCGCTGACGCGTTATGCAGCGGCGCGGGCGCATGGCGTTTTACCGCCGAACAATGCCGTTTATCGCGACATCGTGCCGACCGAAGTTATAGCCGGCGCACCGCTGGTCTTCGGGACTTCGGCGAATGTCCTGGCCGAACCGGTGGCGATCTGGCGGAAAGGCGGCGTCTATGTAACGACCGTTTTGCTGGAAAACACCGCTGACACTGTGGCGACACTCGACCCGCTGCAATTGCGTGGGGATTGGCTAGCGGCGACGTTGGAAAGTGACGTTCTTGCGCCCAGAGGACAGGTTGGGTCGCGCAATTATCTCTATCTGTTGTCGAACAGACCATATGAAGAGGTCCTGCTGAACACCGGGCTTGGGGGAGCTTTATGAAGCTGGGAATGATTTGGCTTTGCGCCCCGGTGATGGCGCTGGTTCTTGTCGGTTGCGACGGCGTTAGGGGCGCATCGCAGTACACAAAACGCAAAGCGCTGGAGGCAAGCTTCGAACAACGAAGCCTCGTGGACCCAGCCACATCGCCAAACCGAGTTTTGACGATGTATGTGTTTACAGGGGGTAATGCCGTTAAAAACGGCTATCAGGTTCGGTTCACCGCCAGCGTTGAATAACCGCTATTACAGGCGTTGACACTTGTGAACCTCACCCTAAATTCGTCGGTGATGCGCTGGGGGGCAGCGATCGCTTACTAAATCCGATGACTAAAAGGATCGGTATGCGTTCGTCCGGCCCCAAAAAGAAGCACAAACGGCCAGCATTCCAACGCCTGCGCCTGGCAGCTTTGATGGTTTTGCTTACGGGGTCAGTCACGGCGCTGGGCTCGACCGTTTACAAGCGCCTCGTCATTCCGGCCTACGGAAACAACCCCGCAGCGTTAGATTTCATGGCAAAGGCACAGCCAAAGGCTTTGTCGGCCGATGACCTGACCAGCTTTCGATATGATGAAGAAGCTTACACCCAGGAGGTTGCTAATCTGGACTGGCGGCTGAGCTTCATGTTCGAAGAGGGTGATGGACATATAGAACGCGCATTCCAGGCCGCGACCCAATCTTCGCTGGGCGTGAACAATGATGGCTTGGGACCGATTTTCAATTCCAACAGTTGCGAAAGCTGTCACCAGTCTAACGGCCGGACCCTTCCTGTCCCTGGACAAGGATATCTGGTGCGACTGAGCGTTCCCGGCACGGATGAGCATGGCGGTCCGAAGCCCCACCCATCCTATGGTGGTCAGTTTGGTGATCTGTCCGTCAGCGACGTCCCGGCAGAGGGCACAGTCATAGTCAAATACGAAGAGATCCAAGGCAAGTATGGCGACGGTACACCCTACACATTGTTGAAGCCCGAAATCACTTTCAAAGACCTGGCATACGGACCGATCGGATACTCGACCATGCTTTCAGCAAGGTCGCCGCTGTCGCTCTATGGTCTGGGCCTTCTTGAGGCGATCGACGATGAAACGCTTTTGGCATGGGCAGATCCAGATGATGAAGATGGCGACGGTATCTCTGGTCGTGTGAACCGTGTTTGGGACATCGAGAAAAAGCAGGTTTCTATCGGCCGGTTTGGCTGGAAGGCCGAGCAGCCCAGTTTGCTGACCCAGTCCGCAGATGCGGCGGCTAACGACATGGGGGTCACCACCGCGCTATTGCCCAGTCAGACCTGCACGGATGCGCAAGCAGGCTGTCGCGAAGCACTCCATGGCGACGAAGGGTCCACTGCTGAACTGGATGCCGAGTCTTTGAAAGAGGTCGCGGCTTACATGCAGTTTTTGGCAGTGCCCGCACGCGGACATCTGGAACACCCTGATGTTCAGCATGGTGAGATACTGTTTAAAACCTCTGGCTGTGCCGCATGCCATACGCCAGAGGCGGAAACCGGCAATCATGAATACAAGCGTCTTCGCGGCAAAAAAATCCAGGCGTTCACAGACCTTTTGCTGCACGACATGGGCGACGGGCTTGCGGATAACCGGCCCAGCTTTGATGCGAATGGCCGCGAATGGCGAACACCGCCACTTTGGGGATTGGGTCTGCTAGAGACAGTCAATGGTCACACCCGGTTGCTGCACGATGGCCGTGCACGCAACTTTGCTGAAGCCATCCTTTGGCATGGTGGTGAAGCTGAAGGATCGAAGGAAGCCTTCCGAAACATGCCAGCCGACGATCGCCAGGCTATCATCAAGTTCTTGAAGTCGCTCTAAATCTGATGACCCGCGCAGAGGCGATCGCACAGGCAGAGGCGCTTTGGGAAAAGACCAAGCGCATCGCAGGACAGGCTGCTGCGAAAGGTTCAGCTGGTGCAGCAGAACTTCGTCAACGCAGCGGTCCCATCCTTCGCCAGACGGTGACGCGCGCATCGCAGTTGTTGGATGCCGATCTTACAAAACGCAAACCAGCGGCTGTTGAGCCCCGGGATAACGGGACGGCGCCAGTTCAGATTACCGCCTTTGATCTCCCTCCCTTGGCGGAGCCCCGCGAGGACGTTGCAGCGGTCATCACCGAGCTTTCCAAAGCTTTGATCGGACAAGACCGCACCACCCGCTTGGCATTGTGCTGCTATCTATCCGGTGGGCATTTGCTGTTGGACGGTGCGCCTGGGCTGGGAAAAACGACATTGGCCCGGGCCCTGGCCGCCGTCACCGGGCGCAGTCTGAGACGTATTCAATTCACCGCGGACCTGATGCCAGGGGACGTGCTGGGCGTCCCGGTTTATGATCAGGACACTGCAACTTTCGTTCTGCACAAAGGTCCGATTTTCAGTGAATTTATCCTAGCCGACGAAGTGAACCGTGCGCCGCCGCGTGCGCAAAGCGCCTTGTTGGAAGCCATGGAAGAACGCCGCGTCACCATCGACGGCGATACAATGGACCTTCCAGAAGGCTTCTTTGTTGTAGCGACACAAAATCCAATTGGCCAAATCGGGGCGTTTCCTCTGCCGGAAAGCCAACTGGACAGATTCCTGATGCGCTTGGATTTCATGCACCCAGGCCGGGCCGATGAGAGATCAGTACTTCAAACCGGCGATACGCGCCTGACCGTTGATCAACTTCAACCCGTAGCTGGGACAATGGTTTCGAAGGCACGGTCCGACATTAATGGGATTGATGTGCCGGACCGTGTCCTGACCTATCTGCAAGATCTGATCGACACATCCCGCGATCCATCGCGCTTTCGTGTCGGACTATCGGTGCGCGCAGGGCTTGGTGTTCTTTCCGCCGCGAAAACGTGGGCCTGGATGCATCAACGCAACTGGATTGAGCATGACGATCTGCAGACCATCTTTGGCCCGGTCGCCGATCATCGGCTGGTGGCCTTGGACAGCGCGGCCTCGCGGGGTCGGCTTTCCGATAGCATCCTTTCTTCCGTTCACGTGATTTGAAGTCAAATGGCACGGGTCACTCGGCGGATCACTGCACGGGGTTGGATGGTTCTGGCCTCCAGCGTCGGGCTTTTTTTTGTGGCTGTGCACTTCAGCAACAATCTGATCTTTCTGATGGCGTTTTTCTGCATCAGCCTTGTTGTCATGGCAATGGTCACAACGTGGTCCAAGCTGCGCGGCGTAACGGTGCGGCTGATCCCACCTGAAATGGCACCTGTCGGCGGACAGTTGAAGGTAGCGTTTCGAGTAGAGGGTTCTGATCAGATGCAGGACATGCGAGTGATCGGCGTAGGTCTCGAAGCGCAAAGCACCACCAGCACCCGGATTTTGATCGCTCAGATCTCGACCGAAGTCCGGGGCGTGCACCGTTTTCAGAATCTCTCCGTTTGTGCAGTGGACGCGTTCGGTCTCTTTCAGGCAGCGCGAATGCTGGATTCATCCGAATGTCCCGAGGTCATGGACTTAGCCATCTATCCCACTCCCGATTGGGCCGCGCCAGCGCCCGCTGCACAAAGCGAAAACCCTGCTGGATCAGGCACGGATCGCGGCGAGTTCGCCGGGCTGAGACCGCACAGGTCGGGGGACGCGCTTGCGGATGTGTCGTGGCGGGCCACGGCCCGACACGGGCGATTGGTGGTAAAGGAATACGACAGCCGAACTGCCCAGAATGCCCGGCAGTTTGAATGGTCCTCGGTATCAGCGCGTGGCGTAGAACAAGCGCTGTCGGGATTGTCGGCGGCAGTTCTGACAGCTCTGCGCGATGGGGTTCCGACAGGTCTGAAACTGCCGGGCGAAACGGTACAAGCTGGCACCGGTCCGGCACATCGCAACCGTTTGTTGTTGGCACTGGCCAGATTCAAGTCTGCACAGTGATCGATTCGACCTCAAAGATCTCGCTGCCCGCGGTTTTGGCTTATGTCAGTCTGCTCCATATTGGACATCTTCCAGCGGTTTCGATTGTGCTTCTTTTCGTGGCCGCAGCGGCGTCGTTTCTGCTGGCCCGCATGCTGCAGGGACGCAGGCTGATGCTGGCCTCGACGTGCGCCGCTCTCGTCGCTGTTGCGATCTTGCTCAGCACAATGGAATGGCGCAGTGGTGATACCATCGTCTCGCTGTTCCTGATTGCCGGGTGGTTAAAGATGGCCGAGTTGCAATCAGAGCGAGACGGTTTGCTGGTTTGGTTCTGCGGGCTTTGGGGTCTGGCGATGGCGGCGCTTTGGCAAAGCCCCGGTCTATCGCTGCTTACCCTGCCGATTGGCCTTGGTATTCTGACCTGGGCGTTGGCAGGATTAACCAATATTCGCCCACGACCAATGCGAACGCTGAAAGGCGCTGCGATCGCTTTGCCCCTGACAGCGTTGTTGTTCGTTTTCACACCCCGGATCACCGGAGACCTCGGTGTCCTCAGCTTCGCCCTCGGCATCCCGCTGATAATCGAAACTCAAGCGGAAAAAGAGCGCGATCCCATGCAGGACGGTCTTGCAATGGGGGATCTCGCAACGCGATCAAAGAATGATCTGCGCGTTCTGGTGGCCACGTTCTTTGGCGGATCGGGCAAGTTTCATAACGGCCCCCCGCTATTGGGTGACATCTATTGGCGCGGCCCGGTGCTTTGGACCTTTGAAGAGGGCAATTGGCGCGGGCGTGACGGATGGGAGAAACGAACCAGCCGAATGAAGGGCAAGATCACCCACAAGACGCTGGATGCTGAGTTGCGGGAGACCGGCAAGATTTCCGTCTATGATGTGACTTTGTTTCCGCATCGCGGTCATTGGCTGTATGCAATGGATTTCCCAGCGGCGGTGCCGCCTTCCAGCTTCATCACGCGCGACTATCAGCTTCAGAATCTGAATCCAGTACGGGAAATACTGACTTATCCGATGATGTCCTTTCTGGACTACCGTGCCGGACATTCTCTGGATGACGAAACAAGGGCCCTGGCGTTGCAATACCCACTCGCCGAAAACCCGCGGACATTGGCGCTTGGACAGCAATTGCGCGACAAGAATCAGACGCCGGTCGATACCGCACGGGCAGGTATGGCAATCCTCGCAGAGGGTTACAAATACGACAAACGCTTCACCGGATATGACGCAAATGACGCTGTCGATGCATTCCTGTTCGATCGCCGCGAAGGTTATGCCAGTCACTTTGCAACGGCATATGTCCTGTTAATGCGCGCCGCCGGCATACCAGCCCGTTTGATCGTCGGATATCGTGGCGGCATCCATCTTGGCCTGACCAATCGGGTGTATGTTTTGGAGAACCATGCCCATGCCTGGGCCGAGATTTGGCTGGATGACTATGGCTGGGTTCGTATGGATCCCGCCGCGGGCTTTGCTAAGTCGGCGGACAAGGAAATCGACGGCTGGGGCCTGGCCGATGCTTTGGGCCAACCAGAACAGCAGCCGGACCAACCCTCGCAATTGCAGGACGAAGGGTTGGAGGCGGCAGACCCGTCGCGACTGCGCGCCGCCAAACCTGTTTCCGCCCCGGAGGATGATCGGTCTTGGTGGGAACGATGGATCACAGATTTCAAAAGTGGCGAGCAGATCGGCTTGCTGCAATCGATCAATCTGAAGGCCCATTGGCAAAACCTGATCTGGGTGGCGATTGGTCTAATCGCAATTGGCACGCTGGTAACCTTTGGCTTCCGGAAGCTTCTCGAAACGCGTGCTGATCGAAGGTTGCCGGATATCGTTAAAGTTGAGCGCTGGGCATGTCACCAGTTGGCGAAGCTAGGTTCCCGCCGCCGGCCAACGGAAGGGTTGCGCAGTTACCTGACCCGCATCGAGGACAAGCTCGAATTCAACCGCGATTCATGGTCTGCGCTGACGTCAGAGCTTTGCACCGCTGTCTATCAAAAGGGAACGATCAGGGATGACTTCAAATCCAGGTGGGCAACGCTTGTAAATATGGCGCTTAGCGCTGAATGACTGTGCGTCAAGGCAATATATTGCAAAGTCTGAACCAATTTGACCCATATGTTTTGCGTGATTTACTTTGACTCGTCATTAGTAGTTTGTTAGCAAATTTCGCGTCGCGAGCCATCCTTCCAGCCGCGCGACGAAACCCGGACTACCGGTGTCTACGGCCCCAAGGCGGAGAGGTGTGAAACCCTCGTACGGGTCGCAAAGACGACAGGCAGACACCGGGGATTGGCGTAATGCCTTCCAAACTGACACCAGGAGTTTCCGCGGGGGGAATCCGGTCGTCTGATCAATCGAAAGATGAATCGGAGTCTCACATGACACAACGTCATATTCGCCGCGAACAAGGCGGTTTTACACTACTCGAACTGCTTGTCGTCGTCGGCATCATGGCTGCCGTCGCCGGTACCGCTACTCTTGCCCTGCAAGACACAACCGCACGTGCTTCGGCTGCTGCCCACGTCCTGATGATGGACGAATTGAATGAAGGCACTCGGACATTCCGCGTTCTGAACGGCAACCAATACCCGAACAACTTTGACTCGCTCTTGGCAACAGACACGCCTGGAGACGCCACCGCTGCCGTTCAGTTCAGCAATCTTGGGGGTGCAAACGCGGGTAGCTCCTACAATGAAGCAGAAGGCGACCTCGGTCTCTTTGCACTAACCGCTGGACTCGTTGGCGTCCTGAACGACATTGGCATCACCGAACTTCAGTACGTCGACACAAGTCTGGACCCAGCGGACGATGGTACCTGCGCAGACGTGCAAGCCCTGATCAACTCACGTGGCAACGCGGTTGTGGCGGGCAACCTTTTCCTTACGCCAGCAGCGAATGGATGCGGGTTTGCTGCAACTATAGCCGCTGGTGACCAGATCTTGCTTTGGGCTGGCGGTGAAGAACGCGTCACCGGGCAACCGGTTGAAACTGGTATCGTCGAATATGATGGAACGAACCTGGCCAGCGCGACAAGCACGGCATTCATGGTTGTTGGTTTCGGTACCGCATCGACCTTGTTCGATGGTAACACGCTGGGCGGAATGACCTCGGTTCCAGTGTATCGCCACGTTGCTCAGGACCAGTACAATCGCATGCTGGGCCTCTTCGAAATCGGCACCTTTGACGGCGCAGGCGGCATCACTCCAGTTGATCAGGTTTCGATCGTGACCGTCATCGATAGCGCTGGCGACACCAAGGAAGAAGAACTGGGTGAGTGGGACGGAACCCGTAACACGATCTAAGCCCGGCTTGATCTCTTGAACCTTGGCCGAGCCGGTATTCCGGCTCGGCTTCTTGGCTGAAACGGATATAGCCATGAAGCGTCGTAACCTAAGGACCGATCAGCGCGGGCTCACCTTGATTGAGGTTCTGGTCGTGCTTGGCATCATCGCCGCAGTTGCGGGGATCGGTATCCAGGTCTTGAACGGCGTTAACGATGATACCGAAGAAAGCCTGGTCCGCGTTGAGATGCGCGAAGTTACATCAGCCATTCAACGATTTCGCCGTGACACTGGATACTGGCCCAAGCAAGGGCCGTTCGACGGTGCCGACACGAATGATCCCGACCTCGCCGAACCTGCGAACCTCGCTCAGTTGTTCTTGCAGCCACAGACTTCTTTAAACGCCGATATCCTGACATTCGATGTGCCTAGCGGCACGGGTTGGAACGGGCCGTATCTGGCTGAACTGGACGCTTTGAATGTCCGGGTTGGCGATGACATGGACGCATCGGGCACTGGTGATCCGACGGCGGGGACAGAAGTCGTTGTGCGCGGAATCGGAGACCCGTTCCAGGCTGCTCCGGTCGGGACTGTATTCGAGTGGATAAACGGCGCGGGCGTGCAAACGGCACAACTTGGTCGCCCTTACTTTTACTTCATTGATGGCTCGAACGTGACGGGCTGCGCCGCGCCATGCCTGGTCAGTGCCGGGCCAGATGGCCAATACAACGCTGGTGGTGGTGACGACATTGTCGTGAACATCGGCGCACTGAACTGAAGGAACGGAGACGGAGATGAAAAAGGCCATCTTGATCGTAATTCTGGTCATCTGCGGGGCGATAGCCGCCTACACGTTCTATGAATCCTGGCGCTTGCAGGACCCCGCCTATCAACGCGAACGAACCCTTAATACCGGCATGCTGGATGTGCCGTTGGATCAACGCCGGGTCGTCAATTTGGATCAGTTCATGGCCCAGACACGACCCCGCAAAGAAGGCACGCGCGAGATTGTTAGGCCCGACGGCATACAGTTTGTCGCCGCGATCAAAGCGGTTCCCGAGAAAATCGAAGTAAAGTATGTATATAAAGCATTCGAGATCATGGAAGTTAATCCGCTTCCCAATGTGAACCACCAGATGTTCCTGGAGACCAGCGGCGGCGAAATTTACGCAGTCTACGTCTGGGATGATGCGGTCGATGCTATGAACGCCGCGGGCGTCACAGGATCGCAGATCCAATTTGCCGGCTTCCACGTTTACACACGGGCCAAAGGTCCGGCGATCATTGTGGACGCCGTGATCTGATATGGCATTGCGGTTCCACAGTGCGGTTCGCAAGGCACAGGCAGGCTTCAGTCTGCTAGAGGTTTTGGTGGTCGTCGCGATCCTATCAGCGGCCGCATATGTTGCCTTAGATTCTGTGGATCATGACACTGGACAATTGCGCTTTGATATCACCGAACGCCGCCTGGAGGCCATCCGCCGGGGAATAGTCGGCGAACCAGGTTTAAGCGTGAACGGAACGCCGGTGGTGTCCGGCTACGTCGCCGATGTGGGGCAGCTTCCGCCGTGCCTGTTTGCACTGTTGGTACAATCAGCCGACTGCAATGGCGACGGCACCGCCGAGATCAACCCACCAGCCTTTGCCAATGTCGGTGGTTTGGCGTTCGGCTGGCGCGGACCGTATCTGGAAATCCAGGTGAACGGCTTTTTCGATAGTTGGGGAAACACTGGCGACTCCACGACAGACTACGGATGGACGGTTGCTGCGACGGCGACAACATTCAATGTATCTTCCTTAGGGCGCGACCGCGCCGCCGGCGGCACCGCGGACTATGATGCTGATCGCCCCATGAACGCTGTTAATCTGGCAGACTTCACGGTCAATCTGGCGGTGACGACAATCACCGCAGAGATTACGGAAACCAATGGTGCTGCACGGAATGTCTGCCTGGGGCTGCGCGTTCCTGATCCGAATGATGAATCAAACTGGATCCTTGTCTCTGGGTCGCCGGTAGTTAACGTTGCCGCCAACACCACCGTGACCCAGGGTTTCTCGGCAGCGCAGGCAATCACTATGGGAGCCCGTAACTTCATCATTTATGACGAGGATGATGCGACAGTGTCCAACTGTGCGGTCAATGCTGGGCAAGAGGCGGCGTTTCTAACGAACGGCGCAATCTTATTTTCGCGCAGTCTGATGTTCGTCCCTCGGACAACACCTTCAGCGAATATTGCTTTGACATTGTAGTGTGATCTCATGGGTATTCTTTCTTTCTCTTCCGGCAAAGTTTTAGTCCTCTACACAGATGGCGTGATCGCCCATGCGGCCGTGTTTCAGCGATTGAAAGGGAAACCAGAAGCCGTCGCGCGGGCAAAATCGCATGCAGGGGACATCGAAGGCGCAGCGTCCGAGCTTATCGATAGTCTGAGATCACAGATTAGCATCCCAAAGACTGCGCTTTTGGCCACCGACCGCGCTGTATTTATGCTGTCTAACCTGCCGGTGGACCCGACACGGCCCCGTTCATATCATCAGATGCGCGAGCTCGCCCGATGGGAGACAGAGCCTGCTTTCTCGGAACTGCCGGATTGGTCAGTGGCCGATGTGCTGCATGGCACTGGCCGGATAAATCCAGCCCAGGACGAAACGATCGCAGCAGAGGTTATTCATTCACAACGTCCAGGCATGCCGCAGACAAGGTATCAGGACATCGCTTTGCGAATGGGGTACATCGACCGCGCAAGCCGAGAATTCGCAGTTGATACGCAGGAACGCCTTGCCCAGCAGGTAAGCACGCCTGCCTGCGGGTGGGCCGGTGCGAACGTAGGATCTGCCAGCTCCACTCAATTTGTCTGGCGGCTTTCTGCAACTGCCGAGACCGAACGCGAAGCCTGGTTCAATGCGCTGAAGAAGAAGCGGATCAAACTTACCGGTGTTGTACCAGGTTGGGGTTTGGGACTGCCTGCTAAAGGCCAGGAAGGCCCTCTTCTGGTCCTAGAGCACCATGGCAATGCGATCTTTGCCCGTACGCACGGCGATGACGGCCTGGAAACCGTGCGATTAATGGATCTGTCCTCGTCCACCTTCGACGAAGCATCAATACTGGATCGTTTGCTCGATGGTACGCTCCCCGAAAGCGTCACGGGATATGGTTTCAGCCCTGAGGCCGAAGACCAGATAGCCGACGCGGCGCCGACTGCACTATTCCAGCCAGACTGGCCGACTGCTGCCCTGCGCGGCTTGGCGACGATGGCTCTAGCCACAAAGACCACCTGGGAAAGCGCCCCGACAATTGCCCCTCGCGAGCCGCCGAGACCCATTCACAAGAATCCAGACTTTTACCGGATTGCACTTGTGATCGGCGTCGCTGCAGCGATCGCTGGTGTTGAATTATATAATCGATATCGCCTTGCAGGTTTGGAACGCCAACTGACGGCGTTGGAAAAAGAGTATACCGAGAAGCGGAATATCTCTGATCGCATTCGGTCGATGATCGCCCAGGTCGACTTCTTGAAAGCTGCGGTTGTCGATGCCGAAACCGAGGTCAAGGAAGCCCGTAAGAGCGAGGAAACCGCTGCCTATCTGCAAGATCGCCGGACGGTCCTGCCCGTCAAGCTTTTGGAAGCCGTGCGCGAAGCTGCACATCCCGGATTGGTAATGCGGTCAATTTCAGAATCCGATGAACTCTCTGAGATATTCATCGCATCTGCGTGGTCAGTTTCAGAGCTAGGGGCTGAGAAGTTCATCAACAAGTTAAACCAGAACATTTCACCACTGGGTCTTAGCGTGGCTGACGAGAGCGTTTTCCGGGAACGAGGCCTCCGCAGTCTGGATGGGTACAGCGTTAAACTTCGAATTGCTAAAAGCCCGCGCAATCAACTAACCGAGGCGCGGCAATGAGTAAGTCATCAAAGAAGCTAACCGAACGCGACAAGGATATGTACTCGGTCGTGATCTGCTTCTTGCTGATCTTGCCATACATTTTGATCCTCTACGCTCAGACGACGAAGAAAATCAGCCATACCGAGAATATGATCTCCCGGGAAAAAAACCGCATAGAAGTGCACGGAACGGCACCGGAACTCCCCTCAGAATCTACGGCAGAACTCGAGGCTGCGCTGGCTAAAATAAAAGAGCGCGGCGACGGTGTGGTCAGCCGGGTGGCGTTGCGCGAACAGCGGTTCGCCGCATTAGACACGGTCGATGATGTCAAATTGCTTCGACTGGAGATCATTTCCCTGGCGGAATGGACAGGAGTGTCGCTGAACAAGTTTGGCGATCTGACCGACAGCGAAAAAACGGATAGCGTTGGCGTTCTGATGGAAGCGGCCAGAAACCAATACAAGCGCCCTGTTGTGTCGTTGGAGGTTACTTCGGATTTCAGCCGATTGGTCGAGTTCATCAGCGGGTTGTCAAACCTTAGCAAAACGGTTGCCGTAGTGCGTTTCGAAGTCGAAGCTCCAGAATTTGATACAGACCCAGCAGCTGCCGTTGGTATTCCGTCTTTGACGGCGAAACTGGATCTTGTTCTGTGACGACAGGGCAGATGCCGATAGCCATGGCGCACGAGCCTGACGATCTGGTCAGTCTGTTAGAGCTTATGGTCGATGCAAGGGCATCGGATTTGCATCTGACAACCAATGAAATACCAAGCCTGCGGCTGCATGGGTCTATTCAACGAATCTCCGGCATGTCCGCAGTGCCTGCGGCCTGGATGGAGCATCAGATCGCCAGTATGGCAGGGGCGTTTGATCCTCAGGAATACCTCTCTCGCAAGTCGGTAGACTTTGGGATTACCCATGCCGGCCATCGCTTTCGTGTGAACCTTTTCCGACATCGAGGCGGCGATGCTGCCGCAATCCGGCATTTGGGGGCTGACTTTAGCACCTTGGCGGCACTCAATCTGCCGGACGAAATCGAACGCTTCACCGAATACCAGAATGGTCTGGTGCTGATCTGCGGGGCTACGGGCAGCGGCAAATCAACGACCCTCGCATCCCTGATCAATACGATAAATCAAAACACAGCTCAGCATATTCTGACGATCGAGGACCCTGTTGAGTACCTGCACATGGACCAAGGGTGCATCGTGCATCAGCGCGAACTGAACAACGATACCAACGATTTCGCGTCAGCGGTCCGGGCTGCCTTGCGTGAAGACCCTGACGTGATCCTGGTCGGAGAGATGCGCGATGCAGAAACAATGCGTGCAGCACTGACGGCAGCCGAAACCGGCCACTTGGTCTTTTCCACCCTGCATACCGGCGATGTCGTCGGTGCTGTACGCCGATTGATCGGTGCGTTTCCCGCCAATGAACAAGATGCTGTACGGCTTCGGGTCAGCCAATCATTGCGCGCGGTCTTGGCTCAGCACTTGTTGCAGACAAATGATGGCGCCGGCCGCGTTCCAGCGATCGAGTTGATGTTCGTCACAACCGCGATTCGGCACCTGATCACCGCCAACAAGTTGGATCAGTTGTATTCTGCGGTCGAAACCGGCGGCGGCATCGGCATGCGGACGCTGGAACAATCCCTCGCCCAGCTTTGTCGAGAGAATTGGATCAGTCAGGAAACTGCACTGATGCGGTGTCACGACACCGAAGCGTTTTCGCGTCTTATGCGCTGAGGCTCTGATATGTCACTCAGCGAACAAGATCTAGTGAGCGCTGCAATCGCGAGCGGGCTTATTGCAGTAGAGCACGTCGACGATATCCGCCGCGAAGCCCGCCGCCAGCGCATGCATCTGGTCGATGCCGTGGCGCGGATCGGGCGTGTACCGATCCCAGCGATGTGGCAAGCCGCGGCAGAGCAGCGTGGTATGGCCTTTCTACCTCCCCGCGCCTTGGCGCCAAAGCCGGAGGATATGGATAAGCTGCCTGCTGGGTTCGCTTTGCGGCGCCAATGCTTGCCATTGCGGGATGATGCAGGTGAGATTGTGCTAGCGATTTCAAACCCTGACGATGTCAGCACGATGGATCAGGCGGCCCGCTCCTTCGGCCGGCCAGTGACGGCAGCGCTTGCCCACCCCGACGCATTGGCGGGCGCCATTGAGCGCGCACTAGGCGATGTCGCGACTGAGGCGATCGAAGTTGAAGACGCGGTATCACTGGTCGATGAAATCATCACCGATGCAGTTTTGGCATCGGCCTCGGACGTTCACATCGAACCTGGGGAAACCCGCAGCCGCGTTCGTTTGCGCGTCGATGGTCGCCTGCAGGATTGGCGGCGCGATCTGCGGATGAACGAACGGGATGCTGTGGTCAATCGAATCAAGGTTCTGGCCAATCTCGACATCGCGGAATCTCGTGCTCCGCAAGACGGTGGGTTCAATCATGAATTGGGCGAGGTCGATGTCGATCGCGTTGAAATCCGCGTTTCGACATTGCCCGTCAAATGGGGCGAGCGTGTAACCATGCGGTTGCTCGGCCTGATGGATGAACACTTCACTATCGATTCATTGGGCGTGCCAGCGGAGATTATGAAAGAGTTTCGCCGGGGGATTTCTCTGCCTCATGGCGTCATTCTTGTAACCGGCCCAACTGGCAGTGGAAAGTCGACGACACTTTATTCGGCGTTGCGCGAATTGGACAGGCAATCGCTGAACGTCATGACGGTCGAGGATCCGATCGAACAAATCGTACAATCGACTGCGCAGGTTCAGATATCGACCAAGGTCGACTTCGCGGGCGCTTTGCGATCGATCCTGCGTCAGGACCCCGACGTCATCCTGATCGGTGAAGTTCGTGACACCGAAACTGCGGATATCGCCTTGAAAGCGGCACAGACCGGTCACCTGGTGTTCTCAACCTTGCACACCAACAACGCTGTGGGCGCCATCACTCGGCTCGTCGATCTTGGGGCCGGTCGCTATCAGATCGCGTCGGCTCTTGAGGGCGTTATAGCTCAGCGGTTGGTGCGCAGGCTTTGTTCGCGCTGCCGACGCCCACGCGAAGCAACGGCGGAGGATGCAGAACTCTTGGGGATCGATCCATCTCTGTCCTTTGAAATCTTCGATCCCGTTGGATGCCCGGCCTGTTTGGGTAGCGGGTATCGCGGACGGGTCGGAGTTTTCGAGGCCTTATGGATCGATGACAGACTGAGATCCATGATTTCTGCAGGCCAAAGCGAGCTTGACTTGATCGACCAGGCCAGCTCGTTCCACCCCCTTCGCACCGATCTTGCCCAAAAGGTTCTGGACGGCCTTACCGATCTGCAAGAGGCCGCGCGTTATGGGTTAGGCACTGCCTGATGCCCAGTTTTAGCTTTACAGCATTGGATGCCGATGGGCGCGAAATCCGCGGCGATCTGGACGCACCCGATATGCCAGACGCCCGCCGTCAATTGCGAGCCAGGTCGCTGATGCCGGTGGAGATGGCGCTTGGCAGCGCAGCCAAGGACTCCTTCGGGCTGGGCGGGATATCGTCTCCCGCGAGAATGCTCTGGACCCGAGAACGCGATAAGCAGTTCTTTTTTCGACAGATGGCTTTAATGATCCAATCTGGCCATAGGGTGCGGCAGGCCTTGGATACTTGCTCCGAATTGGTTGAACGCAACGGTCTGTCCAGATCGATCCGTACGATGGTGGATAATATTGATCGCGGTCACAGCTTTGCCGATGCCTTGCGTGCCGAAGGGCGCCGTTTTCCGGCGTTTGTTTCAGCCCTGGTTGAGGCTGGAGAGCAAAGCGGCACGCTGGACCAAATTCTCGGCGAAATCGCTGGGTCATTGGAACGCGCCGCGGAACTACGCAACGCCCTGGTCCGTGCACTGGTCTTTCCAATAATTACCTTGCTAGTTGCCTTCGCCGTCCTCTCTGGGATCGTATTCTGGCTGGTTCCGATATTGTCCGACTTCATCACCCGGCAAGGCAGCGACATTCACTGGACGATGCAGATGCTGGTCGACTTCACCGAGTTTATGTTCGATTGGGGGGCATGGATCGCAGGCGGCGTGGCGATGGCGTCGCTGATCCTAGCCCTCGCGTATTCAACCGAACGTGGACGGCTTGCAATTGACCGGGTGCTGCTTTGGATGCCGATCTTTGGCAAAACCATGCGTTATTTCGAAATGTCGCGCATGGGCGGGGTTGGTACCTTACTACTGGAGTCAGGTCTTCGACAGGTCGAAGCCTTGAAGGTTTTATCGAACGTCACACAGAATCGCGCCTATAGGCATCGCTACCTTACGGCTGCCGACGACGTGCTGACCGGTCAAAAGGTATCGACGGCGTTGGGCGGCGGGATTGTGCCAAAGCTGGTGACCCACATGATTTCGGTCGGTGAAGCATCCGGGGGCCTTGACGCCGTTTTGGACCGCATTGGGGTATTCTATCGTGATGAGGTCGCAACCCGCGTCAGCGTGATCCTCAGCACTCTGGTCCCTGCGGTCACAATCCTTGTCGGCTTGGTCGTCGCGATTATCTATATCTCTGTCATCTTGACTATTCTCGGCGCTTACAATTCCATCCGATGACCTGGACCGCTCTGCTCGCCATCTGTCTGACCGTCGGGATTTACGCGATTTTTCCTCTGCTGCAAAAGGTGGCAATGGGCTTGGTCGCCAGGTCGAATGCTGATTGGCGGGAATCTTCGATTGAATGGGCGATGGTTTCCGGAGGTAAAGACAATCTGGTTTCTAAGCTGGAGAAACTTAATACCGCCGACCCGCCAAGCATGGATCCCGTCACTAAGGTTCTTCGGCTGCTCTGGCCTATGGCTATCCTGGCATTTGTCGTACTAAAGCAAGATCCCTTCCTGGCCGCTGCAGTAGCGGTAATGTCCTGCCTGTTGATCATTGCATCCATCGTCGATCTCAACATCCGCTTGCTGCCGGATACGCTGGTTTTTGCTGCGGGCGGGCTTGGGTTGGCTGTTTGCCTCGCCGGACTTTCGTTACCGCCGGATCAAGCAATTATCGGCCTGCTGGCGGGCGCAATGCCGCTTTGGCTTATCGGCCTTGGATACAAGGCTTTACGCGGTCTGGACGGCCTTGGTCTGGGCGACGTGAAGCTTGGCGGTGTGGCAGGTATCTGGGTCGGCTGGCAGACCTTGCCGATCGTCATCTTCGCCGCCGCCGTTCTAGGGGCGTGCTATGTTCTGTACACCAGACGGCTGGCGATTGAGTCCAAGACATCCCTGCCCTTCGGACCTTCGCTTGCCCTGGGCCTGATTATCGGACTTGGCGTCAACTCTTTTTAAGCGCCATTCCAAACGGCACAGAATTCAAGCTGCGTCAAATCTACCGCCTTTTGGGCCTGAAATGTCTTGCCCCTGGACGCGGCTGGCCTATGCTGCCGCCGCCCAGCCACATGGCATCGTGCAGCGTCGGCGATTTATAGAGAAGCGCGCATGGAGACACCACATGGCAGGCGGCTTGGACTGGCTAATGAAACTGGACAGCATTGCTGTAAAACCAGGTGACGGCCTGAACCCAAAACTAGCAGAGCTTTTAATGGCCGAACGAATGGCAGCATCTCATGATGTCGTCCGTCTTCCCGGGGCATATGCATCTGCTGGACTTGGATCTCAGACCTATTCTGATGAAGATCTGTCCGCGGCTGGCATCGCCAAAATCGGAGATGCGTCTGGCTCATCGGAGCAAATTCTCACTGACCCAGCATCTTCTGAGGAACAATCCACCGGATAAAACCGGGCTTAACTGCTATCGGTGATAATCGGCCCGCTCTTGCATTCAATAGTGCGGATAAGGATTGGATTTGGCGGATTTCGTGTTCCGTGATATCAATTTTGCGGGACCACCCCGCCAGACTTAGCTAGGTAAGCCCAGAAATCTGGAGCGCCGCTTTGTCTGCAGAACTTTTCCATTCAGAGACTGTTTTTAATGCCGTCGAATCCGGTACTGCAGCAGCGCGGTCTCGATTGGCCGCTTCATGGCGAAGATCTCTAATAAAGCACGGACTTGATCCGGCACGTCAGACGCGTGTCGATCGGCTGGACGAGACTGCATTAAAGGATCGCAGAAATGGGCTGGAACAATTCCGTGGCCTTGCCTCTGACGAACTTGACCGTCTGTGCGGCATGGTTGGTGGATCCGGTTTCGGGGTGTTTCTGACAGATACTGAGGGCGTCATACTGGACCGCCGTTGTCAGGATGGAGATCGTCAGGACTTTGAGAGTTGGGGCCTATCGGCAGGCACGGATTGGAGCGAGGCTGCCGAAGGGACAAATGGGATTGGCACATGCCTGGCAGAAATGCGCAGCGTCGTCATCCATCGCGATCAACATTTCTGCACCCAAAATACCGGTCTAAGCTGCATTGGAACGCCGATCTATGGTGCGCGGGGTGAACTGATCGCGGCACTTGACGTCAGCTCTGCACGACGTGACCAGACCCAGTCGCTAAACCTCTTGATTGCCGGCACATTGGCAGACAGCGCCCGGCGCATCGAAGCTGCGTATTTCCGGGAACGTCATCAGGGCGCTCGGATCCTCATTGCCGATACGGGAAAGACCGAAGGCTCAGCAATGCTGGCGGTGGACAACAACGATATCGTTGTTGGTGCGACCCGGGCGGCTCGCTTGGCCTTCGATTTGGGGATTGACACGCCGATCGATGCGGTACCGGCCGTTGATATTTTCGGCCAGACCAGGCGTGGACTTGCCGCCGCTGAACGATCGGAGCTTATTCGCGCACTCGCTCGGGCACGTGGCAATGTTTCAGCAGCGGCGAAGGACCTGGGTGTCGGCCGTGCAACGCTTTATCGGCGTATGCAGAGCCTGAAGATCGAAAAAAGTGACCTGCAACCGTCTCAGAATTGAGACAGCCGCGCAGATGCTCACTTTGGGTCCAGGTGACCGTTTCTGTGGTTGCTGAATAGTTTTGACCATGAGCGCAGGGAAAGCTGCGCCGATACAACGGAGGAAACACCGATGAATGAGATGACCCTTATGGATGCCGGCACCCATGTGTCGCCGTTCGCAAAGCGCTATGATAACTTTATCGGCGGACAATTCGTGCCGCCAAAAGCAGGCCAATATTTCGAAAACACCAGCCCGGTCACCGGCGGTGTCATAGGTGAGATTGCACGTTCTGATGCATCCGACATCGACGCCGCGCTCGACGCCGCCCACGCAGCAGCAGACGCATGGGGCAAGACGAGCGTCACCGAACGGGCGAACATCCTTTTGAAGATCGCTGACGTTCTGGAACAGAATCTTGAACTGTTTGCCATCTGCGAGACCTGGGACAACGGCAAATCAATCCGCGAATCCCGCGCTGCCGACCTTCCGTTGGCCGTCGACCACTTCCGCTACTTCGCCAGTGCAATACGCTCTCAAGAAGGTACGATGAGCGAGGTCGACGCCGACACAGTCGCCTATCACTTCCACGAACCCCTCGGTGTGGTCGGCCAGATTATTCCCTGGAACTTCCCGCTGCTGATGGCGGTCTGGAAATTGGCACCGGCACTGGCCGCAGGGAACTGCGTCGTTCTTAAACCGGCCGAGCAAACCCCGGCAACGATCATGGTCTTTGCCGAACTGGTTGCCGATATCCTGCCACCAGGTGTTCTGAACGTCGTCAACGGCTTCGGACTGGAAGCAGGCAAGCCGCTCGCATCCTCGAACCGGGTTGCCAAGATCGCCTTCACAGGCGAGACGACGACCGGCCGCCTGATCATGCAGTACGCCTCTGAAAACATTATTCCGGTCACTTTGGAACTGGGCGGCAAATCGCCGAACATCTTTCACAAGAACGTGCTGGACGAAGATGACGCCTTCTTCGACAAAGCCATCGAAGGCTTTGTGATGTTTGCGCTGAACCAAGGTGAGGTCTGCACCTGCCCAAGTCGCGCACTGATCCACGAAGACATCTATGACCGCTTTATGGACCGCGCATTGGCCCGGACTCAGGCGATCAACTGTGGCGACCCGCGCGAAGCGGACACCATGATGGGTGCGCAGGCATCGTCGGAACAGCAAGAAAAGATCCTCAGCTATTTCGATATCGGTCGTCAGGAAGGCGCCGAAGTGCTGACGGGTGGAACCGCGCGGAACATGCCCGGCGATATGGAGAACGGGTATTACATCAACCCGACCATCCTGAAGGGCAACAACAAGATGCGCGTCTTCCAGGAAGAAATCTTCGGACCTGTCGTGTCAGTCACAACCTTCAAGGACGAAGACGAAGCGCTGGACATCGCGAACGACACCCTCTACGGCCTGGGCGCCGGTGTCTGGACCCGTGACACCAACACCGCCTACCGGTTTGGACGCGCGATCAAGGCTGGCCGGGTCTGGACCAACTGCTATCACGCCTATCCGGCCCACGCCGCTTTCGGTGGCTACAAGCAGTCTGGTATCGGGCGCGAAACCCACAAGATGATGCTGGATCACTACCAGCAGACCAAGAACATGCTGGTCAGCTACAGCCCGAACAAACTGGGCTTCTTCTGATCATCCTGGACAATGGTGAGGCCCTTCTGAGGGCCTTGCCGCCTTGGGCGCGTGCGCCATATCTTGGCCTGCGCGGACAAGGGAGAAGACCATGACAGCACATGCCGCATCGCTTTTGAACGCGATCGTTTTGATCGTTTGTTCTGCTTGGGCTTATCTCACCGCAGAGACAGCTTCGCTGACAATCCTGATCCCTGCCGCCTTTGGTATCGCACTGATCGCCTGTTATCCCGGTGTGAAGGTGGAAAACAAAGTGATCGCCCACATTGCCGTGCTTCTTACGCTGGTTGTGTTGGTTGCATTGGTCATGCCGCTAAGTGGTGCTATCGGACGCGGTGATGGGCTAAGCATCCTTCGCGTGGCGGCGATGATGATCACTTGCGTTCTGGCCATGATCTTCTTCATAAAAAGCTTCATCGACGCGCGCCGCAGCCGCGAAGCCGTAAAGGAATAGCAAATGACCGACACCAAGATCGCTTGCGTCACCGACGCTTCCGCAGTGGAAGGTACCGACACATTGGCCCGCGTAACGGCCACACCTGAAGCCCGTGCCTTTATGGGAGAGATCATAGCCGACCATGGCGAGATTCTGTTCCACCAGTCCGGTGGATGCTGCGATGGGTCTTCGCCAATGTGCTATCCCGTGAACGATTTTCGACTTGGGTCGACGGATGTCAAACTAGGTGAAATCGATGGCACGTCCGTCTACATCTCTGGCCCCCAGTTCGAGGCTTGGAAACATACTCAGCTTATCCTGGACGTAGTGCCGGGCCGGGGCGGGATGTTCAGTCTGGACAATGGGCGCGAAAAACGCTTCCTGACCCGCTCGCGAGTGTTCTCTGAGGACGAGATCGAAAACCTCAGTGCACCACAAAGCGCGTCAGCTTAGTCTAGCACGTACAACTGAGCATCATTAGTTTCGCAGTTTAATTAAGATCGCGCCCATAGGCGTGATCGGCAGGATTTGCGCGTGTAGCTCAGCAAGTTTCCAGCAAACGGGCCGTGAAAAACAGTCTGTGAGATCAGATGGGCGATTACCTTGGGTAAACCACGCCATCCTTCCGGGAATATGAAACCAAAACCCGTTGATTCTTGCTATGGTTGAAACGCCCGCTGGAGATTCGACCGCATTAGGCTGCCGAAACCAAAGCAATGCTGACCAAGAATAATTTCAACCGCAAATGGTCGGCGGCGGGCAATATAGGGAGGATTAAAATGACACGAACTTTCGACACCATTTCTTGTATTCGTAGGCTGGGGCTTGCTGCTGGAATTGTGGTTAGTGTTGTTGCGTTCGAGAATGCTTTGGCCGCGGATGGATACCCGGTAGAAGCCAAAGTCATCCAAGTCATGGCCGCCTTCGACAATCCGGAAGGCGCAATCTTCAGCGCCGATGGAAAATCGGTATTCATCTCGAACTCTGCCGAGATCGGCGACCGAGGAAAGGATTTCGCCTGGACCGAAGGCGAAGGCTATATCTCAAAGCTCTCGGTTGGCGATGATGGTCAGTTGGCCATGGTTGAAGAAAAGCTGATCGACGGGTTGACCGGGCCATTGGGTATGGCGGTTCTGCCGGTCGCCACAGGGAAGTTCCCGGCCGGCACGATCATTCTGTGCGTCGGATCAGCGCCATTGGTGGATTCAAACGGCGAAGTGGTAAAAGACCCTGCGCGGCTCCGGACGAAGCTGGTTGCCTTTAATGACGATGGCGAAGTTTTGGGTGAAATCGATACCGGAACCGGTTCGATCTTCCACAAAATCGGCGGCAACCCCGTGGCACTTATCAATGCACTGGGATTTGATGCCGATGGGAACCTATTCTTCGCCGATACCGAGTTTGGCGCCGGGCAGTTCGACGGTGGGTTTTCCGGCGGTAGCGGCGCCTGGATGATCCCACACGGATCACTCGACGCATTAGCCGATGGACAGGATCCAGAAGCACCGCCCGTGTTTCTATCCATTCCGGGAAACCCGGATGGCGTCGAAGTCTCGCCACTGGATGGCAAGGTTTACATAAACACCGTTGGTCCGGTTGCCGACGCGCCTGACCCCGCAGAAGGTGGTGTCTATGCACTGACGATCGATGACTTCAAATCCGGAAACCTGCCAACACCTATTGACACGAAGCTGGGCGCCTTAGACGGGCTGGACTTCACCAATGGCGGTTTGATGTTGAACACGCAGATCAAAGGGGACGTCGAGGCCTCGATCTATGTCAACTGCCCCGGCCAAGCTGCGAAAGTGCTGTCAATTGCCGGGGACAACGGCGCATTGGCCGGACCGGCAGATCTGGCCGTTCGCCGGGCCTCTGATGGCTCGCAACTGGTCATCGTGCCGGAACTGATGGCTCGCGATGCAACGCCGGGTGATGACGAGGTCACCGTGTTGATGTTGCCTGCAGGCTTCGACAAAGGCTGCTAAGAGATCAGCGCTGTTCCCGCGAACGTGGGAGCAGCGACTTCTTAAGCAGTTAACAGGCTTTTTATCATCGACATCGTGAAACCGTTCCAAGCGCTGCGCGGTGCTCACCTAACGCGGGGCAGAGCCTGCCCCGCGCTCATGCAGCTGATTACTCCCAGCCGCTGACTGATTTGACTTCCAGGAAATCTTCCAGCCCCCAGACACCGCCTTCGCGGCCGTTTCCGGACTGACGGTACCCACCAAACGGTGCCCCTGCACCACGGGACTGGCCATTGATCTCAACCATGCCCGACCGGACCTCGCGTGCAACACGGCGGGCCTTGTCCAAATCCTGGGTCTGAACATAGTTGGTCAGGCCATAGGAGGTATCATTGGCCATCTCGGTTGCCTCGGTCTCCTGATCGAAGGGCGTGATCGCTAGAACCGGGCCGAAGATTTCCTCTTTCCAGATCGTCATGTCGTCAGTGACATCGGCAAAGACCGTGGGGCGGGTAAACCAGCCACGATTAAGGCCTTCCGGACGTCCGGTGCCGCCGGCGACTAAGCGGGCGCCTTCGTCAATGCCTTTCTGGATCAGGCCCTGGATCTTCTCCCACTGCACGTCCGATACGACAGGGCCGATCTGACGGCCATCTTGATCTGCGGCAGCAACTTCCGTTTGCTCAGCCACAGCTTTGGCGGTCTCGACCGCCTCGTCATACTTCGAACGTTCCACCAGCATCCGCGTCGGTGCGTTGCAGGATTGGCCTGAGTTATTGAAGCAGTGGCGCACGCCTCGGGTGACGGCTTTTTCATCTGCATCTGCGAAAATGATGTTCGCGCCTTTGCCGCCCAGTTCCAGCGTCACGCGCTTGATCGTATCGGCCGCATTCTTTGTGATCAGCTTGCCTGCCCGAGTCGAGCCGGTGAAACTGACCATATCCACATCCGGGTGTGTCGACAACTGAGTGCCAACGCCCGGACCGTCACCATTGACCAAGTTGAATACCCCGCCTGGAATATCGGCGGCATGCACCATCTCGGCGAACAGATAGGAAGACAGCGGCGCAACCTCGGACGGCTTCAGGACCACGGTGCAACCAGCCGCCAAAGCCGGGGCAACCTTCAGCACGACCTGATTCATCGGCCAGTTCCAGGGCGTGATCAATCCACAGACGCCGATCGGCTCCATCAAGATGCGTGAACCCGGTGTTTCAGGATCCATTGCATGTTCAAATTCGAACTCCTTCAGCGTTTTGATCGCATCCTTCATATGGCCCATACCTGCGCCCACCTGGGCAGAGCGCGCCATGGCAATCGGCGCACCCATTTCCTGGCTGATTGCCTGGGCCATATCCTCGGCGCGATCCTTGTAGGCGCCATAAAGGCGTTCCAATGCCGCGATCCGCTCTGCTTTTGGTGCGGACTTCCAGCCGAGGAAGGCCGCCCTAGCGGCCGCCACAGCAGCATCAGTGTCGGCCTGTCCGCCAAGCGAAATCGTTGCGAAAGGCTCTTCGGTCGAAGGGTTCATGACGGTCAGTTCGGTGCCGTCGATTGGCTCGACCCAAGCACCGTCGATATAGAATTGGCGTGCGTCTTTCATCAGTTCCTCCTCCACGGCGGGCCCACTATGATAAGCCAGCCGGATCGATGAATATCCGGATTACCCGGCTGCTGCGATCACGCGCAGTTTTTTATCCGGGCTGTCTACTGATAAAGACTATGCCCAGAATTCGGCTATGTCCATAGAGGGTGCTATCAGGCGTGCCTACAGAATGAAGTCCGCCGCATCTATCGGACTTCCATCCGACGTGGTGACATTTATCGTCAAATCAACGAACCCATCGCCATTATTGTCGGCCTCAACGAGCCAGGTATTTCCCACGGTGTTTACCGCGCGAAGCTCGCCTGCAGTGTTACTGAAATTGGCCCCGCCAATGAAGGTAAATGCCTGATTGCCCGGCAACCCCATATCGGCATCAATCGTAGACAATCGAATGAGATCACCAGTGGTAAAATCGGTGATCTGATCGCCGAGCCCCTGGGAATCGGTCACGTTTGTGTAGACGAAGGTATCGTTGCCATCACCACCCGTCAGGATGTCCACGGCACCCCGACCTGATATGATGTCCCCACCCTGGGAGCCTATGATCTGATCCATCGAGTTACCGGAAAAGATGCTGTAACGTCCATCCGTTTCGGCCGAGCCATCAAAGATCAGCACTTCATCCAAAGCCAGCGTGTTCGCGCTGATAACCAGTACGTCGCCGGCAGCAACGTTCCCATCATCCGTCGTCACATTGTAGTTATATGGCGTGCCGGAACCCGCGCCGAATCTGGTATCCGTATTCGAAAGCAGTGCCAGAATTTCGATGTCGATCAGTTGGTTCGCACCAAAGGTAAGGGGCGTCGAGTAGTCGCCCTGCAGCCCAACGGAATCAAAGACGCCATCTTGGCCGTCCACCTGGTCACCAGGTCCAAAACGATCGGTTCCAAAGAAGAAGGAATCGTCCTTTTGGCTGCCAATAATCGTCTCTGACCCAAGCCCCGCGAAAGTGAAGATGCTGCCATCCAATTCTGCAGAAGCATCTAGCGTAAAGTTCTCGGCCGCGCGCAGCTGGTTGGCTTGAAAGGCCAATTGCCTGCCCGCCTGAATATTGGCATCCACCAGCGTGATATCATAACTGTAGAGCTCATTCCCCGGAGCACCAAAGCTTGTGATGTTGCCGGGCAGCAGAATGACCTGCTCGATCCCTACCGCACTGTTGGGCGAGAATACCAAGCCTCCGGAATAATCTCCTTGCAGCGCGATCTGATCTGCGCTTCCTTCACCTCCATCGACCGCATCATCAGGATCGAAGGCCGCGCCGAAGAATATGCCGTCGTTGCCATCGCCACCATAGGCTTGATCAGTTCCGCCGTGCTGCAGGAAGATCAGATCCGCCCCACCTCCACTGCCGATAGAATTATCGCCGGCCGTTCCCGTAATGACATCGGCCTGTTCTGTCCCAACAACGTGCTCGAAGCCTGCGATTGTGTCTCCGGTGGCATCGCCGCCCGAGACTGAATTTGTGCTGAGATCGACGACGACGCCGGTTGCTGAACTTGCATAGCTGATCAGATCATCAATGCCGCTTCCGCCGTCCAGGCTGTCAGCCCCCAAGCCGCCTTCGAGCGTGTCGTTACCCGCTGCGCCAAAAAGCGTGTCATTCCCGGCCAGACCCGAAATGCTGTTGTCGTCTGCGGATCCAACCACGCTGTCCGCGCCGCTGGCGCCAACATAGTTTTCAATGCTCACAATTCTGTTCAGGGACGCCCCGATTGATCCGGCGGCCAGATCAATCGTTGGAACGAGTGTGAATGCCGAAAGATCCAGCGTGTCCGAGCCGCTGCCGCCGAAATGCAGATCGGTGCCTGATGATCCAATAAACCAGTCGTCACCTTCGTTACCTTCAAGCGTATCAGATCCACTACCGCCGTTCAGCGTATCATTGTCCAGACCACCCCGAAGGGTGTCATTGCCGGTGCCGCCATTCAGGATGTCATCGCCTTCGTCGCCAAAGACAATGTCAGGCGCTCCATTGGCATTGATCGTATCGTTACCTGCCCCGCCGCGTATGCCATCACCAAAATTGCTGGCGATCACTGAATCGTTGCCATCGCCCGCCCAAATGAAGTCATGGATGAACTGCTGCTGGGTCTGTGCGTCGATTAAATCATCACCGTCACCGCCATAGATGAATTCAAAGGTCGACCCACTGAAAATGGTGTCATCTCCGTCACCACCATAGAGAGTGCTGAGATCTCCGCCGCCGATGAGCTGGTCATCTCCGTCATCGCCAAAAATTGTATCAGCACCGCCAACCCCAGAAATCGAGTCGTTCCCGGTGCCGCCATAAATCAGGTCTGCACCGCGGCCAGATACGATTTCATCGTTGCCCTGACCGCCTTCAATATAGTCACCAAGCCCATCATCAGAGGCGCCGACACCGTTCAGAAAATCATTGCCTCGTCCGCCGAAGATACTGTCTGCACCCTGGTCGCCGAAAGCAGTGTCATCATCATCCCCGCCATAAATGAGATCACTGCCTGCGCCTGCGACAAGCTCGTCGTCCCCTTCGTCTCCAAAAAGCGTGTCATTACCGGCCTGGGTTTCGATGGTGTCATTTCCCAGGTTCCCAGTAACCGAGTCGTCCCCGGTTCCGGTTGTGACGGTGTCGTTACCTGCTAAAGCATCAATGACTTGATCGTCGTTGTCGGTGGCTATTTCATCATCACCCGACGTGGCCGACGACGCATTCAATATCTCAAAATCTTCCGCAAATGCGGGTTTGGCGAAGTCGGAAACCAAGTCGTCGTCAAGAAATGTGTCTGCGTTCAATGCTCCATCCCCGCTCTCGCAGTGATCCCTTCAAACGATCACTTCACCACCCTAAAATGGCGAATGAATAACAAATTTGCTTAAATTAGGGCGATAACCGCTTGAAAATATGCATGCGCATTATTGTGAAGACGCCGCCTCGTCCTCGCGCACGGTCTTGATATCCTGCAGCGCTGCCCATTGATGGATATCTTCACGGCGCAGTGCGCAGGCCATCAAGTCCGGGAACTGATCGGGGGTGCAGGCGAACACCGGGACACCCATATCGGCGACCTTGGCCGCAAGGCCAGGGTCATAGCTGGGCCGCCCGGTATCGGTCAAAGCCAGAAGGACGACGACATTGACGCCCATGCCGACCAGGCGGCCGATCCGCGCCAGCAATTGCTGTGCATTGCCGCCTTCATAGAGATCGGTGATCAGGATCAGGTGCGATTTCGTCGGCTTTTCAATCTTATCCTCGCAATAAGCGACGGCCTGGTTGATATCTGTGCCGCCCCCCAATTGCACACCGAACAGAACCTCTACCGGATCTGACAGCTCCTCGGTCAGATCCAGGATCACCGTGTCGAAACAGACCAGTTTCGTCTGCACCACCGGCAGCGACGCCATCACCGCAGAAAAGATTGAGGCATAGATGACCGAGGTCGCCATGGACCCGGATTGATCAACACACAGCACAACTTCATCCAGATCGACGATCCGACGTTGGCGGCGCATGAAACCGATCAGCCGTTCCGGCACCACGGTTCTATAGTCTTCCTGGTAGTTCTTCAGATTGGCCCGGATCGTCCGGGGCCAGTCGATATCGTTGAACCGGGGCCTGAAGGTCCGCTTGGATTTGTCGACGGCGCCACGCAGGGCTTCCGCCGTTCGGCGCTCAAGGCGTTCCATCAATTCGGCTACCACTTTGGCGATGACCTGCCGTGCGGTGTCCTTGGTCTTCTCTGGCATCACCCCGCGCATCGTCACAAGGTCCGCGACAAGATTGACGTCAGCCTCCATGGCTGCGAGAAATTCTGGCTCCATCAGCATCTGCTTCAGGCCCAGCCGATTGAAAGCGTCCTTCTGGATGACCTGCACCACATCGGATGGGAAGAATTCGCGGATCTCCCCCATCCATTTGGCAACACGAGGGGCCGAGCGCCCCAGGCCGCCACGGCCTTTCTTACCGTCATCATCGGCATTATAGAGCGCCGTCAAAGCGGCCGACATACGCTGGTCGCTTTCGTTCAAGCCCTCGTCATCGCCGCCAAGGGCCAGCCGCCAGCGCCGGTTGCGATCATCCATGGGGCTCGCCTTTCAAGATCTTCGAAATGATCTCTAAATGCCGTGGCCAGATGTCTTCGATGCCCGGGGTCAGAACCGATGTCGTTTCACCACCGGACGATCCGAACAGCGCATCCAGCAGGCGTTTGCGCTCGGTCCTGTCCATGTTCGAAAACACCCGGCGGAACAGCGGCAGATATTCTGTGAAGGATTCCTCCCCCAGATCTGTAATCCATTGGTCGATGCAATTCCGCAACCCGGCGTCATACAGCAACCGCTGTGCTGCCCCTTCCAGGAACCCGCCAAAGAAGCCCGCGGCATCGGCGACAGGAACACCGGGCGACAACATCCTGGACAGCAAAGCCACAGCATCTTCCGACGTCATCTGCGCCGCTTCGTAAAGCAACCGCGCCGCCAAGCCCGCAATGGGTCGGCTGGCTTGCGTATCGTTGATGATCCGGTGCAGCGATTTATGCCACTGTTCCGCCAAGTCGGCCTGATCTTCGATCAGCCGGATCGCGGCATCTGCTCCGTGGACCGTGTAACGCAGCGCATCGGTGGCCTCATCATCCAAACCTCGAGATGCATAGGGCAAAGCCAAGGCGCCCTGCACGGCAATCTTGCCGAACAAGTCGCCAAGCTGCCCAGTATCTGTCGCCCTTGCCTTGCCATATCGCAGCACATCGGCCAATGGAGGCAGCGACGACAGCATCTCGGTACAATCCGAGGTCTGCCCTGCGCGATCGCCCAGCAAGGCAATCCCGTCCTTCGCGGCGTCGCCCAGTTGCGCCGTCATCGCCTGGAAGACCAGGTCGGCCAACACGGCCAGGTCTTCGGCCTCTTTCATCCTGGCTTGGACGCGGCCCGCGGCTGCCTGCTCGATCGTCGGGCCATAGACAAGGTTTTCGACAAGTTCGACGGCATATTCCGGGTCCCAGCGCAGCACCCAGCGTTCGCGGAAGGTGCCCCTGCTTTTGCCAGCATCGGACAACCGGCCCCACGGCACGGACAGCGCCGACAGACGGTGCAGCAAAGTAGATCTGAAAAGCCCGCTTTCCGACCGCAGGTCCAACGAAAGTTCTCTTTCCAGGGCCTCTGGTTTCAACCGCGCCGCGCGCTGCTGCCGCTGCAGGTCCTCCAGCAACGGCGCCATCGGTACATCATCGGGTATCTGACCGACTTGCGATCCGATCAGAAGCGTTTGCGCAATCGTCGCCCAGACCAAAGGGTTGCCCATGCAAAGGCAGGCAATCGCGGCGTCGCGGAGTTCCTCGAACCCAGGTTGCGGCCGTTCCCGGATGGCCGCCAGCGTCAGGGCCAGACGTTCCGTTTCAATCAGCGAGGCGGTCGAAACGATATGGCCTTCGGCCCGTAACTCTCGCCCGATACGCGCAACCCATCGGGTGACCTGTTCGGCTCGTTGTACCTCCCACAAATGCAGGCACCACCCTGGCGCCGTTACCCCCGCACCATAGCCGCCTTCATAGGCCAGCCGAGGCGCAGTCCAGGGCGCCCAGGTCGCAGCGATCTTGCGCTTCGGCGCACCCTTGATCAGCGCGCGATCATCCTTGGCGGTGTGCTTGGCCTTCAGCGCGGGAACGTGCCATGCGCCACAAACCACGGCGACGGGGCCCTCCGTGGATTTCCGCGCCTTGGCGATCTCAAGCCGCATGTGGGCCTCACGCGCCGCTTCAAACCCAATCGGCGGTTCGATCCCTTCGCGCAGCACTGCCATCGCGTCTGCAACGGCGGCGAAAATTGGACCGGGTTCCGGGTTTTCCTCGATGACATCGCGCCACCAGCTTTCGCCGTCCTCATATCCCGCGGCTTGCGCCAAAGTGCCGATCGGGTCGCGTTCAACCGACGACAATTTCTGCTGTGATCCCTCTGTCGTGGCTGCGGCATCCTCGGACTGGTCGGGATCGTCGTCGGATGCAAAATCCGGTGCATCTTCTTCGTCGATGACTTTCTCTGTTTCCGGCATCCGCCAGGTGACCGGCAGGTCGACAAACCGCACCGGCACCTTGTTGCGGATCGCCCAAAGCGCGGCTTGGTATTCCGGTGAAAACACCGCGAACGGCCAGAACACCGCCTGGCCCGGATCATCGGAAGGATAGGCCAGCAAGGCCACCGGAGGCACCATCTGCGGGCTGTCCAGCATCGGGATCAGATGCGACAGATCCGCGGGCCCTTCGATCAGCACCTCGGCCGGGGCCAAGTCCTGCAACGCCTCGACCAGCCGCCGGGCGGACCCAGGGCCATGGTGGCGAATACCGAAATAAGTGGCCTCAGCCGCCACGGGCTACACCAGATCCGTCAGCGACTGATAGTAATCTGAATAATCCCGGCGGCTTTTCAGCACGGTTTCCAGATACTCCTCCAACACCGCTTTGTCCTGAACCGGGTCTTTCACGATGGCGCCCAACATGTTCGGCGCGATCCCCTCGGCGCTCAGCTTGCCGTCGTTGAAGAAGGCCGCGTGGCTGAGGCCGCCAACCATCACGGCGATTGCCTCAGCGGTCGAGAGATTCCCCGACGGCGCTTTCAGCGTGGTTTTGCCATCCAGTGTCTGCCCGCTGCGAAGCTCGCGAAATACCGCCAAAACGCGCGCAACCTCGTCCGCGACGTTTTTCGGCGCGGGCAGATCCAGGCTTTGTGCCATCTCGCCAACACGTTTGGACACGATCTGAATTTCCGCATCCATATCGTCCGGCAGAGGCAGCACGACCACATTGAAGCGCCGCTTCAAAGCGGCCGACAACTCGTTCACGCCCTTATCCCGGTCGTTCGCTGTGGCAATGACATTGAACCCGCGCGTGGCATATACCGCGTCATTCAATTCTGGGATCGGCAACATTTTTTCCGACAGCACTGTGATCAGCGTGTCCTGCACGTCCGATCCCATGCGCGTCAGTTCCTCCATCCGGCAGAGCTGACCGCTCTCCATCGCCCGGAACAGTGGCGTCGGCACCAGCGCATCGCGGCTGGGCCCATGGGCCAGCAATTGCGCATAGTTCCAGCCGTAACGGACCTGGTTTTCATCGGTCCCGGCCGTGCACTGAATCACCATGGTGCTGTCGCCGGAAATTGCAGCCGCCAGGTGTTCTGAAACCCAGGATTTCGCGGTCCCTGGCACGCCCAGCAACAACAAAGCCCGGTCGGTGGCCAGCGTCGCCACCGCCGTTTCGATAAGGCGCCGCTCACCGACGTATTTTGCGCCAATCTCGGTGCCGCCCGCCTTGCCGCCCAAAAGGTAGGTGACGACCGCCTGAGGCGACAACTGCCACCCCACCGGTTTTGGCCGGTCATCGGCGGCTTTCAGCGCCTCGATCTCTTCGGCATAGGTGATCTCGGCGGGACGCCGCATCGTTTCGGTCATGGGCTCTCTCCAGTCAGGGCGGCGTTGAACGTCAGCATGGCCAGCGCTGGGTCCGCGCTGATCATACCCATTTCGATGAACCGCTGGCTCAGTTCGGTGGCCGCAGCGGCATCAGCCAGCAGACCCAAAGACATCAAGTAAATCTGCAGGACCGCGTCATTGCGCCGGTTTTCATCTTTCACATAGGCTTTGACGGCGGCGGTGATCTCTTTCAGGACGCCCGAGGCGTCGAACTCTTTCATGCCCACAGCGCCAAGGCTGTCCTGCATGCACGCGACCGAGGTCACAAGGTGAGTCTCGTCCCGTCGCAAAAGACGGGTCAGAAACGCCCGTCGCTGATCGGCGGGCAAACGCAGGATCATCGCTGCAACCATCTCGGTCCGCGTGTCTTCGAAGTCCAGCAATCGGTCCAGCGCAGGTCCTATAACGCCGTCCGCCCCGGTACGGGCGATCATCCCCGCAAACTCGGGGATCGATGTCGGGTCCTTGTCCGTCCACATCTCGACAGTTTGCACGTCGCTGAGACCCAGCGCCCCGGCAAATCCGGCCAGGGAAACCAGGCTGAACAACTCTGTGCGCCGCGCACGCTGTGCTTTGTTCTTCAGTTTGTTCTGTGTCAGAACTTTCCCGCGTTTCAGAATACCGGCCGAGGCAATCGTGAAGAAATCGGCCAATTCGCCCGCGTTCGCGTCGTCATCGCTGATCTGGCCCAGCCGGGCCAGGAACTGTGCCGCCAACGCACGCACCTTACCGGACCGGTCGCTGTCCAATCCCTTTAGGAATTCGGCATCTTCCGCTCGCAGACCGACGCCCAGACATTCGATCACGCGCACGCGCTGTTCGGCAACCAATGCAGGGGCGTGCTGTTCGATCAGCGTCAGTGCTTGCGCCGGGTCCTCCCGCCGCATGGCTCGCAGCGCCAGGCGGCGCTCGGCAGGCATCCATGCGTCCCAATTTTCCGAGGTCAGCGCCTCCAGCGGATCGTCCTCGGTCCGCTCGCGCCAATCTGACCACGGGGCATAAACATCAGGCAGATCATCAACGGAAGATGGCATCCAGTCCGCGGGGTGAACTGAAAACCCACGCGTTGCCATCAGCCGAAGGATCAGTGCCATTTGATCATTGGTCGGCTTCAGCACATCGTTCAAACGCCGGAACTTCAACCGCAGGGCATTGGACAAGGGCGGCAAGGTCAATCGCGGCAAGCGCTTAGCGGGTTCGATATCCGAGGTAGGCGCCCGCCGATGCAGCAAATGGGTTGCCTGGCTGGTGATGGCCAAAAGGGCAAGTTCGGGTTCCGAATCCTGACCTGCCAAGGCCTGCCATTCGTCAGGCGCCTGATCCAGCGCGGTACCGCCGATCATCCAACGGCCCTTTATCTGGGCAAGGCTATCCGAAACGTCAAGCACCGACCGTTACCCGTCCCCAATCGGTCTGCGCCGCCATCAATGTCAGGTGCTGCCCGTTCCACAGACCGACCGAGGCGGCCAGGTCCATGCCACGCACCTGATCCTCGACCTGGTTGGCCAGCGGCAGCACATGGGTCTGATCCTCCGATTGCCACCACAGCGAGGTCCCATTGGCGCACAACCGCCCGGACGGCAGAAGTACCGGCGAACGGCTAAGCCAGGGCGCCTTATCCTGATGCGCCAGGAAAGCTGATAGCGGATCTTCCGCAATGGTATCGGGCCAAGACCGGAAGTCGGCGGCATCCAAGTTGGTGCGTTCGGCAATCACCGCGCGCAGCGGTTGCTTTGCCGGATAAAAGACAAGGTCCGCCTTGAACTGATCGCCCGGCGCGAAAGAGCTGGACCGTTTGCCCGTCGCTGCCGGAAAGAAATCAAGCAAAACCGCGAATTCCGGCGCACCGTCCAAGTTCATCAACCAGGTTGCTTGACTGACCATGCCGTCCCGGCGGGTCGAGATTTGTTCGCCCACGACCTCCCACGCCGCCGACGCCCGCAAAGCGTTCGGATTCTCAAGCAAAGACTCGCGGGTTTCCGATGTCGCCACCATCCGGCGCAGTTCCGGATCATTCGGCGACGCGACCCAAGCCCGCGTCAACAGCACCAGCTTGCCCAGTTCGATCACCAAAGCATTCAGGCGATCCTCACCACTAAGCGGCAACAGTCGCGCAGGCAGTTCATCCAACCGGCTGCCCAGGGCTTGGGCTTTGCCGTCCACCATGCGCGCCGCAATGGCACGGCAACGATCGGTCAACTCGTCCATCAAACCGGAGAGGCCAGTGCGCAATTGGTCAGCGATCCATTGTTCCAGTTCGACCACCGCGCCCTGCAAAGACGCCTCGGTCTCCTTCGCACGCTTTTCTGCCGCAGCCTTCTTGCGTGCCTCGGCCTTCGGGTCCGGCGCTTTCTCCGGCTCGGCCAGAGTGGCGGCGGCCATGCTTTTGGCCTCTGCCGGCCCGCCTGCAGCCGCGGCTGGTGCGCCCCCCGTTTTGCGACGGCGGCCCAACCAATCCGTCACCCATTCCGGAACGCTGCCCGGGGAAAAGTCGCCCGGGGCATCCACATACATCCACATCAAGGCCAGCACGTGCTTGCAAGGAAACTTGCGCGATGGGCATGTGCACTTGTAGCCGTGATTGGCCAGATCAAATACTGTGCGATAGGGGTTGGCGCCCGACCCCTGGCATTCACCCCAGACCAGGCCTTCCGCTTGGGCCCATTCGCGCAATGGCCACTTCTTTGCCTTCATCAAACCGTTCGCGGCCTTGAGTGATGCCTGATCTGGGGCCAGCGCGGTTATGGCATCATGATTCAGGGACATAAGAGGGTCTTTTCGGATTTACTTGATCGTCAAAATTTCGGCGGTTTTAATTTCCAGGTTGGGTGAGGCCCGTTGGCGATCTTATCTATGGTGGCTTTGTGACGAAACTTCGTCAATATCGTTCGAAGCGGCGGTTCACGCAAACCCCCGAACCATTTGGTGCCGAGGCCGTATCGGACCCCGAGGCACTGTGCTTCGTCTTGCAGCACCACGCCGCAAAACGCGTGCACTTTGACCTGCGCCTCGAACTGGACGGCGTACTGAAAAGCTGGGCCGTGCCGGAAGGGCCCAGCACTGAACCCGCCGAACGCCGTTTGGCCATCGCAACCGAAGATCACCCTCTCGACTATGCGGAATTCGAAGGTGAGATCCCCGATGGTCAATATGGTGCGGGCGTCCTGCGAACCGTCGATCAGGGTGCTTGGGTCCCACTGGGCGATCCAGGAGCGGACCTGGAAAAAGGAGAGCTGAAGTTCCGCCTCTCCGGGCGGCAACTCTCGGGCGGATGGATGCTGAAGAAGCTGCCAGGTGACAAAGCCGACTGGTTGCTGATTAAGGAACGCGACCAGGGCGTCGGGGCTGAGATCAAGCTGCCCCAGGGAAAACCAGCGAAAGCCCCGGCCTTGCCGGGCAAACCAGGGCCACTGCCTAAGAAGCTGAAACCGCAACTGCCCACCAGCGCCGAGGTTGCCCCGGAAGGCGACGCCTGGGTGCATGAGATCAAATACGACGGCTATCGTACCATTGTCCGCATCGAAGACGGTCAAGTCAGGATGTTCACCCGCCAAGGTTTGGATTGGACAGAACGCTATCAGGCCCTTGTTCCCCACTTTCAGGACCTGGACTGCAGCGCGGCGATGATCGATGGAGAGGTCGTGGCTCAGGATGCGCGTGGTGCGACTTCGTTGGATCTATTGCAGGAAACTCTATCGGCCGGTCACGATCATGAACTGGTTTTCTATGCGTTCGATCTGATCCATCTGGATGGCCAAGACCTGTCCAGCGAACCCCTGCTGACCCGCAAAGCGTTGCTGCGCCGCTTGATCCCGGATGAAGAGACCACCCGTGTGCAATATTCCGATCACCTGGAGACCGAGGGCCGGGATCTTTTCGCCCAAATCTGCCGGATGGGGCTGGAAGGCATTGTTTCGAAATCCAAGACCGCACGTTACCAAGAAACCCGGACGAAAACCTGGCTGAAGGTAAAGCGCTTCGATATCGGCACGTTCACGGTGATCGGGTTCACGACGAAGGCCTCGGCTTCGCACGCGGCCTCGCTGATCCTGGCAGAAGATGTCGATGGGCTATCCTATGTCGGCCGGGCGGGGTCAGGACTGTCGAACGAGATAGCGCGGGATCTTTACAATGATCTCTCAACCCGCACGATCCCGAAGCCCGTGGTGGAAGTACCGAAGATCGACAATCCCCACTGGATCGAGCCGGGACCGCTGACAGCCGAGATCTCTTTCCGCGGCCGGTCCACCAAGGGTGTTCTGAAACAGCCTGCGGTGATTGGGATCACCAACACCGCACCAAAGAAGACAGCCCCACGTCGTAAGCTGATCACTGACCGGGATCTCGCGAACATCCGCTTGACCAATCCGGACCGTGAAATGTTCGAAGGCTCAGGGGTCACCAAGCTGGACGTGGCGCTTTACTTTGCACGTGTCGGCGATGCGATGCTGCCCGATTTGCTGAACCGCCCCGTCACGCTGATCCGATGTTCCACTGGCAAGATCGAGGACTGCTTCTATCAGCGCCATGGTTTCTCAGGCCTGCCAGATGGGGTCGAGACCATGGGCGACCGTCGCGACGACGAGTTCCTGGTGATCAAAGACCCGCGTGGATTCCTGGGTCTGCCGCAGTTCGGGGTTCTGGAGTTCCATCCCTGGGATTGCACGATCGAGGATCTAGGCCACCCCGACCGCATGACCTTGGACCTGGATCCGGGCGATGGCATCAGTTGGGGCGTGCTCGCCTCGGCGGCCGAGGATTTGCGCGACCGACTTGCCACACTGGACCTGTCCGCCTTCGTGCGCACGACAGGCGGCAACGGCCTACATCTGGTCGTACCGCTGGAACAATCGCAGCCTTGGGATCAGGTAAAAGTCTTTCTGAAGGGCTTTGCTAAGGCCACGGCAAGGGACGCGCCCCGGCTCTTCACCGACAATGTACAGATGCCGCACCGCAAAGGCAGGATATATCTGGATGTCAACCGGACAGGATTTGGCGCCTCGGCCGTTGCCAGTTATTCTCTACGCGCCAGAGACGGATTCCCCGTCGCGATGCCGGTTTCCTGGGAAGCGCTTAAGCCAAAAGCAACCCGGATCGAATTTAATCGCATATCGGCTGTTAATCTGGTAGAGGATAATGGGGCAGACGCCTGGATAGAAATGGAAAATTATCGTTCAGCCATTTCACAAAAGGCGCTCAGAGCAGTCGGAGTAAGGGTATAGAGGGCGGATATAGGGGCGAGACATGGCACCGCGTGCATACTGGAAAGGGTATCTGAAACTGGCTTTGGTTTCATGCCCGGTGAAGCTGTACAGCGCAACATCAAGCAGCAGCAAGATCAGCTTTAACCAACTTCACAAAGACACGATGAACCGTGTCCAGATGAAGTACCACGACCCGGAACTGGGTGAAATCGAGAGATCCGATCTGGTCAAGGGCTATCAGTTCGAAAAGGACAAATACATCATCGTCGATAAGGAAGAACTGGACGCGATCCAGATCGAATCCAACAAGACGATCGAAATCGAAGGCTTCATCGACGCCGACGACGTCGATGATTTGTATCTCGATTCTCCGTATTTCCTGGGCCCTGACGGCCCGATTGCGGAAGAAACCTATGCCGTCGTGAAAGAGGCACTAAACCGCGCGAACAAGGTCGCCATTGCACGCATCGTGCTGTCTGGACGTGAGCGGATGATCACGCTGCGCCCTTATGGCGACGGATTCCTGCTGACCACACTGCGCACCAAGGAAGAGGTCCGCGACGCCGACAAATATTTCGACGAATTCGACAAGGATCTGGACGAAGATCTGCTGCAAATGGCCGAAATGATCATCAAGCAGAAGGAAATGGAATTCGATCCATCCACTTTCGAAGACCGGTACGAAACCGCGTTGATGGAGCTGATCAAGGCGAAGATCGCTGGCAAGGAGCCGGTGATCTCGAAGGCGCCGGAACAGGGTAAAGTCATCAATCTGATGGATGCGCTGAAAGCCTCTATCGATGAAGAGCGTATGCCGGCGGCGGCCAGCAAACCCAAGGCCGCCTCGAAGGCGAAACCAGCGAAGTCGAAGTCCCGCAAGACGGGATCGTAGGTGGACCAACTTCGGCAGGTCGCGCTGTACGGCAGGTTCGTGCAGGGCGACCGCGCCCTTATCGTCCAACAGATCAAGGATGCCGGCGGACGGATCGTCAATGATCTGACCCGCTCCACCGATTGCCTTATCGTCGGCGCAGGCGCGACCAATTTCATCGCGAACGGCCACTTGACCGAACGCCTGGCCGCAGCCAGAGATCGAGGGGTTCAGGTCGTGCCGGAGGCCCGCATCGACTCCATCTTGGGTGAGCCCTCGCCGGAGCCAACTCTGCCCGTTGGAAATGCGGGATATATTCCGGAACCAATACTGGATCTTTTGAACGCCTTCGGGCTGATCCAGTTGGCCAAAGGCATGGTTCGGTTTGCCGACGCGCAGGTGCTGAAGTCTGCCATCGGATTACTGGCGCAATCTCCAGATCCGCGCACCCTGATCCTGACTCTGCTCAAACACCAGGACGCGCCTGCCGGGCTGCACAAACTGGTCACCTCGGATGAAGGTGAGCCGATGCTGATCTGGGATGATGGGGTGACAGACCTGAAGGGTCAGGGTCTGTTGGATCTCGAGAATTCGCCACCTCTGGACGATATCTTCGAGGCCGCCATGATGGCGGAAGCCGAAGGCGATCTGAGGACCGCTGACCGGCTTTATGCGACCTGCACACGCGCTGAACGGAAGGATCCAATCGCACCGTTCAACCGGGCCAATGTCCTGGTGCAATTGGGTGACCTGCCCCAGGCCGCTGTGGCGTATCGACAGGCCATCGCCAGGGATAGATCCATGGCCGAAGCGCACTACAATCTAGCTGGTGTGCTGGAACGACAAGAGGACACGACAAACGCGCAAGCACATCTGGAAGCTGCCCTCAAGATCGAACCTGGTTATGCCGACGCGCTTTTCAACCTGGGCCAACTCCATCTGCAAGCCGGCGACGCAGCCCAGGCGACGCGATTGTTCCAACAATTTCTCGAAACGTCACCATCGCCATATTGGGAGAGAAAAGCTCGCTCCGCATTACTTTTGGCAAGCGCGCATCCTTAGGCAACCCATTTGCATGCATCGAAACCCAAGACCATAGAATGGCTTGGATGTCCCACGGCAGCACCGGTCTTGAAAACCGAATGGCCGTGCATACCTGCCCTGAGGCTAAGCATCGAGCAGATGCAATGCCATGCGCCGACATTGACAGAGTGGAATTGTCGGATATTTCTCCCCACAATAGCAACAGGAGGTCCAATGTTCAGATCAGTCACCCTGGCTGCCATCGCGGCTGCCATCGCGGCCCCGGCCCTGTCGGCCGAGGTCAATGTTTATTCGTACCGTCAACCGGAACTGATCAAACCGCTGATCGATGCCTTCACGGAAAAGACCGGCATCCAAGTCAATTCGGTCTTCCTGAAGAAGGGCATGGTTGAGCGGATGCAAGCTGAAGGCGACCGCAGCCCTGCTGACCTGGTCTTTACCGTCGATATTTCGCGGCTCTCCGCCGTGGTCGATGCAGGTCTGACACAGCCGGTTGAATCTGATGTTCTGGCCGCCAATGTGCCGCCAGAAATGCGCGATGCGAACAATCACTGGTTTGGCATCACCACACGAGCGCGCGTTATCTATGCGGACAAGAACCGAGTTAAAGACGGCGAGGTGACCACTTATGAAGATCTGGCCGACCCGAAATGGAAGGGCCGGATCTGCACCCGATCGGGCCTTAATGCATATAACCTGGCGCTGACCTCTGCCGTGATTGCGCACCACGGCGAAGAAGGCGCGAAGGCTTGGCTGGAAGGCGTAAAGGCCAATCTGGCCCGCAAACCCCAGGGCAATGACCGCGCTCAGGTCAAAGCAATCTGGGCCGGTGAGTGCGATATCTCCATCGGCAATACCTACTACATGGCGCTAATGCTGAAGAAGGACGATCAAAAGGGCTGGGCCGAAAACGCCCGCATCGTCTTCCCGAAGTTCGAAGGCGGCGGCACGCATATGAACATCTCCGGTATGGCAATGGCCAAGCATGCGCCGAACCGGGAAAACGCGTTGAAGATGATGGAGTTCCTGGCCAGCGAGGAAGGCCAGAAGATCTACTCCAATATCAACGCTGAGTACCCGGTGCTCAGCACGGTCAAAGCGTCTGATCTGGTCGAAAGCTGGGGCAGCTTCGAGCGTGACAATATCGGTCTGACGGACATCGCGGCGAACCGAGCCACGGCCGTAAAGCTGATGGAAGAGGTTGGGTTCGACAACTGATCTCGGATAGTTTGAAAAACGAAGGGCGGCCTTAACGGGCCGCCCTTTTTCTTTTCACCGCGTTATGGCCGACGGCGTAGGGCGGACTTCAGCGCCCCGGTCAATACCCCAGTCAGCCCCTGCCCTTCCAAGGCACCAACCAGCGTTCCAAGACTCGCACCAGCAGTTCGATGCAGGACCCAATGATGCCGATCATCACGATCCCGATGATCACGATATCCATCAGCGAAAACCGCGAAGCATCCATAATCATCATCCCGGTGCCTTCCGAGGCCGCGACCAGTTCCGCCGCAACCACGGTGCCCCAGCAGACCCCCATGGCCACTCGTGCACCGGTGAAGATATCCGGCAGAGAGTTCGGGATGATTACGTGCCGCAGTATCTGGAACTTCGACGCACCCAGCGAATAGGCCGCATGAATCTTACTGATCTTCACGCCCGCCACCCCGGATCGTGCCGCAATGGCCATGATCCATAGCGCTGCCAGGAACAGCAGAACGTTTTTGCCGAGCTCCCCGATGCCGAACCAGATGATGACCAATGGGATCAGCGCCAACGGCGGGATCGGACGCATGAACTCGACAATCGGGTCGAACCAGCCGCGCGCCCAACCCGACAAGCCCATTGCATAGCCCAGGGGAATGCCGATCAAAGCCCCAAAGAAGAACCCCAACGTCACGCGTGACAACGACCAGAATAGGTGCTCGGCCAGGGTGTTGTTCTTGTAGCCCTCAGTCCACAGCTTCTTAAAACGGTCCCAGGTGCCCTCGGGCGACGGCAGATACAAGGGCTGCATCTGCCAGCCAGGATAGGGCTTGAAGTTGATCGCGCCCTTCTCTGTGATGGTCACCTTGCCATTTTCGACATTGACGGTAGAGCCGATCGAAACCCGTTGATCATCGATTAACGTGACCTTGGCTCCGTCCCTCCGCTTCCACTCGTCGTTCTTGTCAAACAGGATCAAGGCCGAACTCCACGCCTTGGCTCCGGCAGTGTCATTCAAAGCCGCCCCATCGCCATCTTCTATTTCCGGCTTCGGCGGGTTCGTATCGGACTTCTGGACATTGACAGTAATCTCTGCGGTGTCGGTTCCGCCATCAGGCCCTTCGACCGTGTAAGAGAAGCTGGTAACGCCTTCGAAAGGCGCGGGCACTGTGATCGGTGACCATTTCGACCCGGTAAATGCAGCCCAGAGGAAAAAGATCACCACGACCGACAGGACCGAGCCAATGCGATCGGCCCTCACAGCGCTTTCATCCCCAAAGGTGACCGTTTTCAGCGACGTAAAATCAGAAGCCGCCGCCATCCGGCCACGGATGAACATAACTGCGAAGAAGCAGGCGATGAAGAGGATGACGTATATAAGACCGAAAATCATGCTCCGCCCTCCGCTCGGCCCATGATCTCTTCTTCCATGTCCCAGATCATCGACAATATCTCCTCGCGCGTCGGCCCGTATTCAGGCTGCTTCTTTACCTCGCGCAGATCCGCGCCCACGCCCATTTCGGCGAAGGGCAAACGGTATTCCTTATGAATGCGTCCCGGCCTTGGTGCCATCACCAAGAGGCGCTCGCCCAGCAGCAGTGCTTCTTCCACCGAGTGTGTGATCAGAATGATCGTCTTGCCGGTCTCTTTCCACAGCTTCAGGACAAGGCCCTGCATCTTTTCCCGGGTTAGGGCATCCAGCGCCCCCAGCGGTTCGTCCATCAGGATCACTTCGGGGTCGTTCGCAAGGCACCGGGCCAAGGCCACACGCTGCTGCATGCCGCCCGACAGCTCATAGATCGCCTTTTCCTTGAAGTCTTGCAGGCCGACCACGTCCAGAAGGTGATCCACCGTTTCACGCATCTCGGCCTTAGGCATGGACTTCATGCGCGGGCCGAAACCCACATTGTCACGCACTGACATCCATTCGAACAGCGCGCCTTGCTGGAAGACCATCCCGCGTTCCGGACCTGGGCCAGCGACGACCGAACCACCCAACGCCACGTTCCCTTCCGTCGGCGCTAAAAAACCCGCTACGATGTTCAGCAATGTCGTCTTGCCACAGCCAGATGGCCCCAGCACCGACATCAGTTCGCCTTGCTTGATATCCAAAGTGACGTTCTTCAATGCCTGCACCGCATCGCCGTTCGGCAATTCGAAGCGCATCGAGATGTCGTCAATCAATAACCCGGACATGGTCGCCCCCGAAAATGAGTGGAGGGGCAGCTTAAGCCCCCCTCCGAACACCTGCCCCGGGCGGGGAAGGTAGAGGCCGCGCCCGGGTCCCGGGCGCAGCGTATCACTGCAAGCTTATTTGGCAGCCGAAAGCGGGCCGGTGTTGACCGCCTGCTCATAGCTGTCGAGGGCTTTGTCGATCGAGCCAGCGTCGACAAAGACGTCTGCAACACCCTTCATGAAGGTCTGCGCATTGCCGCCCAGCCACTTTTCGGAAAGCTGATCATTAACACCTGGGAAGGTGAAGGTCGCCATTGTCTCTGCCGTGGCTGCCTCGTCCATACCGGCGTCTTTCGCGATGACGGCCAGATCAGACTTGTCGCCCGAGTTCCACTTGTCGTTCGCAGCCGCGGTGACGGCCAGGAACTTGGAGACCACATCGGGGTTTTCTGCGACGAACGAAGCGGGGGCGGAGGTGACGTCAAACACCAGAATGCCCAGTTCGGTCTTCTCCGCACCGGTCAGCAGCACGTTGCCGTTTTCGACCATCCGGCGCAGTGCGCCTCCCCAGCCGCAGACCATGTCCAGCTCACCTTGTGCGAAGGCAGCTGCGCCATCCGGCGGGGCCATGTTCACGATATCCATCGTGCCGATGTCGACACCGAAGTGGCCCATTTGCTTCAGGAAGCCATAGTGGGCTGCGGTGCCTAGCGGCACGCCGACTTTCTTGCCTTCCAGTTCCTTGGCGTTCGACTTGTCGATTTCCAAGGCTTCGGCAACAACGCAGTTGTCGTTGTCAGCATAGGACACGGCCACGTCCAGAACCTGGATGTCCTGCCCACCAGATGCCGCAACCACGAATGGCGGCACACCTTGGCTGACCGAAATGTGGACATCGCCCGACGCCATTGCGGCCGACATAGCGGTTCCGGTGTCAAAGCTGACCCAGTTGACCTTCATTCCAAGGGCTTCGTCATACTTGCCCTGAACTTTCGCAGCCTGGAACGGCATCGGCCATTCCAAGAAGTAGGCTACGGTGATTTCATCCAATGCCTTGGCCGTTACGGGGGCCAGGGCCATCATGGCCACAGCCGCCACCGAGGCGAGGGTCTTTTTCATCATCATATCTCTCCCTGTTGATGAGGTCGTTTCTTGCACCAGGCGCTTATGATCTGCGCCCATGGTGCAGTGCATTAGCGCGACACTTCCCGAGTGTCATGGGAATGTCAAACGCTGGTTCATGCTTTTCGGCCAATTGGTTCACAACCGGCTTTTTTTGGGACTTGCACGACCATTTGCGCTGCGTTCGACGGCAATTCGACCAGTTCCAACGCCAATAACATACAGAAAACCCGGACGCCTGCGGTCGTCTTTCTTACCTGATTTGTTACCCGTGGTGCCTGTTTAACCCCTGCCATCTCCCACCCGATGTTCCAAATGGTCTATTCGGCAATGACCACCCTTGCGGATTATCGTGCCTGAACACAATCATCTCTTGAAAACACTTGAACAACCGTTTAATTGTTTGGAATGACAGTAACTGACCTGCAGCTTGATCAAACGACCGAGTTGGCCGAAACCTTCGGCTTGCTGGCAGATCCAACTCGTCTTTCGATTGTGATCGCCTGCATGGATCAGGAACGTTCTGCGGGCGAAATAGCAGAACGCCTTGGCTCATCAGCTTCGCTGACCAGTCACCACCTCAGATTGCTTCGCTCGGCGCGGATGCTCAAATCCGAAAGACGCGGAAAGCAGGTGTTTTATTCGATGGCGGATGCCTGCGTGCAAAGCGTCCTCAAGATCATGATCGAGCACCTGTTCGAACACAACCATGACGACCACACCGAAACCTAGTGGAGATACTCAATGCCAACGATCACCCAGCAAAAATGTGCGTGCGACAGCTGCGTTTGTATTGTCGAAGTCAGTGACGCCATAAAGAAAAGCGGCAGAAACTTCTGCAGCGCGGCCTGCGCAGATGGCCATCCCGACGGGTCTGGATGTGGCCACGCAGGGTGCGCCTGCGACGCATGATCCAATAAAGGCGCGGCCATCCGGCCGCGCCACAAATCCCTTAGTGCAAGCTCAGCAAAACCCTGATGTCATGCACACTCAAATTCGCCAAAAGCTCACGTTCATTGGCATTCAATTCTGCCGTATCATCGATGTACTTTCGGATGTGCCGGGCGATTTCCGCCGTGGGTTGATAGTAAAGATCGGCATGCGACCGGCTGACCTCCGCAATCATACGCTCCAGCAGCCTTTTCTGCTTTTCCGAGTCCAGATCGCGTTTCTTGTCATGCAGCATGTCCTGCTCCATCAATTGCCCTGGTTGTGCATTCAGCGCAATGTCGGATCAAACCGGGCATCTCAGCTTTGGCCTTCTACCAGGCACGGACAGCCATCACCAACCGCCTCGCGCCAATGGCGGCGGCAGAGGCTGACATAGCGGTCGTTACCGCCGACCTCGACCTGATCGCCCTCAGTCAGTGCCATGCCATCTTCGTCGATCCGGATCACCATAGTGGCCTTCTTCCCGCAATGACAGATCGTGCGCACCTCACGCATTTCATCCGCCAACGCCAGCAACGTGGCCGACCCGGGGAAAAGCTGTCCCAGGAAATCCACCCTCAGACCATAACACATAACTGGCACGTTCAGGTCATCCACGGCCCGGGCCAGTTGCCAGACCTGATCACGGCTCAACCACTGAGCTTCGTCGACCAGAACGCAGGCGATCGCGCCCTCTGCCAGTTTGCCTTCAATTTTCGCGAACAGATCGTCATCGGTGCCATAGATATCTGCCGGTGCCTCGATCCCTATCCGGCTGCCAATTTTACCAGTTCCAGACCGCCCATCGAAATCGGCGGTCAAAAGGTAGGTATCCATGCCGCGCTCGCGATAATTGTGCCAGGCTTGTAACAGCAGCGTCGACTTGCCCGCATTCATGGTCGAATAATTAAAGTAGAGCTTTGCCATATCACTGCCCGCCAAGTTCGATCGCAAGCCCCATCGCTAAGGCCGCCGCCACTTATCTGCGATCGCCCCTCATCTTCAATAGCTTATACCGGCCACCCATTCACCTACGGCCTGCACGCCGCGCAGGCCGCGTTGCCGGGCATGAGACAACAGCCAAATCTCGCGTTCCGGCAACTGCTGCCTCAGGGTCGGTACAACTTCGGCAAGACGTTCATCGTGCGCCGCGGCGCAGCGTGGCAGGACCGTCCGGCCTAATCCGGCCGCAATAGCCTCCAGCGCGGTTTCAGCGTCCGCCACGCGTAGGAAGGCCGGCGTACCTCGGCCAGCCCTGGCCGCCTGGGACAGCCACCGGGCTTGAGGCAGATGCGCATGGCTGTCTTCGTAGATGATCCAGTCCAGTTCGTTCTGATCAGCGGTCCCGGCAGGCACATATAGGCCGTAGCTCAGCGACCCGATGCGCCGGGCGATCACATCCATGCCGCCCGAGCTTGGCCGGGCAAGCCGGATCGCAAGGTCCGCCTCTCTGAGTGTCAGATTGAGATTGCGGGCCTCGGGGATCAACTCGATACACAAGTTCGGATGCTGCGCCCGCAGAACCTTAAGCACAGGAACCAGGACGCGGTTTGCAATGATTGGAACCGCAGTCAATCGGACCGTTCCGCTTACATGCTGACGCAGGCGTCCGACCGCATCAGCCAATGCACCGGCATCAGCTTCCATCCGCACCGCATAATTCATGACGATCTGTCCGACATCACTCGGCGCACAGCGACCGTCCGGCGTCCGGTGAAACATCGGCCCGCCCATCTTTGCCTCCAGCGATCTGATCCGCCGGGCCACTGTCGTTTCAGCAACGCCGGTTGCGCGTCCCGCCGCCGCCATCGTTCCGTTGCGCTGCAAGGCAAGAACGAAACGAAGGTCATTCCAATCAAGATCCTGCATTTCTGCAGGATAAGATAGCAATGTTGCTGGCACAAGCTGCGCTTTCACTGGCTATCCTCGATATCTGATCCGAAGGAGGCTCCCATGAAATTCGCTATCATCTTCGAAGACGACCCGAATGCGGATCCAGCAATCCGCGCACGGCACATGGCCGATCACCTGTCCTTTCTTGAAGCTAATGCCGACAAAATCACAGCGGCGGGTCCACTGTCCGGCCCAGATGGTGCAGCCGCTGGCGGACTCTGGATTCTTGATGCGTCCGATTCCGCGGATGTTGAGCGGTTGGTTCACCAAGATCCATTCTGGCCGACCGGTCTGCGCAAAGGTTATCGTGTTCTGAATTGGACGCAGGTCTTTGCCGATGGCCGCCGCGTTATCCCTGATGCCTGATCTTTTCGCTTAGCGTACTGGTTCGAAAAACGGCATTTCATTAGAGTCGCGTGTGGACGGGGACGTTCGACCGCTTCGCTGACGGCAGCTTCAATCGTATTTCGCGACAGGCCGGGCGCCGCACGCGAATCGAATTGACGCCTAAAACGGCGTTGTATACAAATTGCGCACAATCTATCGGAGTGCCAATTGAACCCCTCGCCCAAACACCAATGCCTGACGGATCTGCGCGAACGGATCCTGACCACAGACATCGCGCCTGGCTCGGATCTGGATGAAACCGAGCTCTCAACTTCCTATGGTATCTCCCGTACCCCGCTTCGTGAAGTACTGCAGCGCCTTGCGGGCGACGGTTATGTGACGCTGCTGGCAAATCGGGGGGCAAAAGTTGCCAGCATGGATCTATCGGTCATGCGCACTTTCTTCCAGACCGCGCCCCTGATTTATTCCTCAATCGCGCGGCTGGCGGCGGAACACCGAACCACAGCACAGCTTGAAGATCTGAAGGCCGTGCAGTCTGCATTTGCAAAGGCGGTCTCTGCCGCTGACGCCCAGGGCATGGCTTTGAACAACCACAGGTTTCACAACATCATCGGCGACATGGCGGCCAATGACTACCTTATGGCCAGCCTGAAACGCCTGCTGATAGACCACACACGGCTGGGGCAGATGTTCTATCGCCCGGCCTCCCCCGCCGAGGCAGTGGCGGTCAAACAGGCCAGCCAACAGCACGATGCGATGATCGCGGCGATCGAGGCGCAGGAGTCCGCCGTTGTGGTGGATCTGACCTTGCAGCACTGGGACCTCAGCCGCGATCGGATGGAACGCTTCGTGCGTCCCGACCCCTTACCGCTCGACGTTGTCGACTTCATGGAGAAGAAGAATGCAGTTTGAGGGCATCATCACGCCCGTGGTCACGCCCCACTTGGGCGATCATTCGATCGACAATGGCAAATTCGCCGAGGTGCTGGAATTCCTGATCGAAAAAGGCATCTCTGCTGCCCTGATCGCCGGGACGACAGGGGAGTACTACGCGCAATCGCCCGACGAACGCTTCGGGCTGATGAAGCTGGCGAAAGACATCGTCGGCAAGCGCCTGCCATTGATCGTCGGAACCGGTGCGATGCGGACCGAGGATTCCATCGAATATGCTAGGGCCGCGCGGGACATCGGCGCGGATGCGATCCTGATCACCACCCCGCCCTATGCCTACCCGACGGGCCGGGAAATCGCTTTGCACGCGTTGGCCATCGACCGCGTCGCAGACCTGCCAGTGATACTCTACAACTATCCTGGCCGAATGTCCGTGAACATGGACGAAGAAACGCTGGACCGCCTTGGCCGCTCGCCCAACTTCAAGTCGATCAAGGAAAGCTCTGGCGACCCAAACCGGTTGCACATGCTGGCCCGCGACTATCCGCATATCGCGCTCTCCTGTGGAATGGACGATCAGGCGCTGGAATTCTTTGCCTGGGGCGCAACGTCCTGGACATGCGCCGGGTCGAACTTTGCGCCAGAGGCGCACATCGCCATGTACCGGGCCTGCGCCATCGAAAAAGACTTCGAAAAGGGCCGCCGCATCATGACCGCTATGCTGCCGCTGATGCGCGTGCTGGAGCAGGGCGGCAAGTTCGTCCAGTGCATCAAGTACGGCATGTCCGGGCGCGGCATCGACTGCGGGCCACCCAGACGGCCCCTGCAGCCACTCAACAAAGACGACAAGCGTGCCTTCGATGAAGTCGTGCGTACCATGAACGCCGCCATCGACCAGATCGAACGCGACCACAACAAGGGGGCCAAGGGATGAGCGATCTTCTGACCCGGGACGAATACGCAGCCCTGGCCGCAAGCCTGGACTACCCCCGCGGTGCCTTCATCGATGGCAAGTTTCGCCCTGGCAAAGGCACAAAGCTGAAGTCGATCAATCCTGCCACCGGCGAGACCATCGCCACCATCGCGTCCTGCAACGCCAAGGATGTCGACTTGGCCGTCACCAAGGCCCGCGAAGCCTTCGACCAGGGCCATTGGTCCAAGATGGCCCCGGCGGACCGCAAATCCGTGCTGGTGCGCCTGGCCAAGCTAATGACCCGCAACCGCCGCGAACTGGCCGTGATGGAGTCAGTCGAGGCTGGTAAACCCATCGCCGATTGCGAAAACATCGACGTGGCCGAGGCTATCCACACGATCCTTTGGCACGCCGAAGCGATCGACAAGATCTATGACCAGACCGCCCCTGCAGGCGATGATGCCATCGCCATGATTGTGCGCGAGCCCGTCGGTGTCGTCGGCGCGGTGCTGCCTTGGAACTTCCCAATCCTTATGCTGGCCTGGAAAATTGGCCCGGCCCTGGCGGCTGGATGCTCGGTGATCGTCAAACCCGCCGAACAAACGTCGTTCACCGCGCTGCGCGTGGCAGAACTCGCCTCTAACGCAGGCCTGCCCAACGGCGTGCTGCAAGTACTGCCGGGGGACGGCCCCTCGGTGGGCGAACCCATGGGGGTGCACCCAGGCATCGATATGATCTCTTTCACCGGATCGACGGATATCGGGCGGCGGTTCCTGCGCTATTCGGCAGACTCGAACCTCAAGAAGATCGTCCTGGAATGCGGCGGCAAAAACCCCGCCGTGGTGTTGGAGGACGCCGAGAACCTGGATCTGGTGGCCGAGCATATTGTCAACGCCGCCTTCTGGAACATGGGGGAGAATTGCTCTGCCGCGTCTCGCCTGATCGTGCACAAAGCGGTGAAAGACCCGCTGATGGACCGCATCCTGGCGCGCTTGAAGCTCTGGCGCACCGGCGATCCGCTGGACCCTGTCACAAACCTGGGCGCGCTGATCGATGCCGGGCATCTGAAGAAGGTCAAATCCTACCTCAAAAAAGGTGCCGTCACCGGTGGCAAAGCAGACGGGCCTTACGTGCCCCCGACGATCTATGCCGCCAAGCCTAGTGACAAGATCGCCAAGGAAGAAATCTTCGGCCCGGTTCTCTCCGTCATCGAAGTTGCCTCTGATGAGGAAGCCATCGCGGTTGCCAACAACACCGACTATGGCCTGACCGCCTCGGTCTTTTCCGCCAATGGCCGCCGCGCCATTCGTGCAGCCCGTGCCATCCAGGCTGGGACCGTCACCGTCAACTGCTATGGCGAGGGCGACATCACCACACCGTTCGGGGGCTACAAAACCTCCGGCTTCGGCGGTCGCGACAACGGCCTGCACGCCCATGACCAGTACACTGAACTGAAAACCATCTGGGTGGACCTCAGCGACCCTGCAGCAGGGGACGACCTGGGATGAACCTCGCGGTCATATGTAGGATGGGGTTTAACCCCACCCTACGCGGATTAGGGACGTTGCCATGACCACAGCCGTCGAAGAAAAACGCACCCGCAGGGGTGGCCGGGGTTCCCGACGGGAAATCCGGTCGGCCATTTCTGACGAGATGCTGCCCGCCCTGAAGCGTCGCCTGCCGCTGACAGAGCCGATGACGCAAGAACAGATCGAGAAGATCGACGCGGCGTCCATGGACATTCTGAAGAATGTCGGTGTCATCTTCCGCGATCCTCAGGCCATCGAGGACTGGACCAAGGCCGGGGCCGATATCCGCGACGGCGACCGGGTCCATCTGGACCGGGGCCTGGTCCGCGAACTGATCAAAACCATCCCCGAAAACTGGACCTATCACGCCCGGAACCCGGCCAAAAGCCTGCCCTTCGGCAATGACCATTCCATCTTCATTCCGATGACCGGTGCGCCCTATTTGCGGGATCTGGAAGATCAGCGCCGCAACCCGACGCTGGACGATCTGGCAACCTTCCACAAGCTCAGCCATATGTCGCCCGCACTGCATTCCAGCGCCCACCATATCGTCGAGCCTTACGATCACCCGATCAGCCAGCGGCACCTCCGCATCACCTATTCGTCGATGAAGCATTCCGACAAGACCTTCATGGGCATGACGACCTCGCCCAAGAATGCCGAGGATGTGCTGGACATGTGCGCCATCATGTTCGGCGACGAGTACATGGAAACGCACCCCGTGGTGACGGGCAATTGCAACGGCAACAGCCCGCTGGTCTGGGATGAGGTCATGCTGGGCGCCATGCGCGCCTTCAACCGGCGCAATCAGCCGGTGCTCTGCTCTCCGTTCGTGTTGGGCGGGGCGAATACCCCCGCCTCCACCGCCCCTGCTGTCGCGCAGCTGAACGCCGAGGCGCTCAGTGCCCTGGCCTATACCCAGGTCGTGCGCAAAGGCTGCCCGGCGATTTATGGTCACTACCTGTCCACGGTGTCGATGAAGTCCGGAGCTCCGATGGCCGGGACGCCCGAAATCAGCCTGATGAACATGATGATCGGCCAGATGGCGCGGTACTATGGCGTACCTTGGCGGACCTCGAACACGCTTGGTGGTGCCAAGACCTTCGATGCCCAGGCAGGCTACGAGTCCGCCATGACACTAAACGCCGTGCTGATGGCCGGGGCGAACTATATCTGGCACAGCGCCGGGTGGAACGAGGCGGGGATGCATTGTTCGATCGCCAAGTTCATCGTCGATGCTGAGATGTGCGCAATGGGCTATCGCATGGCCGAAGGCATCCGCTGGGACGATTTCGACGAAGCAATTTCAGCGGTCGGCGATATCGGCCCGGGCGGTCACTATCTGGGACACCCGCATACCCAGGCAAATTTCCAGCGGGCGTTCTTCATGCCAGAAATGTTCGACAATAACTCCATCGAGCAATGGGCAGCAGAGGGCGAGATCGAAATCACCGAACGCGCCTTGACCAAGGCCAAGGAACTTTTGGCGGCTTATGAAGAACCGAAGCTGGACCCCGCCATGGACGAGGCTCTATTGGACTATATCGCCCGGCGCGAGCGCGAGATCCCAGCAGCAGACGCGCTGAACAACACGCACTAAGGGTAGAGCGGCATGGCACGGTTGAACGGACTATCCGCTATGATCACAGGGGCGGCCTCGGGGTTTGGGCGAGGTATCGCCGAGGCCTTTGCCAAGGAAGGCGCGTCTGTTTTGGTGACCGATATCAATAACGACGGTGCCGAGGAAGTGGCCAAGCACATCCGCGCCAGCGGCGGCACCGCCCAGGCAATGGCGGTGGACATCACCGACATGGCATCGCTGCAGGCTGGGGTGGCCCGCGCGGAAGAAAATTTTGGCTCGCTGTCTACGATCGTCGCCAATGCCGGGATTGGTCAACGTCCGGCCCGAGCGTCGGAAACCCCAACCGCAGAAATGCGCCGTCAAGTCGAGGTCAACGCCATAGGCCCCGCCCTCACCTGTCAAGCCGCGATCCCCGCTTTGCGCCGCCATCGCGATGGCGCCTCGATCATCATCACCGTCTCAGCCATCGCGTTGACGCCGCGCCCTGAATTCTGCGCCTACGGGATGGCCAAGTCTGCCGCGAGTTACTTCCTGAAATCCCTCGCGCTGGACCTGGCCCCCGAAGGCATCCGCGTGAACGGTCTTTTTCCCGGCGTTTCGGACACACCGATGTTTGGCGAGTTTTCGGACGGGGACTTCACGAAAGCTGCCGGGTTCGCTGCGGCCCTGCCAATGGGCCAGATGCCGCAACCCGCCGACGTTGGATCCGCGGCGGTGTTCCTGGCCGCGCCGGCAGAAGCCGGCATCATAACCGGTGTCGCCCTGCCGGTGGACGCGGGCCGCACGATTTGACCCGCCACAGCCTAGGACCACGCCTGCTATGAAAATCGCACGGATCGAGGTTTTCCAGCACGATCTGCCCGTCAAGAACGGCCCCTACACGATGGCCAAGGCCAAGGTCTGGGCGCTGGACACAACCCTGGTTCGCATCACTGCCGACAATGGTCTTACCGGCTGGGGTGAAACCTGCCCCGTTGGTCCCACCTATGCCGAGGCGCACGCCACAGGCGCCCGGGCGGCCCTCGGGCAAATGGCGCCTGGCCTGATCGGAGCCGAGGTGCTGCCTTTGACCCTGCACCGGGCGATGGACGGTCTGCTGAACGGGCACACCTACGCCAAGGCCGCAATGGACATCGCCGCCCATGATCTGCTGGGCCGTCAGCTTGGCGTTCCGGTGGCCGATCTGCTGGGCGGGGCGGCTACAGATCGCGTGCCGTCATATTACGCGACGGGCGTCGGCGCTCCGGATGACATTGCCCGGCTGGCATTGGACAAAGTGGCCGAGGGCTATCCCCGGCTGCAGATCAAGGTGGGCGGTCGCCCGGTCGAGATCGACATAGAAACCATCCGCAAGGTTTGGGAGGCGATCGGCCATACCGGAACCCACCTGGCCGTCGACGGGAACCGCGGCTGGACCACCCGCGATGCGCTGCGGGTTAGCCGGGAATGCCCGGAGATCCCATTCGTGATGGAGCAACCCTGTAACACTGTGGACGAACTGCGCCGCATTCGCCCCCAGGTCAGCCACGCGATCTATATAGATGAAAATGGAACTGACCTCGGCACCGTGATCAATGCCGCAGGCACCGGGCTGGTCGACGGGTTCGGCATGAAGGTCACGCGGATCGGAGGCCTGCACCCGATGCGCGCTTTCCGCGACATCGCCGAGGCCCACACTCTGCCCCATACTTGTGACGACAGCTGGGGCGGCGACATCATCGCTGCGGCCTGCACTCACATCGGCGCGACCGTGCGCCCGGACCTTCTTGAGGGCGTCTGGCTGGCCGCGCCCTACATCAACGGCACGTATGATCCGGAAAACGGCATTGCGATCGAGGGCGGCCATATCGCGCTGCCCCTGGGACCGGGCTTAGGGGTCGTGCCCGACGCAGATCTTTTCGGCGATCCGGTGGCGGTGTTCTGATGGAAGCCGCGACCTTCACCTGGTGCGATCTCAGTACCTTTAGGCCATCGGTCACCAAGCCGTTCTATTCCACGCTGTTCGGGTGGCGGTCCGACGGGGCTGAGGATTACGACTACGCTCATGTCGGCGACCATCAGATCGCAGCCCTCTTCGTCATGCCCCAAAAGCTGCGAGATATTGGGATGCCATCTTTCTGGATGTCCTATGCCTCGGTCCAGGATGTGTCTGCAACAACCGCCAAGGCCCGCGACTTAGGTGGCAAGATCGAGCTTGAAGACCAGACCTATGCGTTGATCCGCGATCCCCTGGGTGCGGGCTTTACCGTACATGACGGGCTGCGCCCCCCGGCCCGGGCCGGGCATGGCACGCGCGCGGGGCACGGATATTTCTGCTCGGACCTTTCGATGGTGGAAGAGTTCTATCAGGCTCTGTTCGGCTGGCAGTTTACAAAGTATCCGGCGGGACATACCAAGATCCTCACCGCACAAGGTACCCATGTGGCGTCGGCCCAGGAACTGCCGGATGAGACACGTGGCAAAGAGCAATACTGGACCGTCCAATTCGCCGTGACCTCGTTGCCAAAGGCCATAGCAAAAGCCCGTGAAGCCGGGGCGCTTGAGGTTATGGAAACGAACCTGCCGGAAGGCCCTGCAGCACTGGTCTTCGACCCCGACAATGCCGCATTTTTCCTAACCGAGGTCCGCACGTGATCAGGCTGGCAGGCAAGAAAGCCCTGGTCACCGGGGCTGCGGGTGGTATCGGTCAGGCCATCGTCGCTCGTCTGCAGGAAGAAGGCGCGGTGGTCACCGGTCTGGATCTGACCGAGGCGCCAGCTGACCACTTCTTCAGGGGCGACCTGACGGACCCTTCGGTGTGCGACGGCCTTCCGTCTGCGGCAGCAGATCTTATGGGCGGGTTGGACATCGTCGTGAACAATGCAGGGATCATTACACGGGGTGTGATCACAGACGCCTCGGATGATGACTTTGCCCGCACCATGTCCATCAATGTCGAGGCCCCGTTCCGAATCTGCCGTGCGGCGATCCCGATTTTGGCCGAAACGGGCGGTGGTGCCATCGTCAACACCTCGTCCTGCTGGGGCGTCCATCCAGGTCCACAGCACCCGGTCTACGTCATGTCCAAGGCGGCGGTGGCCTCGCTGACCCAATGCCTGGGCCGGGACCATGCGCATCAGGGTATCCGGGTCAACGCCGTCTGCCCGAACGAGGTCAACACACCGATGCTGCGTACCGGCTTCGAAATCCGCGGCCTCAACGCAGACAAAGCAGTGGCCGACCTAAACGCTTCGGTCCCGCTCGGCCGCATCGCCGAACCAGAGGACATCGCCGATGTCGTGGCCTTCCTGGCCTCGAACGACGCGCGCTATATGTGCGGCGCACTGGTCGAGGTGAATGGCGGAAAACCTGTGGGATGAACCGGTTCGCAGGTAAAACCGCGCTTGTCACCGGCGGGCGATCAGGTATTGGCCGGGCGATTGCCGAGGCCTTGGAAACGGATGGCGCCCGAGTTTTCACGGCGCAACGCAGCGCTGATGATCGGTTCGAAAGCATCGCAGCGGACCTTACCGATCCGGAAGCACCTGCGCGGGTGATCGAAAAGGTCACGGCTGACGCCGGGCGCTTGGATATCCTGGTCAACAATGCGGGCCTGATGCGAGAAGGCACGGCGCTGGAAATGTCCTCTGACGACTGGGCTGCGACCTTGGCCGTCAACCTGACTGCACCCTTTCTGCTGATCAAACATGCGCTGCATCATCTGATGCAAGCCAAGGGCGTGATAGTGAATATCGGCTCGATAGAAGGGCTTGCATCAAACCCGCGCCACCCGGCTTACTGCGCCTCGAAGGCAGGGCTGCATGGGCTTACCCGTGCTGTGGCCGTAGACCACGGGCCCGATGTCCGTTGCAATGCCGTAGCACCGGGCTGGATTGATACCGAGTTGAACAAGGACTTCATCGACGGCCAACCCGATCCCAGCGAATTCCGGCAACAGATTGGCGGCATTCACCCGATGGGCCGAACCGGCACCCAGGCAGAGGTCGCAAACCTGGTGGCCTGGCTGGCGAGTGACGAAGCCGCCTTCATCACTGGTCAGGTTTTCACCGTCGATGGTGGCCGCACCGCAAAGCTGAGTCTGCCATGAAGGTAACCCGTTTCCCAAAAGACCCAGGCCCTGCCGCCTGGAACGCGATCCTGCCGCCGCCTGAAACAGCGCAGCCTCTTGACGCCGCCATCTCCGCGGATTGGCTGGTTATCGGTGCAGGATTCACCGGACTGGCCGCAGCCCGCCGATTGAGCCAACTTCATCCTGACGCCAGGATCGTCTTGCTGGACGCGGTCCGCGTTGGCGACGGTCCATCGGGGCGGAACTCTGGCTTTATGATCGATCTGCCACATGACCTGGCCTCGTCGAACTATACCGGGGCTGCCGATCGCGATCGCGCCCAGATCACTGCGAACCGCACAGCCATAGACTTTGCCGCCCGCGCCGCTGCCGACTATGGCCTGCCGGAAGAGGCGTTTAATCCCTGCGGCAAGATCAACGCTGCGGCAACGGCGAAAGGCGTCGCTCACACAAAGGACTACGCCGCGCATCTGGCCGGGTTGGGCGAGGCGCATGAACTGTTGGATGCGGCCCAAATGCAGGCGATCACCGGCACGGACTACTACATGGGCGGTCTCTTCACTCCTGGCGCTGCCATGCTGCAACCCGCGATGTTTGTGCGCGGTGTGGCCGTGGGGCTTCGATCCAACCGCATTGCGGTCTATGAGAATTCCGCAGTCCAGGCCTTCGATCGTTCTGAAGGCATTTGGGTGGCGCGGACCGCTCAAGGCCAAGTCCGCGCACCAAAGGCGATCCTTGCCGTAAATGGCCATGCCAACAGTTTCGGGTTCTTTGAACGCCGCCTTGTCCATGTGTTCACCTATGGCTCGATGACCCGCGCGTTGACGCCGGAGGAGGTAAAGCGTCTGGGCGGAAAGCCAACGTGGGGCCTAACCCCGGCAGATCCACTTGGCACCACGGTGCGCAGGATCAGCGGAACAGGGGGCGATAGGATCATCGTGCGCAACTCGGTGACCTATAATCCAGGTATGGAGCCGCCCGAGGGCAGCCTGGAACGGATCAACCGCGAACATGACAAGTGCTTTACCGCGCGATTTCCAGTGCTGAAAGGCGTCGAGATGGAGCATCGCTGGGGCGGGCGGCTCTGCCTGTCGCTGAACGATGTCTCGGCCTTCGGCGAGGTGGAGAATGGTCTCTTTGCCGCGTGCTGTCAGAACGGGCTTGGATTGTCGCGAGGGACGTTCTCAGGGATCGCAGTGGCGGAACTGGCCTCGGGGCTCGAGACGGAAAACACCCGGCATCTGTGTGCGCAAGATGCGCCGAAGCGGCTGCCGCCAGAGCCGTTTTCCTGGATCGGCGCGACGGCAAAGCTGCGCTGGGGTGAGCGTATGGCGGGCCGCGACTTTTAGGGCTTGGATGCCAAGCCGCCGGATTTGGAACGATTAATATGCAATTTTGCCGGGCGTGGGCAGTTCACCCAGTCCTCAATCTGTCTGCCATATCCTGACCCAGAGGATGAGCGGCGGGGCCGCCAGTTTGCCGAGAAATTTCAGGACACTCGGAAAACTGCACAACAGCCATTTGGACAACTGCAGCCATGCCAAAAGGCCGATGCACGACGCTATGTCGCCAAATCGGGGGTTGGCAGGCTCTTTCGGAGGGATGGGCGCATCACGCCCGATCTTCGGATCAAACCGCAAACTCAACGGTCCAACGAAATTGCGACTGCGCAGTCGCGTTCCGTTTCGGCCAGAGGCCGCGACCAAGGCTTCTTTACGCCAAGACCGCTTGATCGATCGCTGGGTGCCGGGAGCTTCCGTCCCACCCAGGCTAGCGCTAACGTGCATAGCCAAGAATGCCTAAAACTTTATGAAAGTTTTGGATGTCGCCCGGCATCTTCCTAATGTGGCGTTTCAATTCAACTCACTCAGCGGTCTTGATTAACCTCTCCAGCATCGCGTAAGTCGCAACCGAAGCCGCGCGCATCGCGCGCAAGCCAAGCGTTAGGGAGCCCCGTCTCGTGTCCAAGTCCGATCCCGTTCTGCTCGACAATCACCCCGGCCGCAATACGCAGGCTATGGGGATCGCCCGTGTATTGGGCACCGAGATTGATCTGATCCATGCGCCCTCGGTCGGCGTTGTGGGCACCAAGGGCGACAGCCAGTGCTATATCGGCGTGCAGGGGAAGGTCGAGACGATCCACCAGGCTCTGCTGGACGTAATCGGCACGGAAGACGGCAAGATGAACGCTCGGTTGGTACAGCCGGAATACACTGTCGCGACCTCGGACGGCATTCGCAATGGAACGCGCGAGATGCGCTATTCGCTGATCGGGCGCGAGGTGACCCAGGATTCGATGTGCGAACACTTTAGCGCATCAGGTCTGGCAGGGATCATCGCTGTGGTTGCCTGCGATAAGCCGCCGGTGGGAACTCTGTCCGCGGTTCTGGAACACAACTTTCCGGCCATTATCATGTCCGATGGCTCGATCCGTCCCGGGGTCGATCCCCGTTCGAACGAGCCGATCGATCTGGTGACCGCCTATCAGGTAGCGGGCCACGAAGATCCTGACTATCGCTATCACATCGCCTGCCATGCCTGCCCGGGCTATGGCAGCTGTGGTGGGATTTTCACATACAATACAATGCAGACCTTCATATCGGTCGTCGGCATGCAGCCCCTGCACATGGTCGCTCCGGCGTCGCAGGATACGCGGCGGCTGGAGGAATTCCCTGCCGAGCTGGTCGGGCACCTCCGCCGGATGATTGAAACCGGTACCCGGCCCCGGGACATCGTCGGAAGGGACAGCCTTCGCAATGCCGTGATTGTTTCGATGGCCATCGGTGGATCGACCAATGTGGTGCTGCATACGCCCGAGATTGCCAGGGCGGCGGGCTTCTCGAACTTCTGGGAAGAAGTGATGACCCCGGAGGAATTCAACCATCTCTCGCAGAACGTGGTACCGGTGCTCACCGACGCTAGGCCCTATGGCCGCTACTCGATGGTGGATATCGACCGGGTCGGCGGCATCCAGGTGATCGTCAAGGAATTGATGGATGCAGGCATGCTGAACGGTGACGTTCTGACCTGCACAGGCGAAACTCTGGCCGAGCAGGTTGAGCGGCTGCAGACACCCCCCGCAGACGGGACAGTGGTCTATCCGGTTTCGGCCCCCTACAAACCAACCGGAGGCCTGCGGCTTCTGGGCGGCAACCTCTCGCCGGAGTATTCGGCCATCCTGAAACTGGCCGGGGTGGAAACCGGGCTGGAGGACAATATCTTCCGGGGCCGCGCCCGGGTCTTCGAGGGCGAGGTTGACCTGCTTCATGCCCTGGACACCAGACCCGAGGTCTTCCAGGACGGCGACATGGTGATCGTGCGCTACGAAGGCCCTGCCGGTGCGCCGGGCATGCCGGAAATGCTGGACCCGACCTCGCGCATCACTGCGCTGTGCAGGGAAAAGGGCATTACGATCGCGCTGATGACGGATGCCCGCTTCTCTGGCGGTTCGGTCGGCCTGGTGATCGGCCATGTCGGACCAGAGGCAGCGCTGGGCGGCCCTATCGCCTATGTCGAGGACGGCGATCCGATCATCGCCAATTTGAATGATAACACGCTGACCTGTCCGATGCTGGATGACCCAGAGATCCTGGCCGCCCGCAAGGCTGTCTGGCAGAAGGCCGTCGACGACAATGGCGGGCTGCATCCCAATTGTGGTGATGCCGACACGCGACTGTTGCACCGCATGCGCAAACTGGCAGTCACGGCCGTGCGCGGCGGCGGCATGCACCCTGGTCGCGAGGTCTGGGTCAATGGTCCGCGTAGTGCTGACGCCTCTGGATTCACCCCGACGAACAAGTATCGCTGACGATCGTGATCAGCCGGACCTTCGTGCAAAGTAACAAGATGCGCGCATGGCGGGTTTATCCGGCGCCCTGCCCGGTCGTGACGTCGTGGCGATAGACCCAATCGAACTTCTTCAACAACAGGCTGGGCGTGAACCGGTTCATCGCGCCCAGTACGCCAAACATCGCCGTGCGGCGAATGCCTGACGCATGAAACAACTGCAGATTGGACGCGGCCGTGGCCTGCACCTTGGCCGTGCGATCTAGACGGGCAGCGAAATACAACGGCAACGCCGCCGCAGGATCGGAACCGCGGGAAAGATGATCCGCAAGCACCCACGCATCTTCGATTGCCTGGCACGCACCTTGCGCCAGGGAGGGCAGCATCGGATGGCAGGCGTCGCCCAGAAGCACAACACTACCATCCGACCAGCGTGGCAAGGGCGCACGATCAAACAGCGCCCATTTGAAGGTCTCGGGGGCGTGCTGGATCAGGTTTTGGATTAGCGGCGCCCAGCCGTCGAAGTCCTTGGCCAGGTCTTCGGGTGCACCCTTTTCAACCCAGCTTTCTGTCTGCCAACCGTCCTGTTCGACGATCCCAACAAAATTGATCAGCTCGCCGCCTCTGAGCGGGTAGGTCACCGCATGGCGCCTTGAACCGGCCCAGACCACGGCACCGGGCGGAATCTCCGTATCTGTCAGCTCCGACCGCGGCACGACAGCCCTCCAAGCGACATTTCCGGTGAAGCGCGGGGCGTCTGGCCCCAACATCTGTTCGCGAATGGCAGAGTGAATGCCGTCGGCCCCGATCAGCAGATCGCAGTCCAAACCGTCGCCTGTGGAAAGCATCGTCGTCAGCTTGGCGCCATCGCGCACATATCCCGTTACCCGAGTGCCGGTCCGGACCGGATTTGAAAGACGCGCCGTCACCGCTTCAGACAAAACTCCGATCAAATCGGCGCGATGGACCTGCAGATAAGGCGCTCCGTAATTTGCCACCATGACGTCTTTCATCGGCACTTCAAAGATCGTCCGTCCGGTATTACCGATGCGAAGCCCTAATATCTCGGGTTCGTATGCGACGGCACGCACCTGCGCGGCAAGATCCAACAAATCAAGAACCTTGAACCCATTGGGGCTGATCTGGAGTCCCGCGCCTATCTCAGTGATCTCGGGCGCTTGTTCCATAACCTCGACATCCCAGCCAATGCGCTGCAGGCACAATGCGGCCGTCAGCCCACCGATTCCGCCCCCTGCAACAATCGCGGTGGGCATCAGTTGTGCCTCGACGCACTGCGCCCGCCGGGCGTTGCGGCGCTCAGGAACCGGAGGAAGCTTTCGAAAGTGTTGGATCTGTCCATGGTGCCACGATCATCTTGGTCGGCGCAGATTTGCACAGATTCGATTGGATTGCCTCAGTTGCTTTGTTTTCGCTGCCGTTAGCTTAAAGAGACTTCGCTATCCCAGGACAACCGGCCAGATCACTGGCTTTAGCGGATCAAACGATCTGAAAATCAGTGCATCCGGCCGCCATTCGGCACCTTTTGATCCGGTTGCAGCAACACCACCGCCCCATTTGGATCCAAAACGCCTAGCGTCAGAACTTCGGACATAAAAGGCCCGATCTGGCGCGGTGGAAAATTCACAACGGCCATTACCTGACGGCCGACCAGATCAGAGAGGTCATAGTGCTCTGTGATCTGTGCCGACGTCTTCTTTTGTCCGATCTCGTCGCCGAAATCGATGAACAGCTTATAGGCCGGTTTACGCGCTTCCGGGAATGGCTGGGCATCCACAACCGTACCGACGCGAATGTCGACGTTCAGGAAATCATCATAGGTGATTTGTTCGGTCATAGCCCTGCTCCGTTCTACGGCTTCCGTCAGTACGGCGGGCAAAGGGCCATAACAAGAGCCGCCCGCGCATTCCTGCACGGGCGGCCTGTAATTTCAGCATGAAACCGGGTGTTAGTGGACGGCTTCAGTTGCTGCTTTCAGCTCGCTCAGGACTTCCTCGCCGCGCGCCTTCAGAATTTCGAAGGCCTGCATATTTGCGTTCTGGGCCAGTTCAGCGACTTCTTTCAGATCAGCCATGGCGCCTTCGAAGGCAGATTTCATATCTTCGAAGTTCTGCGTCGCAGTTTCAACCGTCACCGGCTGGCCCTGCAGGTCCGAAATGCGGTTCTTCACATCGGCCATCGCCGTCTCGAATTGCGTCTGCTGGCGTTTGTAAATTTCCTGATAGCCTGACATCGCGGTCTTATTCGCGTTAATCAGGGCTTCAAAGTTCTTCTGCTGCGTTTCCTGCAAAGCGGTGAAATCAAACGCCGGGGTTTTGAAGGCTTCAGTCATCGCGCCAAAGTCGAAAGCGAAAGGAAATTTGTCGGTCATGGGTCAGCTCCTATGTCCACATTGGTCTGTTGCTGAAGACGAGAAAGTTGGATATCATAGCTGGAGATGGGCAAAAGGGATCAACCGC
>JBCCHJ010000024.1:0-74234 GCA_039028795.1 Pseudomonadota bacterium
CCGGTCCCTGCCGGAACTGCCGATTTGGCTCGCACTTTCCGCCGCAGTGCCGGTGCATTGGAATTCGCTGGCTGTTTTCGCGATGATCTCCGTCATTCTGGGGTTGTTGGACTGGCCGGGATTGGCGCGTGCTGTCCGAAGTAAGTTCCTCGCCTTGCGTGAGGAAGACTATGTGCGGGCAGCCGAATTGATGGGTGCAAAGCCCAGCCGGATCATCCGGGCACATATGATGCCGAATTTCATGAGCCATCTCATCGCCTCGGCTTCGCTTTCGATCCCTGCGATGATCCTGGGGGAAACGGCGCTTTCCTTCCTCGGATTCGGAATCAGATCACCCTCGGTCAGTTGGGGTTTGATGCTGAACGACGCGTTGAAACTGGGTTTGGGTGCGCTTGAGATTTACCCCTGGATTCTGCTTCCGATGATTCCGGTCATACTGGTCGTTCTTGCATTTTCCTTTGTCGGAGACGCTTTGCGGGACGCATTGGACCCATATTCTTAACCTTTCATCAGGGACTGCGCGTTAATCCACCAGTGTTGGCGCAGTGCACATTTTGGTGCTACTTTACCCGTTGATGGATGGAGAACGAGGGTTGCGAGCCATGAAGAAAATCATGATTGCTGGAATCGCTGTGGGTATGGGCCTTGGATTGATCCCAGCGCAGGCAGAATACACGGTTAAGGGCAGCGTTGAATGTCCGGATATCGTCAAGGAAGACGCGAACGAAAACTATCGCGAATTCAACAAATGGTGGCTGCTGGGGTACTTCACGGCCCGCAACTACGTGGCGGACCAAGAGGTCGGCAAAGGGATTGAAAACGATAGCATCTATGCGATGGCCTTGGACTATTGCAAAGGCAATCCCGGCAATGACTGGGATGACGCTGCGATCCATGTCTACGATCTGCTGGACTGATCAAAACCTTATGGGTAATCGCTGTCCCTGGCTTGGCCCGGGGCGAATCCGATCTGTCAGGGTCTGCCCATCTGGTCCAAGCGTCGCCTCTGCCTCTTCCAGTAACCAATCCCGGAACGCGCGTGCGGCGCGCCCCAGAGACGTGCGCGCCGGATATATCAACTGATATGACTGGACGCCGTTGACCCAGAGATCCGGTAGACATCGTTCAAGGTTTGACCGCTCAGGCAATCCTTCTGACGCCGGGGCTCGAGCCAGGGCAATCGCGCCCTGCATCGCAAGCGAGAAGGCGGTTGTGGTGTTGTCGGTGTAGGTGATCCTTGGGTTGAGTTCGCCCTCTGGCAGCAGGGCGAACCAATTGGCGCGGTGGGTCGCGACTTCGATCAATGGCCACTTTGGTAGGTCTTCTTGCGATATGACCTGACCTGCAATTTCGCCGGTAGCTACCGGATAGATGACTTCTCCGAACAAGTGATCGCTTTCCTCAAATGCGTCGGGTTGGGCGCCGAAGCTGATCCGAAGGTCAGCGTTTTGGTGCTCTGCCGTCGTTGCGAATTCCTGCGTCAGTAACCTGAGTTGAATTTCTGGATGCGCGGCGCGGAACTTTGGAAGGCGCGCCGCCAACCAGCCATTTGCGAATAGCAATGTGCAGGACAAGGTCAGTGTCGTCCGGTCGCGATCTCCGAACAGACTTCCGGTGGCAACTTCGACCGCATGCAACGAGTTTGCGACGACTGGCAGGAAAGCCCGCCCCGGTTCGGTAAGGGCGACACTGCGGGGGCCTCGCTCGAACAATTGTCGTCCAAGATGTTCTTCTAGGGCTTTGATCTGCTGGCTGACCGCTGGTGGTGACATGTTGAGGGTCTCCGCCGCCCGGGCGAAGGACCCGGTGCGGGCGGCGGCTTCGAAGACACGGAGCCAGTTCAACGACGGAATACGCGACGACATCTGTGCCTCGGCCGAGTTAGGATAAGTAAAACTTACCCTCAAATAGGCCAGAACAAACTTTGAATTCCGACAAAGCGCGGTGAAATGGCGGCATATCAAAAACAGGGGACAACCATGGCCGGATCACTTTCCTCAGACCAAACCGCTGCTTACGCCCGCGATGGGTTTCTCTGTCCGTTGGATGTACTGACGCCCGAAGAGGCCGCAGCCCATCGACAGGAACTGGAGCAGACCGAACGTCGCCACCAAAGTGGTTTGCCGCGGCCTATCCGGCAGTATCTTAGGATGAACGCGCATTTGACGATGGATGTTTGCCTGGACCAGGCACGTAATCCGAAGATTTTGGACATGGTTGAGAGCATTCTTGGGCCTGATCTTCTGCTGTGGTCCTGCGAGTATTTCATCAAAGAAGCCAAGTCCCGCCAGATTGTGAGCTGGCATCAGGACCTGACCTATTGGGGCATGGATGGCTCGGACCATGAAATCACCGCTTGGCTGGCGCTATCACCAGCCACAGCAGATAGTGGGTGCATGAAGTTCGTGCCCGGCAGCCACAAAGAAAACCTGGTGCCGCATGAGGACACTTTTGCCGATGATAACCTGCTGAGCCGCGGGCAGGAAATCGCTGTCGATGTCGATGAAGAAGACGCCGTGGTCGCCGCGCTACAGCCCGGGCAGATGAGCCTGCACCACGGGCGGATGTTCCACGGCTCTGGCCCGAACACCACCGATGACCGCCGCATTGGGTTCGTGATGCGCTTTATTCGGCCGGATACGCCCGCACAACGCCGGGATTTTGCCATGCTGATGCGCGGCGCCGACCGGGTGCAGAACCGTATCAACCTGGTGCCGGAAACGGGTCAGGACTTCACGGAGGGCCGTTTGGCGTTGTATGAAGAAGCCCAGGCAGCTGTGAACCAGGCTTTGTCTGACGGCCTGGACAGCCCCACCGAGATGTATACGCAAAGGATTTCCGCCAATGGCTGAGACCGTTTCCTTCACCGCGATGGCGGATGGCACCCGCGAAGACTATGAAATGCTTGAAGAAATGGAGGTCATCTATCGTCAGGGTACCGCGGACAGGTTGATCCGTGAGTTGCGCCAACAGGGTGAAGAAAGCCTGAGCGGGTACAAAATCACGCGGCTAGAGCACGGCCTGCAATCGGCCACCAGGGCACGGAACGAAGGCGCGGATATCGACTGGGTCGTCGGGGCTTTGCTGCACGACATCGGGGACGGATTGGCGCCCCAAAACCATGACAAATTTGCGGCTGAGATCATGCGGCCCTTCATGCGCGATGAAGTGGTCTGGACCGTCGAGCATCACGGCATCTTCCAGATGTATTATTATGCCCACCACTATGGTTGGGACCGCGAGCTTCGCCAGAAGTTTGCTGGGAGCCCATTCTACCAATCCTGCGTCGATTTCTGCGAACGCTGGGATCAATCGTCCTTCGATCCGGATTACCCGATGGACCCGCTGGAGAGCTTTGAAGATCAGGTTCAAGAGGTCTTTGCTCGGAAGGCTTATGATCCGGCGGTCCAGCAAAAGGGTGTCGTGAAGGGCCTGCCGCCGCTGGCGTAGGACAGCAGATAATTTGCACCCGTGACGACGTCAAAAGCGACGACTTCTGCTACGACAATTTTCGCTTAATTGCCCGTTAATGCGATCTGAGACGACAATTCACGACGACATCGCGCGAATTCTTAGACAGATGCCATACGCGAGCTATACGCTTGCCATACGGGATGTCCAATAGAGCAGGGGGGAGCGATGCCACCAATCAGGCCGGATCTGATGGGCGATGTTGCCCCTGCCGTGCAGCCGGGTGTGGGGCCGGAGGACCTGGGCTCGGCGGTGCTGGACGGCCCCGCACAGGCCGTGGTCCGCAGCCATCAGACCCTTACCGTTACCTATACCTGCGGCAAGTTCGGGCTGGATGATACGGGCGCGATCCGCATCTCTCTGCGGCTGGTGACGGACTTTGGACGGCTGCAGTCGGATGACCCCAGCGGTGCGAATTATGTGACCGCCGTTGCGTCCAATGGCACCCGGCTGGCGGTACTGGCCGAACCCCATGGATACCGCCCTTGGTTCATCGGTGTGCGGGTGACGGCGGTGGGTGGGTACCTGTCACCTGGGGATACGATCACGGTAGTGCTGGGGGATCGGTCGGGCGGTGGGCCGGGCTTTCTGATGCAGACGATGGCCGAGCCGGATTTCGAGCTGAACGTCACGGTCGATGCCTGTGCGACCGGGCAGTTCTATCCCCTTGGCGCAGGGCTGACTTTGCCCGTGGTCGCGGGGCCGCCTGTGCGATGGCATGTGGTTGCCCCTGGCCTGCGGCGACCCAATGAAGCCTTTTCCATCGGCATTCGGGCCGAGGATATCTGGGGCAACCCGGCCCCTGCAGGGTCAATGACGCTGCGGCTGGAAACTGACGCAGTCATCGATGGCTTGCCGGATGAAGTGGCAGTCCCGGCCGACCAACGTGCGGTGAAAATCGAAGGCCTGTCGATCCCGTCTGAAGCAGTTGCGCGCATCACGTTACTGACCGAGAACGGCGAAGAACTCGCCACCTCGAACCCCATCGTCATCCGCGACGGTGCAAACGCTGGTTATTGGGGCGATCTGCACGGTCAAAGCGGAGAGACAGTGGGCATCGGCTCGATCGATGATTACATGGCCTATGCGCGGGATCTGGCTTTTCTGGATGCCTGCGCGCACCAGGGGAACGACTTCCAGATTACCAATGCTTTCTGGGACCGGATCAACCAGATCTCGGCCGCCTGGAACCGGGATGGCGCGTTTGTCATGTACCCAGGCTATGAGTGGTCCGGAAACACGCCCGTCGGCGGGGATCACAACGTTTTTTTCCGGCATGAAGGGCGGCAGATGCGCCGGTCCTCGCACGCCATGTTGGCGGATCGTTCGGATCTGTCGACAGATGCACCAACACTGGATGCTTTGTTTGACGCCCTGAAAGACGAAGACGCCGTGGTCTGGTCGCATGTCGGTGGGCGGCCAGCGGACGTGTCCTATGCCCATGATCCTGCGTTGAAGACAGCGGTCGAGGTTCATTCGAACTGGGGCACGTTCGAATGGATCCTGACCGATAGTCTGGCTTTGGGGCACCGGGTTGGCGTGGTCGCGAATTCCGATGGGCACAAGTTGCGGCCCGGGGCCGGGGCGCCAGGGGCGTCAGAGTTCGGCGCCTATGGCGGGCTGACCTGCTTCCTGGCGCCGGAACTGACCCGAGATGCCTTGTTCGAATGCATGCGGTGGCGGCATCACTATGGGACCTCGGGTTCTCGGATGGACGTGGACGTTCGGGCGCGATTTGACCGGCCTGTGAAGCTTTATGCCCGCGATCCCAGATATGCTGCTGTGGAACCGCAAGAGGTCACCGAGGCGATCATGGGCGATCTGGTTGAAACCGGCGATGCTGAAGTGACGCTATCGGTTCAGATCCACGCCGGACCCATCGAACGGGTCGATGTCCTGGACGGGCCCGATCTGATCCACACCGAACGCACCTATGATGTGGATAATCTGGGCAACCGCGTCCGTGTCTATTGGCAAGGGGCCGAATATCGCGGGCGGGGGCGGAATACATCTTGGCGCGGTGACATAAAGACCGGCGCGCAGATCACCGCGATGAGCCGGGTCAATCATTTCAATCTGGATAAACCCATCGACCAGGTTGCGCCCAATCACATCAGTTTTCAGGCTGTGACCTCGGGCAATTTTGGTGGCGTTGATCTGCGCTTAGACGGGCCAGGACAGATCGATGTGCAGACCAATCTGGTTTCTGGCTCGGTGCCGCTGGAAGATCTGGGGTTAGAGGATCACGTCCTGGACGCGGGCGGTTTGGAACGGCGCATCGTAATCCGTCGTTTGCCAGATGAACTGGACCAAGGCGATCTGCAATTTCAGATCCCCATCAACGTCGCAGAGGGCCGCGATACACCGATCTGGGTTCGCGTCACGACGCTGGACGGGCACCAGGCCTGGTCATCGCCAATCTACCTTTGGCGCTGACGGGTTGCCTTGAACGACCTGGCCATCGATACTCGGGCCAGCATGGGAGGCCGCGATGAACACCCAATCTGATCCGCAGAATGCCCCACGCCATGACAGCCGCTATGGCACAGCGGCCGGGTACATGTCCGGCTTTGGCAACGATTTCGAAACCGAGGCCTTGCCCGATGCACTGCCGCAGGGACGGAACTCGCCCCAACGCGTGAACTATGGACTTTACGCGGAACAGCTGTCCGGATCTCCGTTCACTGCACCGCAAGGGCGGAACGAGCGGAGCTGGCTCTATCGCATCCGCCCCTCGGTCAAGCACGTCAACCGGTTCCAGCGGATCGAGATGCCGTATTGGAATTCGGCGCCGCACGTCATCGAGGATGTGACATCCCTGGGGCAATATCGCTGGGACCCGACGCCGTTCCCGTCCGAGCCAACGACCTTCATCACCGGTATGCGCACGATGACGACGGCAGGGGATGTAAACACTCAGGTCGGTATGGCGTCGCATGTCTATCTGGCGAACCAGGACATGGCTGATGAGTATTTCTATTCTGCCGATAGCGAGCTTCTGGTGGTTCCGCAACATGGACGCCTGGCGATCCGAACAGAGTTTGGATTGATCCAATTGCAGCCCTTGGAGATCTGCGTGCTGCCCCGGGGCATGCTGTTTTCCGTCACCCTGCCGGATGGTGAGGCGCGCGGGTTCGTGTGCGAGAATTATGGGGCGAAGTTTACGTTGCCTGGGCGCGGGCCAATCGGGGCGAACTGCCTGGCAAATCCGAGGGATTTCAAGACACCGATTGCAGCGTTCGAGGATCGTGAAACCCCATCCACCGTCACGATTAAATGGTGCGGCCAGTTTCACCGAACGGAGATCGGTCATTGCCCGCTGGATGTTGTTGCCTGGCATGGGAATTATGCGCCTTATAAATATGATTTGCGCACCTATGCGGCTGTCGGGTCGATCACCTTTGACCATCCGGACCCGTCGATCTTCACGGTGCTGACCGCGCCGACGGCCGAGGAAGGCACTGCCAATATCGACTTTGTCATCTTCCCGCCGCGCTGGCTGCCGCAAGAGGATACGTTCCGCCCGCCCTGGTACCACAAGAACATCATGTCCGAGCTGATGGGCAACATTTACGGGCAGTACGATGCAAAGCCCGAGGGTTTTGTGCCGGGCGGGATCAGCCTGCACAATTGCATGCTGCCCCACGGCCCGGATCACATGGCGTTCGAAAAGGCAACGCAGTCCGATTGGGACCCGGTGAAGCTGGAAAACACCATGGCCTTTATGTTCGAGACTCGGTTTCCACAGCACCTGACCCGTTTCGCTGCTGAAGAGGCGCCACTGCAGGATGACTATGTGGATTGCTGGTCAGGGCTGGAGAAGAAGTTCGATGGAACGCCGGGGCTGAAATAGGCCCCGTTCCGTTCGGCAAGACCGGCCTACCGGTTATCTTGAAGGAAGAGGATCCAAGCTTTGGGTATTCCCGTTTTGAAAATTGGCATCCTGTCTTTGTTTGTGGCTCTTCCGGTGTCAGTGGCGACCAGCTGTGTGGCGGAAGAGAGTTGCCGGGCTGGATCTCTTGGGTCCGCATCTGCCCGAGGTGAAATAATTCTGGCACAAGCGAACGAAACCAAAAGCCGGGCGCGGCGCGGGGATTTTGATGCGGAAGGTCAGGTGTCTTGTGCGCAGGAACGCGGCGAGAGTCTTAGCGTTTGCAAGGCCGCCGTGGCGCGCGGCGGTGGCGGTGATGCGGCGGTCGCCGTGACTTTTTCCAATGGATTTACGCGGTATCTTTATTTCGAAGATGGGGCGTTTGTCCGTGCCAGCACGACCATGTCGGGATCAGGTAAGGACATCGATTGGAACCTGGGCGAGGGTCTCTACACCCTGCGGGTGGATGACCAAAGGTTCGAGCTTCCGTCCGAATTCGTGCTGGGACAGTGACCGAAGGATTGCTGCGCCACCGCGAAGGCGGCGCAGCAGTGGCCCATCAGGGCGTAAGCTTGTAAATCGTGCCTTCGTCGATGGCGGCATAGAGGCTGCCGTCCGGGCCCATCACCAGTGACCGGAACCGGCCCGATTCCATGGGCAGCGCCATGGTGGCGGTGCTCATCAGTTCGGTGCCGTCTTCGGACAACTGCATCACTTCGATGCGCTGACCCAGCGGTGTGCCGCCGAAGCCGATGCCCATGATGCCGACAACCATCGCGCCATCCCAGTCACCCCAGGCCTCGCCCTTCAGGAACGCGGCCGAGGAGGTGCCTTGCGACCAGCCATTGTTGTTCCAGATTGGCGGCATCGCGGCGGGGTAGGTCTTGAAGTCCGTCATCGGCATCCAAGCTGCGCGGGCAAAGCGGTTTTCGCCAACCATCTGGTTGGGGCTGTAACCGCAATAGTTGTCCGGGCAATCACCACGGTCTGCCATGTTCGGCCGCGGATCCCAACCGGCATTCCCGCCGTTGCGCAGAACCGTGATTTCGTCCGAATGCCAGGGTCCGTGCTCGGCAGTGATCGGCGTGCCGGTGCCGGGATGGAAGGCGATGCCTTGGACGTTGCGGTGGCCATAGGTGTAGGTCCGCTTGTCAAAGCCCACCGGAGGCGTATTGCCCGCCGCTGGCGCACCATCCGTGTCGATGCGGATCACCTTGCTGCCCATCATGGTCGGGCTTTGAGGAACCGCGCCATTGTGGGTGTCGCCGGTGGTCAGATAGAGATAGCCATCCGCATCGTTGAACCTGACGCGTCCGCCATTATGTGCACCTGGGCCGCCGAACGGGTGATCGGATGCCTTCATCTTATAGGGCACATCATCGACAATGTCTGTCCGGTCAGAGACGCTTTTGAAATCGTCGCTTACCACCATCCGCATCAAACGGTTGGTATGCGGGGTCGACATGTTCGAGGTGGAATAGACATAGATGCGCCGATTCTCGGCAAACGCCGGGTCCACGGCAACACCCATCATTCCAGCCTGCCCTTCGCAGAACAGATCCTCGGCGGTCGCGGCATAGCCTTCAGACTCGCTCATCCCCAACAACGCGTTGACATCGCCCGAGGGCATGCGGACCGAAAGGCCATCGCATTTTTCGGTGTAGAACATCGTCCCGTCATCCAGGAACGCCATGTCCCATGGACTTTCCAGATCGCTCAGCACTGCTTCGTGGCTAAGGTTTTGCGCCATCGCTGGCGCTGCGCATAAAGCCATACCGGCAACAAGCGGCAGGAAGCCGCGTAATCTACTCGCTGTCATAACAATTCCTCCCATTATGGTTTCGTAGTCTGCGGCCTTCTGGCCGTCGTTGTTATGGCGTGTTGAGAATGTTCTTTGGGGTGGGATCAGGCTTCTGCCGCCAGTAACGCGTCAGCCCGTTCAAAGATGTCCTTGAAGCGTTTCTTCGACTTGCCGCGCTGGCGCACGGTTTTGAGTTCCTCGTAGTTGCTGGAGACATCGCCAACCAGCAGAAGGCCGACCATGCCGTAGGATTTGTGGGGTGTGCAGAAGTACCCGTAAGCGCCCTCGGTCTCGACAACCAAGTCGAATTCTTTGCCGATTTTGCTTTTCCAACGCTCCACGCCTTCGGGCAGCATTTTCTTGAAAGACTCGGAATTGTGGTTGGTGTCGATGGCCAGGAAGCGGATTGTATCACCGGGCTGGGCGCGGACGATATCGGGGTGGAACACCATCAATTGTTTCTTATCATCGGGATCGTGGTTCAGCATCTGAACCTCATGAACGGTCCCGGCAGACGCGCGCATCGGGAACAACGAGGCCCATACTGCGGCGCCCCAGAGCGCAAGGTGCCTACGTCTTGAAACGAACATTCGCCTCCCCCCGATCAACTTTGGGTTTATGAACGCTTGTTATCAGAACGTAGATCGCCGTTCGAGTCTGGCAACGCGTCAGCCCAGGACGGGCGGCCAAAAATCAGCTTAATGATATCGCGCGATGGGGTCAGGCATCCCCGCTCAACAGTCCTTCGACCCGGTCGATGACCTCGTCCTTAGGGTAAAGGTCGTAGAACTGCGCGGCAAGAAGTGGCGGCGGTCCGAAGAAGAACCTCTCATAAAGGCACTGGCGCGAGCCGAACCCGCTGACGGCCACGTCATGGGCCAGGCGGAACAGAGCAACGCGGTCCTTTGATCCACGATGAGCGACCTGGAAGTACCGTTCCACATCCTGGGAGATGTCGTTCGAGAAATCTGCCTCGGCGGGGGTGGCCATCAAGGACGAGGCACCCATCATCTGCAGGATCTCGATCATCCGAGGGTACATTTTCGGGAACAGGTTCCGCGATGCATCGATGGGACGGCGCAGCGGGATGTAGTTGCCCCATTCGTCCTCATGCGCCTGTGCTTCGGCGGAAAACAGCAAGGCTTTCACCGTTTCGGTCATCTGCATGACTTCCGAAATCTGCCCCTTCACGTGCAGATCTTTGTCCTTGCCGGTGGCTTGGGCGATGGCGCACATCAGACCGACCATGAACTCGGCCTTCGCCAGCTTCCCGCAGGCGACCTGGTGCATCATATGGATCACGGCATTGGTCGCGCCGAAGGCCTGATTGCAGAGCAGTGGTTCGCGATACATGAAGACGCGCTCCCACGGGACCAGAACGTTTTCGAAGATGACAACCGCGTCCATTTCTTCGAAACGCGAGGCTAAAGGCGCGTCGAATTCCGATTTGCCGTGGTCATAGGTGTCACGGCACAGCATCTTCAGACCCGGCGTCGCAATCGGCAGGGCGAATGCAAAGGCGAAGGGGATGTTTTCCTCGACCGGTTTCAGAATGGTCGAAGGGAAAACTTCGATCTCGTCCGCTGATGGACCCAGGGTCGCCAGCAGGCGTGCGCCATTCACAACTATTCCGGCGTCGGTCTCCTTGACCACCTGCAGCGCGACGGTGTCGTTGAACCGACCCGCCGAGGCCTCTTGGTGCGACATCGTCGGATTCACCAACGTATGCGTCAGCACCAGATCGTTCTTACGCACGCGGTTGTAGAAGTTGGTCATGTTGGCGACAAAGTCAGCCTGACCTTCTTTGCCTTGGGCCAGGAACCCAGGCGCCGAGGCAAAAGCCATTACCGAGGCGTTCTTATAGTCCGGCGTTCGCCCGAACATGCCGTTGGACCAGGTTGCCCATTCGTAGAACGCCTTGCCCCGCGCGGACACATCAGCCTGAGATTTCGGTGCCATATGGGACATGGCACAGCGGTCGCCGTCCGCGTCCAAATAGGTGACGACATCGCGATAAGGGTCGACATGCTGACGGTCCAGAAACTTGGCCAGCGTCCGCGCACCGCGGGCAATGCCGGGTGCTTGGCTGACATCCTTGACCCGTTCGCCCTGCATCCAAACCTCGCGATCATCGCGCAGGCCGTCCAAATACTCGGCGCCGGTACGAATGCCTTTGTCCAGTTTCTTCAGCATGGGTTCCCTCCGATTACGCCGCGGTGGACGTTTTGGCCGCGGGTGCGCCGTCGGCGATTTTGGTCAGGATGCGGTCCAGCTCTGCCCATTCGTCGTTAGTCGCACGGGCACGCAGGTCATCATGGATGGCGGAGATCCGAGGTTCAACGTCTGCATACAGCGCCCGTCCCTGATCGGTGGCGACCAGATAGACCAGGCGGCGATCCGACTCGGATCGGATGCGGCTGACCAAACCGCGTTTTTCCAACCTGTCGACGATGCCGACCAGGCTGGGCGCTGGCAGAACCGTTGCTGCGGCCAGGTCCACCATGGACAGGCGGTCAAGCTCCCACATTGCGCGCAGCACGCGCCATTGTTGGTCCGTCAGGTCATGGTCGGCAAAGATTTCCCGGAAGGGCGGCATCACTGCCTGCATCGTCCGGTGCAGCAGCAAAGGCAGGGATCTGGAAAACACGTTTGCCATTTCGATTGCCATCTTAATCATTCACATGTTAATGATGTTTGAAAGAGCGGCGAGAGTCAACCGGGATTGCGCCAACGCCCAATCAATGGGATGGATCGCGACGCACCGCCGCCGGACACTTGGGGATTACCCGATGAATGCCGAGAATTTCCTGAAGGAAAACAATGCCCGCCATCTTTGGCATCCCATGGCGCATCCCGGGGACAGCCTTGCGAACCCGCCCGCGATCATCACCGTCGGCAAGGGCGTGCGAATCACAGATGTCGATGGGCACGAGACGATCGATGCGGTCGGCGGGCTGTGGAACGTCAATCTCGGCTATTCCTGCGATCCGGTGAAAGCCGCGATTGCCGGGCAGTTGGATCAGCTGCCGTACTATTCGATCTTCCGCGGCACCTCGAACGACAAGGTGATCGAGCTTAGCCTGATGCTGCAGGACTTCTTTGCCCCTGATGGGCTCAGCCGCGCGTTCTTCACCTCTGGCGGGTCGGACAGTGTTGAGATCGCGCTGCGCCTGGCGCGGCAATACCACAAGGTGCAGGGCAATCCTGGCCGGGTGAAATATCTGAGCCTGAAGAAGGGCTATCACGGCACCCATACTGGCGGCGCATCGGTCAATGGCAACGCGAATTTCCGCACGGCCTATGAGCCGCTGTTGCCTGGGTGCTTCCAGATCCCGGCCCCCTATACCTATCGCAATCCGTTCAATGAAACGGACCCAGAGATGCTGGCGGGGCTGTGCCTTTCCGCGTTGGCAGATGAGATTGCCTTCCAGGGGCCAGAGACCATCGCCGCCTTCATTATGGAGCCAATTCTGGGCGCGGGTGGCGTCATCCCCCCGCATGAAAGCTTCATGCCGGGTGTGAGAGAGATCTGTTCGAAACACGGTATCCTTTTGATTGCCGATGAAGTGATCACAGCGTTCGGGCGCACCGGGTCCTGGACGGGCTCGCGCCATTGGGGCGTGCAACCAGATCTGATGTGCACTGCCAAAGCGATCACCAACGGCTACTTCCCGTTCGGTGCAGTGATGGTCAGCGATGCGGTGGCAGAGGCATTCGAAAAGGACGATACCGGTCGCGCAGCGATCGGATCGGGCTACACCTATTCTGGCCACCCCGTTGGCGCGGCGGCGGCCATCGCCTGCCTGACGGAAACCCTGCGGATCGAGCCCTATAAGAATGCCGCCGATCGGGGCGTGGAACTCTACGGCGGGCTGCAGGGTCTGGCTGACAAGCATGATATCATCGGCGACGTTCGCGGCGGCCACGGATTGATGTGCGCACTGGAACTGGTCAGCGACCGCGACGCGAAGACGCCGATCGACAAAGACACTATCGCCAGGGTGCATCAGGCGACCTATGAGGCTGGGGTGATGATCCGGATTTCAGGGCCCAACATTATTCTGTCGCCGCCGCTGGTGCTGACCGCCGAGGATGTGGCGCAGATCATCAGCGCTTTGGATACAGGATTGGCGGCGGCCTGACGTAGGGAAACGACGATGAGCGAGTTGGACCAGAATATCGAAAAGGCGCAGGGTTATCTGGCCCGGTTCCGCGAGGTCGGGGTGATGAACCAGATCGGTGGGGCGTTGGTACCGGCGGCTTCTGGCAGGACGTTCCAATCGACCTCGCCCATCGACGATGCGGTGCTGTGCGACGTGGCCCGGGGCGGGGCCGAGGATATCGATGCCGCTGCCAAGGCCGCGAAAGAGGCCTTCCCGGAATGGCGCGATCTGGGCGGGGCCGAGCGCAAGAAGCTGCTGCATAGAATCGCCGATGCCATTGTCGATCGGGCGGAGGAAATCGCCTTTTGTGAATGTATCGACACCGGCCAGGCTCTGCGATTTATGTCCAAGGCCGCCCTGCGCGGGGCTGAGAATTTCCGCTTTTTTGCCGACAGGGCACCTGGCGCGCGGGACGGACAATCCCTGCCGTCGCCAACCCTGATGAATGTCACAACCAGGGTGCCCATCGGTCCGGTGGGCGTGATTACGCCCTGGAACACACCGTTCATGCTGTCTACCTGGAAGATCGCCCCGGCTTTGGCCGCGGGGTGCACGGTCGTGCACAAACCGGCGGAGCTTTCCCCCATCACCGCCCGCATCCTGATGGAGATCGCGCATGAAGCCGGTCTGCCCCCAGGCGTCTGGAATACGGTCAACGGCATGGGCGAAGAGGCCGGCAAAGCCCTGACCGAGCACCCGGCTATCAAGGCCATTGCGTTTGTCGGTGAATCCAAGACCGGATCGCATATCATGCGCCAGGGTGCCGAAACGCTGAAGCGTGTACACTTCGAACTTGGCGGCAAGAACCCCGTCGTGGTCTTCGATGACGCCGATTTGGACCGAGCCCTGGATGCAGCGGTTTTCATGATCTACTCGCTTAATGGGGAACGCTGCACGTCCTCATCGCGCTTGTTGGTTCAGGACACCATCGCCGATGAGTTCGAGGCCAAGCTGATCGAGCGGGTGAACCGCATCAAGATCGGCCATCCCCTTGATCCATCGACGGAGATTGGTCCATTGATCCACAAAGACCACATGGCCAAGGTCACATCGTATTTCGACACCGCGCGGTCTGATGGTGCGGTGATTGCGGCAGGTGGTGAACGCCACGGTGAAACCGGATGTTTCGTCAAGCCGACCCTCTTCACCGGTGCGACAAACGCCATGACCATCGCCCAGGAAGAAATCTTCGGGCCGGTGCTGACCACAATCCGGTTCAACACAGAAGATGAAGCGCTGCAGATCGCCAATGACGTCGCTTACGGATTGACCGGCTATGTCTGGACCGAAAGCCTGACACGCGCCCTGCGGTTCACCGACAAGCTGGAAGCCGGGATGATCTGGGTGAATTCGGAAAATGTGCGCCACCTGCCAACCCCATTCGGCGGGGTCAAAGCATCGGGCATTGGCCGGGATGGCGGAGATTGGAGCTTTGAGTTCTATATGGAGCAAAAGCACATCGGCTTTGCCACCGGCCGCCATAAGATCCCACGGTTGGGGGCGTAGATGTCCCGGCTAGGACGCGCATTCGAGATCGCCTTCGCCGCCCATTGGGGGCAGACGGACAAATCCGGTCAGCCCTACATGGCCCATGTGGTCCGCGTTGCCTCACGCGTCGCACCGGAAGATGCTCAGATCGTTGCGCTTCTGCATGATGTCGTCGAGGACACACAGGTTACGCTAGACACGATCCGGGATGTGTTCGGCACATTCATCGCAGACGCCGTTGACGCAATTACCAGACGTGACGGTGAAGGCCACGACGCTTACCTGGACCGGGTCGCCGCAAACCCCCTGGCAAAGGCCGTTAAGATCGCAGACCTGAATGACAATTCAGACCCGGTGCGCATGGCGCAGCTGGATCAGTTGACCCAAGCCCGCCTTGCCAAGAAATACGCAGCAGCCCGCGAACGCCTGCATTAAGGGAACACTACGATGCCCGTCCCTGCACCGGAACTCTACCCTCCGTTCAACATCGTGCGCCTCAGCCATGTGGAGTATGTCGTCCGCGATCTTGCAGCTTCAAAGGCGTTCTATGCGGATACGCTGGGTCTGCACATCACCCACGAGGAACCGGGCCGCGTCTATCTGCGTGCTATGGAGGAGCGTGGGCATCATTGCGTGGCCCTGGTCGAAGGGGATGACCCGGTCGTCAATGTGCTGGCGTTCAAGCTGTATGACGAGCCGGACCTGGACAAAGCGGCGGATTGGTTCGCAGCGGAAGGCCTTCCGGTAGAATGGGTTGAACGGCCCTATCAGGCGCGAACGCTGCGCACGCGTGACCCCTGGGGCATGCCTCTGGAATTCTATGTAAAGATGGACCGGGTGCCGCACCTGACCCAGCAGTACAAGCTGTACAGGGGTGTGAAACCCCTGCGTATCGACCACTTCAACATGTTCTCTTCGGATGTCGACGGTGCGGTTGCGTTCTACAATCGCCTGGGCTTCCGCACGACCGAGTATTCCGAGGATGCCGGAACCGGCAAGGTCTGGGCGGCCTGGATGCACCGCAAGGGCGGTGTGCATGACATTGCCTTCACGAATGGTATCGGTCCGCGGTTGCACCACACGGCCTTCTGGGTGCCTACCCCGCTGAACATCATCGACCTTTTGGACCTGATGTCGACCACGGGATATCTGTCGAACATCGAACGTGGACCCGGACGGCATGGGATCTCTAACGCCTTCTTTCTTTATGTGCGTGATCCCGACGGACACCGGATCGAGATTTATTGTTCTGACTATCAGACCGTGGACCCGGATCTGGAGCCGATCAAATGGGATCTGAAAGATCCGCAGCGCCAAACCCTATGGGGCGCGCCTGCGCCGAAATCCTGGTTCGAGGAAGGATCCACCTTCGCCGATGTGCCCACCAAGGAACCGCTGTTAAAAGCCCAGCCCATCGTGGCACCATGACCTAAGTGATTCCCGGAACGGAGAACGGCCATGCGGTTCATCAGGCGAATATTGGGGTGGGCTATCGGACTTGTCGTCATCCTGGCCGCCGCTGCTGCCGCGGCCTACTATGCCGGGGTCAAGCTGCCCGTCTATCACGACACGAACCCCATCGCTTTCCAAAACTGGAACAAGACCAGCGTCGTCAAGGCAAGCCTGCTGCATGACAGCAGGGTCTGGCGCCGTGACGGCCGGACGCATCTGACAGTGAACCTGCAAATGCCCGATGCGGTGCAGCGGTTACAGTCCTTTCTAGATGGTGGACGCACTGAATTGGTGACATGCGGCCCGCAGAAGCTGTTTATGCACAGCCTTCTGGACGGCAGGGTTGGGATCGAGGGCGATCTGCTGACGATCACCGGAACCGTCGATATGGAGCTGGAAGGTCTGCTTAACCTGCGCGATGGCTGGCCGTTAAAGACCTCGATCCGTTTCGGTCATGATCGCACAGCGGTCTGGGCTCAGGTCGTCAGCCTGTCGATCGGCCAGATCCCGCAAGAAATGCTGGATGCGGTGTTAGAAAAGGCCTCGCGCTTTGCTTATACCCGGGAACAGATCTTCGAGTTGATCGCGAAGGACCTTACCCAGGAGGATAAGGACTTCCTGGCCAAACATCGCGAGGCGCTGGATCTGGCGTTTGAGGCCGTGAAACCAGCGCAGACCGACGAGACGGTTTATCTGGACGCAGAAATTTCTGTGGATGAAGGCGCAGTCTTTGGTGCCGTCGGTGACCGTCTGGTCCAAGCGCCCGGGATCTCAGACTTGGCTGAACTGCTGGGCCCGAACCAGGCGCATGCTCAATTCAATCTGAAGGACCTCACGGACAAGTTGGAAGACGCCGGCAAAAAGTTGGGCAAAGAACTGCTGGATGGCGATGCGTCAGGCGACAATCCGTTGAGGGCATTGGAAGATGCGCTGAAGGGCGATAATCCGTTGGAAGCGCTGGAAAGCGTGCTCAGCGGCCTGGCTGACTGCCAAACTGCTTTCTGAATATCCCGCTTGGAACCGCGGGCAAAATAGACTTCTGGGAGGAGCCTTCAATGACCAACATGATCCTGCACGACACATCGCTTCTGCGCGAAGCGGCCCTGGTGGGCGACACCTGGATAGAAGCGAATGCCGAAACAGGCCTGGCAGTGACTGACCCTGCCACGGGTTCCGTGATTGGTTATGTGCCGAAGCTGGGCCCCGATCACACCAATCAGGCCATCGAGGCCGCCGAAGAAGCGCGCCATGCCTGGGCCGCCCGCACGGCCAAGGACCGCGCCGGCATGCTGCGCAAATGGTACGATCTGATGATGGAGAACCAGGAAGATCTGGGCCGCATCCTGACCGCCGAGCAAGGCAAACCCCTGCCCGAGGCGATGGGAGAAATCGCCTATGGGGCGTCATTCATCGAGTGGTTCGCTGACGAAGCGCGCCGCGCCTATGGCGATGTGATTCCCGGTCATCAGCCGGACAAGCGCATCGTCGTGCTGAAACAGCCTATCGGGGTTGTAGCAGCGATCACTCCGTGGAATTTCCCGAACGCCATGATCACCCGCAAGGTTGGACCTGCCCTGGCCGCCGGTTGTGCCGTGGTGCTGAAACCCGCCTCGGCGACGCCGTTTTCGGCCATCGCGCTGGCGGTGCTGGCAGAACGGGCCGGTCTGCCTGCCGGTTTGTTCTCGGTCCTCACGGGATCTGCGGGGGCCATTGGCGGGGCGATGACGTCCAGCCCGATTGTCCGGAAATTGACCTTCACCGGATCGACGGAAATCGGCGCGTCGCTCTATGCCCAATGCGCGCCGACGATCAAGAAGCTGGGGCTGGAACTGGGCGGCAATGCACCCTTCCTGGTATTCGACGATGCCGATATCGATGCTGCCGTGGAAGGCGCTGTGATCGCCAAATTCCGCAACAACGGCCAAACCTGCGTCTGCGCCAACCGCATCTATGTGCAGGCGGGTGTCTATGACGAATTCGCCGAAAAGCTGGGCGCAAAAGTTGCAACTTTGCCTACCGGCAACGGCTTCGATGAAGGTGTGATTTTCGGCCCGCTGATCGATGAGGGCGCTGTTGAAAAAGTCGAAGAACATATCGCTGATGCAACCTCGCACGGTGCGAAGGTGACCTTGGGCGGCAGTCGTCACGCCTTGGGTGGTACGTTTTTCGAGCCGACAATCCTCACCGGGGTGACCCAGGCCATGGCCGTCGCGCGAGAGGAAACCTTTGGTCCCGTTGCCCCATTGTTCAAGTTCGAGGAAGAAGCCGAAGCGGTGCACGCCGCCAACGATACGGAATTTGGCCTGGCGTCTTACTTCTACTCGCAAGACCTTGCCCGTTGCTGGCGTGTCTCTGAGGCCCTCGACTACGGCATGGTCGGTGTGAACACAGGGCTGATCTCGACCGCCGAGGCGCCCTTTGGCGGCGTGAAATCTTCGGGCCTCGGCCGTGAAGGGTCACGCTATGGCCTGGATGATTTCATGGAGCTGAAATACGTCTGCATGGGCGGCATCGCATGACGCCAGAAGACCGCGCGATAGCAGCGCGGGACCTGCTGGCCGCCGAAGAAACCGGCCAGCAGATCGGCTTGCTGTCGCTGCGCCACCCTGGCCTGACCATGGACGATGCCTATGCCATCCAATCCGCGCTGATCGAGGCAAAGCTGGCTGCAGGGCGGAAAATCATCGGCTGGAAGATCGGGTTGACGTCAAAGGCGATGCAGGCAGCCCTTGGCATCGATATTCCGGATTCAGGCGTTCTGTTCGACGATATGGCTTTTGATGACGGCGCGAAGATCCCGAAGGGCCGTTTCATCCAGCCAAGGGTCGAAGCAGAGATCGCCTTTGTCATGAAATCCGCAGTCGGCGGTGAAGACGTCACCCGCGACGACATCGTTGCCGCAATGGATTACGTGACCCCCGCGCTGGAAATCCTGGACACCCGCATCTCGCGGAAGGACCCAGACACCGGAAAGGCGCGGATCATCACCGACACCATTTCCGACAACGCGGCCAATGCAGGCATCGTCTGTGGGGCGCAGCGTCACGCCATCGACTCTCATGACCTGCGTTGGGTAGGGGCTATCGTGTCGAACAATGGCGAGGTGGAAGAAACCGGCCTGGGCGCAGGCGTGCTGAACGATCCAGTCGAAAGCGTAGTCTGGCTGGCCCGGCGCATGGCGACCTATGGTCAGCAGATCGAGGCTGGCCATGTCATCCTGTCCGGGTCCTTCATCCGGCCCATCGAGTGCCCGCCCGGCACGAATCTTTTCGCAGACTTCGGAGCATTTGGTTCGGTGACTCTGGGGTTTGCATGAATATGAGAATAACGTTGCACCCGACCTAGGCCTAAATCGTCTGCTTCCGTACGCCCCAGCCTTGAAAGATGGGAAAGGACGCCGCTGTGACAACTTGGTTTTCGGATAAAGTCGAAAAACGCGGAAGTGACATTGAAGGGCGCGGATTGTTTTGTGTTGCGGCCATAGATGCGGGCGAAACCGTTGTCGTGAAGGGTGGGCACGTCTTTGATCGGAAAACAAGGGACGAGCTTGCAAAGTCGCTTGGGCCAGCCGAAATTCAGATCGACGACGATCTGTTCATTGGCCCGATGACCGAGACCGAACGTGAAGCGTCTATGATGTGTCTCAATCACTCATGCGACCCAAACTTACAGATTTTCGGGCAAATCACCTTCCGATCGATGCGCGATATCGCGCCTGGTGAAGAGCTTACCTTTGACTATGCGACTGGTGATGACGACGACTGGGAAATGGAGTGTGCATGCGGCGCCGCGGCCTGCAGGGGTACAATAACAGGCAAAGACTGGCAGCTTCCCGAAGTCCAGCATCGTTACGCTGGGCGGTTTTCTGAGTACCTGGAGCGAAAGCTACTGAGCCAAAACCACCGAAACGTGCCTTAGTTGCCGTCGGCTGGCCTGTGGTTTTGTTCTACGCGGCGGCCGCACTGACGGTACTGCAACATGCTGATCCATAATGCGTTCCTTGGGCCGGCCGCAAAGCAGCGATGTCTTGCAAAACCCTTCCACATTTGCCCAAGTACCGCGGCGAGTGAGGGGACGTTGATCAGAGTGACGATCAGTATCGGATATCCGGGGCGTTATGACAGCGCTGATTCTTGAGCAGTTGCTGAACGGCGTCCAGTTTGGGGTCATGCTGTTCTTAATGGCGGCAGGGCTAACGCTGGTCTTCGGCGTTATGGGGCTGATAAATCTGGCCCATGGCTCGCTCTACATGGTCGGCGCCTTTGCCTGCGCTGCCGTGGCTGCTTGGACTGGCTCGTTCTGGCTGGGATTGGCCGCTTCCCTGGCGGCGGCTGCGGCGGCTGGGGCCATTGTCGAGATTGCGGTGATCCGGCGGCTTTACACCCGTGATCACCTTGATCAGGTCCTGGCAACCTTCGCGCTGATACTGATCTTTTCCGAAGGCACGCGTTGGATTTTTGGCTCGCAGCCTTTGTATCTCAATGTTCCTCAGATGCTTTCGGGCGCGGTGACGCTGCCCGGCGGCATCCCATACCCACTCTACCGCCTGGCCATCATCGTCGCCGGGCTGGTGATCGCATTAGGCCTTTTCCTGCTGATCGCCCGCACGCGGTTGGGCATTCGCATCCGAGCGGGCGAAAGCGATCGCGAAATGATCGCCGCCTTGGGCGTCGACATCGATCGGCTCTACACCGTGGTCTTCGCCCTGGGCGCCGCCTTGGCCGGGCTTGCCGGCGCCCTGGTCGGCGCGCTGCAATCGGTCGAGGTCGGCATGGGAGAGCCCGTGCTGATCCTGGCCTTCGTGGTCATTGTAATCGGCGGGATCGGATCCATCAAAGGTGCCTTGATCGGGGCCATCCTGGTCGGCGTCACCGACACGATGGGCCGATTTCTGTTGCCGCAGTTCTTCGCGACATTCATGGAGCCATCTCCCGCCATCGCCACGGGATCAGCCATCGCCTCGATGCTGATCTATGCCCTCATGGCGGTGGTGCTGATCTTCCGCCCGCAGGGTCTGTTCGGAGGTGTGCACTGATGCGGGAGTGGCAGGTCAATACGGCCTTATTGGCGATCCTGGCAGCGTTTGCTGGCTATGCGGTCCTGGCGGACGAACCCTTCCTGATCACACTGGCCACCCGCATCGTGATCTTCGCCATTGCCGGTATCGGTTTGAACCTGGCGTTGGGCTATGGCGGCCTTGTCAGCTTCGGACATGCCGCGTTCTTTGGCCTGGGCGGCTATGTATGCGGCATCCTCGCCAGCCATGCGCAGAACTACGAACCGATCTTCGAAACGCCCTTCCTGATCGAAGGCACAAACCAGATGCTGGTGATCTGGCCGCTGGCGATCCTGGTGTCGGCGCTGGCCGCTCTTTTGATCGGCGCGTTGTCGCTGCGCACCTCGGGCGTCTACTTCATCATGATCACGCTCGCTTTTGCGCAGATGATCTTCTTTTTTGCAATCTCATGGCCCGCCTATGGCGGTGAGGACGGTCTGGCAATCTTTGTCCGAAACGAGTTTCCGGGGATGGACCAATTCGCGCCGATGGGCTTGTTCCAAGTCTCGGTAGGCGTGCTGGCGGTGGTTCTTTTGCTGGTCTGGCGCATCACAGGTGCTCGCCTGGGAATGGCCCTGCAAGCCGCAAGACAGAACCCCGGCCGGGTCAGTACCGTCGGCATTCGGCCGTTCGGCGTGCGGCTAACCGCCTTCACCATTTCTGCTGCCATCACCGGCTGGGCTGGGGCGCTTTATGTTGACCTCAACAAATTCGTCTCCCCCGCGATGATATCCTGGGAAACCTCTGGCGAAATCATGATCATCGTCATCCTGGGCGGCGTCGGGCGCCTGTTCGGCCCGCTGGCCGGTGCGATGCTATTCATACTGTTGGAACATTACTTGGGCGGGGTCTTCGAATTCTGGAAAATCCTCTTGGGCCTCGCGCTTCTGGCCGTGGTGCTGTTCGCCCGCGGCGGTGTGATGGGTCTTTTGATCCGCGACAGCAATGGGGCCACACATGGCTGAGCCCATCCTCAAAATCGCGGGTGTGTCGAAGTCCTTCGGCGCCTTGAAAGCTTCGGACGACGTCACGCTGGACCTCAAAGCTGGCGAGATCCACGCCCTGATCGGCCCGAACGGCGCGGGCAAGTCGACGCTGATCAAACAGATTGCGGGAGAGATCGCTCCGGACACCGGCACCATTCATTTCAACGGTGCGGATATCGCCGGTCTGGGCCCGGAAGACCGCGCTCGCGCAGGGCTGGCGCGTAGCTTCCAGGTCTCTTCCGTCATCCCGGACATGACGGCGCTGCAGAACGTGCAACTGGCTGTGATGGGGCAAAGCCGCCGGATCTTCGGCTTCCTGCGCGCCACCGGGCGCGAGGCTGCCTTGTTGGATCCGGCCCGGGCACAATTGGACCGGGTCGGCCTCGGTGGTCGTGCTGAGATTCCCGCCGCCAACCTTAGCCATGGAGAGCGCCGCCAATTAGAGATTGCGATGGCACTGGCCCTGCAGCCCAAGGCATTCCTATTGGACGAGCCGATGGCAGGCATGGGTCCGGAAGGCTCGGCACAGTTGACGACCTTCCTGGACGGGCTGCGGGCTGAAGCGCCAATCCTGCTGGTTGAACACGACATGGATGCGGTCTTCGCCCTGGCCGACCGGGTCAGCGTGTTGGTCTATGGCCGCATAATCGCAACTGGCTCGGTCGACGAGATCCGTGCGAACCCGGATGTGCAGACCGCCTATCTGGGCGAAGAAGAAAGTGAAGGCGAAGAGGCATGACCGCGCTGCTCTCCGTCCGAGGCCTCACGGCCTATTATGGGGCCAGCCAGGCGCTGTTCGGCGTGGACATGAGCGTTGACCAGGGTCAGTTGGTTGCTCTGATGGGCCGGAACGGCATGGGCAAGACAACGACGATCCATTCAGTTTGCCGGATGATGCGGCGCGGCGACGGAGCAATCACATTCAATGGCACAGACCTTAATGCCTTGCGCGCGCATCAGGCCGCGCGTCTGGGCCTGGGTCTGGTTCCCGAGGGACGCCGCTGTTTCCCAAACCTGTCCGTAAAGGAAAACCTGACCGCCGCCGCCCGGCCGGGGGATTGGGACCTAAGCAAAATCGGCCGCCTTTTCCCGCGCCTGGAAGAACGGCTATACCAAAATGCGGCCTCGCTATCCGGGGGCGAGCAACAGATGCTGGCTATCGGCCGCGCGCTGATGACGAACCCACGCCTCCTGGTGCTGGATGAAGCCACCGAGGGCCTGGCCCCCACCGTCCGGACCGAGATCTGGGCCGCGATCCGAGAGCTGAAAGCCACCGGTCTTGCCATCCTGGCAGTGGATAAATCACTGAAAGACCTGACAGCCATGGCGGATGCCTGCATAATTCTAGAACGCGGCACCACGGTCTGGACTGGTGCACCTCAGGATCTCAATCCAGACATCGCCCAGCGCTATCTTGGGGTCTAGCGTCCCGCCCGTTTCACCTTGCCAAAAATACTCCAGGAGCTCGAGGACAGCGTCCTCGACTTGGCCCGAAGGGCCAAATCCTACCACGGCAATAGGAACAGCGTAATCACCGGAAAGGCCAGCAGGATCACCACCCGGATGAGGTCCGATGCCACGAAATACAACACCGCTTTATAGGTTTCGACCATCGGAGTTTGGCGATCCATGGCGTTGATGACGAAAAGGTTCATTCCCACTGGCGGTGTGATCAGCCCAACCTCGACGACAATCAGCACCAAGACGCCGAACCAGATGGCAATGTGCTCGATATTCACCCGGTTCAGGGCACCCTTGGTGACACCGCGCAGGCCCATTTCCCGGGTCATCTCGCGCGGCAGTTCCTGGCCGCTGGCCAACAATCCCTGTGCCTCGGATAGCAGGGCCGCCGGTATTTCTTTCCCGCTGGCGATCAGATCCGACAATCGGGCGGATTGCAGATCGACCATGGACACCAGGTTGAAATCCAGCTCCTGCACGATGGGCCAGAAGATCGGAATGGTCAGCAGGATCATCGAAAGGCTGTCCATGAAACAGCCCAGCAACAGATAGAAGGCCAGGATGATGATTAGGATCACCCAGGGGCTCAGTCCGCTTGCGCCCACCCAATTCGCAGCCTCTTGCGGCAGTTGGGTCAAGGCCAGGAACCCGTTGTAGAACGCAGCACCCAGCACGATGAAAAAGATCATCGCCGTGGACTTCGCGGTCACCTGGAAGCTTTCTTGCAGGGACGCCCTAGTCAGCCCGCCGGCCAGCCACGCGATGAGCCCCGTACCAAAGGCGCCGATTGCAGCCCCTTCGGTTGGCGTGAACCAGCCGAGATAGATCCCGCCAACCACCAGCAGGAACACCAGCAAGACCGGCCAGACATCGATCATCGCGCGGACCCGTTCGCCATAGGGCACCCGGGGCCTGGTCCCGGCAGAGCCGGGGTTGATACGTACATAGACCGAGATCGCAATCATGTAGCCAATCGCTGCAAGGATGCCGGGGATAAACGCCGCCAGGAAAAGCTTGGCAATATTCTGTTCTGTCAGGATCGCATAGATCACCAGCACCACCGAGGGCGGGATCAAAATGCCCAACGTCCCACCTGCCGCCAGAGTCGCGGTTGAGAAACCGCCGGAATATCCGTACTGGCGCATTTCCGGCAGGGCGACACGGCTCATGGTGGCGGCGGTCGCCAACGACGATCCGCAGATCGCGCCAAACCCGGCGCATGCACCGACCGAGGCCATCGCGACCCCGCCACGCCGATGGCCCAACCAGCTTTCTGCGGCCTTGAATAAGGCCTGGCTCATGCCGCCAAGGGTCGCGAAATGTCCCATCAACAGGAACATCGGGACAATGGTCAGCGAGTAATTGGAAAAGGTCGTGTAGGTCTCTGACTTCAGCCGGGCGAAAGGGATCGTCGTCTCGCCGGTTACAAAGATCAACCCCACCAGGCCGATCAAGAACATCGCCAGACCAATTGGCACACGCAGGAAAATCAGAACAAGCAACGCCGGAAAGGACAGCGCCCCGATCATGATGTCGCTCAATGCCCGGCCTCCTGATCAAGGGGCAGGATCGGGTGGCCTTTGGCTGCCTCCAGCATGCGCATAAAGGCGACATAGATCCCGACTAGGGCCGCGGCGATTGCGGCGACAACGCTGGCGGCATAGGACCACCAAACCGGGAACTCCAACAGGAAGGTTGTTTGCGCAGAATTCAGCTTCGAGATCATGCCGCCATAAAGCTGTACGGCGATCAGGACCAGGACCGCCGCAAAGGCAAGCTCGATCACGGCGCGCAGAAGGCGCTGTGCCCGATCGGGCAGGGCAGAGGTGAACACATCGACCGAAGCGTGCGCTGCCCGCAACTGGCAGAGCGGCAGGAAGGCAAAAATCGCGAAAGCCATACCGGCCTCGACGATTTCGAAATCCCCGTTGATCGGGCCCACACCAGTGGACAGCAAGCTTTCGGCCAAGTCAGGTGCTATGCCCTGAACAAAGTCACTGTTCAGGATGGTGTTGATCAAGCGGCCAAGGACCGAGGCACAGGTCAGCACAATCAACAGGGACAGCACGATCCCGCCAAGCTGCGCGAACATTCGCGCAAGCCAGTCGACAACGCGATACATGTGCTCTCCCCACGAAGCCGCGGCCGGGCAGGGCCCAGCCGCGGATGGCTCGCTTAGTAGTTTTCTTTGGCGCCGTTGCAGTCGCCGGCCATCAGGGACTGAGCTTGATCGATCAGCGCTTGTCCATCGACGCCTTTGCCCTTCACATCCTCGATCCATGCGGCAACGATCGGTGCTGACAGTTTTTGCCATTCCGCGGTGTCGCTGACGGTGATGATGTTGTTGCCAAGGTCAACTGCGACTTCCCGGGCCGGGCCGTCGGAATCGGCCTGTGTACCACCCGCGAAGATCGAGAAATCGAGACCTGAATTTGCATCGATCACGGCCTTCAGATCATCGGGCATGCTGTCGTACTTGGCTTTGTTCATCGCCAGAACGAAGGTTAGCGTGTAAAGCGCGTTGCCTTCGAATTCTGTGTGGTTTTCCACCAATTCCGGAACCTTCAGGGCGGTGGTGACCTCCCAGGGAATGGTGGTGCCATCGATCACGCCTTTGGACAGGCCTTCCGGCACTGCAGGCACCGGCATGCCGACCGGCGTGGCGCCGGCCTCGGTCAGCAGATTGTTCACCAGGCGCGAGCCGCCGCGGATCTTCATGCCCTTCAGATCGGCAGGGGTCTCGACAGGTTCATTGGTATGCAGCATTCCAGGACCATGTACCCAAGTGCCAAGGATTTTCGAGGCCGCGAACTCTCCATCCGCCATATGCTCTTCGAACATCTTCCAATAGGCACAAGAGGCCGCGCGGGCATCAGCGACCATGAACGGCAACTCGAATACCTCGGTCGATGGGAAACGGCCAGGCGTGTAGCCAACCACAGTCCAGACGATGTCTGCGACGCCGTCGATCGACTGATCCATCAACTCTGGCGGCTTACCGCCGAGTTGCATGGTCGGGAAACGATCCACCTTGATCCGGCCTTCTGACGCGGCCTCGACCTTATCAGCCCAGACGTCCAGGATCAGCTTCGGCACATTCGCCTGCGGTGGCAAAAAATGGTGCAATTTCAACGTGACATCCGCAGCCAAGGCGCTGGTCGCCATCATTGCTGCAACAGCAGCACCGCCCATCAAAGCCAGGCCAGACTTCAGGTTTCTCATAGACTTCCTCCCATCGCGTCTTCGTCGGATAGCGGAGATTCAGACCGCATTCCTCGACAATGATCTCTGCCTGCATCCACAGCAGGCTTGTGGCGGCAGAGTACTTCACAACTGATGCAGATTGTCACCCGTTTTCTTGGCGGCCTGCGGAGTTTCACGCGAAGCCTACAAGAACCTGGATATGGCAATGAATCCTGGAATGCGTCGATTCTGTTCCGGTTTTTCAGCGCCAGCACATGGTCGTGCAGAGAACGTTCACGTGATCGCCATCACCGCCAGATTGTCCTGTTTCGGATCTGAACGTTTCAGGACCAAGTCAACAACACCTGCGCAGATTTCGGCAGGAATTTTTCGGCTATTCCCTTTACAGGCATCGACCAGGTTGGCTTTGGATAAGGTCTCTATCCCGTCACTGGCGATCAGCAAAATATCATCCGCGTGCAGGGCGCGACCGTCTTCCGGGCAATCGACAGCGTCAATTTTGCCGCCCGACAATGCCGACGTCAGCACACCGGAAAAATCGCCCTTTGGCCGGTTCTGGGCGACATTTGCGCCAATCTTGCGCAACCGTTCCAGACTGGTTGCCAGTGAATGACTTTCATTCAATTGTTCAGCCTTGCCGTCCCTAATCAATATCAACACGCTGTCGCCGACCGAGGACCAGAACAGCCGTTCATCGTGTACCACCGCAATCACAACCGTGGCGCCCATGCCTTTCGTCTGAGGAAAGGCATCTATTTTTTGTCCCAGATCGTGGTTCGCCTTTTCGACGACGTGCTGCAGGATGTCCGGGATCGATCTTGGATCCTCGACCATTGTGGCCCGTTGCCGATCAAGGGTTCTGATGCAGGATTCGACCACGATCTTGCTGGCATAGTTGCCATTCCCATGACCACCGATCCCGTCAGAGAGCACACCAGCGATGCATCGCCCTTCTTGAAGGACGATATGCCCGATATAGTCCTGCTGATTTTTCCGCGACCCCTGTAACATGGCCGCTTCGATCAAGCGTTCAGCCATCCAGATAACTCTTCCACTCTGTCACGGTTTCGAACCGCTGGGATACATCATAGCTGGTTGCCTTCGCGATCGCATCGAAGAAGCGTGGGTTCAGCGGTTGGTGAAGCTCTAAGGCGGTTTGCATACGGTCCCGTCCCTTGCGGGCAAATTCGGACAATCGCTGCATCGCCTCCATCGGTTGTTCGCGGGTGACGGCTTTGTAAAGCGTCGCGCCAAGCTGATAGATGTCGGACTGCCGGGTCTTTTGAAACTCGGAACAGTAAAATTCCGGAGGGCTATAGCCCGGTTTCACGACAATAAGATCATCCGCCAATTCGGCGGACTGGGTCGAATCGATCTTGGAACAGGTGCCAAAGTCGATCAGCAGCGGATTGCGCTTGCCTTCTAAGATAATGTTCTCTGGCGAGATATCGTTGTGCAGGTAACCGCTGTTGTGCACGTGCTCCAGCGCAGATAGTAATTTCAACGAAATTTTCTCTGCTCTTGTAACAGTGGCCTTGCGATTAAGGCCGCGCGGCATGGCGCCCATTTGGCAGCCTTTGACATAGCTCATGACCAAATAAATCGTGCCGTGTTCTTCGATCACCTCGCCGCCATCGACGATGTTTCCGTGATCCAGAACCGCCAACGCCTTGGCCTCTTGCCTGAACTGCCGCCGAATACGTTGAACTTGTTCTTCGTGGGCTGCGGCCTTTAAGCCGACCGTAAGTCCGTTCCTGCGGCACAGGGTTTTAGGATAGCATTCCTTAAGGACGAAAACCTGACCGCTCGTGTCGGTCGCTTTGTAGGTATAGCCGAACCCGCCTTCACCCAGGAAGGATCGGATCGTGAATCGTTCGTCCAGAACAAAGCCGTTGGGCAGTGCGTCTTTTCGCCGGTTGGCGCCCAAAGCTGACCATTGCAGCCACCCCGGCACAGATGAGTCGCGCTTGTTTGGCTGGTCCGAGAGTGCTGTCATAAGAGTTCCGATCTGTTCGCTGATCTAACGGCGAAATAGCGAAAAGATCTTTCGCGGTTTGATGAAGGACAGGAAGCCGCGCTTTTTCGGGCGGCGATCCATCGCTTCGCTTTGTAGTCTCAGCACGTCGCTTGCCCCCCTGACGAAGCACGACAGAAACTCGGTTGCCGATCGAACGCGGTTCTCGTTCAACAAAGCAAGCGACAGATCGATCGACATCAAGAATTTGGAATCATACCGCGGGTGGGTTTGTGCAACAGAGACATAGGGATCGGGGTCGCCTTTACCGACCGCGGCCAAGCGGTCCTGACAGGTAACCGGCGGCTTTCCCGTCATCATCTGGTATAAGATCGCTGCGACGCTGTAGACGTCGGATGCCTCGTTCTGCTCGCTTCCCTCAAATATAAATTCAATCGGCGCATAGACACTTTGCGCCCGCAGAACGCTGGAGACGACCTTGCTGACCTTACTTTTGTCTTCGCGGAACGTGCTGAAGTCGGCCAAAAGAACGGCGTCTGAGTTTTCCGTGACTTTGATGTTCTTCGGGTTGATATCCCGATGCAGCATGCCGAAGGTATGGATCTCGATCAGCGCGCTGAACAATTGGTTCGCCATTCGTGCAACTTCGACTGGCTTGAACTCCCGCCCTTCCGCAAACAGATCTTCCAGCGTCTGGCCGTTGGGCGGTGTGCTGACCATGTAGGCCGTGCCGTTTTCTTCGAAAACGTCCGACACCAAGGCGATGTGCGGGTTCTCCAGCGACTTTAGATATCTGGCGTCATCGATGAAGCCGTTCACCAGCTTGCGAAACAGCGATCCATCGGATCTTTTCTGGAATTTGATCTGACTGCCTTCGCGGTAGCAGATGTCCGACAGAAAGAACTCACGGATCGAAACCTCGGATCCATCCGCGTTCAAAGCAGTATAGTTGAAGCCACTCTCGGACAATCCGTTTACGCGTTGGATCGTGTATTTTCCGTCGGCGAGTTCATGCGATGGCATCAACTCATCGGTTGCTTCGGTCGAATAAGCCAGATTTAGGTTCTTCATGGCCTTACGCTCACTCGTTTAACTCACATTTACAGATCACCGAAGTCGACACTTACAACGATCACACTCTCTGCGCCGCGTCTCACTGACACGTCTACGCCCCCACGACCCTTTGCTTTTTCAGTCTCAACCATCGCAATAAACTGCGAAATCGTCTCTAGCGACCCTTCAACACCCGGCACCGACAGAATCTGATCCCCAGCTCTCAGATCCGAGGCAGAATTCTGGACGCCATCAACGACAAGCTTCCAGGTCCCGCCGACATTTCGTTGGGCCAACTGAATGGACCCGAACGATCTGGTCGCTTCGACCGGGATGTCGATCTTAGCCTGCTCGACGCTGCTGCCATCATAGGTGACGGTAACATCGATCAGCGGCGAAGATTGGTCTGATCCCGCGAAGTAAGCACTAAGTGCCTGCTGCAGCGAGAAACCACCATCCACGTCCTGCGCACCCACACTTCGTATTTCTGAATTGCGCGCATACCAGGGATTTTTTGTGACGAATGAAAAATGGTTGTCCATCGATCTGAGGCGCATAAATGCCTCGGCACCATCTTGTGCGACGACTTCATAACCAATTCGATCAGTGACCTGCCACGTTATTCCCGTGATCGCATCGGTCGAGAACGCATCCTCTAGAACTTGCTGGCCCTGAGGGGCGGTGGATGCGGCGGGATCGTCTGATGATTGTGCAGGATCCGACAACGCGATGGTTTGATCAGCCGGTTGCTCTTGTGCGTCTGGCACAGCGGGCTCTGCGACCGTTGGTGCAGAGGGTTCCTGAACTTCTGCAGGCGAGGCCGGTTGCTGGTTGTTGTCTGATCCGTCTGAGGCCGCCGGTGTTGAATTGCCGGCAAGATCGCGAAGCACTGCCTCCAGATCAGCAGCGCTGACTTGGCGACGTGCTTCAGATTCGTCTTGTCCCGCCGTAGATCCAACATCCGAGGGTTCAACCTCTGGCGTGACGGCTTGCTTCGGCGCTTCAGGAGTCGTTTCGGATGTCGGCACAGATGGGGCTTCTGGCTCGGTCACGCTCGGCGTCGCTGCGGGTGTTGTCGAAGCAGGCTCGGTCGCCTGCGGAGTGGCCAGCGCCGTCTCGACCCCTTGCGGCGCTTCGCCATCCGACGAAGTGGTGGATTGTGAAGATTCCCCTTCACCTCGCAGCTTGACGAAGTCACCTCCGAAATAGAACAGAGCAAACAGCGCAGCGGCGACGGCACCGGCAATGACGAGGGCACTGCCCCCCTTCTTCTTCGGCTTTTGAGGCGCAGGTGTGACGTCTTCCACTGGCTCGTCCGATCCGAACTTACGTGCCCAAACCAAAACCGCCGTCGGGTCCATCGGGTCCGGGCTGAGCGCCTTGTCCACGCTGTTGCGCACACCGACTGGATACGGAAGATCCAATTCAGATGTGCGGACAACCGGGTCTGTTTGCCCGGCGGCAATCATCTGTTTTCGGACATGTCGCGCGTCTGGGATGACGCCGGTCATCATTGCGTAGATGCATTGCGAGACCCCGTAGGCCAGATCGGGCGCATGCCCTTCGCCCTTGGCATCCAGCATGTCTTCAAGGAAATGCCGGATCGAGATCATCGGGTTACCATCGTCGTCGATACTGACGGCATCGAGCGAGATTTCGGCATCACGGATATGCATGGCCGTGCAATAGGCCACAGCTTCCACCAGATCGTGCGAGGCCTTCAGAACTTCGGGTGGTTGATGAAAGAAGGCGTTTCTGTCGATTTCATCGGATAGCGATCGTGCAATCCGCGATTGGACAACTGCATACCCGGTCCCGTTGTCTTCAAAGAACTGCAGGATCGGTTCGATGTTGGGATGACGCAGCCGCGACAGCTTTTCGACCAACTGCATAAAGTCAGCGAGTTCCGGACCGTCTGACGAATGCCAGGATTGCGGTGTTGCAGAACCGGCCTGCGCGCTGTTGCGGTTCAGAAACTCGATCAACAGGTATTGATCATCAACCTCGTCTGCGACCCAGTATGCTGCCGTCAGACGTGTGCGGTCGATCTTCGACAACAGGCGATACGCCCCGCCAAAGATCGACTGGCGATGTTCTGAAAATGGAACGCCACTAGAGCTGTCGGTACTCATATCGTCTCACCGAACTCTTACAAAACCTGACGCCAAGGCATGGCGTCGAACTTATTGATCGACGCCTTGCCTCATCAGGTCCAGAATACTGGGCCGGTCGGTTTTGACGGCTTCTTCCCCGCTTAGCGCAGCAACAGCGGCCGCATTGCGCGGCAGATCGCCCACTTCCTCGTCGAACGAGAACTGCTGCCACTTTGGATGGCTGGGTGGACGCAGGAACTGGGCACCATTGCGCTCTAATTCGCTGACGAATGCATGAATGCGACGGTATTTATCGCTACCTTCCGGCGCATTTCCGTAGGCCGCCAATATCACGTCAACCGATACCGTTTCGACGAACTTGTCGCGAACCAGACCTGGATAGTCGACGGACGTGAACTCACCCGGTTTGTAAACGCTGCGGATGTTCTCGGTGATCGGCACCTGCACCAACGCAAGATTTTCTTCCGAAGTGATCTTACGCAGGAACGCCGACGGCTTCGCAGCCAGCATGAAGACCGCATCAACTGTGCCGTCCGCCAAGGCATCAAAACCGGCATCCGTTGGCATAGCGATGGCTGTTGCCCGTACACCAGTGGCGCGCAGCAACAATGACGCCGTCAAGAAGGTTCCCGACCGCGCTTCGCCGGCTGCAAACCGGCGGCCAACCAGATCACTCAGAGAATCGATGCCACTGTCGGCCCGGGTGATCACATGCACTTCGTTGGTGAACAGCCGTGCAACGTAATTGATATTATTCAGGCGCTCGTCGTCAGGGTTGCGCAGCCGCTGGCTGAGCAGTGCATCCGAGTTGATCAGCGCCATATCCGCAAAGCGGAATGACGTCAGGTCCTCGATATTCGCGACAGATCCCGAGGACAGATAGGGGACGATGCGCAAGTTCGACTTGCCGTCCAGAACACGGGCGAGATCCGCGGCGATGCTCAGCCCGGTACCCGATGCCGATCCGGTCAGCAGACCAATACGGCCCCGGTTAATCTCACGCGGGTCGGCCGCCATAGACGGCGCAACCGCTGCACCCAAGGTTACAGACGCGACCAGTGCCGCAATCGAAGCCCGCGTCGTGCGGTTACCAAAACTCAACATCACTGGTTCCTCAGCGTTTGATCAACAATGTCCATACGGTTCCAGCCAACGATCTCGGTCGCCAGATCGATCTGGCGCCATTTCGGATGGCGTGGCGGCTGTTGCAGACGTGGGATCGTATCCAGGAATGCACGCGTAAACGCTTCGATGTTCTTGAAGCGGGAACTGCTTGGCGCAAACTTGTCATAGGCCGCCAGCACCACCGGAACCGAGATCGCCGGGATCAGTTTTTCCTTCACCAGGCTTGGATAATCGGTCGGAAGAAACTCGGTTGGATTATAGACGTCAGACTCGCCTTCCGAGAACGGAAACTCGATAGAAGCCAGCCGCAGCCCGTCCTCTTCCCGCAGGTTCTGCAGGATCGGCAAGGGCTTGGCGCCCAGCATGAAGACCGCATCCAGTTCTTCGTTCTTCAGCGCCTCAAGCGAGAAGTGCGGATCCATGAAGATACCGGTTGCCCGGATGCCCAGCAGCCGCAGCATCAATCGGGAAGTCAGCGCCGTGCCGCTGGTCGAGTTGCCGATGGCAACGCGTTTGCCTTGCAGGTCAAAGATATCGCCGATTTGGCTGTCGTCGCGCACGATCAAGTGCAATTCGGACTCTGTCACCATGGTGACATAGGACAAGAAGCGCAGCGCCGGATGATCTGGTTGTGTCACCCGCAGGTTGGTCATGACGTCCGAATTGAGGAACGCCAGATCGACACCGCGCAGATAAAGCAGGTCCTCGACATTTTGCTGGGACCCGCGGCCGATCAGCGTCCTGACTTGAATTCCGGACCAGCCATTCAGGGCCAGCGCAAGTTCTTCGCCAAGCTTCGCCGTAGTACTGCCGGGATATCCCGCCAGAATACCGATGGATTCGACATTTTGCGCTTTGACTGCGGTGGGGAAACTAAACAGTGTACACACCGCGCCGACGGCAAGGACCTTGGTCCACGCGCCGGCTTTCATGAACTTTGTAAACATCATTGTTTGTTTCCGATCTTCATTTTCCCCAGGTACTCATTCGGATTGCGGCCATCGTATTCCACCCCGTCTATGAACGCGCTGGTTGCTTCACGATAACCATCCGTGCCGGTCGGAACTTCTTCCGGCAATATGTGACCGGCGGCGATCAGTTCTTCCGCGGCCTTCATGTAAATGTCCGGACGGTAAGTCCGCTTTGCAACTTCGTGATACCACTCATCCGATTTAGGCTCGGTGATCTGACCCCAGCGCCGCATCTGCGTCAGGAACCAGACAGCGTCGGAATAGTAAGGATAGGTCGCGAAATTGGCGAAGAAGGTGTTGAACTCGGGAACAATCCGCAGATCGCCTGCTTCATATTCGAAGGTCCCCACCATCGATGCCTGCATAACGTTGTAGTCAGCACCGACATAGTTGGGTCGCGCCAGGATTTCGACAGCTTCGGGACGATTGAACGTCCCGCCGTCGTCAAGCCATTTGCCAGCACGGATCAGTGCCTTGGTGATGGCAATCACAGTTTCCGGGTTCTCCTTGGCAAAGCTCTCCCTGATACCGAAGACTTTTTCTGGGTTGTTTTCCCAGATATCGAAATCGGTAACGACAGGGACCCCAATCCCAGCAAAGACTGCCTGCTGGTTCCAAGGCTCGCCAACGCTGTAGCCCTCGATGTCGCCTTTGGCCAAAGTGTCTGGCATTTTTGGCGGAGGTGTCACGGAAAGTGTAACTTCCGCCCCAGCTTGGCCGCCCTCTTTGTCCAGCGCATCTTCGGCGTTGTACTGGCCAGGGTTGATCCCGCCGGCGGCCAGCCAATAGCGAAGTTCATAATTGTGCGTCGACGTTGGGTAGACCATGCCCATATGCAGCGGGCTGCCAGAGGCGATGCGCTGATCTACTACAGGGCGCAGATATTCGGCTGAAATCGGGTGCTTCGGGCGACCACGATTGTCCAGCGGCAGGTTGGGCCGAATAGTGTTCCAAAGATCATTGGATAGCGTGATCCCATTTCCGTTCAGGTCCATCGAGAACGGTGTGATCACAGGCTCGGAAATCCCGCCAAGGCCGACCTGCGCGGCAAGGGGTTGGCCTGGCAGCATGTGCGCGCCGTCCAACGACCCATCCTCGACACCTTTCAAGATGGCGGACCAGTTGGGCATCGCCTCAAGCGTGACGTTCAGCCCTTCATCGGCAAAGAAGCCCTTTTCCAGGGCAATCGCCAACGGCGCCATGTCGGTGAGTTTGATGAACCCGAATTTCAGGTCGGTTTTTTCGGGTGCACCCGCAAACGCGACTGTACCAACAAGCAAAGATCCAAAAAAACTTGCCGTGATTTGCTTCAGCCACCGTTGCGGCGAATTGTACTTCATACCGTATATCCCGCTATATTGACGCAAAACTTGAGAGAATGGCTCCGATTAAAACATGACGAATCTATGGCCGAACATCTGCAACCCCCAGTTTACGTGCATTGGTTGATGTCATTGCGGTGCGAAACTACCCTGAGGCGCGTTCATTTTTTGTAAATTGCAATTTTTGAGAATTTTCGGCCCAGTTAAGATCAAAGTCTTTTGAAAACCGATTCGGCAATATCCGGCGGAGACCGTTCAAAATATTGGATAAAATGGGTTCAGAATTACTCAAGACAGTAGAGATTTTCCTGGGGAAAGTACTGAGAACAGACGCTACCAATTGAATTTCAGCCTCAGTGCCGACCCAAATTCCCATCTTCCGAAATCGGACGCCCGAGGACCTGCGGCACGATCTTCGCGCCGTACTTTGAAGATCGTCAAGCGGACATGCCTGCCAAGGTTTGTCGTCAGCTCAACCGTGCTGGTGAACTTATGTGCAACGCGGGTGCCAATCCGGTCTTCATTGCGGATCCCGGTCTCTGCCCGCAATTCCGCCCAGACACGAAACTTGCGGTCCCCAATATGAAAGTGTTCAACCGCTTCGGCCTCGATGGTGAACCGATGCTCAGATTCCGTATCCGGCTCGGCGGTCCGCTCTTTGAATTCGAAGCGCAGATCAAGGCTGTCCAAAAGAAATGGCGGAGTTGTCCAGATGTGCTTGATACCGAAGTTAAATTCATGAAGCCGTGCCGTGTTCCGGCTGAACAAATCCCGGAAAATGATCACTGGCGCATAGGCGACGGACCATCGCAGCCCGAATGCATCCCGCCAGACATGGATCTGTGGGATCAAAATGCCCAAATCGCGGCCGGGCAAATCCATCCGGTCATTCAAGATCGCCAGAACCGATAGGTTTGCGTGTACGCCATAGGCGACCGGAACGACATCTGCGCGCAGTTCTGCCACACCTGTCGCAAAGGGCGCATCTTCATGCTTACCATTGCGATCGACATTATTCGTGAAGCCAAGCTCGGTGGTCAGGGCCAATGAACAATAGGCAGGCAGGCAACTGTACCAAGGTGCATCTTCCTTAGCCGTTGCCAATCCGGACCAAAATATAAAAGTCCAAGCGAGTATAAGGCGCAGCATCGGCCTGTTTTCCTGCCCAGCTCCACGATATGGCTGCGGCAGGACGATAGGCGTTAAGGATGAAGAAAAGCCTAGACGGAATCTTTGGCGCTGATCAGATCAGACCGCGCTGCATGGCTTCGCGCACCATCACGCGATCCCCTTCGATATCCAGCCGTCGTGCAGCGACATCCGGTGGCATCCAAAGCGGGATATGCCCTGTTTCGGTCGGCGGCCCCAACGACATGACCGCGCGGGCGATGAAGATCAGCTGCGATTTCCGCGCCCACATCGAATATTGCGGGATGTAGACATATCGCTGGAAAGACCCGATCCGGCGCAATCCTGAAATACGCCAGCCGGTTTCCTCCAGCGCCTCGCGATGCATTGCCTGAACCGGGCTTTCGCCGGGGTCGATGCCGCCGCCTGGAAGCTGCAGTTCGCCGTCCTCATCGACCAGCAACAGGTGCCCGTCGCGGCCCGCAATGATCGCATAGGCACCGATGCGGTCGCGGTAGGGGATTCCCGGAATGTAAGGCTCGCCAATCCGTCGCATGGGGTGTCTCTGCCACGCAGCGTTGACCAGTGAAACAGGCATTTGCGCGCAGGCCGCAAAGTCACTATGTGGAGGCCTTCGCCCGGACCCTGGAGATCCCCATGCCGACGCCTGACGATGCCATTTTGCCGTTTCGCCTGGCCCGGTCCGATATGCGGGGCCGCGTGGTAAGGCTAGAGCAGTCGTTGGCAACTATTCTGGAACAGCACCGGTATCCTGGCCCGGTTTCTGCCCTGATCTCCGAAGCTGTTCTTCTGACGGCGCTGATCGGCCAGACGATCAATCTGGGCTGGAAGTTTTCGATCCAGATCCGCGGCGAAGGTGCCGTGCGCCTGATCGCAACGGACTACTTCGCGCCAGAGGCTGAAGGCGAACCGGCACAGGTGCGGGCGTATGCAGGCTTCGATGCAGGTGATGTCGCTTCATCACGCGTGCCGGCATTTGGATTGTTGGGCAAGGGCGTTTTCGGCGTGACCATCGATCAGGGCCGTCACAGCAAACCCTACCAGGGCATCACGCCGCTTGCGGGCGGATCTTTGGCCGCCTGTGCAGAGACCTATTTTGCGCAATCCGAACAATTGGCAACACGGTTTCGGTTGATTGGCGCAGAAGCCCAGGAACCCGGCAATGCTGCGACCTGGCGCGCCGCGGGTATCATGTTGCAGCAGATGCCGGTCCAGGGCGGCTACATCCCCGATGCACCGTCGGGCGAAGATGGCATGATGACCGCCGACGATGCCGCCGCGATGGGCGGACGGGAAGAGGACTGGAACCGGGTCAACGCCTTGCTGAACACGGTCGAGACGCACGAGCTGATCGGCCCGCATGTCAGTCCTGAAGACCTTTTGCATCGGTTGTTTCACGAAGAAGCGCCCAGCGTTTTCCAGGCGCAGCCGGTCGTCTTTGGCTGCACCTGCTCGGACGACCGTGTCCGGTCGGCCATGCACCAGTATTCTGCGAAGGATCTGGCACATATGACGGATGATCGCGGGAAACTGACGGCGGACTGTCAGTTTTGCGGCGCGCATTATGAATTCGACCCGGCAACCCTGGGTTTCGAAGCGGACCAACCGACTGAATAGTCCCCATCAGTCGCGATTTTCCACGTTCTGCTATAAACTTTCCACCGAACAGTGGGGAGTCGCCAGCATGGCTACGATATTCATCAACTACCGGCGTCAGGATTCGCGCGGTACGACCTTTGCGCTGCGCGAAAAACTGTTGAAATACTTCAAACACAACGAACTCTTCCTGGATATCGAAGGGCTTGGCGGCGGCGAAGACTTCGTCAATGCGTTGGCCAATACCGTTTCGCTTGCCGATGTAATGGTTGTCGTCATCGGCGCAGAGTGGTTGGAGGCCCGCGACGATGACGGGAACCTGCGGCTTCATCAGGACGACGACTTCGTGCGGATCGAAATTGCCAGTGCGATCGCACAGGACAAAAAAATTCTGCCAGTTCTTTTGGAAGGCACAGAGATGCCGTCGGCCGATGACCTGCCTGACGACTTGAAGGAACTGGCCAGGCGGAATGCCGCAGAATTGCGGCTGAACCGCATCGACGATGACGCAAGGGCGATTGCACAAACCTTGAAGAAACTTGTCCCGTCGAAAGGCCTGACGCAGAAGCAACTTGTCGGCGCCATCGCCGGAACCGCTGCAGCCGCCTTAGTATGCGGGGCACTGGCGGGCCCCTATGTCAGCAACTGGACCGGCGTAGAATGGGCCCCGAACACATCGAAGACCGATCTGGCAGCTCTGCAGAATGAACTAGAGCAAGCGCGCGTGGATGCAGCCGCCGCCGGGGTTGCGGCCGAGGCCGAGATCAAAGTACTGCGCCAGGCAAAAAAAGAAGCAGAAGAGGCGACAGTGCAGGCCCAGACCGATCTGAAAGCCGCCCGTGCCGCGACCGAGGCACAAAGATCCAAGGTGGACGAGCTTCGCGACACGGTCGATGATCTGCGCACTGACGTGAAAGAGGCCCAGCTTAACGCCAGGAATTTCGAAGAAAAGTTTCAGGCCGCAGATGCGGATGCTAAAGAACATAACATTAGAAACACCGAATTGACCCAGCGGATTGAAGGTCACAAATTCACGATAGTTTCTTTGGAAAACAGGTCCGAAACCCTGTGCGAAAACTTCGGTTACGTCAGCAATTCGGGCGACGGGTCCGACGCGTTGGTCGGTCTGCTGATCGTGTTTTGTAAGAACGCCACGCCCGAAGATTGATATCGCCGCGGCCAGTCCAGATCTCCTGTAAAGTTATAGCGATTTTTTAATGTCTTGCAGGTAGATGTCTTTCCGCTAACCGGGGGCGGTGAGAGCCGCTGCCCGAGGATCCATCACAGAGGCCGAAGCGGTGCCCAAGACGGTTGGCTAACCACCTTCCCAGGCCCCGCAGTGTTCCTCGCAAGCGGGGAAGTCGAAGGCGTGACCGCGCGGTCACTCTGTTATTCGTTCCGATGCTTTATGCATGATATGGCAATCAGGAACCAGCACGGCAGCGTCGAGACGCTGCATCAATCCCGGGAGCATCTGATCTTGGCAATGCTGATCCGGGTACTTCCAAGACTATTAATGAGTCCTGCACCCGCAGTGGTGTGGTTATATTAGTGTGCGGGACGAAGCCGACGTTGGCTTTTGGTTACCAGTGTCTGCCTTTGGCGACGTTTAATCATTCCTGATCATGCTTCGCAGAGTGTCAATTCTTCTTTTGAGAGATGTTTCCTGCCTTCCGAGGAGTATTTCGACTGTTCTTTCATCCAGACTGCTCAAATCTCGAGTTTCGATTAGGTATCCCAGCGCTGCAAATGCGACATTGGCCGACTTATCAAGAAGCGCGCCTCTAACGACTTTCGGGACATGTGCTTCAAGGTCAATCTTCCTTTCCCGGACCTCGCCCTCCTCTCTCCAGATGTATTTTCCGTGCAGTACCGCTTGAGACGCGATCAGACGCCGATAGGAACACTCAGCTTCTGCGGCAATTTCTGGAAGCAATTCGTCATAGTAGCCGGTTTGGATGACGACTCTGAGAATTTGGTTGTCAGCGCGGTCGGAACAGCCAAAGATGAGAACAGTACGTAATGCGTCCTTCACTTTAGGGTACGAGATAAGCGCAGTAACGACATCCTTTTCGGTTTGTGCCATTCGGCCAAATCTATTGTCGTCAAGTAGCAAAGCTAACGCACCCGCGATCATGTAAGCCAGCCCACCACTTGGTCCGCCGTCATTTTCCATCAGTCTTTCAATGGCTTTGACAGATGCCGCTCGCACTTCAGGGACCCAATCGTTAAGTCGGATTACGATCATCGCAAAGCCGACGGACGGGCCTAAACCATGTACATGTGACAAGCCTAGCTCTCGAACTAAACCAGAGCGAGAGGTAGCAAAAGCAAGTGATGCCATGTTGTCGGCAGCGCAAACGTGTGCAATCTCTTTTTCAGAAAATCCGAAATCAGTATATCTTCCTGTAGTGTCGACAAGCGCGCCGAGTTTGCGGTCAAGCACAGAGACGGTCGAGATGTTCTCGTGGCCAAGAGCCATTCCGACGCTATTCCGCTCATCCACCAATTGAAACTTAGTACCACGCGGAACTATTGAAACAATGTTGTCGATCAGCACTTTCCAACTCGGCCTCTTGGATGCTTTTACCGCATTCTGAAACAGAACCCGAAGATGGTTCGCGATTGCGTCGAGCGGGTCGTTTCCTTTCCTGAAGATAAAGAAATCTGGGCCGCTGTATTCGTGATTCAGCAGTTTTTTTGCCTCTTCTAACGAAGCTGAGCAAAGCCCAGCACACTCAATGAAGTGCTATAATACACGTTCATCATAACGACCTAAGCGGACTTTGATGCAGGGAGTGTCACTCATGCCTTCGGGCTCGGAGCGGCCATTGTCTATTAGCGCTTCCAACACCAGCAGATGGTTGTTTATCACCCATCTCAAATGGCTGAGGTCACCTCACCCCGCCAAACCGCCTAGAAACCGATCAACATCATCTTCCGTCGTGCGAAAGCTGGTCACCAGGCGGACCGTGAACCGTTGATCATCCGCCCCGTCCGGGTCGAAGTCCGTCATCGGATGATATCCCGCCCCAGCCGCCTGCAGGCGTTTGTGCTGGGCCAGCGTGATCTCAGGAAACAGCATATTCGCGCCCATCGAATTCGTCAGGTGTGCGTCTGGGTTCTCATCTATTCCATCGGCCAAACGGTCAGCCATGGCGTTGGAGTGGCCGGCCAGGCGCAGCCACAGCCCGTCGGTCAGATAGGCCTCCATCTGGGCCGAAAGGAACCGCATCTTGGAAAAAAGATGGCCGCCCCGTTTTCGGCGCAGCTCGAACTCCCAGGCCCGGGCGGGGTCGAACAGGATCACCGCCTCGGCGGCTAAGGCACCGTTCTTTGTCGCACCCAGGCACAGCACATCCACACCTGCCCGCCATGTCATATCTGCGGGGCTAACATTCTGACGCGCCAGGGTGTTGGCCAGGCGCGTTCCATCCATATGCACAGGCAAGCCCGCATTGCGGGCGATCCCGGCCAGGTCCTGAACCTCGGCCAGCGTATAGGCCGCGCCCTGCTCGGTCGCCTGAGTCAGGGACAGCGCCCCCTTCTGCACATTGTGCGGGCCGCGTGGGGCCGTGGTATCCACCACCATCCGCAACCCATCTGCTGTCATCTTCGCGTCGGCACCATCCAACAGGGTCAGCTTCGCGCCGCCGGTGAAGAACTCTGGTGCTGCGCATTCGTCTTCCTCGATATGCGCGCCCTTGTGGCAATAGACCGTGGCCCAGGGCGGGCACAAACAGGCCAGCGCCAGCGCGTTCGCTGCCGTGCCGGTGGCGACGAAATAGACCGCGGCGTCCGGGGCCTCGAACACGTCCCGCACCAGGGCCTGCGCCCGTTCGGTCACCGGGTCGTTGCCATACGCCATGGCATAACCCTGTTCTGCCTCGACCAAGGCAGCCATGATTTCAGGGGCGGCGCCCGAGGCATTGTCCGAGGTGAAGATCAAAGCGGTTCTCCGTGGATCAGATCGTCATCGATCAGGTGGTCTTCCAGGTCTTCGTCGTCCACCTCGTATTCGGGGATCAGCGGGTGCGCAACTGCGACGGTATCGGCGACGGTGTCGGTCGTGCCGCTGACAAGCGGGTGCCACTTGGCCAGACCCCGGCCTTCGTGCAGGCGGCGATAGGCGCACGTCGCCGGCATCCATTCCGCGGTTTCATCGATGTTCTGAGGTGTCAGCATGACGCAGCCCTGAACCAGTTGCCGCCGCAGCGCATAGTTCCCACAGCGGCAGGTGTCGGCATCGAACAACCGGCACGTGATGTTGGTGTAGTGGACGCGGCCGGTATCCTCGTCCTCCAGCTTCAGCAGGCAGCATCTGCCGCAGCCATCGCAGAGTGCCTCCCATTCCTCTTGGGTCATGTCCTCCAGCGGGACTTTTTCCCAGAAGCGCTTACGCATTTATCCGGGGCCAGACCGATAGGGCGAGCCGTCCTAACATCGTGTCCGGCGCATATCGGGCAACGGTCAGCGACATCGGCAGGGCGGTCAGCGTGATGATCACCAGAACCTCGGTCGTGGGCAGGCCGATGGCCACCATGACGCCCGTAACCGCAGCCGAAAAGACGATCATCCCCGCATCCATGACGTTCGAGCAGGCGATGTAGGACGCCCGCGTTTCATCCGGCGATTCCTGCTGCAGCACAGCGTTCAGGGGCGTCACATACATCCCCGCGAAGGCTGCCAGGATCACGAAATCGATCAGGATCCGCCAACCCGTGAAATCGCTGAAGAACGCTGCCCGATCCATCAATTCGGTATTAGGCGCCGGGGCCGCTGGAGTGGCGAACCACAGCTCCATTGCCATGATGCCCAGACCCAGCGCACCGATCGGCGGCACACGGACGCTTACCACGCCGCGGCCTAGGGTTTCGGTCAAGATCGCCCCGATGGCGACGCCAATGGAGAAGCCCGCCAGCAGGACTGTCAAAACGCCTTCGTCAACGCCCAATTCTTCCCGCGCATAGGACGGCAGCAGGGACAGGAACGTCGCGCCGAGGAACCAGAACCAGGAAATCGCCAGGATGGCGCGCATGGCAGGCGGCGTGCTGGCGCACATCTTAAAGAGCTTATAGATCGCCCTTGGAAACACCCAGTCCACCGGGCCCGCCTTGGTCACCGGCGGCGCGGGTAAGGTATAGAGGCTGGATATAAATCCGATCACTGCGACCGAGACCACGAAGATCGACACGATTAGGACCCCACCTTCGCGCAGGATCAACTCGTTTCCGATGATGGTCCCAAAAATAATGGCCAGAAAGGTGAAGCCTTGAACTAGCCCGTTGCCGCCCAATAGCTCGGATTTATCCAGATATTGCGGCAGGACCGAGTATTTGATTGGGGCAAACACTGCCGATTGCGCACCCATCAAGAACAGCACGAAATAAAGGAAATAGATGTTCTGGGTGTAATAGCCGATCACGGCCAGGCCCATGACCACGATCTCCCACGCCTTGATCCAACGCATCATCTTGGCCTTGTCGACCCGGTCAGCGATCTGCCCAGCGGTGGGGGTTATGATGGCGAAGGGCAGGATGAACAAAGCCGAGGCGATGATCCCCAGCAATGCAATCGGCACACCGACCTGATCGGCCAGGCGATAGGTGATCAGCGCCACGAAAGCCTTTTGGTAGACCTGATCGTTAAAGGCGCCCAGGAATTGCACCAGGAACAACGGCAGGAACCGCCGAGTTTTCAGCAGGGCGAACTGGTTTGGGGCGGGCTCTGACATTCGTTCTCCTGCGGTGGTCCTGCAGTGCTTTTGCTCGACCAGCACAGCCTATCACGCTGACGATATGCTGCCACCTGATTTGGGGGGACTGGACGTAAGGTCAAATTGGTGCACTTAATTCAACCATAACAAGAGCCGTTCGGCACGTGATCCCGCCTGCGGCAGTATTGGAGGAAGAATTCATGACGCCCACAGACCGCGTATCCAAATGGCTTGCAGATTTCGAAACCGCCTTGTCAGGCGGCGACGAGGCGGGTGCGACCGCGATGTTCGGGGAAGATTGCTATTGGCGCGACCTGGTGCTGATGACGTGGAACATCAAGACGATGGAGGGCCATGGTGCAATCCAGGACATGTTACAGACCGTCTTGGCCCAGGTGAAACCCGGCTGCTTTGCATTGGAGGGTGACGGTTCGGAAGCCGACGGCATCACCGAAGGCTGGTTCACGATGGAGACCGCCACCGCCCGCGGCAAAGGTCATGTTCGCCTGAAGGGCGACAAGGCCTGGACCTTGCTGACCACGATGGTCGAATTGAAAGGCCATGAAGAAGCCAAAGGTCCTTCGCGTCCGCATGGCGTTGAACATGGTGCCTTCCGCGATCGCGAAACCTACAAGGAACGGCGCGATCGGGAGAGCGCTGAATTTGGCGCCGAAACCCAGCCCTACTGCGTCATCATTGGCGGTGGGCAAGGCGGCATCGCGCTGGGTGCGCGACTGAAACGTCTGGGCGTGCCGACGGTTATCCTGGAGAAAAACGACCGCCCCGGCGACAGCTGGCGTAACCGCTATAAATCGCTCTGCCTGCACGATCCTGTCTGGTACGATCACCTGCCGTACATACCGTTTCCAGATCACTGGCCGGTGTTCAGCCCTAAGGACAAGATCGGCGATTGGTTGGAGAGCTATACAAAGATCATGGAGCTGGAATATTGGACCCGCACCACGGCCAAATCCGCCACCTATGATGAAGCGGCAGGTGAGTGGACTGTCACCATCAACCGCGACGGCACACCGATGACGCTGAAGCCCAAGCAACTGGTGCTGGCCACCGGCATGTCTGGTGTGCCGAACATGCCCGAGATACCGGGGGTGGACGATTTCGCGGGGGATGTCTGGCACTCCTCGAAGCATCCGGGCGGCGAGGCTTATGCTGGCAAGAAGTGCGTGGTCGTGGGATCGAACAACTCGGCCCATGATATCTGCGCGGACCTCTGGGAAAGCGGTGCAGATGTGACGATGGTGCAGCGGTCTTCGACCCACATCGTAAAGTCAGAAACACTGATGGAGCTGGCCCTTGGTGCTTTGTACTCCGAAGAGGCCGTCGCCAATGGCGTGACAACCGACATGGCCGATTTGATCTTCGCCTCGATCCCCTACGCCGTTTTGCCCGCGATCCAATTGCCTGCGGCGGATGAAACCAAGAAGCGCGACAAAGACCTATATGACCGACTGGCCGCTGCCGGGTTCGATGTGGACTTCGGCGATGACGAAACCGGGCTTTTCATGAAATACCTACGCCGCGGTTCTGGGTACTACATCGACGTCGGTGCGTCGGAACTGGTCGCAAACGGGGACATAAAACTGGCCAAAGGACAGGTCGAAAAGCTGACTTCTGGCGGGGTCGTCGTGGATGGGCAGGAGCTTCCCGCGGATCTGGTGGTCTTCGCCACCGGCTATGGTTCGATGAACGGCTGGGCCGCTAAGATCATCAGCCAGGAAGTAGCCGATAAGGTGGGAAAATGCTGGGGTCTGGGATCAGATACCACAAAGGACCCGGGACCCTGGGAAGGCGAGCTACGCAACATGTGGAAGCCAACTCAGCAGGACGCGCTCTGGTTCCACGGCGGCAACCTGCACCAGTCCCGGCACTATTCGCAGTTTCTGTCGCTACAGATCAAAGCGCGCGAGGCGGGGATCGATACCCCGGTCTACGGGTTAGCGAATGTGCATCATGTGAGTTGAGGGAATAAATCCAAGACATCCTCGAGTGTGGAGCATTTGTGTCACGGAGAACTTTAGATGATCCGCAAGAAAAGATCTCCCATCGACAGAAATTTTCACAACTTGGCTCTTCGAGCGGCCCCTCACAATTTTCGGGATTTTGCTCGAGGCAATCCGAATAGCTATGAGACCAAGCCAATCGAATCGATCGAGAATCGAAACGCATCGCCAAAACTTCGAGATAAGCCGCTGACATTGCTGCGCTTCGATGTTGTTCAACCTCGCAATGCTTGACAGCATCTAACGAGTCGCCAAGACTACAATAGGTTCCGTTATAGAATCTGTCGGTCGGCTGTAGATGCTGCTGAAAAGAAAAAAAAGCCTCATGGAGACATTAGTTTCATGATTGACGTGACATATTCAGTTCCAGGAATGAGCCTAACGGAGCCAGCGCTAAGTTATAAATTCTTCTCAGGACCCGATAGAAAGAAAAATGAAATATTAGTGTCTCGAGACGAGTATTTAAAAATTCTTGAAAGAGCAATCGGGAATACTGATCTTGTAGAAGCAGTTGTTCGCTATTGGAAGAGTTATCGGGACGGCAGTAGCGAAGGCGATGACATACCGGACCATATAATTGGCGAACACCACGGCTTGATTGCCAAGCTTTGTGATCCTGAAAACTCTGAACGTGGATCAGTGATAAGCGCTGTGATGGCTGATCGTATAGAGTCAGATATTATCGCCAAGTTTATTTTGGAAAGAAGTCCTCCTTGGTCGTCGGATTTTCGGATAGTTAAGTAACGGGAGCAAATTCCTTGGCTGATTTTAACTTCATCGATAACGACGTTCTCAGTAGTTTGAGTCAAGAGGCTGTAAATTATAATCCAACAGCGATCGACATAGCGCTGGTACCAGGATCTACTGCTGTCATCACGACGACCGTCTATGGTGAGGCCACAAGGTTCGCACATCGAAATGAGTTTTCGGCATTTCGGAAAGCTTGGCTTGATGCAAACATAGCTGCAGGTAGGATCATTTTGGAACCGACACCTGGATTTCCGGTCGGCGTCAAGAATGCTGGTGAATTGAGTATGCTAAGTGTTGGACTCACGAAATACGCAGGGCAAAGTGTTACTTACGTCTCCAACGATAACTTTTTCTTGAGTGAGAAAATTGGTGATACCGGGTTGAGTCCAATCAATCTAATTGATGGCCAAACACACAACACTGGACAAGAATTTCTTCTTAAGTCACTTACCAGAGGCGGTTTAAGTCTAGCGGAATACTACGTGTCATCTGCTAATTTGGAAAGAAGCACGAATGAAAGTCCGATAATAACGCCAGACAGCTCGGGTATTGTATCCGATGGTGCGGCGTTCATCGCTGGTTTTGGCTCTATCGCAATAATTCAGAGCAACGGCGAGACAGTTATTATAAATGCTTTTGAGAGATTCATAATTACAACTGAGGGCACGGTAGAAGTTATCGGTATCTTCGACCCCAGGACTGGTGAAGTGAATCCACCGAGGTGTTTCCTTGCAGGAACTCAAGTCGCAATTGGTGGGGACTTGGAGCGTAGCATAGAATCCATCCACCCAGGTGACATGGTCACCGCCTATGACAAGGATGGCAATTTGAAACCCGCCAAGGTTACGGCCGTTCACGTGAATCAGGTCGATCACATCCTGGACGTGCATGGGTTGATGGTTACACCTGGGCACCACACGCTGTGCGGGGACGGGCCCTATACCGACAAACATGTGCCCATCATCGATATCTTGCGCACTGATGGCGCGATGGTCCGCGAAGACGGGACCAAGGTCCGTGCCGCGACGGGCTGTGATTTGAACTCGGAGGACGATCAATTCGTCTGGGCGATCACTGGGGATCAGGCGCCTGACGGGACGATCAAGGTGCGGGACAAGGGGCGCATCCGCCTGGGCACGCGGGTTATTTCCTCGGACGGAAGGGACATCTCGGTCCGCGAGTTGATCAAGGGCGCGGGCGGTACGGTCACGTCCGCCGGACTGATTGCGCGCGGAGAAGGCGGTGCGAACATGCCGTTTCTGTGGACGTTTAGCACCTATCTACCCAAGCCTGAGGATTACGTGCTGCAACGATCCGGCTTGACGCTGATGGATCTTTATTCGGCCGCGGGCCAACCGGTCAGCGATCTGTCCATGCGGCAGTAAACATCGCATGGCACAGAAAGCGCGGCTAGCAATCCCGGTTTACGGGTTAGCGGATGTGCATCGTAAGTTGAGATGGTCTAAGGTAGGATGGGTGCAAACCGATCCTACCACTTGACGAATGTCAGTAGAGTTCGTGTTTTCGGACATCCTTTCTGACCCGATCTAGGTGTCGGTAGACGGAAGCAGATCAAAAGCGCACCGTTGCTTGCGCCCCAAAGCGTCTCGTCGGCCCTGGCACGACGAAACGCTGACCGGCGAATTCCGGGGGAGGAGCGGGATTTCCAGCGGAGAAGAACGCTTCCGTCACATATGCTTCGTTGAAGACGTTTTCTACAAATAGTGTGATCTCGATATCATCGCCTCTCAGCCCGGCCCGCAAGTTGGTGATGTCAAAGCCTCCCAGGTCCGCCGTGCCGCCAACACCAGCACTCGAGTCCGATCGATAGGAATATTCGACCCGGCCAAATGGGCTGAGCCCGAACGCCAATTCGCCTTGATATTCATAATCGCCGATGAATGAAAACGACGTTCGTGGCGCCCGCGGTAATCGCGTGCCGGTTTGATCACCGGATACGGACTGAGTGAAATCAGTGAATTTTGCGAAGCTGAGACCAAGATTGGCCTGCAAATTGAGGCCAGGGACAGGTGCAGCGCCAATACTGATTTCGGCACCGATACTGCGCGCGGATGCGGCATTTTCAATACCACCGCCGAAGACAGCAGCGATAGGAACCTGAATATCATCATAGAACAAAGCAAAACCGCTGGCATTCAGGGTCAAACGATCATCGAAGAACTCAGACTTTATACCGCCTTCGAAATTGCGCGCGCGCTCTTCATCGAACTGAATGGGCGGCCCGAAAAAATTCGCGACAAAGCCACCAGGCCGGAATCCGGTAGAGAAGCTGAAATAGGTCGAAAGGTCGTCAGTCCAATCGTACAGAATGGAAGCGCTTGGGGTCACGGAAAAGAAAGTCTCCTCTGCGACAAACATGTCGGGAGCCAAGATAAATAGAGCCGCACCTCCCGGGATGCTTGATGAATCAACCTGGACCCTGTCGCGAGAGAAACGCGCTCCGACCGCCAATTCCAATTCATCAATCGGGCGCCAACGGATGTCGCCAAAAACCCCGATATTGGTGATGTCGATATCATTCATCGATAAGACGCTGCCAGCCAGTGTGAATGGCAAACCAGGTATAACCACCGCATTGTCTTGGAAATCAGTCTCGGAAGACACGGCGATGTCATTGTATATGAAACCCGCATTGGCAGTGATGCTGCCAAAATTATCTGGAAGCTCGAACTCCTTGCTCTCGAAGCGGATCTCCTGAGAAAATGATCTTTCAGTTGTATCTCGACCGATCACAGTATTGTTCGGCTGCGTCAGATCGAAATCCTCGTCACCAAAGAACTCCGTATAGCTATATCCCGTCGTCGATGTGAATGTCCCAAAGTCAGCCTCATATGCGAACTCGCCCCGCAGATTAAGACGCTCGGTTGATAAGTCGTCGAAAGTCCCGATCAGCGAGACCGGATCTCCGTCCAGGGCGCTTTGCTCAGGTACGAAACTAGGCGCGGTGACGGCCGTTCGATCAAACTGAGCCGTCGCATTGAACGACAGGCGATCTGTCGGCTCGAATCTTAGGCTAACGCGGCCTCCGAAATTCTCATCTTCGAGATCACCGAAGAATGCATCGATAAAGCCATCAGACTTTGTACCATAGAGAACGCCCCTGACGGCAAGCTGATCCGTCAGCGGCAGATTGAGAATAGCTTCGCCGGTGAAATCGAAGTCGCTGCCGAACTCTGTTGTCAGAATGGCCTCGAATTCGTCAGTCGGTTCTTTGGTGACCACATTCACCGCACCGCCGACCGTGCCACGGCCAAAGGCGGTCCCTTGCGGTCCGTACAGAACCTCGACCCGTTCAACATCGATCAAGCGTCGATTGATGTTGATGACCTGGCCTGTGTTGTTCTGTAAGATTCCATCCTGGAAAAAGCCGATTGTCGGACCGGTTGAAACACCGTTCAGATCGCTGATCCCGCGGATCGAGAAGAAGACGCGGCCCGGGTTGTCCCCGGCCACGAAGTTCAGGTTTGGGGTCAGTAACGAGGCGCTGTTGATATCAGTGACGTTCGATTTTTCGACCTCTTCGCCTGTAAAGACGAATACGCTGGAGGGGATTTCAGATAGAAGCTCTTCATTGCGACGCGCCGTGACGACGATATCGTCGCCAAAGAGTTCGTCATTGGAGAGCGAGGTTTCGACGGCGCGTTCGATGATGACCGCATTTTGACCGGTAAACCGGTACGATAGCCCAGTTCCGGCAAGCAACTGCGAAAGAGCTTCTTCCCGGGTGATCGTGCCAGAAGTGCCGGAGCTTTGAACCCCTGCCACGATGGCACCATCATAGATGAGTTGCACGCCACTGGATGTTGCGAACCGCTTTAATGCCTGTTCTAGCGACGTTGCAGGGATAGCGTAGCTGATCTCTTGCGCATGGGTCCCTGTTGCCCCTAGACCTGAAATGGCGAGTGCTGAAACAAAGGTTCCAGCGCGCAGAATTCCGATCGGATTGGCTGATCTTCTCATGTTTTGATCCCCCCACCGGAGGCGATCAAGCACCCGGCAAACAAGTTTCCTTAATGAGAAGACGTCTGAGAACGACAACGCCGAAAGCCCAGGCGTATTTTTTTAGGACAGCAGAACGATCCGCCCGGGAATGTCCCGTCGGTTAAGGCTTAAGCCTTCGACAAGGTGAGAGAGCGCCTCATCGGGTCGGTTCAACTGGAAAACACCACTGACTTCGCGCATCGCCATCTGAGCACGCGCGAAGACGATTTTGCCGGTTCGGTGCCGGTTGAGATCGGTGACGGCATCGCCCAGCCGGCGACGGCTCAGTGCTAGAACGCCCAACCGCCAACTGGCGATTTCATCGATGTTCCGGGTTGCTTGAGAGATCCCACCATCTGAGCGTGCGGAGACTACGCCACCCGGCCGAAGCACGATTTTGGTGGGTTCGACAATGTGCACCTCGCCAGATGTACATCCGATTTCCGGTCCAAAGTATCCAAACCGAAGCTCACACGCCCCATTGGCAAGGGATGCTTGTAATTCACCTGCCTCCAACAGAAGAGGTCCGCCTTCACCTGCGATTTCGCGACGGACTAGCACAGCGCCGTCCAGCAATTTCAGCCTGCCTGGCTGATTGAGGCGGACTGCCGAAGCCCCATCAATGGTTCCTTGGACCTCGGCAAAGTCGAGAGGTTGTGGACGGCCCACCGGGGCAGCCTGGTCTGCCAGAAGCGCTTCAAAGGTCGGTGCGTATCCAAGAACTGCCGCCCCTTGATAGGCGCCTGCAGATGCCGCCAGTACAGCGCCGCCCTTCAGGAAGCTCCGACGCGAAGACGACCGCACAATCTGCTTTTCAGCGACATGCCCTGCAATTTCCCATAGCTCGAAGGCTTGCCTGGCGGCGCGTTCATGGACAAGAGATTGATCGCGCCACGCCTGAAACGCTTCGGTCTCTTCAGGCGTTACATCCCCATTCTTCAGCCGCGCTACCCAAGCCCGCGCTTCGGCATCTGCCCTACGCTGATGGTCCATGATCGCGTATCGAACTCGTGAACTGCAATGATTGCGCTGTCAGCATAGATGAAAACCGCAATATGTTAATCAGGATAGTCATCCAGTGTGGCAGCGAAGTGGTCAAGTGCTCGGCGCACTTCGTTTTCAACAGTGCGCGTGGAAATACCAAATCGATCGGCAATGCTGGCATATCGCTCGCCTGACAAACGTGCCGCCAAGAATATTACACGGCGCCGCTCTGGCATATCTGAAAGTGCAGCAGCAACCCGACGCATTTTATCCCGAGCTATTATAGCCTGTTCTGTAGATGACCTGTCATCCGGCAGATCGCGAAGCGTATTCACGTCGGTCGAGCCCTGTCGCCTGGCCCTGAATCGCGCCTCATCAATCGCCAGGTTATCAGCGATGCGAGACAGATAGGCCCGCGGGTTCTCGACAACGTTTTTCGATTGTCTGCGGAGCCTGAGCCATAGATCGTGAAGCAAATCTTCAGCCGTGTCGATCGAACCAGTCCTGAACGTCAGTTGACGCTTTAACCTCGGCATTTCCCTTAGGAAACAGGCATGGAGATCCTGGAGTGCACTGGTGATTTGGTCTTTCGGCATCGCGAGAGCTCAGCTTCACGTTTCACTTTTTACTAAAGCTGGCAAACCGGTACGGCGCGTGGCAAAGATCATCGTAGAATGACTTTTAGTAAAATCTAGAGCGGTCGTGGCAATTTGCCGTCATGTGATGCCAATATCGCGAGCGTCTTCACCGAGGCTTGCGGTTCACAACCGGATTTGGCGCATATCGCGTGGAGTTCGAATGTCTGCTCGAGGCTGCACGTCACTCTCCAAAGATGCCCCTACGAACAACGCGACTCGTTTGGTCACCACTATGTTCTTCCGCGTAGCGATGCGATGGATTCGTTACATGCTAAGCTGCAGGCCAACGCAATCAGACTACCTCCTGTGCAGACGTCTGCAAGGCCAAGTCGGAACTGTTGTGCGCCATACCGAGGGTCAGGCCAATAGCGAGATCTTCAAGTTTGATCGGGCTCCAGCACGATCCGGCCGGTGACGTTACCTTCTTCCAAATCGTCCATAGCCCGGTTGATTTCCGATAGCGGGCGGCGGTCGATGGGCATCTGTTTCAGTTTGCCGGAACGCACCATGTTGATGATCTTGCGAAGTTGAGGGCTGTCGCCAACATGGCTGCCGCGCACAGTCATCGCTCGCTGCGGCAGCCAGACCTGAGGCATCTTGAAGTCTCCGCCATGCTGTCCCACGACGAGGTAGCGTGCGCCTTTGGAAAAGCTATTGATCGCCAGTTTGGCGGTTGCCTCGCTGCCGAACGTATCGACTGCCCCATCAACTTGCTATCCGTCAGGCGCTTTAGTTCCTCGACGGCGCCGTCTTGGCGGCTGTTCAGAACCGCTGTCGCACCCATATCGTGGGCGGCGTCGAGCTTTGCATCATCGATGTCGACGCCCACAATGTTCTGGAACCCCATGGCTGAGGCGATCGTGACCGCGTTTAGGCCGAGGCCTCCAACACCCAAGATGGCCAGCCATTCCCCCGGGCGCATTGACCCAACCTTTTCCAATGCGTTGAACACAGTAAGGCCCGAGCATGCATGCGGAACCATATCCGCTGCGTCCAGGCCGGTAATATCGATCAGGAATTTTGCATCGCTGATAATGCAATGGGAAGCGAAGCCCCCTTTCTGGCGCAGACCGACATAGTTCGGTGACAGGCAGTCGCTTTCGCGATCCTCTTGGCAAGCCTCGCAATCACCGCAACCAATCCAGGGAAAGACAAGCACCTGTTGGCCGATTTCAACACCTTCGGCTTTAGGACCCAACGCCTCGACAATTCCGGCGACTTCGTGCCCAAACGTCATGGGCAGCTTCGCACCACGTTCGGCAAAGGTCAGTTTCCCCAGTTCACCGAGGTCCATGTATCCTTTGCGAATATGCAGATCAGAATGGCAAACGCCGGCAGCAGTTACGCGTAACAGAACTTCGGGGCCCGTTGGTTCCGGCATCTTCTGCCTGCGGCGTTCCATCGGGGCGCCCCAATCGACAAGATCATAACTTGTATATTCAGTCATTTCTGCCCCTTCGCGGATCACCCCGGCATGCCCGCGACGATCATTGCCCAGGTGAAACTACCTGCGCCTGCAGACGATTAAATTGAATAAAAGTGCAGAATTATGAAAACTGGATTCACAGCCGCCGAACGTGCGGTTGTGTTTTCTCACGATCAAAGCGCTGGACCGCCGCGTCATACTGAGTGGCGAAGGTTTGCACCACATGATCTCGGAAGGCCGACACTGACCTTGGCAATGAACCCTTTGGAAGCGTCACAATGCCGATCTCTCGTGTCAGAACCGGTTGCTCGATCGGAACGCACCGGACTTCGCCTGCGCGACTTAGGCACGCGCCTAGCATAGGAATGACCATTGCGGTCAGGTGCGCCTCCAGAAACCCCAATTGGGTCGCGAGATGTGCAATCGGTGCGCCGTCGGGAATGTTTATGGGCAGGCCGCTGATCTCTTCGTGCAGGGTGCCGACATCGATAGATCGCATAACGCCCCAGTCGATCCGGCTCAGCGGATCGACACTTAACTGCGCCCATTCGACGTGGTCACTTTCATATTCGCGATGCCCTGGTGGGCAGGCTAACACAATTGGGTCGGTGCAGAGCGGTGCAAACTCTAAACCTTCGTCCAACCTGGGACGTTGAGAGATGCCGAAGTCGACTGTTCTTTCTCTTACCAGTCGGTTAACCGTGTCTGCGCTGGCATCCTGAACTGCGAACTCGGCGTCGGGGTGCGTGCGCGCATAGTCGCGGATGAGCTTCGGAACAATCGCCCCCGCTGCGCTCCACATGCTGGCAAAGCGGATCTTTACGGCATTTTCACTGGCAAACCGGCCAGCGAAGTCTCGGAAACCTTCGAAATCGCGAATGATCGTCTCGGCGCGTTCCAGCAAAACACTGCCCGATCCTGTAATTGCCACCATTTGTGTTGTGCGGTCAAAAAGCCTGTCGCCGCAGAATTCCTCCAGCTTTTTGATCCGACGGGATAGCGCTGGCGGCGTGATGCAAAGCTCATCCGCAGCCGCGACGAAGCTTTCATGCTTAGCCACCATCACGAAGGCGCGGATGTCGTCCAGAGAGATCATTATTTCGCTCAGCTGAATAATCCAGGCAGATAGATGACCTTAGGTATGTCGACGGCACAAGACATTTTTAGGATCTGCTCCAACGGGCAATAGCTTGATCTCAACCGTAAACGTAGGCTGGCAGCCACGTTGCCAGGGACGGCATCAGAAACACGATCAACACGGCGATCATCTGCAGGACCACGAAGGGAATAACGCCGTGATAATATGGGCCATGGTGACATCGGGTGGGCAGACACCTTTCACATAGAACAGCGCATAACCCACGGGTGGCGTGAGGAATGATGTTTGCAATGTCACTGCAACAAGGATCACGAACCAGACCAAAACCGGCTTGTCGACAACGCCATAGCCATCAATGGCCAGGTCCATTGATCCGATGACAGGCGCGATCAGGGGCAGGATGATGAAGGTGATCTCAATCCAGTCCAGGAAGAAGCCCAGCAGGAACACAACGAACAGCATCAATAGGATGATGGCGGTCGGCCCGAAGGGCAGGCTTTCCAGGGCTTCCTCGATGATCTCGTCCCCGCCCAGGCCGCGCACCACAAAGGCGAAAACAGTTGCGCCGACAATGATGGCGAAGATGTAGCCCATCGTGTTGAACGTCGAATAGAGCGCATCGCGCAAGGTTGGGATGCTCATTTTGCGGTAAATCACCGTCAGCAGCAGTGCCGCCAATGCGCCGACACCAGCGGCCTCGGTTACTGTGGCGATGCCCGCGATGATTGAACCCAGCACCAGGAACATCAAGACCAAAATCGGCACCACGTCGATCAGAACCCGTCCGAATGTGGCCAGCGATACCGGTTTGCGATCCGGAGCCAGCGGGGCGGCGGAGGGGCGGGCATAGGCATATCCCAGGATGTACACGACATAGAGGCCTGAGAGGATCAAGCCCGGAAACACGGCGCCCACGAAAAGATCGCCCGCAGGCAGGCCAATTTGATCTGCCATGAAAACCAGCATGATCGAGGGCGGAATGACAATGCCCAGGCAACCCGAGGCGGCTACAGTTCCCGTGGCCAGTTCCTTTGAATAACCCTGCTTGACCATGACTGGAATCGACAGCACCGCCAGCAGCACGACGGAGGCTCCGATGATGCCAGTCGACGCCGCCAGCAGTGTGCCGATCAGCGCGACCGTCACGGCCATACCGCCGCGCACACCCCCGAAAAGCTCTTGCATGGAATGCAGCAATCGCTCGGCAATGCCGGATTTGTCCAGCATATGCCCCATAAATATGAACAGTGTCCCGGCGATCAAAATCCAGTTGGTCATGATCGCGTAGATGCGTTTGATCACCAGGCCAAAGAAATCAAAGTCCAGACCTGTGGCTGTGTCCAGATGCTCGTCTGCAAAGATGGCCACCGCCGTGAAAATGACGGCTGTACCGAACAGAGCATAGGACACTTGTACGCCGACCAGCAGCATGCCGGCAAAGACGACGAACATGGCGATCAGCAGGATAGTCTCGACAACCATCAAGCGCGCTCCCGCTTCAGCGCCCGGATCTCTCGGAAGAGGTCAATGCTGCGGGTGAGGCAGGCAGTGGCGAAGAGAAAAAATCCGATCAGCAGGAAGGACTTAATAATCCAGCGGTCTGACAATCCGCCGGGATCGATCGATCCTTCATTCTGTTTCCACGACCACAACACGAAGTCCCAGGAATGATAGATGACGATGAGCGCGAACGGTACTACCAAGAAAAGATGTGAGAAAAAGTCGATCCGCTTTTGCCAGATCGGTGAGAATTTGTTGAAGAGGATATCGTTGCGAACATGGGTTCGTTCGACGGTGGCATAGGAAAATCCGAGCAGGAACGAGGCCGAGTAAATGTGCCACTGCAGTTCATCGAACGCGAGGCTGGAAATTCCAAAGGCATAGCGCAGGATGACCGACGCGCAGACGATTGCGACCAGAACCAGACAAACCCAACTGGCGGCCTGCCCAATTCTGCGGATGATCTCTTCGATCCGTGCAGTCATCGGAATCCCTCCTGCGGACACCAAGGTTTTGCAGAGAGAAACCCGGCCCCGCGAAGCAGGACCGGGCAGGGGGTCGTCAAACCCTCAGGGAGAAACCTAGTCGAACATCGTCTCGTCGCGGCGGATCATGCCAATGCTTTCCCACTTCTTGTAGTCTGCCATGAACTCAGCAAAGTCATCCATGACTGCCTTGACGTTGGGGTGCTCGGCTTTCTGTTCTTCCATCACTTCGTTGAAAGCTGCGCGCATCGTCGCGATCATTTCGGTGTCAAACTTCACGATCTCGACACCCTTTGACTGAAGTTCTTCAATCGCAGCATTCTGGGTCGCGGCAGCGTTGGTCATCGACCAGACATTTGCTGCCCGCGAGGCAGCTTCTATCTGAGCGCGCTGGGCATCTGACATTTCATTCCAGATGTCCTTGTTGATCACAAACTCCAACAAAGTCGTCGGCTGATGCCAGGATGGCATATGGTAGAACTTCGCGACCTTATAGAGACCAGCGCGTAGATCGTTTGCGGGCAGGCCCATTTCAGCCGCGTCGATCACGCCTTTTTCCAGGCCAGGGAAGATTTCACCGAACGGAATCAGCGTCGGCACCGCGCCCAGCTTCTTCAAGGTCGGCGCCGCAACCCACCAATGCGGATCTTCACGCCTTCCCAGTCCTCTGGCTTCTGGATCTTCTTGGTAAACCAGCCCGCGCCTTCAGATGAGTAGATGGCGACCGGGAAGACCTTCAGATTATATCCCGCATCGTCATACATCTTTTGGTACAGCTTCATGCCGTTGCCCTGGTAGAGCCACGCCATGTAGACCTCTGGATGAGGTGAAAATGGGAAGGTGCAGAATGGAATGGATTCCTTCAGCGACCCGCCCAGGTAGGCCGAGCACGTGTACCCGGCCTGGACCTGTCCATCCGAGACCGACTTGTGAATTTCAAAGGCCGGGATCAGCTCACCCGGCTCGAACGTTTTGATCCGGATCGTACCGCCCGAGATGTCCTTCAACAGGTTGGCGAAATAGGTCACCGACGTTCCCGTCACCGGCAGATCAGTCTTGAACGCCGTCGGGGTTTTCAGCGTGAACTTTTCATCAGCATGTCCGCTATTCAGCGGAATAAGCGACAGAGTTGCCGCCAATCCAATTCCCGAAAGTACGGTAAGAAACTTGGATTTCATGGTTCTTTCCTCCCAGTTTATCGAGCTTGGCTCGTTATTTTTCCTGCAGCGTAGGGCTGCGGTTTGATCCAACATAATCACTAAAGCTGAACGATTGTTCAGTTCAGATCAACTATCCATGCCTCCTCTCACGGTTTGCCTCCTGAATGTTGCGTCGCTTGAAAGTGCCGCCCAGTCGGACTTCTTCCAAAATGGCCTCGACCATTTCGAAGGACGATTGCCCGTTGATGTCCTCGAAGTAGATGTGGCTGGGCCAGGGTTGACCCACGTGATTGTCTGCGGGCAGGTCAATGGTCTCGCAAACACGTTTGATCGCGGCGACATGGGATCGGGTTTGTTCCGAGATCTCCGTCAAGGCCGCGTCCAAGTCTTCGATGCTGTTGCGGTCGATCTGGGGCGAGCCTATTCCAGAGGTCAGCGGCAGGTTCCGCTCGATCGCCTGTTCTTCGTAGAACGAGATGTCGATCTTGTCCGCTTCAAGCCGCATGATGAACACGGGATTTACGCCGACCTTCGCTTCGGTCAGTTGCAGCAGGTTCCCCCGGTCCGGCGTGTCACTACCGCCACCGCGGCGACGGCCACCTCGGCCCTTCGCCTTCACCTCGGCCACGAAGTCTCCACGGTAGTTGTTATCGAAAACACGATCAGCATAGGGCTTGTCCCGCAGCATATGCCGGATCGACCGGATCGACATATTCTTGCAGTTTTCCGGCCCGATGAAGAAAGGCGATCCAGAGGCATCTGAAAGTTCGACCCAACCATCGGGAAAGAGCTCCATATGGTGGTCCATCCAAGGGCCCAGCACCTCATCGCCAAGATGGTTCAACAGGGCATTGACCCGGCTGGAATCATTCACGACATCGTCCAGCAGCGGTTCCTGTCCATAGATATCGGCGGCGAGGCTATAAGGCGCAGAGATTTGCAGCAGTGGCGGGACGCCGGTCAGCTCTTGGGTCACCCGCAGGATACCGTCGATGGCCGCAGGCACGCCCTTCGAGAAATCCGGCGTCGTCAGATCCTGCCAAGTTTCCTGGTTGATCAAGGTGACATCGGGATCAGAACCTGGCGGAAACTTGTCCGGATACATCATCTTCTGACCCAGCGGCTCGCACGAAAACGCATAAAGAGCCCAGGTCATGTAGAACTTTTTGAAGCCCATCAGGCGGCTGACCGCCAAATTGGCTCGGACATAGCGGTAGGGATCGGTGTTGTAATATTCGCGGGATTCGATGCCGTAGAGGTCGTGCAGAACCGCCAGGGTTAGCATGTGAACCGAGGCAGTGGAGTGTATCTCGTCCGCCGGTGCCAGTTCGGCGAAGTTCCTGTCGAAATCACCGGCAATCGCGGCGTCGAAGAATCCTTTCAGGTCATGCTTTGCTGCGGCATCTCCGGCCTGCCACTGTTTTAGCAAGTGCAGGCCTGCCGGGAAAGGATAGTCTTCGATCCTGGTCATGCACCCACCTCCAACTGGTCCGTCTTGAAGACATCCATCCAGGAAAGTCCTTCCTCGGCGGTTCTTCTCGGTCGGTACTCGCATCCAATTGGGCCACAGAAGCCATGCGTCCGGAATAGCGGCAGCAGTGTCTGATAGTCCAATAGCCCCATCACAGGTTCCGCGCGGCCCTCGGCAGCGGCGATCTGGATATGGCCGATGTTTCCCGCATGGGCTGCAAACTTGCCTGGCACATCCCCGCTTTCGCGGTGGATGTGATAGCAATCGAACAAGATCTTTAGGCGAGGGTGTGCGATCTCTTCCAAAACATCCGCTGCCTGGTCGATCGTCCGCAGGAAGAAACCGGGTAGCTGCTCCTGACACACCGGTTCGATCAGGATTGTCTGATCGGTACTTGCCAAAGCATAGCGCAGCGTTTTCAGATATGCCGTGTGCGCGTCTGGACCCGAGGCAATGCCCGCAAGCACATGGATCGAACCTGCCCCTATATCGGTCGCGATCTCGGCGGCATGATCTACATCTCTCTTCGCCTGATAGCCGGCACCGGGCTTCGCAGCACTGCCGAAGGTTTCTTCCATGCGCACATTGACGCCGTACACAGGCAATCCGGTTTCCGCCAAAACGTCCTTCAAGGCCGCCCGGTCGGTCTTTTGCGCTTCGTCGTGAAACTCGACACCGTCGAAGTCATGACTTGCCGCCTTGCGGATGCGGTCAAGGAAAGGCAATTCCTTCCACAGATAAGCCGTGTTGGCCGAAAAGCGGTACTCAACCTTGGCCTGCGTACCGAAAGTCATGGCACCAGCACCTCGCGGATCGTTGCGCCGTGATGCAGACGGTCGAACGCCGCGTTTAGGTCGTCCAGTCCAATGGTGCGCGACATCAGCTTGTCTACCGGCAGCAGCCCGCGGCGGAACAAGTCCATATAGCGGGGAATGTCGCGGGACGGCACGCAACCACCCATATAGCTGCCCTTGAGGGTCCGTTCTTCCCCGACCAACGAAAGATGAGACAGGGGCATAGACGCTTCGGGTCCAGGCATCCCGGCGCCTACGGTTGTTCCGCCGCGCCGGGTGATTGTGTAGGCTGTCTCTAACGCACGGGGAGACCCCGCAGTTTCCACCGCTAGATCGACGCCGCCGCCGGTGGCATTGCGCAGCGCTTCGATAGCGCCGCCTTCGGCGGGATTGAAGCCTTCGTCCGCCCCCATCTCTTTCGCCTTGGCCAGCTTATCGGCGTTGATATCGACCGCGATCACCTTGCTTGCACCACTTGCCCGTGCGGCAAGCAGGGCGCTGAGCCCAACGCCGCCCAGGCCCACCACCGCAACGGATTGTCCTGCCCGCACGCAGCCCGTGTTAACCACCGACCCAACCCCGGTGACCACTCCACAGCCGAAGAGGGCCGCATGTTCGAAGGGCATCGACTTGTCGATCTTCACAAGTGCGTTTTGCGACACGACGGCGAATTCTGCGAAGCCCGCAATGCCCGAGTGGTGATTGATCCGTTTCCCGTCTTTGTGCAATCGGGTCGTGCCATCCAGCATCGTACCCGCAACGTTTGCCTTGGTCGCGGGAATGCATAGCGCCGGCCGTCCTTCGCGACACATCTCGCAATGTCCGCAGCTAGATACATAAGAGGGAACCACGTGGTCGCCCACTTCGCATCCACTGACTTCCGGGCCCAGTTCTACTATCACTCCGGCAGCCTCGTGCCCGATAACAATTGGGGTCGGGCGCGCGCGTTCGCCGGTAATCGCAACCAGATCGGAATGGCAGAGTCCCACCGCTCTGATGGCGATCAGAACTTCACCCTTGCCGGGGGGATCAAGCTCGACCTGCTCTATGCAGAGAGGCGACGAGTCAGCAAACGGAAACGGTTTTCCGGTCTCTCGTAGAACTGCGGCGCGCATTCTCATGCAGCGCGCTCTTCTGCGGCTTTGTCCAGGGCAGATTCGAGCATATCGAGGCCCTCGTCCACCATTCCTAAAGGCGTGTTCAACGGTGGCAGGAAACGGATCACATTCCGGGTCGGACCGGCGCTGACCAATACCACGCCTTCCGCCAAGGCCAGTTGGATGATCCGAGAACAAAGGTCACCATCAGGCGCACGCGCATCGCGATCCGACACGATCTCGATCGCATTCATGCAACCCAACGCCCGCACGTCGCCGATAAAGTCGATGGAGTTCTTAGCCGCGATCTGCTTCAGCCGCGCATCCATATGCGCGCCCATGGCCAGACCTTTATCCAGCAGATCCTCGTCCTGTATTACGTCCATCAGAGCCAAGGCGGCGGCGCAAGCCAGGGGATTGCCGCCGAACGTGCCGCCCAGGCCGCCGGGTTGCACGGTATCAATGATATCCGCACGCCCTACGATCCCGGACAGCGGCAGACCGCCTCCCATACTCTTGCCTACGCAAGTCAGATCAGCGGGAACATCGAAATGCTCCATGCCGAACATCTTGACAGTGCGTCCGAACCCGCTCTGAATCTCATCGGCGACAAGGACTATGCCGTGGTCGTCACATAGCCCGCGCAGGTAGCGCAGAAAGTCCGCGTCAGCGATATTGTAGCCACCTTCACCCTGGACCGGCTCGATAAACATCGCGGCGATGTCTTCTGGGCCAGCGTCGCTGCGGAACAGCATCTCGAAGGCGTGTTTGGTGTCGTCCAGCGTCACGCCGTGGTAGTCATCGACAAACGGAAGGCGATGTATTTCAGAGGGGAATGGCGCGAACCCTTGCTTGAAGGGCACCCGCCGGGCGCTCAGCGCCATGCCCATATAGGACCGTCCGTGGTAGCCGTTTGTGAAGGTGATCAATCCGGCCCGACCGGTATGGCAGCGGGCAATCTTGATGGCATTTTCGACCGCCTCGCCACCGGCAGAGAAGAACAGTGACTTCTTCGCGAAATCCCCCGGGCAAAGCTTGTTCAATCGTTCCGCCAGCGCGATGTAGCTTGCATAGGGAGAGATTTGAAAGCAAGTGTGCGTCAGCGTCTTAAGCTGTTCTTCAATCGCAGCAATGACCCGTGGATGGCGGTGGCCGGTGTTCTGACATCCGATTCCGCCACAGAAGTCGATATAGCGCCGGCCCTCGACGTCCCAGACCTCGGCGCCTTCGGCACGTGCCGCGGTAAACGTGGCGGAATAGGCAATCGCCCGGGCGATACTGTTATCGCGGCGTTGCTCGAATTCCTGATTGGTCGCCATCGGCCCGTCCTTCGCCCGCACCAGCGGATTGCCGGGGGAAGGCGGTTAGGTCGGTAGAACTCCGCCCCCCATCCGTGCGCATCCGCATTGGCATCCGAGTCTACGAGGCCACGATAACGTTTTGATGGCATATCCATGAAATAGATAATTATTTGATTTAATATTTAGAAAATTTATGATGATTACGCGTTTTCCAAGGGTCGACATGGCAGCGTCACTGAGGCATCTATCGTATCTTTTGGCCGTAGCCGAAAATGGCAGCGTCACGGCTGCAGCGGATCAATTGGGCGTATCACAGCCTGCCATCAGCACGGCGCTCCGCAATATCGAGGCGGACTATGACCTCAGCCTGTTTGTCCGCGAGCGGCCGCACAAGATTGCGCTGACGGCCGTCGGTCGTCGATTTGTCGCCAACGCCAGGCACTTGTTGGAAGTCGCCGGCGATTTTGATGATGATGCGCGTGATTTGAAAGACACTCAGAGTGGAACGGTAGAAGTCGGATGTTTCACCCCGACGGCACCATTCGTCGTACCGATGGTATTGCAGCGGTTGAAGCAGCAGTCTCCCAGCATTCGCATCAAGCTGCATGAAGGTGACATTGACGAGATCAACCGCTTGCTAACGGCAGGCGTGATCGAGGTCGCGTTGACCTACGATATGTATCCAATTCCTGCAGTAGAGTTCGAACCACTGGCAGAGGCCTACCCGTACGCGCTGCTCTCTGCTGACGATCCGTTGGCGCGGTTCTCGTCCGCAAGCCTATCGGATCTGGCAAAAAGGGACATGATCGCCTTTGACCTGCCGATCACGCAGCAATACTTCCATTCATTGTTCATCCAGCACAATCTCAGACCGAAGATTCGACATCAGGTCAAAAGCTATGAAATGGTCAGAAGCCTTGTCGGTGCTGGCGAAGGATATTCGATCCTTATCATGCGGCCTATGAATGAACGGACGTACTCTGGCGATAGGCTGGCTTATCTGCCGGTCAGAGCGACCATAGCTCCGCCGCGGTACGGATTAGCGTTCGCCAACCAATACCGAACAACGCGGTTGGTCCAGAGTTTTGCAAAAGTCTGTCGTGACCTCTTCGCAGTCAAGAACAAGCTTTCACCATTCCTGGTGCCGCCGGTTCACAAATAGCACGCGGATCGCTGTTCGCGTCGATTAGCATTCTGATGGTAGCGTTTGCTCGTGATCGCCAGCCGCGCTCTGTTGAATATACAATTAGGTGTGGGGGCGTCTTCTAAGCCGTGTCAAGCGCTGTCCTGAAGCTGTACCGGCTGACGATCCGTGATCGTATAAGCGATCGATGTCAGATGCGAATGGATGCGCTTCAGATCGCGGAGCAGATCAAGGTGGATGGATGACGTGTCTATCGACGCCGCATTGCCCTCGCGCAGGCGTTCCAGGTGCTGTTGATTTGCGGCCTGCTCCTCGTCGCGGAAGTTACGTTTTCGGGCAATCAACTGTTCGGCAATCGCTTCATCATCTGCCATGAAGGCCGACACAGCCAGTTGCATTGACTCGCGCACATGATCGTAGATCTCGTCAATTTCGGCGGCGCCTTCTTCCGAGAACGTCAGATTTGACTTTCGTTTCCGGTCTGCCAATCGGCGAATGTTTCGATCCACGATATCGCCGATGTGCTCCATGTTCGTTGAAAACGAAATCACACTATGGGCCTGGCGGCTTTCGTCGCGGCTCAGTTCTGTCCGGGTGATCTCGGTGACGTAGAACTTGATGGCGTTGTTCAGGCTATCAACTTCATCCTCAATCATTCCGATGGCAGTTAAGCGTTCGACGGGTGCCTCGGGGCTTAGAGCGTCGTGGCTGTCATCCAGCATTTCTTGCACGAAATCAGCCAATCGAAGCGCCTCTCGGCGCGCGTTCCCAAGTGCCCGTGCGGGTTCGCATAATGCTTCTTCGTGAAGGTGGCGTGGCGCCGCCCTGGGTCTTTCAAGGTTTGGTAAGCTGGGCAGGAATTTTTCCAGTACGCCTGCCACTATGCCGACAAATGGTAACCCCACGATGGCGAGTGCCAGGTTGAAAGCCAGATGGCCCAAAACGACGATCTTCTGATCCGTCAGCCCATAGCCGTTCAACCAGGCATAAAACGCTGGGACGACCCAGACCAGGCAGAGCACCCCAAGCCCACGAAAGCAGAGATTGCCAATGGGCACCCGCCGTCCGGCCATTGGCTCGGCCATCGTTGCAGACAAAGCCGGAAGCGCTGCACCCAGATTGGCGCCTAGCAAAAGGTAAAGTGCCGCGGGTCCACCGATAACACCGGCTAGTGTCAGCGCTGCGATCATGAGTACGACCGCAAGGCTTGAATGCGCGACCCATGTCAGGATGGCCGCGATAAGGATTGAAAGTGTTGGCTCGTCCGACAACGCCGCAATCACCAACGGTATTGTTTCTGATTCCTGGAGAGATCCAGAAACACCGACAATCATTGTCAGCGCCGTCAGCATCAATCCAAGACCGATGCATGCCCTGCCGCCATTGCGCATGCGTTTGGACGCGCTTGATTGGAACAGGACATAACCCGCCAGCAAGAGCGCGGGAATAGCAGCGGTGATGTCCAGGCTGAGGATCTGTGCAGCCAGCGCCGTGCCAACATCGGCCCCTAATGCAAGCGCCAGTCCTGCCGCCAATGTCAATCGTGCCTTGGCGACAAAGCCAGCCCCCAAGAGAACAAGCGCCGTTGACGATTGCAACGTTGCGGCGCCGAGGCCGCCGAAGATAAAGGCCCTGAGCCGATGACCGGCGATCCGCCGCAAATGTCTGTCTAGGTCCGCACCCAGTGCACGCTCGGCGGCAGTGCGCACCATGCGAAGGCCCCACAGCAGCAGCGCCACTGCACCAAGAAGATTGAGGAGAACCAAAGATGCAGACATCAGCCAACCTGCCGAGAAGCGGCTATTGCCGCAGTGAAACCCCCGTTACTAAACTGTCACAACACTGTCATATACTATTTTGAGTTGCGAAGAAATTCTTCAACCGCGGTCAACTGCGTATTGTATTCAGGCCGCGCGGGCTGAGTAAGTGCTACGCCGTTTATCGAGACGCCTAATTAATTTCCGGAGGAATTTTGTGTACGAACCAAAGGCTCCGTAGGCAGAAATCATTATAGGGACAGCTGCGATAGTGGCTGGTCCGGCAATGGCGCATGTCGGCTGATCCAGTTGCTTTCACCGCGTGCAAACCGTTCCATCCTGTTTGACCGTAGTTAGTGCGATGGGGCGGCCATTAATCAGCCGCCCCCGCATTCTAGTTCATCCGAACTCGATGAAGTCGACACCTAGTCCTGTTCCGCGACCAAACTTGGCGATTAACTCTGCATCTCCGGTGCCCGAACCGTCTGCATCAAAGAGGAAATGGCCCCGATCCTGATCATAGACCAAGCGCTGCTCGACAGTCGCTGCTTCTGCGCCGGTGATAAAGACGTCGACGATTTCAAGCCCGGCGAGGGCAGTCGCCAAAGTCCCGTTTATCACCACGATATCGACATCTTGTTCGAAATCCCGGATTCTGTCCGCAGTGTCGGCACCTGCGGCTTCGAAAACGAAACGATCGATACCATCGCCACCGCCCAAAATGTCAAAGCCCTCACCGCCGGCGAGCCAATCGTCACCCAGGCCACCGAACAATCGATCATCGCCTTCGCCGCCAGACAAACTGTCGTCTCCGTCACGGCCCAGCAAACGATCGTCGCCTTCCTCACCGGACAAGACGTTCGCACCATCCGACCCGACGATTATGTTGTTTGACGCATTGCCGATACCATCGGTGTCTCCGGCGTCTCGGTGGAAAATCAGAGTTTCGACGTCTTCCGGAAGTGTGAAAGAGACGGTTGAGATAACTCGGTCTTCACCATCATCTGCGTCTTCAATAACCACATCGCCGGCATCCTCGATATGATAGATATCGTTACCCGAGCCACCGGTCATTTCATCGGCGCCTTCACCGCCGATAAGACGGTCATTGCCGTCACCGCCGTCAATGGTGTCGTCACCTGAGCGACCACGAATGACATCATTGCCACCAAGACCGGCAATAACATCGGCGTCGTCCGTTCCACGCAGACGATCATTGTTATCAGTGCCTTCGATCGCGTCAGGCGCGACGGGATCACTAATGTGCCCGGGATCGTCGGGCGCAGGAGGATCTTCGGGTGTCACAGGATCTTCCGGCTGAGCCGGATCATCCGTGCCGCCGGTATCGCCCGGATCGTCGGGTGTGCCCGGCGTTCCAACCGTTGGCAGGGTGGAGAAGTCACCACCTGCTGCTTCCAGCAATACGGCTTCAACCTCGCTGAGAGGCCGATCCAGAAACGCTATGTTAGTAATCGTGCCATTGAAGAACCACTCAGCTCGGTCATCTGTGCCTTGGCGACGGCGGGCCGAGGCCCCTACCAGAATCTCTTCGGTATTGCCAAGCATGCCGCCCGCAAAACCGTCATCCGCATCGACTAGTTCGCCATTCACGTAGAGCGATAGGGTATCTTCGTCGAAGCTGAAGGCAACATCGTAGGTCTCGCCTGCAACGATCTTCTCATCACGGAACTTCAGGTAACGGCTGGTGTTGCCATCATCCTGGAATCGGACCTCGAGATACCCACCGTTGCTTACCCAAGCGGTGAAGTGACCCCCGTTGGTGTTTCCTGTGTGGTCCTTCGATAACAGCGCTTGATTGCCATCGCCCGGTGTGTTTGCCACGAAGCTGAAGGCAATTGTTCCGTCTTCCTGCTCCAATGACGGATCATGGGCAATTTCGCCATAGGTTGCGCCGTCATAAGTATCTCCGGCACTTTCCAGCAACACGTTGAGCGGTGGCAAATCGTTTGCGGTGACGTCGGCATATGTCACCAAGTCTGCATACGGGTTCTCGGCAAATGCTTCAGGATCGGATCCAATCGGATCGCCTTCGACATCTCGGCTGTCATAGCCGAAGAGTTCTTGCCCATTAAAGTCGCGCGTTTTGGTTTCGCCGGTAGGGGCCAGGGCTTCTTGCAGCTCGTCAACTGTCTCGACGATTCCGTAGTGGGCGCCTGCGTCTGTGATGACATCGTCTTCTTCGACGAGGTCGCCATGAACGACGACGTAGCCCAGGATATCTTCGTCATGGGCACCGCCATTGTTGCCCTGTTGCGAGTAAACGGTGATCACGGATACCGCACTGTCGAAGACGCCATCGCCATCGCTGTCATGAGCTTTTTGCTCGACCTCGATGTTGGTCGTATGACCGATGATCGAGATCGTGTCTTCGTCTGCATCGAAGTCAGCGATGACATCAATGCCAATGCTATCGACCCAGTGGTCATGGATCCGATTGTTTTCACCGGCCACACCGTGCCACCTGACCGTGCGGCTGTCGTCCAACAGATTGTCCGTGATTGCTTCGCGCGTTCCGTTGATCAGCGTTTCGATCCTGAACTCATCATTGCCGGCGCCGCCGACCAGAATGTCATCTGCGATCAAAGGCTGATCCAACCAATCTGCTAGCTTCAGATATGTGTTGTCGATCTGTGCGTCGGGGAACGGTCGTGACGGCTCGCCCAGCACCAGCTGGCCGGCACGGTCTTCACCGGCATCTGATCGGGACAGAAGGATGTCGTTACCGTCGCCGCCTATGACCAGATCAGAGCCACGTCCGCCGTCAAGCGTGTCGTCGCCTGCGCCGCCGTCGACGATGTCGTCACCATAGCCACCGTCGATGCTGTCATCGCCATCGCCGCCGCCCAGGCTATCGTCACCCGCACCGCCTTCGATCACATCATTCCCGCCTGCGCCGTCATAGGTGTCATCTCCGGCTGCCATTGGTTGCGGACCAGAGGGGCTGGTCATTCCCGCGATATCGAAACCTGGTGTTGCAAGCTCTGCGATCTCGTCTGGCGATAGGACGTCGGCTGCCGTGTACCCGCCAAAGATGGCGAAGTCCGCAATGGCTCCGTCATATGCGTTGTCGATTTTATCATCATCGATCGCGAACTGCAGGGCGGTCTCGTTCAACTCGGTCCGCCGCTGATCTGCGCCCAGAACCCAGGGCTCCTTATTGTTCAGAAGGAAAGCTTCAACGTAGACATTTGGCGACGGCACATTGCCATCGACTGCTGTCCAAGAGTCCGCTGGAACCAAAGCACCATCCACATATACGAAAACGCCGTCTTCGGCGAAATTCACTGCCAGGTGCTGCCACGCCCCTTCGGTCAGCAATGGACCTGTTTCCCAGCTTTTGTTGCTGTCGCCGTCACCTGGGGCCATCCGTAGGATCAGGCCGCCTTCATCCGTGTGGCCCAAACGGAAATGCCCCCCATCGCCGGTATTCCGCTGATCCTTCGAGACGAACATGCCGTCATCAGAAAGGTCATCGGGGTTGACCCAAAGCGAGATCGTCCCTTGAGTAATCTGAAAATCTGGATCGTGCGGAATGTAGGCGAATTCATCCTCGCCATTGAACGACAGAGCATCCAGCTGGCCGTCTGGACCTTCGACCACGCCATCTGTGCGCAGCAGGGCCTGGTTTTCATAGAGCGTATAGGCTTTGGCCGTTGGTCCCCCGCTGCTGTCCGCAAATGCGCCTTCAGCGCCATCGAACGCCCAATGTCCCAGGGCTGACGGCATCTGGTCGTTCGGGGCATCTGCTGTTGTAGCCCAAACATCGTCTCCCGCCGTTCCGGTTTCTGTTTGGCCTGCAACGTCGACTGTGCCGAGTTGTTCGAATGGGTCACGCGTCTGTTCGTATGCCTCAATGGCAACTGGGTCGCCAAAGGTCGCAAGGTCCATATACGGATTGTCGACATAATCTTCAGGGTTTGACGTTATGGGGCCCAGGTTTCCCTGATCATCGCGGCTGTCATACCCATAGATCAACTGCCCGTTGACGTCGGTCATCTTTGTACCACCGACTGGGAACAAAGCCTCTGCCACATGGGCGATGCCTTCAACAATCCCATAAGTCACATTGGCGTCGGTTTGGATCATGTCCTCTTCAACCCGGTCGCCATGAACGATAACCATCCCGATCAGATCCTGATCATGGGCACCGCCATTGCCATGCTGATTGGACAGAATAGTGATGATGCTTTCTTCATCCCCATCCCCGTCGGTGTCACGATAGTCGACCGAGACATTGGCCGTGTGCCCAATCACCGCGATTGAATCATCTGCAGCGACGAAGTCGGCGATGACATCGAACCCTGTCGCATCGACCCAATGGTCGTGCAGTTCATTGTTTTCGCCAGCGACACCAGCCCAGTTGATCGTGCCGTCGCTTCGGACGTGTTTTTCAATGATGTCCAGTTTGGCATTCAACTGCGGCGCAATCAGGAAAGTGTCCCGACCATCACCGCCTTCCAGGATGTCGTCAGAAACCAGCGGCATGCTTTCCCAGCCATAGAGCTTCTGGCGGTCAGGGTTTACCTCGTTGTCCGGGTCACCGCGCGTGGGAGCACCGATGGCCAGTTGTCCGATCCGTTGTTCGCCTGCGTCAGATCGCGAGATAAGCAGATCGTTGCCAGCGCCACCGTTCAGATAATCTGACCCACGCCCGCCATCCATAACGTCGTCGCCATCGCCGCCGAACAATGCGTCATCGCCATAACCGCCATATACTTCGTCATCCCCGCCCAGGGCATTCACTGTGTCATCGCCGCCAAGGGCTTCGATTACATCGCGGCCGTCGGTGCCGGTTTCGGTGGTTGGGTCATCGATCGCGTCTTCTAAGAACTGTGACGGGTGGTAGTTTTCTACCGCGACGGTTGGTGTACCCGCGGGCGGATTAAGGAAATCGTCTTGTGTTTGGTAGAACGCGCTTGGCTGCACCGGCAGACCATCGATCAGCAGGCCCAAGGACTGGCCGCCGCCTGTGTCGAAATACTGTATCTCTACTTCGTATAGCCCACCTTCAAATTCGGCCGTGCGTGCGGTTTCATCGGTTCCGCGCTGACCGTCGAATTCCGAGAAGTCTATACCCGCCAAGGTCATGGAAAAGCCGTCGTCCGAGAAGACGCCAATCTCATGGACCCCTGAAGGTATGTAGATGTATCCCGTCAGAACCAATCCCGACGGACCCATCTCTAAATCGCCATTCCCAGACAGGCTTACAGCATCGTCACCGATAAATTCGGCAATGGTGGTTTCGCTTCTATCACCAGCGTAGGCGATTTGCGTTGCGGTGAAGGTTGCATCGGGTGCGTTGTTTGCGATGATTTCGCGCAAGTCGGTGAGATTCGTGATCGAGTCACCGGGTGCGTAAGACTCCCCTAGAAGCCCCGTTCCGTTGAGAGGAATTTCCGTGATTTGATCGGCTGCGACGGCAGGTGCCAAACCTGCAGGCGTGCTGACGTTTTGCTGAGATGTGGACGAATCCAGCGCCATGGAGTCTACTCCTTGATCGTGAAGAGGCGCCTGACCAGCCCCGGTACCAGCGCCCTAAGACAAGTTCCGGAAAGCAAGGGGTTGTTCCCCTATAGGTTTAACCATCGTACGCGAATTCATCTATAGCATGTAATTCAGTTAGGCAATACTCGTATAAGTTGTATCAAAGAGATACAGCAGAACTGATTGTCCATTAGGAGCAGTGCCGGAGACCTCGACGAGTGTGTGGCCAACCGCCGGACGGGTTTGAAAACCTGCCATTGGCACTGCATTCGCCGCCAGGCCATTTCGAATTGTACATGGCGACGGTGGCGGTAAGTTCTTAGGCCACTTGGGGCGGTGCGGTTCTATCGATCAGGTGGCGTTGGTTTCGGCGCGATGTGCGTCGGTAGCAGCATGAACCGCACGCATCCTACATTTGCGTCAAACCGGATGTCCTGCGGTGGAATGCTGATCGACGCAGGTAGCGGCAGACGGGGATGGGTTTGATCGTAGCGATCACCACGCCTACGAGATCATCATTGTTCTCCCCGCTAAGTCTTGTCGACAGAGCGAAGGGCAATTGCTCACCGCTCTGCTTTTTCGACCTCATTGTTCGCGCCGCGGCGAAAGCGATCGCGGGCGTCTTCCAGCTCTTGGCCTGACGCCGTTTCTTCGATCAAACGCATGGTGTTGGTTTCGATGCGCTCTTCCAGAGTGGCCATGAACGTGTCGAAATCCTGGCCCGGTTGGATAGGCTCCAGCAGCTCCATCACACCGGTCACGCCGCTGAATTTTCGCCATTGCCGCTGCGGCCAGATCACGCCCAGAGAGGCTGCGACGGGTATCACCTCGATTTCGGTATGCGTGTAGATGTGGCCAATGCCGCCACGGTATCGCTCTTTCGCGCCCAGCTTCATCAGCTCGCCCTCTGGATATACAACCAAAGTCCGGCCGGAATCGCGGACCCTTTTGGCTCCATCAATCGCTTGTTGCGTCCGGCCTTGAGGTCCGGCGTCAACGGCGATGGTGACAGCATCGATGGTCCTAAGGATCGTGCCAAAGAAGGGAAGTTTCGTCAGCTCTGCCATTGCGATCGCGGTGACATCCCAGAACGCCGCGCCCAGCATCACGATATCCAGCTCCGACTGGTGTTTTGAGACGATCAGTTGCGGACGGCTGGGGTCATAGTGCTCCAGCCCGCGCACCTCGATCCGGCTGCCCAGAACCAGGCGCACCATGAAGACGCAAGCCCGGCCCCAGAATTTCAGCACATACCACATCACCGTTCGGGTGGAGACCATAGCGATCAGCCAGCAGGTCATCGCGATCAAGAACGAGAACGAATAAAACCAGATGGTGAAGATGGTTGATCTTATCATACGGACCACTCCGGGATCTTAGCCGCCGCAAGCGCTTCGCGGGCTGCCATGGAATCGCGATCCATTTGAGCAATCAACGGATCAATACCGTCGAATTTCTCTTCGCCGCGCAGGAACTTTACCAGGCCCACGGAAATCTCGGTTCCGTAAAGATCACCGGAGAAGTCAAAGATATGTACTTCAAAGTTTGGAGCATTCACGCCAAATGTTGGTCGCTCGCCGATGCTGACAACGCCGGCATGACGGCCCTGGTAGGGACCCTCTAGAACATCTGCCCAGGCGGCATAAATGCCATAGCGCGGGACCATCTGTTCACCGAACTCAAGGTTTGCGGTGGGGTATCCGAGCTCACGCCCGCGCTGGTCCCCCATTACGACGGGTCCGGATATCGATGGCCAGCGGCCAAGTTGCCGGGCCGCATCCTGGCAACGGCCTTCGGCCAGCATGGCGCGAACGGCTGTCGAGGCAAACTCGCCCGCTTCGTCCCCCAAAAGTTCGTGTATGGTAACGCCGAAACCAAGCTCAGCGCCCATCGTACGCAGCATCACGGCGTCGCCGGTGCGGCCCCGACCAAAACGGAAATCTGCGCCTACGACGATATGCGAGACGCCCAATCCCTGATATAGGACGATGCGCACGAAATCTTCGGCGCTGAGCGAGGCAAGGCTGCTATCGAACGACAGGTTATAGAGCCGGTCGACGCCATAGTCGCGCAGCAGACGGGCCTTGTCAGATTGTGTGCTCAGTCGGAATTGCGGGGCATCAGGCTGAAAGAAGCGGCGCGGGTGAGGCTCGAATGTTACAACGCCGACAAATCCGCCGGCAGAGGCTTTCTTTGCGTCATCTATTAGAACTTGATGACCGCGATGCACGCCATCGAAATTACCAATCGCGACAGAGGCATTGCGATCCTGCTGATCCAGATTTTGGTAGCCTGCAATGATACGCATGCACTGCGCCCCAATGAGGGCGCACGCCGTCGCCCTTTAGTCGAACTTCTTGGATGGCGCCATTACCAGCGCCTCGCCCTTAAGGACCGTTGTATCTCCGACGCGGCAGGCGCAATCAAGGGTCACGCGCCGCTTTCCATAGTCAATTTCAGCAACGCTAACTTCGGCGCGCACTGTGTCGCCCGGGCGCACCGGTGCCATAAACTTCAGGTTCTGCCCCAGATATACGGTGCCATGGCCTGGAAGTTGTTCGCCGATGACAGCTGAAATCAGCGATGCCGTCAGCATTCCATGCGCAATCCGTCCCGCAAAAATCGTTTCCTGGGCGTAGGATTCGTCCATATGCACTGGGTTGTAGTCGGTAGACACCTCGGCAAAGGCCATGATGTCGTGGTCAGTCACAGTCTTTTCCACGTGACGGGTCATGCCGATTTCAAGATCTTCGATGCAGATCGTTCCGCGTTCGATACTCAAATTATTGTCCAGCATGGTCTTTTCCCGACTCACTCATATGATTTTGTGCAGCGCAGCAATGATACGTCAGCAAAAATGAACGCGCAACTAAATTGCGCAATATTATTGCGCAAATTTTTTTAGTACCTTAGCGCAATCGCCCGATAGCGTATTTCGGGGCTAACCCCTCAGCCTTTAAAAACAGCTCTAGCGCATTTTTTTCGGGGTTCTCCACGTCGCCGCCAAACTGATCCGCGGACAGCCCGCCGGTCACGAAAAGCGTGTCGAGACCGGCCGCGATACCGCCGGGCACATCGGTCAAAGGACCATCGCCGATCGCACGAACTCTGGTCCTTGGGATGTCC
>JBCCHJ010000025.1:0-73623 GCA_039028795.1 Pseudomonadota bacterium
CAGCGGTTGGAACGCCGCTCTCATGCTGCTTCAGCACCGCAATGATCTGCTCTTCGCTGAACCTCGATCTCTTCATAATCCGTCTCCCTCGTTGGGACGGATTCTACCTCAATCTGGAGGAGGAAACGGGTCTCAGGACACTGACAATCTTCCAAACTCTCGTCGCACCTGCGGAACCACTTTCTTGAGTTCAGAGATTTTTGGTTCACATCCTTCGATCAGACTTGCTAGCTCCGAAAACTGTTTGCTTTGACCGAATCTTTTTTCCATCTCGACCATAAGATTGACAGGAATATCGATCAGGAGACCATCATCTGTACGACGAGAGTAAGCTTAAAAATCGAGCCAAACGGAAGGGCGTCCATCTCGCTCCCGGAGCGACATCCCGTACAATAGAAGCATGGATTTTCCAGCTCCGCGCCGACCGAAGACAATGTGATTTGCGTTTGACTCGATCTGAGCCTCCGCCCCCGAAACCGTTGGCGTATATCTTGAGAAAATTTCGTCTCCGAAGCTGTATCGGCGAACTGTCTTGCTTTCTGAAAGCACTTTTTGGAGAAGCTTGACTTCCGAGCCTTCGACGATCCGATCCCGTTTAGGAGAGTGGCAACAATTCCATTGTCTTCATTGTCACTGACATGCTTGCGGCTTTGTTTAGTAAACCGAAAAGTCGCTCGGTTGGGTGGGATACGAAAATCACTATCGCACTTCCAGAAGCTGTGCTTTTGATTTCGTGGTCCAGTCCCGACAAGCCAGAAGTTCTTTCAAACCGCTCTTTTACATTGAGGAGCTCTGATTCCCCGATTGTCATATAGAAAGTCTACGACTTTTGTTGAGGCTTCAGAGAAGCCACGACTTCTTCGGGCATGGCGTCTGGTTTGACGCTCGCACACCCCGAGAATATGAACACTGGGGCTGCCGCCCCCGTACCTGGGTGCGGCGGGTTCTAACCGCCGCACTCCTGTTGACGCCATGGCCCGCATCGGCCGATGCGCCATCGCTGGTCAGCTTTGCACCCTCTGCGGCAGAAATCCCGGCCAATACGTTGAGGGTCTACCTGACGTTCTCTGAACCGATGTCTCGCGGACAGGCGCGGGATTTGATCCGGTTGGTCCGGGCCGATGGCAGCATTGTTGAAAGCCCGTTCCTGAACCTCGGCATCGAGCTTTGGGACCGTGCTCAGCGCAGGATGACGCTGATCATCGATCCTGGCCGGGTCAAGCAGGGGGTTGGGCCAAATCTGCGCGAGGGGGCGCCGTTGGAAAGCAGCAACCGCTATAGCCTTATTGTGGACGGATCCATGAAAAGCGCAGTCGGTGAAGCCATCGGATCCGACCAAAAAGTTGTGCTCCGCATTGGCGCTGCCGAGCGACGATTGGTCGACCCTGAGATTTGGGATTTAGTTGCGCTGGCGGAGCGGCGGCTAGACCCTCTGCAGGTCCGCTTTGAACGCTCGATGGACGATGCTGGAAGTCGGCGTTTGATCCGGGTGTTTGGGCCCGATGGAGGCGCCGTTCGGGGGAACATCGTAACGGATGGTCGGGACTGGTCGATGACACCAAAGTCACCCTGGCCGCCTGGCGCATACAGATTGGTCATCGGCCCAGAGCTTGAAGACGTGGCAGGGAACACGATGCGATCAGCTTTCGATGCACAGGCGGAGACAATTGGGCGGGCCGTAGAGCCAAGAGAGATCATATTCCGGGTTAAAGGCCTGGACAAATACTGAGTACCAGGTTGCCCAGCTAAGGTGAAACGCGAGACACCGAGTTCGCTTTAGGGAGTGCTAGGTTTAGCGCAAACCTGTGAATAGCTGGTCCAGTTGTGCTGCGTCTGAACTGGCCCTAATCCCGGCTGTTCAATGGCAGCAAATGGGTTGCTGCGCCGCACTAATCTTTAAGCGAGCGAACGGCATGTGTGGGCCGTTTGCTGATACCTCAGGTCCGTGCGTCGGCCTGATCCACGATGGCCAGCCGGGATGCGGACATACCCGCCGTTCAGTTTCAGCAATTCAAAGTCGACTTTGAACACCTTCCGGCCGTACGTTGCGCTCGTTGGGATGGGGATGTTCGGCTCGTAGAAAGACACCTACGCGCGCCTGAGTAGACCCTGCCGCGGATCAGGCATTAGGACCGAGTTGAGAAGCTTGCGCGTGTAGTCGTGTTCGGGTTTCCCGAAAAGCTTGCCCGTTTCGGCTTCTTCTACAAGTTCTCCAAAATACATGACCGCGACGCGGGTCGCCATGTGTTCCACCACGGCCATGTTGTGGCTGATTATGATGTAAGTCAGGTTCAACTCGCGGCGCAGATCGTTCAACAGGTTCAAGATCTGCGATTGAACCGACACGTCGAGCGCGGATGTGGGCTCGTCACAAACCACAATGTCCGGACGGTTGATCAACGCCCTTGCGATGGCCACACGCTGGCGCTGACCGCCCGAAAGCTGATTTGGATACTGATTTTGCATCCGCTTGGGCAGGCCTACGAGATCGAACATCTCACTGACCCGCTTCTCCCAAGTGGACGGATCCTTGTCGCGCTGGACTCGCAGTGGCTGGGTCACGATGGCGCGCAAAGTTTTTACGGGGTTAAGCGAGGAATACGGGTCTTGAAACACCGGCTGAACAAGCCGCGCGAGTTCCAGGCGCGGCAGGTCTTTTACGTCGCGACCGTTATAGGTAACCGTGCCCGTGGTCGGCTGAATCATCCCCATGAGGATGTGCGCAAGGGTAGACTTACCGCAGCCGGATTCCCCAACCAGACCAACCACTTCGCCCCGCGCTACGGATAGGCTAACCCCCTTGACGGCCCGCAATGTGCCTTTGCGCTTGAACAGGCCGCGAGAGATCGGGAAATCTTTGATGATGTCCTTTGCGTCGATGACAATCTCACTCATCAGGCGACGCCTTCAGCAAATTTGAAACCGGATCGCGTCAGGCACTCGTCAGAACAAAAGTAAACGCGATGATCCGGGTGTCGTTCGACGATGAAGGATCGCGCTGCGCCTGGCAGCTTTTGAAGTTCCAGGGGATTTTCCTTGGGCTGACCCGATGCCTCGGTCCAGCGGTGGGAAAATCGGCATCTTGTGATGTCTCCGACCAGCGAGGGCACGATGCCTGGGATCGTGCCCAATGGCGCGCCGCGTTCGATATGTCCCGGGATCGGATTGCAAGCCATCAACGCGCGGGTGTAGGGGTGCGCTGGTTTATCGAAGATTTCGAGAACTGGTCCCTCTTCCACGATCTGTCCCGCGTACATGACCGCCACCCGGTCAGCAATGTTCGCCACGACGCCCATGTCATGGGTGATCAGGATCATACCCATTTTGAATTCGTTCTGCAGGTCCTTCAGGAGAGTCAGAATTTGTGCCTGGATGGTGACATCAAGCGCCGTCGTCGGCTCGTCTGCGATGATGAGTTCGGGGTGGCAAAGCAGGCTCATTGCGATCATCACCCGCTGACGCAAGCCGCCGGACAGCTGATGGGGATACTGGCGCAGACGGTCGCCAGCTTGATCGATACCTACGCGGTCGAGCATTTGGATGCATTGCGACTTGGCGTCCGCTCGTGTGACATTGTGGTGGCGCCGCAACACCTCCATCATCTGGTTTCCGATGGTGAAGACCGGGTTGAGGCTGGTCATGGGCTCTTGGAATATCATTCCCATTGTGTTTCCGCGGATGTCAGAGAGGGCCGCTTCGCTCATGCCGAGAAGGCTCTCTCCGTTCAGGTCGATCCGGGACGCCTCTCGTTTTGCCTTCTTGGGCAGCAGCCCCATTATGGCAAGGGACGTGAGGGATTTCCCGCTGCCGGACTCCCCTACGATGCAAAGCGTTTCGCCGCGATCCACCCGCAGGCTGATGTTGTCTACGGCGTGCAGCATTCCCGCGGACAGCGGGATGTCAATCGACAGGTTTTCGACTTTGAGAATGCTGTCAGACATACCGCGGTTCTCCGGCTCGATTATCTAAAGTTCTTCGAGGCAGAGGCGCGAAAACAGTTTTCCGGCGCTTTGTTCTGCTGATAAAGAGCCTAGGCGCGCACTGTGAACTCTCAAAATTCATATGCGATATCCCACAAATGCGCCGAGCGAATTAAGAGGGGCTGTATAAGAGGACATGGAAGAGTTTTAATTCTATCGATCTGAATTTTTCAAGATTTTGAACGCGATGATCGCGGCACGGGGGCTACAGCGGTGGCTCAGTCGCTGGGCATGAATCTGCCCGCTATCAGCCATGCTCTGAATCGGCCTCGCGCCCTCTGATCTCGCAGCCTGCAACCACGCCGTAGATACGTACTTTCGCTGGAAAGCAGCCGCGGAGCTTCGAATCGATCGCAGGATCGGACAGTCCCCCGTCCCTAACCAGGCCACGGTTCTTAAGACAGAACCGGATTACCGGACCTCTTTGGCGCGGAGAGCCTTCTTGGGACCAATCTTGAAGCAGGTGCTCCAATCCGGTGCGGTTCATCCTTTTGAGAGAGCTTCTAGTACGAATTGTCAGGTGGGTCACTTTTGGGCGCCGACTACACCAACAAACGGGTCAATCTTGCATGCCTATCCCCACCCAGCGAACAACGCTCTATCACAATGTTGTAAAAATATGTCCTAAAACGCGCAAACAAGTAAGTCGTTGACCAGGGTAACGTGCGTCCGACCAGGCCCCGATCCCGGCTCTTGAATGGCAGCAAATGGGATGCTGCGCTGCAGCATTTTAGGCGGCCTTAAATGTCTCGTATGGGCCGTCTGCTCATGCCCCAAGGTTCGGGCATAGCGCTGCTCCACAACGGGCAGCCGGGGTGCGCCAATACCTGACATTGGTTCGGTTTGCCGCGAATGACCGTATCAAGCCCGTTATGATCGATGTTGCGAGGCACACGAAGGTATGCTCAGCGACAAACGCCAACATAATCTGTGAGCAATCCAGCACACTTTTCGATCGGATGCACGAATTGCTTACTTCGCCAGATTGCTGGTCACATCACCCAGGCTCGCAATCGTTGCAGGGATGATGGAGCCAATCACGCCGATCGCTACCGCCAATCCGATGCCCTGCCACAGCCCTGAAAGCGTAAATGTCAGAGAGTACCCAATTCGCGTGATGCCGCCTGCTAGTGTGGATGCGCTCAATCCCTCAAGAAACAGGTATGCGCCGCCCGCCCCAATCAACGCGGCGAGCAGACAAATCAGTAGACATTCGATGACGAGCCCAACGCAGATCGGTCCCCGGCCAAATCCCATGGCACGCAGAGTTGCGATCTCGACGCTTCGGGTCGCGACGGCGGCCAGCATGATGTTCAAGGCGCCAACCACGGCTCCGACGGCCATCAAGGTGGCTAGTGGCCAGGCCAGTTTCTGGGCGAGTTCGGAGGTTCTGGCTGCCTGAACGGCGTAGTAATCGGCTTCGGATTGCACGGCCAATTGCAGGCGCGGGTCGGCATCGCTGAAAGCCTTCAACGCATCCAGATCGCCTTCTCCGGCCATACCGATCCGGACGCTCTGGACGGTATTGGCGCGATTGAAGAAATTCTGCACGGTGCTCAGATCCGCCCAGACTTCAGACTCTGCCACGCTGCGCTTGGCCTCGAAGATCCCAACGATTGTCCAAGTGTCGCTGCCTATCGTCACCTGCGCGCCCAGATCCATACCCTGGTAAGTCTCAGCAATCGTCCGTCCAACGGCGACCTCTGAAGACCCCTCTGCAGGCCAGCGCCCGTCCATTAATGCTGCGTTTCGGCGCAATGCGATCCCGTCTGCCGTCAGGCCCCGCAGGCTGATATTCGCCCGTTTGCCGTCTCCGCGGCGGTACCCGTCCACAACCAGGTTCACCTCGGGCGATATCGCTCGAACGCCAGGTGCACTGCGCAGAACATCCAGTTGTTCACGGGTCACTGTGCTGTTGATTTCGGACTGCGAACCACCCCGCATCAGCAGGGCGACATCCCGTGCGCCGGATTGTTCCAGCATCGCCTTTAATCCCTGTCGCAGCGCATCCAGCCCCATCAAGGTGGCCACGACCAAGGCCACGCAAATCATTGTCGCCAATACAAGGCTGGCCCGGCCCGGCAGCCCGCGCAAGTTCATCCCGACAATCGATATGGTCTGGCCGATCAAACCCAGCATCGCCTTACCCTCTCCGCAGAACGTCTGAGGTTGATTGGCCAACCGCCCGCATTGCGGGCACCGTGCTTGCCGCGATGCCCAGCACGATCATCGAGGCGACAGACAATCCGATCACGGGCACGTCGATTGCCATGCCTGGCGCAATCTGAATCATGTTGGGGGCCGCCATTGCGACCAGCATCGACGCTAGGGCAAGACCAAGAAAACCCGCCGACAGAACGATCATCAGGCTTTCGCCGACCAGCAGGCCCAGAACCCGCGTATGCGAGTACCCCAGCGCCTTGAAGATCCCGATCTCACGCGACCTTTGCTTGATCGCCAGTGCCGTGGTGCTGGCGACGATCACCAGAAGGCTGAAGAAGGCTGCCCCCAGGATCAGGATCGTCACAAGCGCCAGATCACCGAACTGGGCGACGAATGTCTGGGAAAAACTGCGTTCGCTATCCGTCGTTGTCCGGTCGGTATAGGTGTCGAAGAACCGGTCAATCGATTGCCCCATGGCGCCGGGATCGGTGCCTGCGGCGGGCAGTGTCACGATCCATCCAATGGTATCGCGATCCTGGGCGCGGGCCTGATTGAAGGCATCGTAGTGAATATAGAGAAATGTCGTGTCGATCTGCGGGGTCGCACCCTTGAAGATGCCCGCGACACGAAATTCCCAGGTCTCGGCCCGGTCAGCCCGAGCTATGCGACGATTGAACAACGCGATCCGGTCGCCCACCTGCCAGCCGTGGCTTTCGGCTTTGGCGCTGCCTACCACGACGGCCCCTCGATCACCCAGAAAGTCCTGCCGTTCGGCCTCGGTCAGTTCGATATCGCTGCCATAAAGGTCCAGATAGGATTGCGGTTCGATCGCCAGTGCGTGCAGGAAGTTTCTGGGCTCGCGATAAAATCCCCCGAACCACGCGGCAAAACTCGCTTTGCCGATACCCTCCAACCCCTTTACTTCGCGATAGTGAGAGATCGGGAGGGGTTGAGTGAAGCTGAGCTTGTTGGCCGTGATCATCCGGTTCGCACCGTCCGTCACGCTGACACCATAAGCGCGTTCAAAGGCCAGCAACGTCCCGAACAGCGCATAGGCAATGACGATGGACAGCACCAGCAAGAGGTTCCTGAGCCAAGCATAGCGCACATTACGCCAGATCAACCGAAGCGTACTCATGCCGCCATCCCGGCGAGGTCCAGTTGCCCTTTGTCCAGCGTAAATGTGCGGTCGGCAAATTCGGCCGCGCTTGGATCGTGGGTGACCATTAGGATCGTCTTGCCGAGATCGCGACAAAGGGACTGCAGGATCTCCAGAACCTCCCGCGATGTTTCCCGATCCAGATCTCCCGTCGGCTCATCGCACAGCAGCAGCGGCGGTTCCGAGACAATCGCGCGGGCAATCGCGACGCGTTGCTGTTCGCCCCCCGACATCTCGCGCGGGCGGTGCCGCAGACGGTGTGCAATCCCGACCAGATCAGCGGCCTCTTCGACCCGTCGGCGACGTTCTTTGGCCCCGAGCGAGAGCAGCAAAAGGGGTAACTCAATGTTCCCGGCGGCATTAAGCATCGGCATAAGGTTGTAGAATTGGAAGATAAAGCCTACCGTCTCGGCGCGCCATCGTGACAAGCGGGCCTCGCTCTCGCCTGCAATCGAGCGACCATCAATGCTTATCGTTCCGCTGGTCAGCCGCTCCAATCCTCCAATGGCATGTAAAAGCGTGGATTTTCCGGAACCCGATGGCCCCATAAGCGCGACGAACGCGCCCTTTTCCATGGAAAAGTCGAGGTTTTCGAAGACCGCGATCTTGGTTCCGCTTTTTGCATACTCCTTGCGTGCGGCAGATACCTCGACAAAGGGCGCATCGCTCATTCGGACGTCTCCGTACTTTCATCCTGCAGGTTGACCTTTACAGCCATGTTGGGTCTCAGCCGTGGATCGCTTTCGCCAAAGGCCAGCCTGATCTTGATTGTGGATTTCTCGCGATTAACGACGGGCGCGATCTCCCGGACCGTGGCGATCAGCACATCGTCCGGAAAGGCGTCCAGCACGACCGGGACCTTTGTGCCCAGGGGCACACGGCTGAGCATCTTCTCCGGAACGTCCAGTTCGACTTCAATCGAAGAGGTATCGACAATCGTACAAATGCCATCACGCGCCGATCCTGTCGCCGACATTGGCGAAACGGTTTCGCCGACCTCAACCGCGCAATTGGATACCGTTCCGGCAAACGGTGCCGTGATCGTGTGCATTGCAACCACTGCTGCCGCCCGATCAGCCTCCAGAGCAACCATTTCACGGTCGGCCTGCGCCTTTTCGTACTCGGCTGTCAGGACTTGAAACCGCGCCTCGTCTTTCCCGAGATCCGCCGGAGACGAAAGACTGCGGGCAACCAGCTTTCGCGTTCGTTCAACAACGCTTTCAGCCTCGATCAATTCGGCTTTCGCGGCTTCAACAGACCTGTCCGCCGCTATCGCACGCGCTTTGGCAATGGCCAGATCGGCAACGGCCAGCGTGCCGTCCAGTTCGGCAATGACCTGACCCTCTGCGATCAGATCGCCCTCGATGACCATCAGACGCCGAACGCGCGCTGTGACCTCGGAACTGACCAGCGATTCGCGCCGAGCCACCAGATAGCCGGCCACGATCCAATCCGATTGGACGACGGGTGGCGGGGTCGGCGTCTGTGCCTGAGCGTTCGCCGCAACGATGGGCGCTTGTGCAGGCACATTTTTTTCAGACGCAAACCTCGGATACTGCCAGGCAAATCCAATCGTACCGCCGGCAAAGATGAGAGCGAGCATTATCAATCCCCAAGGGAAAGATCTCCGGGGGCGCTCGCGGTTGAGCTGCAGCGATCGCAGGCGCTGTACCCGATCACCTTCTCTGTCATCCCTGTCGTTCAATCGACTTCTCGTCTGTCGTTGCAAGTGCTGGCATTGACTTCGCGGACATGCCTGCGGAACCACAAGCAAAATGCGCGTCAATCGGCCTTTCCCGAGGGTCTTTTTCACGAACGGGTCATTCGTTAGAGTATCAAAGGCCAGCGAACAGTGCAGATCCCCGTGGAAACGGACGGTATCCGTGCCAATGTGTTCCGCCAGCACGGTCAATCATTGCAACGTCGAGGAGCCGAACAACTTGGCTCGCGCAACATTGAATCGCGTCGAAACACCCTCTCCGAAGATAGACCTTCGGGGCGTGGCATTCTTCGTTCTGGTGCCATTGCTGTTGGCAGCCCTTTCAGCAACCGAGACCGGATACAATCGCGCGCTGGGATATGGCGGAGCCATGCTCTACCTCGCCCATCTTGCCCTGATCCCCTGGTGGATTGCCGAGGCGACGACAAGGCTTGTATGGCGTTTGACGCGCCGGTATCGGCCATCACTTTGGCTGACATGTGTGCTCGGAGCGCTGCTCGCCTCGGCCATCGTCAGCCCCTATGTCACGTTTGTCTCTTCGATTTTCGAAAGCCATTGGCCGATGCGCGAAGGAGCGCAACTGATCAGCGCATCCGGCGAAGATCGGCTTCTAGAAGGGCTCGTCCATACCGCTCGCGCCGTCGCGTTCTGGACAGCGGCAAATTATCTTTTCGACCGGCTCCTAGGATATCCGCGCTTCAGGCATCCAGGTTTTTCTGCCAGCGTTCATGAAGTCGCGGAACAAGACCCTGAAATCAGCTAAGGGCTTTTGGAACGCCTCGATCATATCCAATCGCTGTCAGAGATCATCTGCGTCAAAGCCGAAGAGCACTATGTGCGTGTACGCAGCGAGTATTCTGAGGAATTGATCGCCTATCGCTTTGGCTTGGCACTGAAGGACCTAGCGGATGCTGATGGCTTCCAGGTCCATCGATCCTACTGGGTGCGGAGGGATGCGGTCAAAGATAGGAAAGATACGGGCGGACGCATAGTCCTGATTATGAACGATGACACTGAGATCCCTGTGAGCCAACCCTATCATGCCCTTACCCGTCAGGTGTTATGAGGAAGCATCCTTAAGGGCCCTGACACAACGAAATACACCGGAACCAACGACCTGGCAGCTACGCAAAGAAGTCGTTTGTCAAAGCGGCGCGACCGATCAACTTCTGACACGGAGGTCCTCCAATAGCAGCGGCGTGCTTTCACACTGCGCTTGCTTCGTGGGATGGCCAAAACGCAAGGCGATATCAACATTCAGAACGCCGAAGACGAGAAACAGATAGAATCCGCTGAGCCCGCTGGCGGGATCAAGCAGATCCCATTCCTCGTTCATGATTCGATAGCCACCGATCCAGTACGCTCCGAGGAAACCGATCTGCACATAAATGCAGAGCGCTCGATTGAACCAACTCGGTCGATTGGTCCAGACCAAGTAGACGAACACGCCAGCAACACTTGTGATGTAGAAGTGCAGATAGCTAACATAGGGGATGAACCAATGTGCTTCCGTGTAATCAGTCTCCTCGAGCATTAGCGTTTTCAAGGCGACGGCGAACGCACCAGTCGCAAAGAAACACATCAAGGCATAGAGCGCTAACAGCAGATACCTCGTGCGGCGATGAAACGGTGTCTGGAATGTTCCATTCGCATTTGCTGTTCGCTTTAGCTTGATGAACAACACCGCGGCGACAATCACCATCGCGGGAAAATACACAAAGACCTCAAAAAAGCCGGTGGATCTGATCGCCAGCAGGAGTGGTGCGAGTGCCTCTCCCAATGGATTGACGAAGGTAACGGTCTCGGAAGACATAGCTTCTCCTTTCACGCGCTTACGTGTGGTGACGAATGATTGGTGGATGCGAGTTGGAAGCGGACGTTTGCCTATGCTGGTGGCGCGCGTTCTCCGCTCAATGGTGGCCCAGGATCGCATTGCGGCACTGACGCCGGGAAAGTGACCGCGAATTGAAACCCATCAGTGGATGACAAATCGATTGTTGCATTATGGGCGTCTGCTATCTTCTTGACCAGCGAGAGGCCGATCCCGCTCCCCGGTATGTTCTGCTTGCCAGCCAGCCGGATAAACGGCTCGAAGACCTGACCATGCATCTCCTCAGGGATCCCTGATCCTGAGTCGCGCACGCACAGGATTGCCAAGCCATCGCCGTTACGGACCGAGACACTGGTGGGCGCAGCACCGTGTTTGTACGCATTGTCTAGCAGGTTTCGGAGAAGGTGCTGTAACATCCGATGGTCACCGGAGATCTCTGCGAGCTCACCCGAGAACTCACATTCAGGATAGCGGGCGCATTCCTCGGCAGTGAGAGCCATGAGGTCGATCTGCTCCTTTGTCTTGTTTGTCGGAGCGGCGTCGAGGCGTGACAACAGGATGAGTTCATCGACGAGATCGTCGAGCTCCCGAATATCTTTCTGCAAGTCGGCGCGTCGGGCCGGGTCATCCTTTGATTTAAGAATCTCAATACCAAGACGAATCCTCGCCAACGGCGTACGCAGCTCATGCGATGCATTCGCAAGGAGCATCCGTTGCGAGGTGACGAGTTGTTCGATCCGCTCTGCTGCCAAGTTGAAACTCAGTGCAACCCGAGATACTTCGTCATGGCCCTCCACCGGAACACGCGCGCCCAACTCACCTGATCCGATCCGCTCAACGCCTGCTTGAAGGCGTTCCAATCGACGTGTTAGGCGTCGGATCACAGGGTACATCACAATGGTCATCAGCAGAGCGAGAAGAACGAGTAGAAGCCCAAACCCGAGCAATTCGTCAGGCACTATGATGCGATCGAGATCGATAGCGACGAACCGGCCATCATCAAGAATAGTTACCCATCTTGCGGTCCCCTGAATTGGGGTCCATCGCGACGGCACATAGTCGATGTCCGACAGATCCTTCGCAGTTCCGCTGGTGGCGATGATTGATCCGTCCGCACCGTACACCGACACCTCAAAGTCCAAGTTGGCAGAAATCCGATCCACGGCGACCTGATGAACCTCTACGGTTGCGTCGTTTGGAGGAAGGAGCAGTTTTGTCAGGGCGCTTGTCCGCTGGAAAAGCTCGCGAACATAGTCTTCATGACCCATGGCATCCCAGATCAATCCTCCAAGCAGCGTGAAGACAACAAGACCCACAGAGAAGACGGCGCAGATCTGGAGGTAGAGGTGCTGTTTTAGCATTGCGGGTTACTCCTGCGAACGGGCGAACAGATAACCTGCGCCGCGCACTGTGATGATCCTTCTGGGATGCCCGGGGTCGTCTTCTACAGCGGAGCGGATCCGTGAGATATGAACATCGATCGAGCGATCGAAGGCCTCAAGATCTTCTCCCTGAAGTGCGTTCATCAGAAAATCACGGCTCAGGACCCGACCCGCGCTTTGGGACAGGGCGTCGAGTAACTGGAATTGATAGGCTGTGATGTCACAGCGTTTGCCGTCCAGACGTGCCTCCATCGCCCCACGGTCAATTTCGAGACGACCAAAGCGTGTGGCTGTTTTTGCGACGTCGCCCTGTCTGCGCCGCATGATGATCTTCAGACGCGCAAGGAGTTCACGTGGTTCAAAAGGCTTGGGCAGGTAGTCTTCAGCCCCCAGTTCCAAGCCGATCACGCGATCTAGCGGATCACCCTTGGCTGTCAACATGAGAATTGGCGGACCATTCTCTGCGCGAATTGATTTGCAGATCTCCAGCCCGTCGATATCCGGAAGCATCAGATCGAGCACGATGGCATCAAAGGGAGTCGATCTAATTGCCTCTAGTCCGCTTTGACCATCAGGAACCGCCTCCACCTGATACCCAGCATCCGTGAGATACTTTTCAAGCATCTCCAAAAGGCGGGCGTCATCATCGATTACCAGTATGCGGACAGTCATCTCGTATTCCGTCTGTTTATCCCCAGCGCATGTACTCAATGTATCAGGTAGGGTCTGCTGCGACGGAACATGTCCTCTAAGCGTTTCAGATGAATGTCTGCGATGTAAAGATTTGTAAAGCGGGTCGAGCGCGCGCATCTCAGCCGCCACCGCATGTTTACCAGGCAGCTTTACGAAACTTTACAATACCGAAATACACTGGAAACGCCCCCTGTCCAAAGAGCCTTCACGCGGCTCTGGGGTTCGATCCCATCTCTAGACCGCCGCGCCCCAGATGATCCTTTGCTCAGGAAAGGCACGGCAGATGAACACGAAATCGAACCTTAGGCTTGCCATCGCACTCTTTGGTGCGATCTCCATTCCCGCGATTGCACACGCCGGTGAAGATGTGTGGAGCTTCTCTGTAGGCCTCGGGACGGTCTACGCACCGACTTACCTGGGCGATGATGTCGGCCAGCTGAGCTTCGCACCAAACCTATCTGTCAAATATGGCGATACCTTCTTTGCCTCGCTTGGCGAAGGCATAGGATACAACGTCATCAATTCTGGAGGATGGCGGGTTGGCCCGGTAGTGAAATACCACTTTGGCCGAGATGAAGATGGCGACAACCTCTTCGCGGTCACTGGCGACGACACGCAGGACCTGGTTGGTCTTGGCGACGTCGATGGCACCGTCGAGCTCGGCGGGTTTGTCGAGTACTCCATCATGGACTTCACGGGTAAGGTTGAACTCAGACAGGGTGTCGGCGGACATGAAGGCTTCATCGGCGAGGCTGAGGTTAAATATGGCACAGTCTTCGGTCTCTTCGGACAGCAGGCGATTTTCTCATTCGGCCCTGAAGTGGCTTTCGGCGACGGCAACTACAACAGCGCCTTCTTTGACGTGAACGCGGTGCAGTCTGCGGCCTCAGGTCTTCCGGTGTTTGATGCGGGTGGAGGCCTGATCTCCTACGGAATAGGTGGCTCACTTGTTGTTCCGGTCACCGACAGCGTCTCTGTCATCTCCTTCGCGTCGTATGATCAATTGACCGGAGATGTTGCAGACTCTTCGCTCGTTCGACTGCGGGGATCGGAGAACCAGAGCACCCTCGGGATGTTCCTGAATTACAGTTTCTAAGCGAGAAGGCTGGCTGAGTTTTTCAAGCTCGGGCCCCGAAAAATACAGCGAATAATCGACGGCGAGGTCGCGCTGCAAGCTTGATATCATTCACCATCAGATGGAGCATCCAATGCACTCCACTCCCCTAACTTTCACCCGTGTGATCAACGCTTGCGTCCTGATTGAGGTCGGTGAGCACTCAATCCTGACTGACCCGTTCTTCCAAAATTGGCGGATCATCGGCATAAAGGAGGACGTCGCCATCGCACCGCGAGAACTACCGCGCCTGACCGCGATTATCGGGTGCCATGCTTTCATTGATCACTGGCAGATGGCGGGCCTCGCCGATTACCCTCACAACAAGGCCGATGTCCAGGTGTTCGTGGCGATGAACTCGATGGCCCGTAGCGCGCGGAAAGCCGGATTTCGAAACGTCGAAGTCCTGAACTGGGGCGAGTGCCGCGCCGTCGGCGAGGAGCTGTCTATTGAGGCCGTGCAGGCGCAAAGGATGTTGTTCTGGACAGTCAATAACTACGTGCTCAGATGCGGTGACGTCTCTGTCTTCTTCGGGAGAGAGGCCCTCGATCTCAAGCCGCTGGCCGAGTCCCAGACCATTCGCGGCCCGATCGACGTTGCCGCCCTGCCAGTCAATGCAGTGCACCTTTTCGGACTTTATAAGCTTGTGATGAGCGGTGGTGAAGCGGCCCACGCGGCCTCGGCGCCGCTCACTTGTTCGTCATTCACGATGCCCCACCCAAACTCTTCTGCAATGGCTATCACGGTCTGAGTCTGACAGCAGTTGTAACGCAGATCTGTCTATAGCCACACGATGGCCACAACCAAGGATGCTGTCCTCTGTCATATGGAAGTGGATCAAACCAACACCACCAATCTATCCCTGTTCCGACCGGTTAGGTGGTTGGCTAACGATTGCTGATGCAGTCATCCATTGCACGAATGCTGGCCTTCCCCGGACATCAAAGACTATCAAGAAGTGGGCAGTCAGAGCACACGCTGATGCGGACGAAGCAGAGATGACAGCACGTCGCGAAGACACCGAGAATGGGTTTCGTTGGATGGTTTATAGCGACTGGCTTGATCGCCGAGTCGCCGAGGAACTTGAGTTTGAAGCACGCAAGCAATCCGAACAGACACACCGGTAGCAACTCGTCAGAACCAGTTCCCCCGCAAGAAAGCACTAAGCTGTAAGCCAAACCAGGTGCGTACCAACCCGAACCGGTAGACACCGGTGCTGAGGCGTACTCGGCAAATATCGCCACTTGGATCAGAAGCACATGTCTGACCTGGCAGCCATGCGCGAGGGGCTTATCGGAAAGATGCGATATCGCCAGCCAAAGAGCTGACAACAAATTTGTCGCGAGGTGGCGTCATGAGTGACGGGACGTGGCGTCATATCTGACGTTTACACATATTAGTGTTAATCTTAGATTTCAGAAGAGGTTGCACCTCAATCAGTAAGGAAAGAAATCACTTTTTTCGCTTCTCATTCTCTAACCCGTCGTGGTTTGCGGACGTTGATCGCAGAAGCATCGAGGGCGTTCTTGAGATGCACGGCATAGTGCTTCTCGATCATCTCGACCGAGGTACGACGGTTCTTGGCGATCTGGTAGATGTCAGCGCCTTCGAGGGGCCGAAACGAGATGTAACTATGGCGCAGGGAATAGAGCGTGCGCCGATTTCCCTGCCTGTCGAGTTTTAGCTCCAGTTCCTCGAGGACTCGGTTGAATTGCTTTTTGTGGTCAATCGGGAACAGACGGTCAGTCGGTTCCGGGATGTTTCGTTCCTTCATTCTTTCAAAAGGTCGAACGGCACCGGCGGTTCTTTTGCAATACCCAACCCCGCGCTTACCGCGCACTTCGATTTCGAGGATCGTCTCGCCGGTGGCGTCATCTTCGACGATCTCGACATCCCGGTATTCAAGCCAGTTGGCTTCGTCAGGACGAATACCGGTATTAGCATGAAGAGAACCTTGTCGTGAAGCTGGGCAACTGCCCATGCGTGACGAGTGTTCTTCTGTTTCGAAATGTTCCGACGGGTTGCCTCATACAGCGTGCGATACTCATCGGGTGAAAACCACGCTCGGTGCGAGACTTTGGTTGAACCTCGATAGGGAGCAGTGAAGTCCGGCAGGTGGCTGAGCCATCCATGCCGAACCGCAGCCTTTAGAGTCATCCGCAAAGTGACAATTTCTTTGTTCAAAGTTGAAGCCGCTGGCGGCCTGCCGCGATAGAGCGACTGTCCGCGCTCGATCCGATATTCTTGGATCTTCGTTGTCGTGATCTCGGACAATCCCAGCTTGCTAAAAAAGGGAATGAGTTGAAGCGCGCCACGCACACTTGCCGCTCAAGCCAAGGTTCCAGTCCTTCAGCGAACTCTTTGGCTTGGGAGAGGCTTTCTGCCGTATGAATCGTGCAGCGAATCCAGCCATTTAGTGAAGCTGCACGTGTCAGAACCGAGAGTTGTACAGCTTATAGATCTGCACTTTTCCACCCAGAATCTTGTGCTTGGCCATCAGTCTGCAAGATGCCTTCTGAGTGCGTAAAATGTGTAGGGAATATTTCGTAGGACCTCGCAGCAATGAAATTTTTAAGTTATTGTTTTTATTGAATTTTTGGCGACCCCGACAGGATTCGAACCTGTGACCTACCGCTTAGGAGGCGGTCGCTCTATCCAGCTGAGCTACGGGGCCTTTTTTAATTTCAACAGCTTAGAGAATCTTGATTTCATTCTATCCTTTTTTTATCCTATTGATGTCGCTCATTCGTCAGATATGACTATAAACCACTCTCTTTCAATCCTCTATGAAATCCTCGGCTCGAAGCCAACACTCACTCCGTCTAGATCCTCCAGAAGTACACAGTGCTCTGCCCCCCGAAAATCGGACCGTTTTGAGTTAGAGTTTTCCACTTAAGTTCCGGCTGGGAAAAGGAGTGGAGAAGATGAAGGCATCAAAGTTTTCAGATGCGCAGAAGGCGTTTATTTTGAAGCAGGGCGGCGGCGGAGTCCCGGTATCGGAGATCTGCCAAAGCGTTGCTACAATAGCAGTATGGAGTCTCCATGTTTTAGGGACATTGTCCAGCAAGTGGTGATGGGTTCCAGGAAGTCAGTGAAGCTGTATTCACCGATCGTCCGAATTTCATCAGGTCCCGAGGTTGTCGCAAAACGCCAACTCGACTTTCTTTGTCTGATAGGGCGCGATCGTGCGCGCCGTAGGGCGATAGGCACGAAACAGCGGTATGCTTGCCGGCGCCGCGATCATAACTCCTGCCGGTAGCATATCGCCGACCCATTTGCGGTACGAAGCCTTGCGAGGATAACAGGGCTCGAGTGCACATTCCGGCACTCTCTTGCGGGGTTTTCTGCCAGGTTTACGCTGCGCGCTGGCCACTGGATGACTTGCGCATCAGAACGTCACTGGACCGTTACTCTCGAACCCCGAGAAAGGCAGCAAGACGTGCGATAGGTTTGAACGCCCAATCGGCGCACTATCTTAGTGTCAGCAACAGGATGGCATGATGAGTGAGATTGGCACGACGCCCCGCGCCTTGAACGTCCCTTCGGGCCGGATATCCAGACTGGCACGTTTGGGATCCATGACCACTGGGGTTGTTGGCAACATGGCTGTATCCGGGTTGCGAGAGGTCGTGCGCGGAAACAGGCCAGCCTTCCAGGACCTGTTGCTGACGCCCGGCAATGTCCGGCGCATTGCTGACGATCTTGCGCGCATGCGCGGGGCGGCGATGAAGATCGGTCAGCTCTTGTCCATGGATACCGGCGATATCCTGCCACCAGAGCTGAGCGAGATCATGGCCCGGCTGCGGGCTGACGCCGACTATATGCCGCCAAAGCAGCTTAAGGTCGTATTGAACAAAAACTGGGGGCAGAATTGGCTACGAAACTTCGCCAGTTTTGATGTCCGCCCCCTAGCGGCCGCGTCGATCGGCCAGGTTCATCGCGCAACAACACGGGATGGGCGCGATATGGCCATCAAGGTGCAGTATCCGGGTGTTGCGCGCAGCATCGACAGCGATGTTGCGAATGTCGGCGCGCTAGTGAAGGTCTCTGGCCTGATCCCGCAGGGTTTCGAGTTGCAACCTTATCTGGACGAAGCGCGACGCCAGTTGCATCAAGAGGCAGATTACGAGCGTGAAGGGCGATGTCTGCAGGATTTCCGGCATCTCCTTCAGGGGGACGAGACGTTCATCCTGCCAGAACTCTACAATGACTATACTACGAATAATGTGCTTGCGATGTCTTTTGTGGAGTCGCGTCCGATCGAGGACGCCGGACATCTGCCTCAGGACCGGCGCAACTGGATCGTAGAACGGTTGGTGGAACTGTTGTTTCGCGAACTGTTCGAATTTGGTTTGATGCAGACGGACCCCAACTATGCCAACTATCGGTTTGACCTTGAATCAGACCGGATCGTTCTTCTGGACTTTGGGGCGACGCGGGCGTTTTCAACCAAAGTTGTGGAACAGTACCGTGGTCTCTTCCAAGCCGGGTTGGCCGGGGATACAGATAGGTTGCGCAATGCTGCCCTGGAAATTGGCTTCATGGTGCCGGAAACGGCGCTTCGGCATCAAGAAGCTATCGTTGGAATGATCGAAATGGTCTTCGCGGCAGTCCGCGATCAGCCCGAATTCGATTTCGCTGACACGACGCTGAGCCAGAAAATGAATGATGCGGGCTCGGCCTTAGCAGCGGATGGTTTCGTGCCGCCGCCAGTGCCGACGGATGTTCTTTACCTGCAGCGTAAATTCGGTGGGACATTCCTATTGGCCAATCGATTGAAAGCAAAGCTTGCAGTACGGGAAATGATAGCTCGGTACGCCTCCACTTAGTTATGTGTGCCGTGTTTGCGCCAGCAAGGAACAAGAAGGATTTTTGGGCGTAGATGCTTCGCTGATTTGAGTGTGCTTCTACAGTTTAGTTCCGGATTTGGTGCAATTTGCCAATCAACCTCAGGGCGATTTAAAGGGTTACATGGTTCACTGCGCCGGGCGCCAAGGTCCTCAATGCGTCAAACTTTCATTTACTTCTAAGTGAGAAGCCGAACTAACTTTCTTGTGGAGATGCAGTACAAATTGCCACATGATTGACCTTCGGGGAAGAGTTAGGGGTCTCAAATGCCGCTTGATCAAGATGCCATTGACGCACTCAAGTCGGAGCTTAACGTCGCTCGAAAGCGCGATTTGAACTTCGCCATATGCCTGGGCAAGAAACCTGAGGCGACTGTACTGAAGACCCACAAGGTCAAAGGCCCCGAGATCCTCCAAAGACAGGCCAAGAAGGAAGGGGAAACTACTAAGGTGTTCTCTGGCCTCATGAAAATTAAGAGTAAGGACATGCTCCTGACCTGCGAAGATCCACCTCCGGGCGGTTCGGCAAAGAAGGTCAAGGTGTTCCTGAAGAGTATCGGCCTGAGCATGAAGGTCAAACTACTCAGTGCAGATGGTGAACTCCTGGAAGACGATGGCCAAGATGAGGACTCCGAAGACATCGCGACCGCGTCGGTCGAGGAATCCGACCCCAACCAAGCCCGCTGGGAAGCCGCATCGAAGAAACTGACTCCGGAGATCCTGGCCGCGCTGCGGGACGGGCACAACGATGCATCGAAGCTGCGCGCGATGTGGGGCTACGCACAGGAAACAGCCGGCGACGGCGACTATGTGGGCGCGCTGAAGGTGCTGGCGCGGATCGCACCGATGTTGAAAGACACCGGCGAGGCCCCTGCCCCAGACGAGGTCAACCCCAATCGAGCACGCTGGCTGGAGGCGGTCGGCAAGCTGGAACCGGTCTACAATGCGGCCATGGCGGCCGGCGTCCCGGAGGCCGATAAGCTGCGCGCGGCCTGGGCGCTAGCGCAAAAGACCGCCGACGCCGGCAAACATGCCGACGCGCTGAAGATCCTGACAAAGATCGCGCCGTCGTTGAAAGGCGCGGGCGCCCAAGCAACGCAGGATCAAGCCGCCGAGAAGGACGTCACCTCGAACACGACGGACAACCCGGATCCGCTGCTGGCGAAGTGGCAAACGATCGAGCGCGCGACCGCGGATCTGCTGCAACAGGCGCTGGGAAACAACCCGCCCAACCGCAGCAAGATCGAAGCCGCCTGGGCCATGGCGGTTGAAGCCGCGGGCGCCGGCGATCCCGCCAAAGCGATCAAGATCGTCGAACAGCTGGTGCCTGTGCTGAAGAACGCAGCCAATGCACAGCCCGACACCTCGGCCATTCCCGAAGGCATCGTGAAAAAGCGGCGCTTCATGATTACGCGCTGGCAGAAGATCCCGGGCGAGATCAAGACAAGCATCGATCGGCTGCGCAACGCCATGATCGCCGAGGTCCCCGAAGAAGACCCCAAGGCGCTGGCCGATCAGATGCAGGCGAACCTAGATTCTTTCGTCGCCGCGATCCAGGACAAGATGGACGATGCGATCAACACCGGAGATCCGACCTACAAGTCCACGATCAAGCTGATCGACGACGCCGTGAAGGGCGTAAGCTCGTACGACCTGATCCAGCACATCAAGAACAATCCCTTCGATTCGAGCGCGGACGTCGAGACCGTGCTGCTGGACGCACTGAAAGAGATCCGCACCGAATTGGCCTCCTGAGCCAGGCAACTATAGGAGGCTGACCCGTGCCCTTCATGACCATCCCGCTGAACGAAGCCGCCGCGCCTCCGGGCACGCTTGCTATCATCAGGGGGGAACTCGCCCGATTTGCGCCGACCTTGGTGTTGCCCGCAGACAGCAACGTGCTCACCGTAAACTGCAACGTGACAGAGTTCGCGTCCAAGGTCTCGGGCCCCATGAGCGGACCGATCGGGATGATGTGCGGTGTTCCGCTGGCGTCGAACAAGTTACCGCTGTTGATCGAAGCCTTCGGGACCGATGAATACAAGCGAAATTACTTCGACAGAACGCTGTTGGAGGAATCGCGCGACGCGTTCCGGGGCGCAGCCTACGCGCCCCCACCCCCCGGCCTGGCCGGCCACGCGATCCCGGATAACGGAGGGGACGCGGTCGAGGATCTGACGGAGAACTTCCCCGGAGTCTGCCTTGGCCGGGCCCATACTGAACCCAACAGTTTGGCGGCGTTGGGGGCCGCGCTGGATCAGGATAACCCCGCCAAGCTGTTGTTCCTGGAGGAATTCCAGGAGGAGTTGCAAGCGGACATCCACGCCTACCTGAATCAGGGCGATGACGTGCCGGACGTCATCCCAGCCCCATTGCAAGCCCGCATCGACTTTCTGCAGGCCAACATGGGTGTGGATTGGGCCCCGATCTTCCGCAAGGCCAAAGAGAAAGGCGTCAAGGTCTTCGGCATCGATTCCGAGGCCGCGCGCGAAGCCGAGGGCTTTGGGGGGGAGGCCTTTTCGGAACCGCGTATCGCAATGATGAACGCCGTGACCAAACGCGTCATGGACGCGGCCATGGCCCAGTACCCGGATGAAAAATTCGTCGCCGTCGTGGGGGCGGCCCACGCGCACACGCACCGGGGCGGAATCCACGGCGTCGCTCAAATGTACGGGGTGCCAGCGCTCAAGTTCGAAGACGACGGGACCTTCGGCCTGATCGACGAAGACACCGACTTGCGCGGGATCCCGACCAAGGCCGAACAGGGCTACATCGACAGGGTCATCGCACGGAAAGACCTAGAAGATGCCGTTGGGGAAGAGGGCGAGGCCGTCCGTGAACAAGTATTGGCCGATGCCAGGCGCATGGACGAAATGGGCGCCTTGCCCACCTACGAAGAAAGCCTTCTGCTCGAGCGTTATGTCGGACACGCGGTCGAGATCAAGGAGGGGGATTTCACGGCAGGCAACCTCAACCTAGACATGGTCGAGCTTGCCGGGCGCCAAGCGCTGCTGGACGAGAAAGCCGCCTTGCTGGTGCGGGCAAACGAATTGCTGGAAGCGATCGCAGATCCGCTGGGCGAATACGAGGGCGAGGATCTGGACGCTCTGACGGGTAAGCGGGACCAGGCGCAGAACCTGATCACGCAAGGCAGCGTAAAGGACCTGCTGCGCGCCGTGGGCGAGCTGACCTTCGTAGACGAGACCTTGAAGGGGAATGCCCCGGATCCGGTCACCCAGCCGTCCTTGCGCGGATCGGCGGTGGGCGACAACATCGCGACCCTTGCGGTGGGGGCGCTGAACACCGCTGTCGATGACGCCACCCAGCTGTGGGACCAGTTGAACACCGCGATCACAACCGGCAACGCCGTCGCGCTGGGCGATTTGCTCGAGACGGCGCCCTATCTGTCGACGGGACCGTTCCCGGGCGGCAAGAACCTGCTGCATGTCGTTGCCGAAAGCGAAAACGCCGCGCTGATCACCCTGGTCGCGACCGAGTTTCCGGCGCTGGTCAACTCATCGGACGCCGACGGCAACGCCCCCATCCATCTGGCCTGCACCAAGCGCTGGACGCCGGACGAACCCACCGACGCGACAGATGACCAGCAGGCGAACATCGACCGCCAGACTGCGGCGGTGGCGGCCCTGGTCGCCGCTGGAGCCAATGTTGATCGGGCGGGCAAGGGCGGAATGACGGCGATGCACCTCACCGCTCTCAACTATAATACCGCGCTGCTGCAGGATCTGTTCGATGCAGGAGCCGACAAGACCGCCACGGACGACCGAGGGTGGACCGCGCTCGAAACGTCGATGGCCGCGACCAGCGGCTCGATCGAGGCGTGCTTCTACGCGCAGGACGACGTCAACCCGGAACCGCTGATCCCCGCGGACGAAACCCGCACGACCATCGAGATCCTGATGGCTGCCACGCTGTGCGAAGATCCGGGCGACCAGGCACGGGTGCAGGAAGCCTACGAACAGGCCTATGCCGACGAAACGTTGCGCCCTATGCTGGATATGCTGGCATTGGACGCCGCGCGTCCCCGAACGGCCGATTCCACGGGCGGCAACAGGATCTTCATCGCGCATGGCGACAAGGGCCATGCCTTCATCAAGACGATGGAAGGCGAGCCCGGGCCTACCTATAACGGCGCCTACGACAAGACCTATGGTGTGGTGCACGTCTCCACCGGCGATGGGGTGCCATCGCCCAAGGACTTTGCCGGCGTTCTGATGCACGAGCTGACGCACCGCGCAATGCATGTGGCCTACGAGCATGACCTCTTGCCCTTCGGCGACGACGAAGACGACTCCAAGGCCGCCTATCGCGAGGCGATCATCGCCGATGTCCAGCGCATGAACCTGACGACAGTAGCGCGGGGGCAGAAAGTCGACTCTGTCGAAGGTCGCATCCGCGAACGGATCACCGACCGGATGCAGTCGTACACGAACCAACCGGGAGAAGGCGGCGGCGACGAGGTGCTGATGGAGGAATTCATCGTCAGCATCCCCCAGCTGATCGCCGAGTTCGGGCGCGACACCGTCGAAGGTTTGTGCCCCAACCTCTGCGCCCAGTTCGACCGAGTCGTGGAAAAGATCGGAGAGGTGACCGCGGAAGACGATCGCTTCAACGACTTCAGGGATTCGGTCGATAACACGGATGTCGACGTCGAGCTGCGCGATTTTCCCGACCCGGAGGCGTGGCTGTCCCCCGGGGGCGAGGCAATGGATCTGGACGCGCTGATGGCAAAGATCGGGACCCAGGCGCTGTTCACGGACCCGATGACGCCCAACCCGCAGTTCATGCGTGCCGAGGCGTTCGTCGAGGGAGAATTCCGGCTGGAGCCGATCACCATCCCCTTCACGCCTGAAGCCTACCTGCCCGCCGACCCCGCCGAACACGCACGCAAGATGGCCATCGTGCGCGCCGCTCTCGAGAAGACGATGGCCCGCGATCACCTGACTCTGGAGATCAGCCCGGATGCCTTCCGGATCCTGATCGAGGAGACCGGCCGCATCGCGCGGGAGACCCCGCGCAACGACTTGAAGGCCCAAATCACGCTCTACACAGACAAATGGGTGTTACAGGCGAAGGAGCAGTACTTGTACGAACGGCGTGAGCAGATGGAGGCCGACCCCGACCTCCGGCTCTCGCCCATCGAGCTGGCCGAATCCATCATCCTGGGCGCCGAACGCGAAGCCGCGGGGGAGGAACACGAAGGCGACTATGACGTGAACCGGGACAAACACGCGAGCATCGTCAAGAACCTGAAGCAGTACGTTATCGATCACCCCGAAGTACGCAATAGCGCCGCTGCCCAGGAAGAGTTCCTTGAGACATCGATCGCCCGGATGAACGAACGCCGCAGGAAGAGAGTAGGCCGCGCGCACGAAGCGATGCGCGTGAAGGATGGACGTGGCCACCGCGACGACCACGTCAGCATCAACAAGGACGAAGCGCAGAAAGCCTGGATCGCCGCCGCCCGGACCATGGCCGCCGCGCCGCCGCCAGCAGTGTAACGCAGTCTACGATCTCCCAAGCGGCTGAGCTATGGGCCTTTGAGTCTGAGATACTCTATTTGATCATGCTCTACTAAGCGTTCAGGCCGCCAGCGCGGCATCCAGCGTAGGTCCTTCCACCGTGATCCTGTGCATCAGCCGGCGATGCCCATGATAATCATTGGTGGCCTTATGCCAGGTTGCGCGGTTGTCCCAGATCACGATCGTGCCCGGCGCATAGCGGACTCTACAGGTATATTCTGGACTGGTTACGTGGCGTTCCAGAAAGTCGATCAGCGGGCGGCTTTCCGCCGCAGTCCAACCATCGAAATGGGTAGTGAATTGCGGGTTCACATAAAGCGCCTCGCGTCCCGATAGCGGGTGGCGGATCACCACCGGATGCAAGCTGTCCTGGGTGGCTGCTGCGGCATTCCCGATGCGCCCGTCTTTGCCGGTGTCGTCATTGCGCATCGCCGTGTCGCCGAAAACATGGCGCGACGAATGCCAGGCCTTCATGCCGCGGAGCGTTTCCTGCAGACCCTCTGACAGCCCTTCGAACGAGGTATACATCGAGGCGAAGGTCGTATCGCCGCCGGTCTCGGGCGTTTCGATACAATGCAAGATCGAACATTGTGCGGGTGCCAGATCATAGGAGTGGTCGGTGTGCCATTCCTCGCCGATGGCGCGGGTTTGGTCGGCCTCTTTCAGCACCATGGCAACTTTGTCATAGCCTGGTACCTTGGAGAAGAACCGGTTGACGTTAATGGGTGCGATCCGTTCCGCAAAGGCGATTTGATCATCTGGTGTGATGTCCTGGTCCCGTATCGCAATGACGGCATGGTCGGCGAAGGCTTGGAATATTGGGTCGAACTGCGCAGGGTCCCGAATGTCGGCGCCCAGAACTTCCGCACCCAGCCCGCCGGTCAGAGGTTTGATCTCTAATCCCATGGTATCACCTCCTGTTTTGATTAGGGTGCGCGTTGCGGATCAATAGGTCAATATGTGGGTGAGAACGGGCTTTTGAGAGCCACGGGTCAAGCCTGGAACAGAACCGTGAAATCGCGGCATGCCGAATGGTCGGACGAGCACTTTTCGTCATCCGGTTTTTAAAATGGGCTCTTTTGGGGATCGCTTTCGGGCCAATGCTGGATGGAAGCTGGGATGGATGCACATGGCATCCCAAAGAGATAAAGGCGCGGCTAGCCGCTGAGGGTGGATCCAGCTCTCGAAGGACCCGGAGCTCGGGCGACGCTGAGACCTGCGGTTCACCGGATTTAACCGGTAAGGTGCAGATCACTGACATAAGCGCCCCTTGCTCACACGCGTGATGGCCCGGGTTCTACGGCGGAATGCTTAAAACTTGATGAAAGTTTGAGCTATCTCCAATCAATCCTGTCTACTGGGTATCGCGAAATCTTTTGGCGTGGCCTCGCATACGCCATGCGTCATCAGAGCTTTCGCGCCCCGATAGATCCTTTCACTGAAGAGATGCTCATCCTTTGTGCCGAATTGCACCCTGATCCAGTCGCGTGAGCCTTCTGATCGGAACACCGCATCGCGGTTTGACCAGACTATTCCGAGACTTTGGGGCGGATCATCCGCACGGTGCAACACACCTTTATCTTCAAACGACAGTTTGAAAGGTTCGGTCGGCACATTGCTGCGTCCCGCACACCCTATATGGATGTTCGCACAGTAGTTTGGCAGGGCCGGTCGACACTCCAGCCAGATCGCGCCGTCCGATGCGGCCGCTCCTGCCCAGGTAATCGCTATTGCTGCGGGAAGTAATCCTGGCATGTGCCCTCGCGATAGACATCGGCCGTGCAGCAGTGCAGGCCTCCGCCGAAAGCGTAGGCGTCACGGAGATCAACCTCAACCACCTCTTGGCCCAGCTTGTCGAGTTGTTCGGCCTGGTAGACCTCGGACTTTTCTACGCAGACGGTTTTTGGGTCCAACACCAGCACGTTCATCGAAAGCCAAACCGAAGAATAACAGAGTGGCGGCGGCGCATTGTGCGCGGGCTGGGCTGCGTCGACGATCTCCCATCCGTTCTTTTCGAACAACCCGCGCTGATCGTCCGGCAGGCGGCGTTGCGGGTTGTTCATGATCAGCCCCGGCCGGATCGGCGTGAAGGTCGCGTCGATGTGAATCGGGTACGGATCGCCCGGGAAATTGACGGTGTGCACGCGGTGGTCGGGGTAGTGGCGCCGCAGCCACTCGATACCTTTTTCGTTGGTCGTGAATCCATGCTGTGCGACCAGATCCTTGCCAAAGCGCAGGATATCGGCTGCATCGAACAGGGGCTCTTCCTCGGTGGTGACAAAGAACTTTTCCGCCGCCCATTCCAGGCGCTTCGCATCGCCGATTTTCTCGGACAGGTAATCCGGGTGATAGTCCGCATCGGTTAGCCGTGGCTTCGGCGCCGTTTCATGGCGAAAGTTCGGATCCTCGTCGAAATAGCGCTGCATCAATGGACGGTAGCAAAGATATTCGAACCACCGGCAACGGTAAGACATCGTGGCCTCGAGTATTTCATTGCCCACGGTCAACAAAACGTCGCGCGGCGGCATGCAGCCGAACTGGCTGTCCGTATGGAAATCCGGCGTGGTCGCGGGTTGAGAAAAATCAATCGGCGTCGGCCGGTCCACCGTGATCCCGCGCTTGCGCAACTGATCGGCGAAGTTGTCCAGCAACTCGTTCGCCCGGTCGATGGTTTCCTGCGGGCGGCGACCCCATTGGCCGCGCATGTCGGAATCTTCAGGCACTTTGGCATCCAGCGCCGGTTCCGCCGGAGGGATATGGCAATCGTCGGCCCGGCCCACGATAACGTGTTTCAACGGATCCCATTCGTTCCAGGAATTGACGACTGTTGCCATAATGCTCTCCCCTTCTTTACGCGACCGTTATTCCCGGCAGCCTGCGCTGCGAACAAGTCCGTTCTGGACCCTCTGGGAGTGCGAAACCGACAGATCACGCCCGGGCTGCATCATAGGTCGCGCGTGCGGTTCGGACCGCAGGATAGGCGTCGTTGGCCCAGAATACCATGGGCTTCATTACGCTCAGCAAGGCCTGACCAAGATCGGTCAGTTCATAATCGACTCGAACCGGCGATGTTGGCTGGACGGTCCGTGTGATATAGCCATCGCGTTCCAGAGTGCGCAGTGTTTCAGTCAGCACCCGTTGCGTGATATCGCCGATCAAACGCTTCAATTGGTTGAAGCGCTGAGGGCCATCTTCCAACGCCAACAAGATCAGCGGCTGCCATTTGCCGTTCAGATTCGCCAGCACGTTTCGGATTGGACAGCTATCGCGCTTTTCATTGGTATCAGCATTGATCGGCAGCATGGGGCGGTTCCCTTTACCATACTTGGTTGTATATTAGTGCGTAATTGACACTAGGTTCGATTTTAATACTTCTCAGAGTACACGCGATCAACCCACTGACTCAGATGAGGACCCCATGCTAAGATTTATCGCACCTGCGCTGTTATTGAGTGCCGGTCTGGCATTCGCAGATGACAAGACACCGGCAGAGATCGTCGGTGCAGGTCTGCAGGCTGCCTTTGTCGATTTCGACGCTGCAGCGCTGCCCGCTTACTTTCATGAGGACTATATCCAGCATAATCCCGGCGTGCCGACCGGGCTGGCGGCGGTTCAGGGCTTTCTGCCGAAACTGAAAGACATGGGACTGGCGGCAGATGTGCACAGGTTTTTTGCTGACGGCGATCTTGTGGTGGTTCATTCCACCTATACCAATGCGCAGGCCTTTGATTCCGAAACCATGGTGGCGTTCGACATATTCCGCGTCGCTGATGGCAAGATCGCGGAGCACTGGGACAACCTGATGCCCGTCACGCCGCCGAATCCTTCAGGACGTACGTTGGTCGATGGCCCAACGGAGATCACGGATCTTAAGAAGACTGAAGCCAATAAGGCGCTGGTGAGAGGCTTTGCTGAACGCATCCTGAAGGGCGGAGAGTTCGACGCACTGCCCGAGTTCATCTCGACCGAGATGTATCACCAGCATAATTCGCAGATCGCCGATGGGCTGGATGGACTGGCCGCGGGCTTTGCGTCGTTGGCCGAGGCCGGCGTTGTCATCAAATACGACACGATTCACAAAGTGATCGGTCAGGGGAATTTCGTGCTGGTTATGTCCGAGGGCGCTTTGAGCGGCGAACCGACTGCGTACTACGACTTATTCCGCGTGGCAGACGGTAAGATTGTCGAGCACTGGGACGTGATCCAGGAGATCCCGGCCAAAATGGCTCACCAGAACGGCAAATTCTAAACGCAGCGACCAGCCGGGCTAGTGATCCGGTCTCCGCGGGTTGCGGTAACAGTTTTTCGTCTCCATGATCCCGGCGTTGTTCTAATGCCGGGATTTATCTTGTCCGAAGATCCGATCTGTCCTTTGTGCCATCGCCCGATCCCGCCGGATGCACGGCAGTCACTGCACCATCTGGTGCCGAAGCTGAAAGGCGGGCGACATGGGCCAACCGTGCTGCTTCATCAGATCTGCGGTATTAGGTAGCAAACTCACCAAGATTTTTGATGGCATGCACGCTAACTTTTCGCGATGCCAAGCGACCGCCGATACTTCCGCCCAATCAAGGAAGACACGATCATCGACGTGCTTAGTTACATTCGTGCCGAGATCGTCCGCGATGGGCTAGACGGCCTTGAGCATGTTGATGCATTGCTGACCGCGCGTGGCGTCGATCCAGAGGCGAGGCATATCCCCCGGAAGACAGACAGACGGTTTAAGCGCGGGATGTTGCGGGCTGCTGTGTTGCGATCATTGGCCGATGGTCCCAAAACGGGACGGGAAATTGCCGAGGATGTTGCCACAAAAACCGAGGGTTTATCGGCAAAAATCGCGTACAAGAGAGTTTACATCTGCCTTCATGGGCTAAAGGCATCAGGGTCAATTAAGCACTGCTGCAGTTTTTGGAAGCTCTCTGCGACCGAGTGACGATTCACAAATCGTAATTCTTATCCTATATATTTATTATTGGAGGCGTAAACATGCTGGATGATAGTAAGTATGTCTCCCCTATGGCGGTCGCACGCTGGTTCTTAAATCGGGCTGATCGCGACGCAGGGGAAGCAATAACACCGTTAAAACTGCAAAAGCTTGTTTACTATGCGCAGGCTTGGTTTTTGGCTAATTTTGATCGTCCGATCTTTAAGGATGATTTTGAAGCTTGGGCTCATGGTCCAGCACACCCCGGCTTGTACGGAAAGTATCGCGGTTTTGCCTGGGAGGCGCTACCGAAAGAAGACGGTAGCGTTCCGCCAAAATTTATGGATGGTTTTCTAAGTGCAGTCTATGATGAGTACGGGCAATACAGTGCCAAAAAACTTGAACGGATGACGCACGAGGAACTGCCATGGAAAGAAGCGCGGGGCAACCTAGCGCCTGAAGCAGCATCGAAGAACAAAATTTCAAAATTAGCGATGCGGAATTTCTACGCGGGAAGACTTGGCAAAAAAGAAATCAAAAAAATTCGCGATTGAAAGCGATCAGCCCGAAGCATCACTTAAGATTGATGCCGAAGCGGCATGGCACACCCAGGATGATAAAGCTGGGGTGAGTATGAGATATTATCAAAAAAAGCATGAGTGCCTTTCATCATGGACCAAGCGTGAAGTGAAGGCTTTTTCAAACTGGGTGGAAAAGATGTGTGCACGAAGCGAGCCACACATCACCTCTACAACGAAAACCTGCCACGCTCACAAGGGGGAGACTAAACCGCTTCCCGACGAAATCAGCCCGGACGTCACTGTTTACAGCTTGGATGTTACAGACAAGGCGCGGGTTCATGGATTTTTTGCTGGTGGGCAGTTCTTTTTAGTTTGGCTTGACCGTGAACACAAAATTCTATCTGGCTGAGTTAGACTGACCGCTGCCAGTATCCCGACCACTGACGGCTAACCGGATGCGAAAGAGCGGCGTAGGCTGTCGCCAAGAATTGTTCGCCATTGCTAACACGTCGATTGTCTTCGCGCCACGCCATCTCCAAGGCGTAAGCTGATAGATACTTGCCGCTGATGTGATGATGGGTGCCGATCTCAGCGCGGCGCATCCGAGAAAAGAACGACTCCGCTTGGTTGGTGCAAGCATCATCAGTCGAATATGATTGCTGGTGATTGATGCGCTTGGTCAGGAAGCGGGTGTGCAGCGCATCCCAGTGCCCAGCTTCATCAGCATAGACAGTCGCCTTCGGATCGATCCGCTTCATGATTTCAGGCACTGACTGGCCTTCGGTTTTGAACACAAACGGAAGTGTCCGGCCCCGACGCTCGCGCATCACGACAACCACGCGGCGCTTGCCAGTTTGGTAGCGGGCACGGCGACGGTCGATCCGGTTTTCCTTGTGATTGGCCGGGCGGATGTGGCCACCAAAGTAGCCGCCATCAACCTCGACTTCGCCTTTCATGGCATCTGAGTGGTTCTGTTCGGCGGCAAGGGCTTCGCGGATTTTATGAGCCATGACGAACGCAGATTTATACTGTACGTCTAGGTCGCGGCTAAGCTGCAAGGCTGAGTATCCTTTGGCGCCATTGACGAATATCGCGATGGCCAAGAGATAGTCGCGGACAGGTAGCTTGCGGCTAGCGAAGATTGTGCCAGAGGTCACCGAATATTGGTGCTGGCAGGACTTACACTTGAACAGGTTGCGGCTCTTGATGTTGTAGGCTTCGGCACAGCCGCAACGTGGGCAAACCGGCTTGCTGTCAGTATCTGCCCAACGGATGCATTGGAAAGCATCACGCGCTTCTTCCTCGCTCATGCGGGCCACCTTGGCCAGCGAGAGCGTCCGTGCAGCGGACGATAAGAGGAAGTGTTGCGCCATTATCCTGCCAACGTTTTTCGTTGACCTCACACATAATGACGGAAATAGCGCATGTCAACGATTTGCGTTGATCTTGACGAAAAAAACTTTGCCAGCTATATGGCATGTTATGACACCTCAGCAATGCAGAGCGGCCCGTGGATGGCTTGATATATCCCAAGCGGACCTTGCCTCACTCTCTAACGTTTCCCTTTCCACTGTTAGGGATTTTGAGAAGGGGCGAAGAGTACCAATAGAGAACAACATGAAGGCTATGATAGACGCCCTGGAAGGGAAAGGGATAACCTTTTCAGGCCACGGCATAGCAGGTCCCGCCAACTAATTTCGTTGACGGGGCCCGTCGCTACTGATAACGATTTAAGTGGACCGGCGGGGAGTCGGACCCCGCGTCACTCGGTGCAAACCCGGCAACGGAAACCACTTCCCGGCCCCCACATGAGGGATTTATCTCCTCATGTACCACCTCCCGGACCGGCTTCACGGCCTTTCGCGTCTGGTTGTGGGAATAGCGAGGCCTCGGAACCATCCTTAGCGGGTCCGGTTTCCGGGGTCTCTTCTTCCACTTGAACAAGGTGATACAGCGATCCTGTCTTGAAGATGCGCTGCTCTTTGGCTAGCCGCCACATAACCGATGCAATGCTGTCACCGTTTACGTCGGGCCAGTAGTTCGTGGCGATCCATTCCTTAACGTCCTTAGGCTCGACGCCGCCCATGACTTCAAAACTTGGCTGCTTTTCGAGTTCCAGAAGGGCTTCGCCGATCATTTCGGGCATTGTTGGAATGCCTTTCGGCTTTGCGCCAGATGCTTTCTGCGAGCGTGCTGCGTCTGCCTCGCCAGATGCAACCCCTGTTGCACCGGTCAAGCTGGCGATCACCCGCTCGGCAGTTTCCAGATCGGCAAGTTCCTTCTCAAGCTTCGCCTTTTGCTGATCAATGCGCGACAGCTCGTCTGTAACTTCACGGCGACGATTCTGAATCAAGGTCATATCCATAACGAGGCCATACACCTGCGTTAAGGAATCATCAAGGCCGCTGTGAGGGAATCAAGGCCCTTTTTGTTCTTTTTCCTTGTTACACACCTTCACAATAGGAACATATCAAGAACTTTGTTAAGTTTGACGCGTGGTGAGTTTGCTACCTAATACCGCAGATCTGCCATAACGAGATCCATGCAGCTTTGACCGAGGCAGATCTGGCCCGGAATTTCAACACCGTCGACGCCCTTCGCGCGCACCCACGGCTGGAGAAGTTCATCGCTTGGATTGCCGTGAAGCCGCCAACATTTCATGCAAGAAGCTCGGGAAAGGGGCGGCGTCGGCGCTAGAGGCTTTTTGAGGCAATGCGTCGGCGGCAAAGAGATCTTAGTCGTAGGTCGAGGGTTTGATGAAACGCGTTTCTTTCTTTCTTGTCATTGCGGCGCTGCTGGCCATGCCAAATTTGGCTGATGCCGGGCTTTTCAGTAAGTTGGGTCGTCTGGGGGGCGATGCCGGCGGTGCAGGCCGCAAAGTCGACGGCATTGGCGGCACCGATGTGCCTGCGACTGCATTGCGGGCGGCAAAAGATCCCAACGGCACCGCGGTTGCCTTGAGCATCGACGATGCGGGTACGATCCGACTGACCGACGAGCTTGGCCGTGCGACCGACATCCGATCGCTCGATGATCTGGATGGCGCGTTGCAGTCCATAGGCAAAGATGTCTCGGTCGTCGCGGACACCGCGACCCTAGGTAGGAATGTAGACGTCTCGCGCAGACTGGCAGAACGCGGCATCCTCAAACTTTGGATCGACAAGGCTGCCCTGCCCGTCCGTGTCTCGGATGGAAACATCGCAGCCGAGGTCCGACCCAATGTGTTGGTGCCTGTGCTTAAGTCCTCGGACATCGCCCGAGCAGGAGGACGGCCAATTGCCCACATTCGCACCAGTGGCGTGCGGGAAGTGCACTATGCATTCAACAAACCGTTGACCCGAGGCACCGTTATTGTGGCAAAAATCGGCAAAGCAGCCAATGGCCCGCGCAAGGTCGGTTTTGGGGATGTGGTCGGCCGTCCAGGAGAGACAGTCACGCTGACCAAAGATGAACTGGTCCAGGGAATGTCAACCAATCGCGGCGGCACCGTCATCCTGACCGGCCGGATCGAGGGCGATACGATCAAGACCGGCCAAGGCGCCGTACCGCTTGCTGATGTTCAAAGCGCCGCTGCCGCCGCAGATGTGCACTTGGTGCTATTGAATGGGTCGGCGAAAGCGGCACACACGGTCGTGGAGAAGTCGGATACATACGGAGACCTGATCCTTGGCCTGACCGATCGGCGAACCCCGATGATCGCAGACGCGTTCAGCGATGGCAGAAAGCGGGTCCGTCTGTCATTCCGACCCGAAGCGAAGGCCCAAGGCCCTGCAAATACCAGCAGCGATATCGACGATACGGCTTTGTTAGCCGGCAGCTTGGCCCGGCACGTAGGTTCCACCGCCGTCGACTTTTTCACACCGGACAAGGCTGAAGAAGAAGACCGGGATCTGCGGATCATTCCTTGGCTAAGCTTTGGACAACACTTGTTTTTCGGCGGGTCGATCTTATTCGCCCTGTTGGGCCACAGGCCCGCTTGGTGGTTCTGGCGCAAGATCTGGGTACTGCCGACAAGCAGTCGATCCTGGCGGATCGCGCGCGGTGCAGGCTATGCGCTGTTCATGCTGTTTACAGGGCTTTTCTGGGGAACAATCAGGTACATGTTCGGGTGGCTCGCATGGTTCATTCCTTCTTGGAGGCGCCCCAAAGCAGCCTAAGGCTTGTAACAGAACGTTCGTTTTGATATTTGATTCCAGAACAAACGTTCTGGAATCACCATGCCGCGTGCCAAATCCTACGACCCTACAGTCGTGACCACTGCCGCGATGCATCGGTTTTGGGTCCATGGTTATAATGGATCAGCGATCAGTGATTTGGTCCATGCCACTGGGATCAGTCGCCACGGGTTGTATCAGACATTCGAAGATAAACGGGGCCTGTTCGCTGCGGCCGCAGCCCAATACGTTACTGAGGTTGTGACGCCAGCCCTGAATCGGGTCGAGCGTCCAGGCGCGGACGTCCAAGATATCCTCGCCTACTTCCGTCAGCAGATCGCCTTGGCCGAAACCCATGGTCTGCCGGGCCCCGGCTGCTTGATGGCCAATACGATGACGGAAACTGGTCCGCATGATCCAAAGGTCGCAGAACTGGTTAGAGCCCATTTGCAGCGGCTAACTTCGGCCTTCCGGAACGCACTGACACCCTCGGTTGACGCTGCCAGCTTGGACGAGGCAGCCTGGTTTGTCACTGTATCTGCGCAGGGTCTTTGGTCCGTGTCGCGCACCGTCGAAACCGTAACGCCGCTCTATTCCTTCGTCGATCAGTTGATGGCGTGTTTTGAAAGAAACACTGGATGACCGCGTTGACCTCACCCCACCCGGTGCCATGGCGCGTCTTCTTAGTCACTATTCTGATCGTAAGCGTTTGGGTGAACGCGTCAGAAGTCGCCCGTTACTTCCTGTTGGTGATGCCTGCGATGCGAGAGATGTTGGCGGTGATACCAGATGTGGCCCCGATGAACCTGCCGGTATTCCTGATCTGGGGGCTCTGGGACACACTATTGGTCCTGATGGCGGTGGTGATCTATTGGCTGGTGGCGGAACGTTTCGGTCCGACGCTGCGAACGGCCGTGGGCGCAGGTACATTGGCATTCCTGTTCTTTTTCGTGCTTTTCTGGGTGGGGACTTGGAACATGAACCTTGCGGAAGGCTGGTTGTTACCACTGGTATTGCCATGGGCCTGGATCGAAATGGTCGTGGCCTGCCTGATCGCACGGTGGTCTTTCTGGCGATTTGGGTGACGGTGATGAGGCTGTGCTTTCCCGCTGAAACGCACTGTGCGCGGCGAATGATTGCGCGCACCGGGCAGCCCGCTGGACTAGTCTAGGTTTTACCACAACCCTCGGTTAAAGACGAAGCTTCCATCGCCGGAGGCCACATGTCCCAAAAGACGATCCTGATTACCGGATGCTCCTCCGGCATCGGTTATCATGCAGCCCACGCCTTGGCTGCCCGCGGTTGGCATGTAATTGCGACATGTCGGAAGCAGGAAGACTGCGACCAGCTGGTCGCTGAAGGATTAGAAAGCCTGCGCCTGGATTACCAAGAAACGGAAAGCATTACCGATGCCTTGGTCATGGTTATGGAACTTACCGGCGGGCGATTGGATGCGGTGTTTCACAATGGCGCCTATGCGATGGGCGGCGCTATTGAGGACATTCCAACAGATGCCTGGCGGCGGATGTTCGAGGCCAATTTCTTTGGCTGGCATGAACTGACCCGCCGCGTGATTCCGTTCATGCGGCGCCAGGGGCACGGACGGATTGTCATGTGCTCGTCGGTTCTCGGATTTATCGGTGCGCGTATGCGTGGCCCTTATGTTTCCACCAAATTTGCCGTCGAAGGCTATGCGGATGTCCTGCGTTTGGAACTGCGCGGCACAAACATCTACCCAATCCTGATCGAGCCTGGACCTGTCACCTCGAAAATCCGGCAAAACGCCCAAGCCCATTACGAGCTTTGGACGGAAAAGGAAGACACGCCTTGGGCCGAATTCTACAAGACAACGCTAGAGCCGCGGCTTTACGCCGAGGATGGCAAGAAGGATCGCTTTGAACTTGGCCCGGAGGCGGTGACGAAGAAGCTGATTCACGCGCTAGAGGCCCCGCGACCCCGTGTCCGTTACTATGTCACCACGCCGACCTATATTGCAGGGTATCTGAAACGGATTGTGCCGGCCCGGTGGTTGGACTGGGTCCTTATGAAAGGATAATCCAATGGGCGGAGTCATGATGTTTGTGGCCCTTGCGGCCTGTCTGGGCGTCGCAGGGATCTTGGCGTTCGGCATCGGCGGCTTTGGGTCCGGCAAGATGTCGCCACGGCGGCAAAACAAGATGATGCAGTACCGCATCATTGGGCAAGCGGTGGCGGTGGCTCTGATGCTGCTGGCTGTGACGATGATCCAAAGCTGCAACTAAGCTGTCAGCACTCCGGCTATGATAAATGCAAGAGCAACCGCGATGCCGATCGCAGGTGTTCGAAACCAATATCGGACGGCCAGCACCAAATAGATCAGAGCAATGATCGGCGCTGCAATCAGCACCAGCGGTTCCTCCAAGGCCAGCGGATAGAACAGCCCAATAACAGCGCATCCCAAACCGAAAACCATCGCACCTAGGGGATGGCTGTGGTTGAAACCCAGCCAGGCGCGCCAGAGGTCCGTATCCCGCGCAATGCCCAGCCTCGCACCCTGCATGGCCTGCAGGACTTTCGGGTCTCGCGGCGCAAGCACTTTGGGCGTGACTTCGTCACGGGCGGTGAAGACACCATGTAGAAATCCCATCGCTGCGATGATCATTCCGCCAATAGCAAATAGGAGCGGTCCCATATCGCGCCTGAGAATTGAAAGATCGAGGTTCCAGCTTGCCGACAGACAAGCGCAGCGCTATGTGCCGGGCAATCAGGCAGGAGGACGCAGGACATGGTTGTTCTGAGCAAAATCTACACGAAAACCGGGGATGCGGGCACGACCGCTCTGGGCAATGGCACGCGGGTGCCTAAGCATGCGTTGCGGGTCGAGGCCTATGGCACTTCGGATGAAACCAATGCGACTGTGGGTCTTGCGCGACAGCACGCAGGCGGAGAAATGGATACCGCGCTGGCGCGGATCCAGAACGACTTGTTCGACCTGGGCGCAGACCTTTGTCGCCCCGACATGGCCAAAGATGCCGAGGCGGAGTACACTCCATTGCGCATGACCGAGGCACAGGTCACGCGGTTGGAAGTGGAGATTGATGCGATGAATGAGAAGCTGGAGCCTCTGCGCAGCTTCGTCCTGCCGGGGGGATCGGCGCTATCCGCGCAATTGCACCTCTGCCGCACGGTATCCCGCCGGGCCGAGCGTTTGACAACCGACCTCGCCACTGAGGAAGAGGTCAACGAACACGCCCTGAAATATTTGAACCGGCTTTCTGACTGGTTCTTCGTCGCCTCTCGCATCGCCAATGACGATGGCAAGGCAGACGTCCTTTGGGTGCCTGGTGCAAACAGATGACGCTGTCTGACCAACTCGCCGCCAACACAGCCAAGCGCCGCAAAGCGATGGTGGCAGAGGATTTTGATGCGATCGATCGTGGGATTGCGGAATTGGTCGAGGCCAATTCTGGCTCAGCGGCTCCAGTGCCAGGTGATTCTGCACCGGGCTTCACATTGCCCGACGCGGCGGCTGTTCAGCGCTCGCTTTCGGATTACTTGTCGAGCGGACCTGTCGTGCTGGCGTTCTATCGCGGCGGTTGGTGTTCTTACTGCAATATCCAACTGCGGGCTTTTCAACAAGTGTTGCCACGGATCCGCGCAATGAATGCAGAATTGGTGGCGGTTTCCCCGGAACTGCCAGACCAATCATGGACTTTGGCACAGAAGCTAGCGTTGGAACATCCTGTGTTGTCAGATTGGGGGAATGCTACGGCGCACGCATACGGTCTGGAATTCACAGTGCCTGAGTGGTTGCGACCGCTCTATACCCGGCTGGGGATCGATTTGGTCGCACGAAATGGCGAAGCCACATGGCACCTGCCGGTACCCGGCACTTTTGTGATCCGCGAAGACGCAACGATCACTGCTGCATTTGTCGATCCTGATTATCGAAATCGCACCGAACCAGGTGACGTTCTGAGCGCTCTATCGCAACTCTAGTGCACCTTAATGCCGGTTGTGCATCCGATGATGCATCTGGTTGATCAACTGACTTGCAGTTTTCTCGAACAAACAAGGAATGATCGCGTGAACTGTTGCGGCGCCGGCGGCCAGAAACAAACGCGAGGCAAACCAGCCGGCGAAGGCCATGTGCTGTAAATACGTCTCGTCGACTGATTTCGGGTGATCGACGAAAATCTGATTGAAAAAGCGGCTCATAGCACTCTCCTTTCATGCTTGAAGGAAAGATAGACATCTTTTGCCGAGCAAACCTCCCAAAATTGATTGCCATCCGCCAGTATATTGGGAATATATCTTATAAATGGATGAGAAATTAGACAATTTAGATATCAAGATCCTTTCCGCGCTGCAAAAAGATGCCTCGCAAAGCATCGAGGCGCTGGCGGATCAAGTCGCGCTGTCACGGAATGCATGCTGGCGGCGCATCAAAAAACTAGAAGCGGATGGCATCATCAAAGCGCGGGTCGCGCTGGTCGATCCAGCCAAGGTCGGACTGGACCTTTCGGTTTATGTGCTGGTGCGCACGAACCGCCACGATCCCCAATGGTTGAAGGACTTCCGATCCGCGATTTCCCAGATGCCCGAAATTATCGGTGCGCATCGCATGACCGGGGATTTGGACTATGTCTTGCGCGTGCGCGTTGCGGATATGGCGGCATATGATCATTTCTATCAGCGGCTGATCGACAAGGTCCCGATCGCGGATGTGTCTGCCAGCTTTGTCATGGAGGATATCAAAGACAGCTCGGCCCTACCCCTCTGAACATGGTAACAATTGAATTGATCTTTACGTTCACGTCAACTATAGCGCCGCTATCTGTGGCGATTCCCTTGTCACCCGCGTCGTTTTTTCCATAGGGCTCGGCGTCCAGAGGCGCTACACCCTCACCAGAATTATACGGTCCAAGCATCGGCCAGGGCCGCGAACCTCGAGGAGATATGCGCAATGAAGGTCTTGGTGCCTGTCAAACGCGTGATCGACTACAACGTGAAAGTCCGGGTCAAAGCGGACAATTCCGGCGTCGATCTTGCGAATGTAAAAATGTCCATGAACCCGTTTGACGAGATTGCTGTGGAAGAAGCGATCCGTCTGAAAGAAGCGGGCAAAGCAGACGAAATCGTCGCCGTGTCAATCGGCGTTGCCAAGTCCCAGGAAACCTTGCGCACAGCCCTAGCAATGGGTGCTGATCGCGCGATCCTGGTCGAAGCATCGGACAATGTGGACACCGATATCGAGCCGCTGGCCGTCGCCAAGATCCTGAAGGCAGTGATCGACGAAGAACAACCCGGTCTGGTGCTCTGTGGCAAGCAGGCCATCGACAACGACATGAACGCCACCGGGCAGATGTTGTCGGCCTTGCTAGGCTGGTCGCAGGCAACCTTCGCCTCGGGCCTGGAGATCGAAGGCGAGAGTGCCAAAGTGACCCGCGAGGTCGATGGCGGATTGCAGGTCATCAGCGTCAAGATGCCAGCGATCGTATCCGTCGACTTGCGCTTGAACGAGCCGCGCTATGCATCGCTTCCAAACATCATGAAGGCAAAGAAAAAGCCGCTGGACACGAAGACGCCAGCGGACCTGGGCGTTGATGTTGCCCCTCGGCTTTCCATTGTAACCACGGCCGAACCACCTGCCCGTAAGGCCGGGATCAAGGTCGAAAGCGTTGCAGAACTTGTCACGAAACTTAAAGATGAAGCGGGGGTGCTCTGAGATGGCTACATTGATGCTCGCTGAAGTAACCGACGGCCAATTGTCTGTCGATTCCACAGCAAAAGCGGTTTCCGCCGTGGCCGGCCTTGGGGATCTGACATTGCTTTGCTGTGGGGCTACCTGTTCCGGAGCCGCCGAGGAAGCTGCAAAGATCGACGGCGTGTCCAAAGTGCTGTGCGCCGAACATGCACTCTACGGAAAGCGCTTGGCAGAGCCGGTTGCCGATCTGATCGTTTCACTGGCTGGCGACTATTCGCACATCGTTGCACCTGCGACGACAGACGCCAAGAATATCATGCCGCGCGTTGCCGCGTTACTGGATGTCATGGTGATCTCGGACGTTCAGGAAATCTCGGACGCCAACACGTTCGTGCGCCCGATCTACGCAGGGAACGCGATCCAAACCGTCACATCGGCCGATGCAACCAAGGTCGCAACCATCAGAACTGCCAGCTTTGACCAGGCCGGCATGGGCGGATCCGCCCCGGTCGAAAGCATCGGTGCTGCCGGCGATCCGGGGCTGTCGTCCTGGGTCGAAGACAAGACCGAAAGCTCGGACCGTCCCGAACTTACCTCGGCGAAAGTCGTCATCTCTGGCGGCCGCGGTATGGCCTCGAAGGAAAACTTCGAAATGATCGAAAAGGTCGCCGATAAACTGGGCGCGGCCACCGGCGCCTCGCGCGCGGCGGTGGATTCGGGTTATGCTCCGAACGACTGGCAGGTTGGTCAGACCGGCAAGGTGGTTGCCCCGGATCTTTACATCGCCGTCGGTATCTCTGGCGCGATCCAGCATCTGGCAGGCATGAAGGACTCGAAGGTCATCGTCGCAATCAACAAAGACGAAGAGGCTCCGATCTTCCAGGTCGCAGATTACGGACTGGTTGCCGACCTGTTCGACGCCCTGCCGGAACTGGAATCAGCCCTCGGGTGAAGAGTTCTTGGCGGGGCTTAATCCCGCCAACTGATTTTGAAAGGCCGGGCACAATGCCCGGCCTTTTTGGTTTGAGCTCGCGTCACAGATCTTGGTTGCCGCGGCACCAGTCGGTCGAGCCCGGACGGCCCGCGGTCACCATTTCTGACGCTTTTACTTAGATAAATGTCCCCGAAAAATCGCGCGGCGGACAACTCGGCCATGCCGATGGCGTTGTTTCTGCGAGCTTGATTGACCTGCCGGATTGACCCACACTAATTCTGCAAGCTGTGGGGTATGCATGGAATCCGGTTTTTTTTCGTTTGTTTGGCGGTATTCCAAGCGCGATCAGATGATCATTCTTTTGTTGACGGTGATCTCGTTTCCTTTGGTTTACCTGTCTCTGGAAATCCCGAAGATCATCATCAACGAAGCGATCTCTGGCACCGATTTCCCGAAGGATATCGCCGGCTTCCTGGTCGACCAGATCCCCTATCTGCTGCTTTTGTGCGGGCTCTATCTGCTGCTGGTCGTTGCGATCAACGCGATCAAATGGGCGATGAACGTTCAGATCGGAATGACCGGTGAACGCATGTTGCGCCGCCTTCGGTACATGTTGTTCGAGCGGGTCATGCGCTTTCGGATCCAGCGCTTTCGATCTTCAAAACCAGGCGAAGTGATCCAATCGATCCTGGGTGAAATCGAGCCGTTGGGCGGCTTTATCGGCGAGGTGTTGGCCACGCCGTGCTTCCAGGGCGGTCTGCTTGTTGTCTATGTCTCGTTCATTTTCGTGCAAGATTGGATTCTGGGTCTGGCCGCAATCGCGCTTTATCCAATCCAGGCGTGGATCATCCCGATCCTGCAGAGAAAGATCGTTCGTCTGAATAAAGAGCGCGCTGCCAACACGCGCAAACTGGCCGATACGATCGGCGAGTCCGTCAACGTCATCAACGAGATTCACACCAATGCCACGCCGCGTTGGCATATGGCCCAGGTTGCCGGCCGGCTTTACGAGAACACCGCGATCCGCCTGCAACTGTTCCGCCGGAAGTTCACCATCAAGTTCGTCAACAACTTCATGAACCACCTGACGCCGTTTTTCTTTTATTCGGCGGGCGGCTATCTGGTGATCAAAGGAGATCTGGACTTCGGATCCTTGGTTGCGGTTCTGGCGGCCTACAAAGACGTAGCCGCCCCCTGGAAGGCGGTGCTGAATTACGTCCAACGCTGGGCCGACTTCAACAGCCGCTTCGTCTTCGTGGTCGAGAACTTCTCGGGCGATGATGTCCTGCCGGATCATCGGATCTATCAATCCGAGCAAGACGGGCCGGCCCTGTCCGGGGCTTTGGAATATCGCAGCGTTGAGGGCGGCCCGGGAACAGGTGGACTGACCGCGTCAAACGTCACGATTGAACCTGGGCGGATGGTAGCCGTCTTGGGCGGCAATAACGGCGCTCGAGAGGCATTCCTGAAGCTCGCAGCGGGGCTGTCGCCACCGTTCCGCGGTGTCGTGACATTGGGCGGACTCTCGCTCATCGATCAGACTCTGCCGCAGATCGGAAGGGCCATAGCTTACGTCGGCGCCGAACCGGGAATCGTCGCGCGGTCGCTGAAGGACAATCTACTCTATGGCCTTTTTCATGAATCTCCGGACCTTGCGAATGCGGACATTGCCCGAACAGCCGATATGTTGCGCGAGGCCAAACTGACCGGCAATACAACCTCGAACCCGGAAGGTGATTGGATCGATTATACCCAAGCCGGCGTTGACGGCCCTGAGGCGCTGGAACGCCGGCTGATGGACCTGATCGAGATCGTGGATCATACGGACGACGTCTATGCGACGGCCATGGGTATGCGCCTGAACCCTAAAATCGCCACCGAGTGGACCGATGAAATTATGGCAGCACGGAGCTCACTGCACGCATCGGCCATCGACTTGGGTGACATCGTCGAGGATTGGTCGCAAGGCCGCTTTAACTCTAGCGGATCGCTTTTGGAAAACCTGCTCTATGGCTTACCAACCGAAGGCCGTGACGACCATGCTGACTACTACGACCTTCCGAAAGTCCACGCGGTTCTGGACGGCAGTGATGCCGTGTCGCTTTTGGAAGAGATCGGCTTCGACATCGCCAAAGAATTCAGCGAGCTGGTCGACACGCTGGGAGATAACAGCGCGGTTCTGGATTCTCTGGCCGGATATGACCGTGGCGACGTGTTGTCAGCAAACGACTTGATCATTGCCACCGCCGGACAAACCGAAATCAAGCTCTTGGACGAGGACAAGGTTCTGATGATCAAACTAGCCATGCGCTACGTACAAGGGCGGGACCGGTTGGACGTTTTGGATGATGCTAGGATCCAAAAGGTTTTGGAATGCCGCACCCGTGCCCGTGCGCTGACCACAAATCGCGACGACTTCGTCAGTTTCGAAGAAGAGCGCTTCAGCCCGGCCCGGTCGATTGCCGGCAACATTGTCCACGGAAAGCGTCGGTTTGATCGTCGTTCAGCTTGGAAGAGCCTGGACAAGATGATCCATGCCGCCATCGACAAGGCTGGCTTGATGGATGATCTGATCCGTCTGGGCCTTGGGCGGCCAATACCTTCCGGCAACAGCCTCTCCGCCTCCCACCGGCGGCGTATCGGTTTGGTTCGCGGTATGATCAAACAGCCTGAAGTTCTGATCCTGGACGGCATCGCAGCCGGGGATTCAGATCAGGATGTGCGCCTGAGGGCTGCAATCCGGCAAGATCTGCCATCAACCACGATAATCTACGGCGCGCTAGAAGAGGATGCCACCAAAGGGGCTGATTTGATCGTTAGAATTTCCGAAAATGGCGAGGCGATTTGCGCCCCGCCATCAATTAGGGGTAATGGGTGAGTGCACTTTGGCCGGGCGATGGCCGCGCCGCTGGGCACTACGCGCAGGAGAAAACGAGAATGAGCCTCAATAAGACCGTCGACGTACTGTGCGAAGTGCCGATGTTCCGCAATGTTGACCCCAAACAGTTGCGGCTATTCGCATTTATGGGCGAGACGCTGACCTATCGCGCGGGCGAGCGATTGTTCGAAAAGGGTGACGAAGGAGATGCGGCGTTCGTGGTGATCAATGGCTCGGTCGACGTTCTTGTGCCGACGGATGACGGGGAAACCGCAGTCGCAACGCTCTCGCAGCGCGAGATTTTTGGTGAGATGGCGGTCCTTTGCAATCAGCAAAGATCGACCGCCATTGCGGCGAAAACCGACGTCGAGGTTCTGCGTCTTGACCGTTCGGTGATCATGAACCTGTTGCAGGAATTTCCGCATATCGCGCTGGAACTCCTGAAGGTTCTGGCCTCTCGGTTGGAAGCCACAACGCGAGATCTGGCGGAAGCGAGGGCTTGATCCTTAAGGGTTCGCGCCAACGCAGGACGCGCCAAGGCGCACCGAATGTTGATGTGATCGTGATTGGTCGTAAAGGATGTTGACGTCATAACCAGTGCTGTCTCTGCACGAAAGGTCTCGCAATGGCATCGACTGATTTCTCCCTCCGTTTCTTCCTTGTACCTATTTTGGCAGTTGCCGTTCTGTGGTTCGATGGCCTGAATGCAAAAGCGGACGAGCCGCTGCCGGCCTATGTGATTGAAGAATTCGGACAGCCCCCGGCGGTGCCGGACGGGCCATTGTCAGCGTCGCTGCAAACCGCGGTGAAGATGGCTTTCGTCGATAGCATCGTCGAGTCAGCCTGGGGCCGCGATCAAATGGTCGCGCTGGAGGAAGTCGCAGAGTCGAAAGATCCGCGGCTTGCCTGGATCATCAGCGATATGATGCGTTTCATAACCGATAGTGGTTTTCACGCGGTATTGGGCGATACCGCTTTTAAGTTGCTGGGGAAAGAGCAGCAGTCCGCCAACGATTGGGGTGACGTGACCGACCACCTCATAGCGTGGGACATTCCCGCACCGCCTGATTACCTGAAAACAAAGCGCGCGATCTTCACAAACCTTGTGCCTGGATGGGACAAGATTTTTGTGGAAGGCGATATCGATTGGAGACTGGTTTCCTGGGGCGGTGTGCTGATCGACGATCGCGCCTATGACACGACGGACGAGCTTTGCAATTGTATTCCCGCAGCCGACAACCCCGAGGTCAGTAGCGCCGAAGACGCGACGTGGCTGAAAGACAAGGACATCGTATTCGGCGTGGAAATCAATGGCGAGTTCCGGGCTTATCCTAGACGCATCATGGAAGTCCGCGAGATGGTGAACGACACACTGGGTGGCCGCAACATTGGTATGCCCTATTGCACGTTGTGCGGCGCGGCACAGGCTTACTTCACCGATGAACTGCCCGAGGGCGTTGAACGGCCTGTACTGCGTACATCGGGTCTTCTGATCCGGTCCAACAAGGTGATGTATGACGTTAACAGCTACTCGGTTTTCGACACGTTTTTGGGCAAAGCGGTCACAGGGCCAATGGCCGATAAAGGCGTGCAGTTAAAGCAGGCCACAGTCGTGACGACCGACTGGGGCACATGGAAGAAAGAGCACCCGTCAACGACAGTACTGGTCGAGGCCTTGGCGCTGGGACGCGATTTCGACTTCCGCAATGGCAGAGATGCCAATGGTCCGATCTTCCCCGTCGGAGATGTGGACCCGCGTCTGCCGGTGCATGAGGACGTAATCGGTGCGATCACCGCTTCTGGCACACCGATCGCGTTTCAGCGCAGCAAGGCGCTATTGGCGTTGAGAAACGGCGAGAAGATCGCCTTCGAAAACGTTCGCCTACAGCTTGATGCCGGTGGCATCAGGGCCGTTGATACGGACGGGTCTGATCTGGGCAGCCACCAGGCATTCTGGTTTGCCTGGTCGCAATTCTATCCCAAGACCGCGCTCTGGTCGGGGTGAAGATCTAGCTACTGCGCTGCCAGAACCTTTTCGACGTCTCCGGCGATTTGCTCGGCGGGGAAGTCACGCCGGAACATCGCCAACAGTTCATCGCCCGGACCCATCAAATAGGTAAACCCCGTATGCTGCATCAGGTAGTCGGCCTCGGAACCAGGCGTCTGTGACTTCTGATAGAACACGCGATATGCATCAGCGGCGGCGCGGATGTCGGCCTCGGATCCGGTCAGCGCAATCATTTTCGGGTGCATGGCTTCAGCGTAATACGACAGTTCCTCTGGCGTATCCCGGGCAGGGTCGACCGTGACGAACACAGGTTTTACATCGATGTTCTTTTCCGCCAAGAGATCGACTGTGTCGGCCATAACCTGGGTGTCGATCGGGCAGATATCCGGGCAGAATGTGTAGCCGAAATAAACCAAGGCGGGCCGGTCGATCACCTCTGCGGATGTGATCCGCTCGCCCGTATGCGCCGTAAGTTCGAACGGCCCACCGATGTCAGAGCCCTCAACGGCAAACATCGCTGGTGATACATGCGCAGGCGTAGGCCGCACGGATAGAAAAATGGCCAGGGCAAGGATCAGGGCGACAACGGCACCCGCAATCGGCAGCATTAGTTTTTGCATTGCTCATTCTCCTCTTGCAGGAGACAGAGACATAAACTCGCGCGAATTCAAGGGGGGTGCGACCGGAAATCAGTGCTTCCAGCAAGAGATTAAAGGAACAATACTGTGAAGATGGTCGATACGGCGCCCAAATCACTGCTGGACGCCCGGGCGAGGGGCGACTGGGTGCGGCTGCGTACGCTGGTTGTTCTGCGATGGATGGCGATCACCGGTCAGGCAGCTGCGGTACTTGTCGCAACGCAGGTTCTCAATTTCGACTTGCCGTTGTCGATGTGCGCAGCGGTGATTTCTGCCTCGGTATCCTTCAACATCGTCGCGCACATCATCCATCCCGCCGAAAAACGCCTGTCAGAACGGGGAACTCTGTTGTCGCTGTTTTTTGACCTCGCGCAGTTGGTGACGATGCTGTTGCTGACCGGAGGGTTGAACAACCCGTTTGCGGTTCTGATCATCGCACCAGTGACGATCGCCGCCACTGCACTGCGCCTTCAATCGACCATTGCCTTAGGGTTAACAGCGCTGGTCTGCATTGCCCTGTTGACCACGGCTTATGTGCCGTTGATTCAACCGGATGGGTCTGAGTTGCTGATCCCACCGCTGATCCGTATCGGCATTGCCGCGGCCTTAACGATCGGCGTCGTGTTTCTCGGCCTCTATGCGCGGCGCGTTACCGTTGAGACCTTCGCGATGTCAGAAGCCCTGTCAGCGACCCAGATCGCCTTAGCGCGGGAACAGCGCCTGGCGGCAATCGGTGGAATCGCGGCGGCGACGGCGCATGAACTTGGCACACCTCTGGCAACAATCAAACTGGTGGCTGGGGAACTTGCTCAGGACGCCGATGGCTCGCCTGAACTGGTCGAAGACATCGCTCTTATCCAGGCCGAGGCTGACCGCTGCGGTGCAATATTGGCGGATTTGAGTCAGGGAGGCCGAGACGACAGCCACGTGAAGCAGGCACCGATTTCAGCTGTGATCGCCGAAGCCGTTGGCCCGCACGGACACCGTGGCAAAGACCTGGTGATCCGCATTAATGGCCAGCCTGCGGACCAAGCAGAAGAGGATCAACCAGCGGTCTTACGCAGCCCTGAACTGATCCACGGTCTCAGAAACGCAGTACAGAACGCAGTGGACTTCGCCGCGACCACGGTATGGATCGACGCGAAACACACAGCCGAGGCGCTGCGCATCGCAGTGGGTGATGATGGTCCGGGCTTCAGCCCGGACATCCTGCCCCGTCTGGGCGAACCCTACGTGTCCAGCCGGTCCCGGGGGGATCGTCCTGCGCCAAAAGGTGAATACGAAGGCATGGGACTGGGTCTTTTCATTGCCCGTACCTTGCTGGAACGCACCGGTGCCAAACTGGCCTTCGCGAATGGGACGGACACGATGGGCAGGCGCTCGGGTGATTCGCCGAAGGATCCGAAGACAGCGCGCCCGCCGGGGGCAATAATTGAAATGACTTGGGAAGAAGCGGATTTGATCGTTTCCAAGGACGCCCAAAGACGTGCGTTGGGTCAAAACCGCCGATTTGAAACTTAAGAGTGCATTTTGTGCCGTAAATACCACTGATACATTGACATTCCGGGGGTCACTATGCCTTTCTGGCACTACTGCATGACATTAGTCTGCTCGAAACAACCTGCGAGGGTGTTTCATGTTTGTTCAAGAAAGACCGGGCTAAAGCGGTAACAACCGTAGTAGCGAACTTGTAACGTACCTCTGGTCTTTAACTAATCTGAAACGTGGTGGTTGATCTGCTCTGAGAATGTCGATTATCGATCAAATAATTGAGCATCCCGACAAAACGTTCTTGTTTGTGGGATCGGCTTGCCTGATCGTCACGGCGTTCGTCCTTTGGTTCCTGTTCTATGTTCGCGGGCGCGGCAGAGATGACACGGACCTGACGGACGGCGCAGTCCTGATCCTGGCTGATGGCATGGTGCACCAGGCGTCTCCTGGTGCGATTGACTTGTTCGGCAATTGCGTTGGTCAACCGGTGGTCCGTGTTTTGGACGAATTCCTTCTGGGCGACGACGCTACCGAAGCGCGCGATGCCGTCAATCGATTGGAAATGACCGGCGATCCGCTGGATATGTTGATCCATAATTCGGAAGGTAAACCGTTCGAGTTGATCGGCAATCCATCTGGTGCGCTTATAAGGTTGGTTGTCCGCGATGCCCGGCTTTTGGATGACCGTCTGCGCGATGCCGAGGAAAGGCTCAGCGCAGCAGATTCTGCACTGAACCAACATGAATGGGCACAGGAAACTTTAAGCGGGCTGATCCAGGATGCTCCAATCATTGCCTGGCATCGCCAATCGAATGGCAACATTGATTGGTCTGGCGGTGAGATCAAGACCCGTTCAGGCTCGGTTTTCGCTGATCAGGCCGTCGACCTGATCGTTGCGCGTACCAAGCTGAACCGCAATCCTATTTTGGCCGGACAACCGCAAAAGTCCAGAATCGAGATCGTCGTCAATGAAGGCGCCGAGTCGGTGTCTCTGCATGTGATCGAGATCGTACGCCAGGATGGTAGCCGCATTGGCTTTGCTACCGATGCCGGAACTGCCGCATCAGCCGAACGTACGCTCACACGGTTCGTGCAGACGATGACGGAAACCTTTGCGCACCTCACTGTTGGTCTGGCGATTTTCGACCGCAATCAAACGCTGGCGCTGTTCAACCCGGCGTTGGTGCAAATGTGGCAGGTCGAACCTGCGTGGCTGGCCCGTCGACCGTCATTGCGCGATATCATTGACGAGTTGCGCGCAACCCGCCGCCTGCCGGAGCTGCAGGACTTCCACAAATGGCGAACCCGGTTGATCGATCTCTTCGAGAACACCGAAGCTGCCGACTACGAAGAGTTGTGGCATCTGGCCGATGGATCCAACATTCGCGTTCTGGCTCGGCCGCACCCGCACGGATCGCTGGCGTTCATCTTTGACGATGTGACCGAAAGGATGCGGCTGGAACAGCGGTATCGGCATTCAATCGATCTGCGCCGGGCAACGCTGGACCGACTTACGGAAGGTATCGCGGTGTTCGGTGCGAACGGCCTGCTGCAGTTCGTCAATCAGGCATTTCACGAAATTTGGGGCACGGACAACGAAACCGTCTATGCTGCGATGCATGCCCGGCAATTGGTAACTTTGTGCGAAGATATGACGGTTGAAACCGAGGTCTGGCACCGGTTGCACAGCTATATCACGGGCGAAGAAAATCGCCGCGCCTGGACGGCCCGACTGACGATGGGGCCTGGCCGTGTGTTGACGGCCCGGTTTGCGCCGTTGCCTGACGGATCTACCATGGCGGTCTTCGCGGACATCACAGATTCCGAGCGTATCTCGCTGGCCCTGAATGATCGCAATGAAGCCTTAGAAATGGCTGACGCGATGCGTGCGACCGTATTGGAACAAGTTTCTTATCGGCTTAAGACACCGCTCAGCACCGCGTTGAACCACGCGCAAAACATCGGGCGTATCGAAGATCTGGATGCGGAAACCGGCAAGTTGGCAAGCGACATCATCGACGCCACTGAAAAGGCGTTGGACGCCATGACCGAACTGACTGATCTGACGACACACCCTGTCGGGCCACCCGATGGTCGGTTTGGCGATTGCGATCTTACCGAGATACTTGGCTATTGCGTTCGGGTCTTGCAGGGGCGGGCAGACCAAGCCGGAATAGAGCTCGTGCTCGGTGACATGTCACAGGCGGGCACATTCACCTGCGATTTTTCCAGGTTACGTCAGATCGCTTTTAACCTGATTGCAGAAGCGGTCGACACAGCAATGCCAAACGGCAAAATTGATGTTTCAGGAAAAAGCCACGGCGAGGCATATGAAATCTCGGCTATGGTCGAGGTTGGCCCGAATTTGATGCCAGCCTCGGACCAAGGCGAGGATCCCCGCGTGATGGCTTTGGTTCAGCAATTGGTCGTGGATGCTGGCGGTACATTCCAGACAGAGAACATCGATGGCCAACGGGTGCTGGTGACCTGCAAGTTCACTCCGTCGCGCCCAAATATTGGTGTTGCCGACCCAGTGGAGCCGACTGACGAAGACGACGCGGAGAATGTGCACACTTTGCGACCCGTTCGATAAGTCTGGACCGGTCGACTGGCAAACTCTCAATGCGCATCCTGAGTGCCCGAACCGGGTTCAGTAAGGCGCTAGTTCCCAGCGGTATCACGAATAAAAAGCCTCTTCGGATATCGGTTCAGGTGACTTTGTCCTTTCCGTGACTCACATTCAGTGCATAAGCGCGGTAGCTGATAAATCCATAACCGCACACCGATATGAATGCCGCCACCGACCTGACTGTTACCAGCACCAGCGACGAAACAACCGATCAGCTTGGCCGTCGCATGTCCAGTGCCCTGGTAGCGGGGGATCTGGTCACATTGTCTGGACCATTAGGTGTCGGGAAATCTCATCTTAGTAGGGCAATCATCCGTGCGATGCTGTGTGATCCGTTGGCTCAGGTGCCATCGCCCAGTTATACATTGGTGAACGTCTATCAGGCTGGCAAGCTGGAGATTTGGCATGCCGACCTCTACCGACTGGGGGATGCATCCGAATTGACAGAGATTGGGCTGGAAGATGCGGTTGACCATGCATTGGTGTTGATCGAATGGCCAGAGCGTTGGGCCAATTTGCCAACTCGGCGCCTGGATCTAACCCTGACTTTTGAGCCGAATGATGCGCGGTCGATCAAAGCTCGGACGCATGGAGGTGGATGGGATGAAGTTTTGCATGTCCTAAGGGCTTCGGCATGACCGAAGATCGGCAGGCGGCACTTCAATCGTTCCTGCAGTATGCCGGTTGGGAGAATGCCGCCGTCAGACCGCTAGCAGGTGATGCCTCGAACCGCCGGTATCTGCGCCTGGCCAAAGCGGGCAAGATTGCCGTTCTGATGGATGCGCCGCCGGTCACAGGCGAAGATTGCCGTCCGTTCATCGCGATGACCGAGTGGCTGCGCGCGTCGGGGCTTTCGGCACCCGAGGTGCTGGCAATTGACTTGGATCAGGGTTTTTTGGTGCTTGAGGATCTGGGCGACAATCTGTTTGTGCGACGTCTTGCAGACACGCCGACTGATGAAACCGAGATCTATTCGGTGGCGATCAGAGTCCTTGCGCGTTTGGCTGATCTTCCACCGCCACCGTCGATCGGGAGTGACCCGGACAAGGTAGTGCTGCCGCCTTATAATATTGCAGCACTGATGCGCGAAGCCGCACTGCTCACCGAATGGTGGATTCCGACAGCGACGGGAGAAGAGGTTCCTGAGGATCTGATAGCAGAATACACTGCCATCGTAACGAACACGATGGCCCCGGTGAGCAACGCAAGGGAAGTCGTGGTGCTCCGCGACTACCACGCAGAGAACCTGCTATGGCTTCCGGACCGACAAGACCTGCGCCGTGTCGGATTACTGGACTATCAGGATGCTCTGTCGGGGCATCCGGCGTATGATTTGGTGTCATTATTAGAGGATGCGCGCCGGGATACATCCGCGGCGCTTCGTGAGGCGATGATCGCGCTCTACCTTGACATGCGGCCAGATTTGAACCCCGAAGAGTTTCGGCTAGCCTATGCAATCCTGGGCGCGCAGCGGAACATGAAGATCGTCGGCATCTTCGCCCGGCTTGCAAAACGTGATGGCAAAGCTGGATATCTGAACCTGATCCCACGTGTCTGGGACCATTTGCAACGCGATCTTGCCCACCAGGCCTTGGCACCGTTGGCTGCCTGGCTTCGAGATCATGTCCCAGTGCCGGACGCGGCCAATCTGGCAATGGCGAAGATCAATGCCGGGGCGCGCTTATGAAGGCGCCAAATAGCGCAATGATCCTCGCCGCAGGGTTCGGCACCAGGATGGGCGCGCTCACGCAAGATACGCCGAAGCCGATGCTCCCTATGGGCGGAAGGCCGCTGATAGAACACGGGCTTGATATTGTCGCGGCCGCAGGGGCCACGCGGGTGGTGTTGAATCTGCATTACCTGGGTGACCAGGTTCGAACATATCTGGCGGACCGGACGTCGCCCCGGGTCCTGTTTTCGGAAGAACAACCGGAAATCCTGGACACCGGCGGCGGCCTGAAGCACGCGCTCCCGCTCTTGGGTTATGACCCGGTCTACTCATTGAACTCGGATGCCGTCTTTCGGGGGCCAAACCCATTGGTTCAACTATCTGAGGCCTGGGACCCGACGGCGATGGATGTTCTGCTGCACATGGTGCCGGTCAAACAGGCCCATGCCTACACCAGGGCGGGGGACTTTTTCCTGAACGCCGAAGGCGGCGCACCGCAGCGCCGTGGTCCGGATGACAGTGCTCCGCTGGTCTATACCGGTGCGCAAATCATCGCGCCGCATGTATTCGCAGGTACACCAGATGGGCCTTTTTCCATGAACCTTATCTGGGACCGGCTGCTGGCAGAGGGCCGACTCGCGGCCGTGACCTATCCCGGCCAATGGGTCGATGTGGGCACGCCCGAGGGCTTGGAAACAGCCGAGCGGGTGCTGGCGGACTGCGCGGACCACCTGGATCGCGGCGGATGACGGCGGCACAGGTCTTCGCGATCCCTACGGGAGAGGATTTCGGCCCCGGCTTCGCCCGCGGCTTTGCCGAGCGGTATGGCCATTTGCCCCCGCAGGAACGCGCCCAGGTGACCGTGTTGGTGAACTCTACCCGCGCGCGATCTGTGTTGGTGAATGCGCTTGCAGTAGGCCAAGCGGGGCTATTGCCCAAAATCGCGCTGATCCAGGATCTGGCGAACCGTCCAGAATTAGTGCCGGATTTGCCGCCGCCATTGCCAGGGTTGCGCCGCAGGTTGCGTCTGACCCAGTTGGTCGAACAGTTCTTGCAGGCCAAAGCCGCTTCTGGCGAACGAATGGCACCGGTTGGCGCGGCCGCTGACTTGGCCCATACGCTGGCGCTGCTGATTGATCAGTTCCATGACCAGGGTCTCGGCTTGGAGGGGTTGGACCGCGCCCTGGCAGGATCGGAACTGTCAGATCAAGCTGCCAGCCATTGGCAACAGACGCTTGCGTTTATCGATATCGTTCGCCAGGCGTGGCCGGCGATCCGCGCGGAGGACGAAGGCGGACGTCTGGACCCGCGTCAGCGGGAACGTGCGACCATCGAAGCGTTGATCGGTCAATGGGATCGGCACCCGCCAGAAAACCCTGTGATTGCAGCGGCCTCGACAGGGTCTGTTGCCTCCCGCGCCATGCTGATGGCCGCGATTGCACGTTTGCCGCAAGGGGCGGTGGTCTTGCCGGGCTTTGACCCGGAAACCGACCCCGATATCTGGCCCGAGGCCGAGGCGGACCATCCTCTGGGCCCGTTCCGGAATTTCCTCGATGCGCTAAAGATTACACCGGCAGAGGTGCAGCCTTGGTCTGACTTTTCGCATCATCCGCGCCGGGCGCTGCTGGCCCAAGCCTTACGCCCGGCCCCGGTCACGGACCACTGGCACCGCGCGGCCCCTGCTTTGCGGCAGGAGCTGGACCAGGCCTTGCAAGACGTCGCAGTGATCGAAGCGCCGACCCCGCGGCAAGAGGCTGCGTCGATCGCAGTAGCTGTGCGCGAAGTGTTGGAACATCCGGGCAAGACCGTCACGGTGATTACCCCGGACGCTGCCCTGGGCCGCCGGATCGGTGCAGAGCTGGACCGGTTCGGCATCATCCCCGATGACATCATGGGGCAGCCGTTGGCACAGTCGCCCGCGGGGATTGCCGCAAGGCTGGCCTTGCGGGTCGCGCGGGACCAGCCTGACCCCGTGGCAATCGCCGGACTGATAGGCCAGCCTCTGGTCCGGCTGGGCGGGGACCGGACGCAACACCTGAAGCTAGCCAGACGCTATGAGCGCCACGTTCTCAGGCGCGGGCCGATTGCATCGCCGACTTCAATGCTCCCGGATTGGCCAGCAGCCGGGGCAGTCACGCCAGACCTGGAGGACCTGGTTTGGCTGGATCAGGCGCGGACCGCGTTGTCCCCTTTGGCACATGCGCCAGTTAACCTGCGCGATCTGGTCGATGCCCACATTGCAACGCTGGAGGCGTTGACGGCAGACGCGGACGGGCCAGCGATTTGGACGCGTGATGACGGCGCAGCCCTGCAACGTTTCATGACCGATCTGGCGGCGAATGCAGACGCCCTGGGCGGCGGACAGGTGCTGGCATATCCGGCGTTGTTGGATGGCTTGATGCGGGATCTGTCATTGCCGACCCAGGAACGCGCGCCGCATCCCCGCGTGGCAATCCGCGGCGCCCGGGAAGCCCGGTTGGAAGATGCGGATCTCACGATTCTGGCAGGTCTTAATGACGGAACCTGGCCCGCGGCGCCTGATCCCGGACCGTGGTTGAGCCGACCAATGCATAAGGCATTGGGCCTGCCGCTACCCGAACGCGCTGTCGGATTATCGGCCCATGATTTTATCTGCGCCGCCGCGCGTCGCCAGGTCATGATGACCAGGTCCACGCGGGATAACGGCGCCCCCACAGTGTCATCGCGCTGGCTGATCCGGTTGGAAACTCTGCTGGGCGGCATCGGTGGTGACGCTGCATGGCAGGATGCGAAGGCACGTGGGTCGCGGTATGTAGCGTTGGGCGATCGTCTTTCAAAGCCCGCGGCACAGGTTCCCCGGGCGCCGCGCCCAGCGCCAGTTGTGCCAGTGAAAGCACGACCGGATCGGCTTTCCGTCACAAGGATCGAAACCTTGGTGCGCGACGCTTACGCGGTCTATGCCCAGGACGTTCTCGGTCTGAAGACATTGGACCCGCTGGGCCGCAAAGCCGATGCACGAGAACGAGGAACCGTGCTGCATTTGGTGATGGAGCTTTTCACGCAGCGCACCAGACCTTGGCCGGGCATCGATATCGCGCGTAAGGTTCTCATAAAGACAGCGGATGACGTCCTTGCCTGGGAAGTGCCCTGGCCGGATCTCCGCCGCACTTGGCGTGCGCGCATCGATCGGTTTGCCGAATGGGTTTTGGCCGAAGAAGACCTCCGCCGTCAGACTGGCGCACCGATCGGGATAGAAGCCTCCGGATCGATGATCCTGCCACTGCCGACCAAGCCGCTTGAAATTCCGGCAAAGGCTGATCGGATCGACCGGATCGGAACCGACGGGGCGGCGGTCCTGGACTACAAAAGCGGCGCGCCTCCATCGCTGGCGCAGATCGAGCAAGGCTTTAATCACCAGTTGCATGTCCAGGCCGCTATTCTGGCGGCGGGCGGGTTCGCAAAACTGCCTGCGCTGCGCGCCCAAACCGGAGCGTACATCGGATTGACAGGGTCAGGAGGTGGCGGCAGGCAAACTGAGATTGAGCTTCCTGTCCAGGACGTTAACCGGCACTTGCAGAACATCGCAAAGCTGGTCCTGGCCTTGGACAATGGCGCGCCATGGCTGAGCCGAGGGCGACCATACATGATCCGGTTCGATGGTGATTATGACCATCTGGCCCGGGTCGGCGAATGGGATGCGGAGGAGGAGGCATGAGCCGCCTGCACCCATCACCTGAGCAGATCGCAGCCACGAGACCAGACCAGTCCAACTGGGTCAGCGCCAATGCCGGATCCGGCAAGACGCATGTCCTGACGCAGCGGGTCGCACGCCTCTTACTGGCCGGCGCAGATCCGCAAAAAGTGCTCTGCCTGACCTACACAAAGGCCGCGGCATCCGAAATGCAGGTCCGGCTGTTCCGCACCCTGGGTGATTGGGCGATGGCTGATCAGGCGGCTCTGGCTGCCAGCTTGGGTGAGTTGTCCGGGATGGACGGGCCTATTACCGATCCCCACATCCTTGCCGATGCAAGACGCCTTTTCGCCCGCGCACTGGAGACGCCAGGCGGTTTGAAGATCCAAACGATCCACGCATTCTGCGAGTCCCTGCTGCGGCGCTTTCCGCTGGAGGCTGGGATCTCGCCCCGCTTCTTGGTCGCGGATGACCGGCAATCCGACGATCTGATCGCAAGGGTACGCATGGAGATGGCGCTTGCGGCAGAGACGGGGGACGATGCCGGATTCGACCGCGCCGCGCAGCTTTTGAACGAAGATGGCATCGATGCGCTAGCCCAGGCGATCTTTGGCCAACGCGAGCCCTTTGATACCGCAACTTTGGACGAGGCGATCCTGGCGCATTTCGGCACTGATGGAATGGCCGATGAAATCACCATTGCCAAGCAAGCTTTGGCCGAGTTGGACCCGGGCCAGCTGGCCGGACTGACCGCCGCCTTGCGGAACGCAGGTGGCGCGACCGAAGCCCCGGTAGCCGATATTCTGGACGCCTGGCTGGGCGCCACCCCGCCTGCACCAGAACTTTCGGTAAAAGGCTTGGTTGAAACCGTGCTGACGCAAGAGGGCAATATCCGCCAGCGCGGACTTCCGACCAACGAAGTCAAGACGGTCCGACCGTCGGCCGAACAGGAAATCGCTAACTTATCGAATTGGGCCCTGGCCACGCGAAACCGTCTTCTGGCGGCCAGAATGGCGCAACGCACGCGGGACCTTTATGGCTTCGCACAACCGTTGCAGCAGCGGTACGAGGCACAGAAAGCTGCTGGCGCGATGCTGGACTTTGACGATCTTGTCAGCCGTGCAACCGCGCTTCTGACCGACAGGCATATGCGGTCCTGGGTTCTGTTCAAGCTAGATCAGGGGATCGATCACATTCTGGTCGATGAGGCACAGGACACCTCGCCCCAGCAATGGCAAGTAATCAGGGAAATCTCGGAAGAGTTCATCGCCGGTGGCCGGGACCGGCCTTGGTCGGTCTTCGTCGTCGGAGACGAAAAGCAATCGATCTACTCGTTCCAAGGCGCAGAACCGCAGGCGTTCGGACAGATGCGGGACTACTATGCTCAGCGTCTTCAGGCATTGGAGACGCCTTTGGGCCAGCCGCAATTGCAGACCTCTTATCGGTCGGCTCCTGCGATCCTGGATTTCGTGGATGCTGTCTTTGAAGGCGATGCCGCGCAGGGTCTTACCACCACTGGGGACCGGATTACCCACAGGGCGCATCGCAGCCAGGACCAGGGGCGGGTGGATTTGTGGCCTCTGGAGCGGGCGAAAGAAGCGCCCGATAAGCCGAACTGGTGGGAACCGGTGGATACCATTCCTGCCAGCGACACCAAGCTGCGTCTGGCGGACTTGGTAGCTGCAGAGATCACCCGAATGATTGCGCACGACCACCTGCCCCCGCGCGCAGACCAAGCCGGACGTAAGGTGACAGCTGGAGACATCCTGGTGCTGGTGTCGAAACGTGACCGGCTGGCCCGCGGCATCATGCGTGGGTTAAAGACCCGGGATGTGCCAGTGGCGGGCGCCGACAGGTTGCTTCTGACCGGCGAATTGGCAGTCAAAGACCTCTTGGCCCTGGCTCGGGTGGCGGTGATGCCGTCGGACGACCTGTCCTTGGCGGCACTTCTGCGATCTCCGTTATGCGATGTCGATGAAAAGGCACTTTTCCGGCTGGCGCATGGCAGGACGGGAACATTGAGGGAAGCGGTTAGATCCTCTGACCGCCAGGCAGCAGAACACGCATTCCTGACCGATATGGAACGGCAGGCGGATTTTCTGAGACCTTATGCTTTTCTCGAACACGCCTTGATCCACCACGGCGGACGGGCGCGCTTGCTGGCCCGGCTGGGGCCGGAAGCCGAGGACCCGATTGACGAGTTGTTGACTCAGGCCCTGGCATACGAGCGACAGGAGATTCCATCGCTGGCGGGATTCATTGCGTGGATCGAAGCGGGCGACATCATGATCAAGCGGCAGATGGAGCAGGGCAACGATGTTGTCCGCGTCATGACGGTCCATGGTGCTAAAGGACTGGAGGCGCCGATTGTCGTCCTGCCGGACACGACCTCGAAGGCCAGCGGACCACCAGGCCGACCGGTGCTGTTACCGACCCATACCGGGGGCAATCGCCCAGATCTTACGATCTGGGCTGCTGCAAAGGATAAGGATGACGAGGTAACCCGCAAGGCGCGCCAAGCCGCCGACCAACGCGAGGCAGATGAGCACAAACGTCTGCTTTATGTCGCGCTAACCCGGGCTGAAGACTGGTTAATCCTTTGCGGCGCTGAAATGAAGTCGCCCCAGAAAGACGCCTGGTACCCTCTGCTGACGCGGGGGATGGCGCGGCTGCAAGATGTGAAAGAACTCTCTGGGCCGACCGGGACAATCCAACGGTTCGAAACTGGGGCGTTACCGTCCGCGATACCGCTTAACGACGACGATTCGGCACAGGACGAACCGGCGGAGATACCGCCATGGCTATCTCCCGCGCCATCCGAAGCCCTACGCCGCCGCAGGGCGCCATCTGATCTTATCGCGCACGAGCCACACGGGGGTGCAGGCCTTGGCCGCGACCAGGCTCTGATGAAGGGCAAGGCCGTCCACGCAATTTTAGAACGCCTTTCTGAATTGCCGCCGGACCGGCGATCGGAAGCCGTAGACGATCTTTTGACCAAAGAATTCCCAGGCCTCGATGCAGGTCTACGGGAATCAGCCCAAGCCGAGGCCGAGTCGGTGCTGGCCATGCCTGGCGCAGATAGAATCTTTGGTCCCGATGCGCTGGCCGAGGTTACAGTTGCGATCGATGACCCGGATCGGCCCCGGATGATTGGACGGATCGACCGGCTTTTGATCGGGCCTGACTACATCGAGATCATCGATATCAAGACCGATGCCAAACCACCTGAAAATACCCAGGACATTCCCAGGGCCTATTTGGCGCAATTGGGCGCGTATAAACACGGCTTGGCAAATGATTGGCCGGACAGCGAAATCCGCTTATCGCTTCTTTGGACCACAGGACCCGTGTTGATGCCGGTGCCTTCCGAGGCCGCAGAAAGGGCATTTGCCGAAGTGCGCGGCCATCCTTGATTCCGCATGGGCGCACGCCTACCTTGGACGTTCTGCATTGCGCGCTGGAGAATCGCGCGCCCACAGGAGGAAACGATATGGCGACTGTTCCAGTCACCGATGATAGCTTTGAAACCGACGTCCTGAAAGCCGATCGACCGGTTGTTGTGGACTTCTGGGCCGAATGGTGTGGCCCGTGTAAGCAGATCGGCCCTGCGCTGGAGGAACTCGCTTCCGAAATGGGCGAAAAGGTAACCATCGCTAAGGTTAATATCGACGACAACCCAAACGCACCATCGCAATATGGTGTGCGGGGTATTCCAACACTGCTGCTGTTCAAGGACGGTGAAGTGGTCGATACCAAAGTCGGTGCAGCACCCAAAAGGGCCTTGGAAGACTGGATCAACGGCTCGATCTGAGCCGCTTCCCTGAGATCACATAAACGCGCCCCAGCGGGGCGCGTTTTTCGTTTTGAAGACGCAAAAACCAGTCGCTTTCGGCAAATATTGAACCTCGGTCATCAGCGGTGCTCCGGTAAGACCCAACCCGAATAGTACTTGCCCGCGATAGCTGTCGGACATTGCGAGCGTCCTGGCGATGCTACACTGCACATTGACCAGACCGACGTCACGCCCCACCTGTCAAGAACCAATGGGGGGTAAGGGATGATCCGTTTTGCGCTGTCTTTGATTGTTCTGCTCGGCCTTACGATTGGTGTGACGGCATTCATGCCACGCGCTTGGCTGGCCGAGCCGATCAGTCAGGAACCCCGTTCGATGATGGGATCGGGTTTCGTCAATGACTGGCCTGACGTGGCCCCAGGCACCTATTATTGGGCGGATTACCTGGATCTGGTGGTCGAGCATCCGGCCGAGACCAACATCATAATCTGGAACCACCATACCGAAGCGATGTCGACCGCGCCGTCCTGCCTGGGCACCGGATATTTCCCACCGCCATCCATCATGGCTCTAGAAGAAATCGGACGGACGCGGGTATTCTATCTTTGCACCAAGTCGTCTCAAGATCCGGAAAAGCCATTCTACGCAATTCAGCGTCAGGAAGAGATCCTGGCCCTGGTGCAGAAATTCCGCGACCTGGGTGTCCCGGCAGAGCGGATCTTCCTGGCTGGTCAATCCGGAGGCAGTTGCTCTTCCCTGTTCGCCCTGGGCGCCGCCCCGGACGCGATGAATGCCGGGATACTCTTCGCCCCGGCCTGCTATGGTCGCGTCGAAGGGGCACAACGGCGATCCGGTCTCTTGAGCGATTACGCAAGCAATGTCGATCAACAGATGCTGGCTGCCGAGCGTGTCACGGCGCTTTTGGTCGCCTTCGAACAGGATTCTTGGAATAAGCCCGCGGAACTGGCCTATATGACGGATCGTTGGCCGGATACCCGAATCTTCTCCCCCAGATGCGGGGCCAATCATGGCGGCGCATTTCATGGTTGTGGCTTGGACAAGATCGAGAAGGAAGTGCGGCGCTACTTCCTTGGCCAATTGCTGGCAAAGGGCGTCGCACTGCCCCAGGGCGTGACCCTGCCTTCCAAAGACGCCAACTGAAGCCTGACGACCGCCATTGACGGATTGCACGCCGTGCCCCACCATCCCCGGTGAGGAGAGCAAGATGGACGGAAGCTTCGTTCGCACCCGGATTATCGAGCCCCGCGTGCTGCGGGATCTGATGCAGCGGTCTGATCTGCGCGGCGCAATTCAGGCTGGCAGTCATTTTGGTGCGATCATCCTGACCGGTACCCTGTTGTGGACCACCTGGGGCACCTGGTGGGCGGTACCGATTCTTATCCTGCATGGCACACTGATCAATTTTCTTTACGCCGGTCAGCATGAGCTTTCCCACGGCACACCGTTCAAGACCAAATGGCTGAACGTTTGGGTCGGGCGGCTGATCGGCTTTTTGATGTTCTATCCGCGCGATTTCGATTTCATCCAACATATGGCTCATCACAAATGGACGCAGGATTGGTCGCGTGACGGGGAACTGGCGCGTGAGCCATATACTCTGAAATCATACCTAATGTGGTTTCTCGGCCCGTCCTATTGGCAGAGCCGCATCTCCAGGATCTTTCGGTTGGCGCGCGGTGTCGTGGTGGAGCCCTATATTCAGCAGGACCAGCAGGCCAAGGTCATCCGAGAGGCCCGCATTCACCTCGGTCTCTATGGCCTTATCGCGATTGTGTCCTTGTCTATGGGAACTTGGGCTGCAGTGATCTTATGGGTAGCGCCCATGCTGGCGACCAAGATGGTTCACCAGCTACAGAACACCATTGAACATCTGGGCCTGTCCCACGAGGACAACATCATGGAAAACACGCGGTCGACGCGAACGAATGCCGTGATGCGTTGGATGTGCTGGAATATGCAATATCATACTGCCCATCACGCCTTTCCATCTGTGCCGTTCCATAGTCTTAAATCTTTGAACCAAGAGATGACCGAGGGCGCGGGCACGCCGCCCCATTCGATGGGGTATATCGAGTTTCAGGTTCAGGTTATCCGGAAACTGATGGGCGGAAAATCCGAGGCCGACTATCCGATGGACGAGGTTTGGATCACACCCGATGGCGGCCGCGTTCCGCTGGACTGATGGCCGACGTTCCGCTTCCTGCTCTGATCGCGCATGAAGACGACTTCGAATGGTCCTATCTGTCGGACGCCCCGGGTCCATCCGATATCCGTTGGAAGACCTTCACAGGCGGTGATGATTCGCCCACGAAGGACATCACATTTGGCATCTGCGAAGTACCGCCAGGTGGCCGCCTGCGTCCGCACCACCATGCAGAGAGTGAAGTTTACTACATCATTGGCGGGACCGGCGAAGTCTTGTTGGATAATGATGTCGTCAAGGTAGCGCCGGGCTCTGTTCTATTTGTGCCGGCCGACCTGGTGCACGGGATCCGAAACCGCGGGACAGAAACGTTGTCGATGTTGTGGATCTTTCCCGTGAATCGCTGGACGGATGTCGAATATCATGGTGCCGAACGTGAGTTTTAAAGGTACGTTAGGAACCAATTAGGACCCGCAATTGCATTCGATAAGGAATTTGGACTCTCGAAGTAGCGCTCGCTAAAGGCAGGCTCCACGCAGCTTAGTCGAAATCGTCTTGCAGCACCCCCCTTCCCCTGCCCCATTGCCTGGCTTAAGTCCCACCTATGGCAGAGGACGATCCCAACAGTGGACGCCGGGGTTATCATCACGGCAACCTACGCGAGGCCCTGATCGCAGCGGTCAAGGATCTAATCGCCGACCATGGGCCATCGGGTTTCACCTTTTCCGAGGCCGCTAGGGCCGCCGGTGTATCTCCAGCAGCGCCGTATCGGCACTTTAAAGATCGCGATGCGTTGATCGCGGATGTGGCTGAACAGGGGTTCACCGCCTTCGCCGAACATCTGGAGATTGCTTTTGAAAAAGGCGGAACTTCTCCGATACGCGCCTTTGAAGCCGTAACTAGGGCGTACCTGACGTTCGCAGCTGAAGAACGTGCTTACTTTACAGCGATGTTTCAGGCGGGCCCACCCCAGAGTGCCGAGGTTAAGAAAGCCGGGGACCGGGCCTTCATGGTTTTGCAAAGGGCGTGCGAGGGCCTGGTCCGCCATGTCCCGGAAGCAAAGCGTCCGCCTATACACATGATGGCCTATCATGTCTGGTCGATCTGTCATGGAATTGCCGAGTTGTTCGGCCGACCGGGCGCCCAATCACGGGCACCGATAGAGGCGGCGGATCTGCTGGAGGCAGGGGTTGCGATTTATCTGCGCGGTCTTGGATTGCTACCCGACGGATAACCGCCAGAAAAAGTTCACGTGACCCTCTTGACCATCCGGAGTCTGTCCCCAAGTATGTTAATGTGAAAAACATTTACATTCGAGGAGACTCACAGAAATGGACCGCATCGCTCAAGCTTTCGCCTCTGCTGAAGCGAAACTGGACGAATGGGGCCGCGGCGCTTGGATCGCGACGATGGTTCTCGCCTTTATCCTGGCCTGGCCGATCGGTCTGGCCATCCTAGGCTACATGATATGGAGTGGACGCATGGGCTGTTCAAGAAAGATGAAATCCTGGCGCCGGGCGCGAAACACCGGAAACACCGGAAACACCGCCTTCGACGAGTACCGCGAAGAGACGCTTCGTCGTTTGGAAGATGAACAAAGCGCCTTCGAGACGTTTCTGGGCAATCTTCGCCGCGCCAAGGATCGGGCCGAATTCGATCAGTTCATGACGGAAAGGCGCAATGGTCCGGATCCGGAACCCTCGCCAGCGGTTTGATGCCCGAAAAAAGAAAGCCCCGGTGCTGAATGGCACCGGAGCTTCGTCAATCAGCAAGGTCCCCACCCTGCAAATATGATTGTGCGATGAATTGGTTAAATGAGCGTTAACCGAACTTACTCAGTGGTGGCGGACCGGTGGTTGGAACCGGCCAAACGCCAAAGGCACCAATATGCACATCCACCCCAGAATGCCGCGCCCGTGGGCGGCTAAACTGAACCGGCCTGTAAAAGTGAACTCGACGATCGCCACGGCCAATTCAGGGGGCCAGCGGACAACCCACTGCACCGGCAGTCCGTCAATGATTTGTAGGTAGTAGGCGTAGTAGACCTGCGGCGATATCCACGTGAAGACGACATAGACACCAAGCCCAATCAGTGCCCGGGTGATCCAACGGGCCCGGCGGCTTAGCCGCCAGGCAAGCCAAACCGTTCCAATCGATAGGAAAAGAGACAGGACCAGAAGGCCTGCCTGACCTGCAAGGCCGAGCGTGTAGAAGCTGTCACCGTCATACATATCAGGTTGCCCAGAACTTCAGTCTTTGCGGCGTTGGAGCCAGGCATCGACCGACCATTTGTCTCGGTCGCGCAGCAACCAAAGCGCCAGCATGGCCAGGAATATGCCCAGCGCGATCGCCGAATTCCGGTTCACTGGAAAACCGCGTTCCGATATTTCGAACGGATCGATCAACCGCGGCCAGATCCGGTAGATTGTACCTGCGTGCAGCAGAGCCAGCATAAGATAACTGATCCCGCGCCAAAGACCGATGAACACCAGGATGCAGATTAGTGTCTGAACTGCACCAATCAGGTAGACGTCGGTCAGATCCACCTCGACCTTGTCGAAATGTTTGACCAGGCCCTTGTACTGTCCAGGTGCGTAGAACTTGTTCACTGCCCAGACAAAGATAAACCAAGCACAACCTACGCGCAGCAGCAACATTCCCAACGGCTCGGCCCAGGGTGGATTAAACTTTGGCAACTGCATCCGCGGCTCCGGCGATACCTGATCTTACGGGGACCATCGGCGGAAAGTGCGATGCAGGCAAGCCACACAGGAATAACGGTTGCCTGCGGCGGCAAGCCGTAGGCCTTGCCATGGGCACTCGACAACCCATGTCTTAGCGGCTAGAAGCCCGGGCTTGGCCCAATCCCAGAGCTGAAAAGACCGCTTGCTATGGAAAACTTCGTCCTGATCGTCCACCTGGTCATCGCGATCTGTTTGATCGCGGTCGTTCTTCTGCAACGCTCGGAAGGCGGTGCGCTGGGGATTGGCGGCGGCGGCGGCGGCATGGTTTCAGCGCGAGGCGCAGCATCCGCATTGTCGAAGGTCACCTGGGTTCTCGCAATCGCGTTTATCTGTACTTCGATTCTCTTGACCAGTCTTTCTGGCGGGCGCCAGCCCACCGTTTTTGACGGCGCTGCGGTCGAAGAAGAGGGCGCGATCCCGCTGCCGGATCTGTCGCTCCCAACACCAGGCGATGACGGCGACATCCCGCTGCCTGCGAGCCCGTCGAACTGATCTACTTTTGCCGATATGGCCGTGCTTGACCGGATCGAGACCGCGCTGAACGCGGTTCTCGATTGGGGGGCTGTTTCAGGTTTACGCCGTGCAGTGCTGATCCTGGCGCTAGGATTGGCGGTGTTGATCCCCGGGTTAGCCGCGATGCCCGTCACGGACCGGGACGAGGCCCGCTTCGCACAAGCCTCAAAGCAGATGCTGGAGACCGGTGATCTGATCGACATCCGGTTCCAGGATGCACCACGGTGGAAGAAACCTGTAGGGATCTATTGGCTGCAGGCCGGCGCGGCATCCGCTTTCGGTGCGACCGAGGCACCCATCTGGGCCTACCGTCTGCCCTCGGTGCTGGGCGCACTTATCGCAGCATGGCTGACAGCCTGGGCCGCGCGGGCGCTGGTGACGCCGCGCCTTGCCGTCCTTGCCGGGCTGATGATGACCGTGCCGTTGCTGATGGTGGCCGAGGGACATATCGCAAAGACCGATGCAGCACTGGCAGCGACGGCGACGGCCGTTCTGGGGGCGCTGGCCCACACGGCAATCGGCCGCGGCGGACCTGGTGTTGCGGCGGTCTTTTGGTTGGGTCTCGCGTTCGCGATTTTGATCAAGGGACCCATTGTGCCTGTGATTGCGGCTTCCACGTTGACCGCCTTGGCATGGCGGCAGCAAACCAGACAGCATTTAAGGCAGCTCTATCCCCTGCCCGGACTTGCGGTCACGGCGTTGATCGTGCTGCCTTGGCTGATTGCGATCTGGCAGATTTCCGACGGTGCATTCTTTCAAGAATCACTGGGCAAGGACATGGCAGCAAAGGTTGCCGCCGGGCAAGAAAAGCACTGGGGGCCGCCAGGATTATACCTAGGCCTTGTGTGGGCGACCTTCTGGCCTTGGGCGGCGCTGCTGCCGTTGGCGGCAGGCGTGCTTTGGCGTCTGCGCGGGTCGGTTGCGGGTGTATTGGTGATTGCATGGGTGGTGCCGTTCTGGCTGATCCTGGAATTGGTCCCAACGAAGCTGCCCCACTACGTGCTGCCGCTCTATCCCGCACTGGTGCTTGGGATCGTCGCCTGGCTGAACACTATCCCGGATCACCAATCGGGGCGGCTTAGTAAGATTTCCGCCGTGCTGATTGCCGGTCCAGGCCTGGTGATCGCCTTGGGGATCCTGGCCGTGCCCTTGCTAATCGGCAGTGGCATCATACCCGGAACAGGTGATGACAGCGTCTTGCCCAGCCGTATCTCTTGGCCGGGGGTGATCCTGGCCGCTGTTGCAGCGATGTGTATCTGGCTGGCTACCCGTGCTGCTTGGTCCGGACGCATCACGGCGCAGATCGGAGCCAGTCTGCTGGCAGCGGCGACGCTCTACCCGGCTATCCTACAGTTTTCCCTGCCTGCGCTGGGGACCGGATTCCCCAGCCCGGTGCTGTCGCAGCTACACGCCCAGTACCGTGCCTGTGCAAGCGGCCCGGGCTTCTCCATCGGTTACCACGAACCCAGCTTTGTTTTTCTGACCGAAACGAAGATCCGCTTCGCCGATCCTGGCGCTGCGATCACCGCGCTTACGGAAGACCCAGGCGCAATGGTCTTCATCACCGACCGATGGGCAGAAATCCTAACGAACCTGCCAGAGGCTGAAGAGCGCGCCCACCTGCGGCACTTTAATTACAATCGCGGCAAGATGGAACGGATTGTCCTGCTCACCCCTGATGATCCGAGGTGGGATGCCTGCGCCGGATGAGCTAACCGCGCGGCCCATAGGGCCGCATAGTCAGTGCACCGACGAAAAACCTTCTGCGCCTCAATTCAACTCAGTGATGTTGTTCGGACAGCAGTTCGGCAGTCCACCTGCAGCGACGCAGGCCTTGATGGCGTTGTCAGTGGCGATCTGAAGCGTCTGTCCCTCTGCAATGCCTTCCTTACCCGTGGCCGAGCAATAGGACCGGACCTTGAAGACCTTGCTCTCTTTGACCGGTGGCGGCAGCGGCGTGTTTCCTCCGCCCTGACCAGCACCACCCAACAAAGCTGAGATTTCCGGTACGTCACCGGCCCGGCCCCAGTCCTGCATGCCCGGCTTCCACGCCTGCGTATCAGCGGTTACTTGGCCGGATTTGATCAATGCCTGCAGCGCGGCGCCATCCAGAGGCCCCTGTTGTTGGCCATTCACGATGACATAGAGGTCCTGGATCACCGGAGGCGGCGGCGCAACAGCAACCGTCAGCAGTTCAGCTATCTCGGGCACATCGGCAGCCTTAGCCCATCCGGATGTGCCCTCAACGAAGACCAAACTATCAGACGTGATCCGTCCGGCGGCAGCCATTTCCTTGATCTGCTCTGCCGTGAATGGTCCCTCTTTCTTACCGTCCAGCAACGCAAAGATCTGTCCCGCCGCATCGTTCGAAGGCGGCAACGGCGGAGGACCATCATCCTGCCCTTGATCCCCACCAGGCCTGGGCAAGTCGGAGTTATCGCCACCGCGCTGCCCGCCGGGTTGGGGCAAGTCGGAGTTATCTGCGCTGCCCTGCCCTCCAGGTTGCGGCAAGTCGGAATTGTCTGCGGTGTTCCCACCTGGCCGCGGCAGATCAGAGTTTCCGCCGCCCTGCCCAGCTTCTTGCCGCAGCTCTGCCAGACGTTGAAGGTTACCGGCGGCTTTGTCATTTCCACCCGCTTCAGCCTGGCGCAGCAATTGTTCGGCGCGATCAAAGTCTTTCTGCACGCCGCGTCCGTCCATGTACATCAGACCCAGATTGTTCGCAGCCGCCGCATTCCCGGCATCCAGCGACTTGGTGTACCATTCAACAGCCTTCGCCAGATCTACCGGAATACCCTCGCCCACATCGTGCATATAGCCGATGTCCATCATCGCATTGTTCGACCCTGCGTCCGCTGCCTTCGCTAGCCACTCCAGCGCTTTCTGAGGATCCTTTGGCGCACCTTCCCCACGCCGATGCGCCAGACCGATCAGCGCGATCATTTCAGCATCACCCTGGTTGGCGGCCATTCGCGCCCAGAGGATCGCCTCGTCGGGATCACGTTCCAGTCGTTTGCCTTGCCAAAGCAGGTTGGCCAGGTTCCGCTGGCTTTCGATGACGCCCTGAAGGGCCGAGGCTTTGTAAAGCTGCACCGCTTTTTCAACGTTCTGCGGGACGCCCTCGCCTAGCAGATATTTCACGCCCAGGACGTTCTGAGCATGCTTGTTTCCGTTGTCTGCTTCGGTCTGAAGCGCCTGGACTTCGGTGACGTTAAAGACATTGTTCGCGTCCGCGGTGATAATGATGCCCCATCCAGTGGCATCGATCTCAAGCACGGCATACCCATTCACCGGACGTGGTTCACCGTTCAGGATGACTTGTGACTGCGTGGCCTTGATGGAGAAATTATCGACCGTAATCTCGATGGCTTCGTTATTGCTGCTGATGGACTGAGAATTAGCGCCCTCCACGACTACCGAAACGCCGTTAATGGTTATCGACTGCCGGTTTTCAGCATGGGCAACGCCTAGTCCGCTGATCAAAACAAATCCAATGACCGCAGCCAGGCAGCGCACGACAGAACTAATAAGCGACATGGAACTCCCCTCGCCGAATAACTTACCCCTTAGTGCAAATGATCAGCCCAGTTTCGCACCCTGTCAATTGCGAAGACATGCCTGGACCGCGATACACCGGGAAGTGATGCTTTATGCGCCCCAGACCGGCGGGTGTCATGCGCCCCAAGTTTTCTTAAGTACCCTCATCCAGTTGCCGTGGCTGATCTTTTCGATCAGTTCTTCGCCATATTGATGATCCGCCATCGCCTGTTGCAGAACGGGAAGACCAGCACAATCGGCAATGTCTGCCGGCACAATCGCTCCGTCGAAGTCCGATCCGATGCCGACACGGTCCTCGCCGACGTGTTCGATCAGATGATCAAGGTGGCGGATAAGGATCTCCATCGGTGCCTCTGGCTCCATGATCCCATCTTCCCGTAAAAAAGCCGTCGCAAAATTCAAACCGACCATTCCGTCGCTGTCCGCGATTGCCTTCAATTGCTGGTCCGTCAGATTTCGCGCATGCGGGCAAATGGCATGCGCATTCGAATGGGTTGCGACCAACGGCGCATCAGACAGGCGCACGACATCCCAGAAACCGGCTTCGTTCATATGTGAAAGATCAATCATGATGCCCATCTGATTGCAGGCCATGACCAGGGCCTTGCCTTCGTCCGTCAGGCCTGGCCCGATATCGGGCGTCGAGGGAAACCGGAATGGCACACCATGCGCAAAGCGGGTATCGCGGCTCCAGACCGGTCCCAGGGATCGCAAGCCAGCCCGGTAATACACCTCAAGCGCTTGAAAGTCTGGGTCAATTGCCTCGGATCCTTCGAAATGCAGGATGGCTGCCATCGGCCCGTTTGCCAGGCAATCTGCGATTTGCGCGGCCTCGGTACAGATGCGCACCAATCCCTCGCGCTCCAGAGCAGACAAGAGGGCGATCTGCTTCAACACGACCGGTATCGCCTGATCGAATGGCACAGGCGGCGGGTTGTCGATGGCATAGGGTGGGTTCTCCATCTGGTCGGTCAGCCCATCCAAATCCATCGGAGACGGGACATAGACCGCAAAGAACCCTCCGCCGAGCCCGCCCTTCGCAGCTTTGGCCAAATCGATGTGTCCGGGCGCGCCATCCCGAAATGCCGCCACACTGTCGGCAACCGGTCTGCTTAGATCGAGGTTCAGAAAATCGTTGTGTCCGTCAAAGACCTTGGGAAACGCCATTGGGAAACCCTTCGTTGCAATTCTTGCCCATGCATCCTATCTGCACTGCACCCCAGCAGCGCCATTCCGGGATGTTTTGCACGTCAGGCGCATTTTTCCAGCATTATCAGCCTTGACACCCAGCCCGGGCCTGACTAATTGCAAGCTGCCGTTGGCTGTTAGCACTCATGGGCGGAGAGTGCTAGCAATTGCCCCCAGCGGTTCTACCGCCCAAAGCCATTCAAACTGGAAATCGCGATAAGGGAGCGCTTCCATGAAATTCACCCCTCTACATGACCGGGTCCTGGTCCGCCGCATCGAAAGCGACGAAAAGACCTCTGGCGGTCTGATCATTCCTGACAGCGCCAAGGAAAAGCCTTCGGAAGGCGAAGTCGTTTCCTGCGGCGAAGGCGCACGGAAAGACTCCGGCGAGCTGATCGCAATGGCTGTCAAAGCAGGTGACAAGATCCTGTTCGGCAAATGGTCGGGCACCGAGGTTAAGATCGATGGCGAGGACCTGCTCATCATGAAAGAGAGCGACATCCTCGGCGTGATGGGCTGACGCCCTCCTCCGTCCTCTAACGAAATCAATCTGACAGGAGCATCCTGCTATGGCTGCAAAAGACGTCAAGTTTGACACAACCGCCCGCGATAAGATGCTGGCGGGTGTCAACACCCTGGCAAACGCCGTGAAAGTGACCCTGGGCCCGAAAGGCCGCAACGTGGTCCTGGACAAGTCCTTCGGCGCGCCGCGCATCACCAAGGACGGCGTGACCGTCGCCAAAGAAATCGAACTGGAAGACAAGTTCGAAAACATGGGCGCCCAAATGGTTCGCGAAGTTGCATCGCGCACCAATGACGAAGCAGGCGACGGCACTACCACTGCCACCGTTCTGGCCCAGGCCATCGTCAAAGAAGGCATGAAGTCAGTTGCCGCGGGCATGAACCCGATGGACCTGAAGCGCGGCCTGGACAGCGCCGTTGCGAAGATCGTCGACGAAATCAAGTCGATGTCGCGCCCGGTCAAGGACAGCGACGAAGTTGCTAAGGTTGGCGGCATCTCGGCAAATGGTGAAATGGCCATCGGTCAGCAAATCGCCGACGCCATGCAGAAAGTCGGCAACGAAGGTGTTATAACCGTCGAAGAAAACAAAGGCCTCGAGACCGAAACCGAAGTCGTCGAAGGCATGCAGTTCGACCGTGGCTACCTCAGCCCTTACTTCATCACCAACCCGGACAAGATGATTGCCGAGTTGGAAGACTGCCTGGTTCTGCTTCACGAGAAGAAGCTTTCTTCGCTGCAGCCGATGGTTCCGCTGCTGGAAACAGTCATCCAGTCGGGCAAGCCACTGCTGATCATCGCGGAAGATGTTGAAGGCGAAGCGCTGGCGACTCTGGTCGTCAACAAACTGCGCGGTGGCCTGAAGATCGCTGCGGTCAAAGCCCCTGGCTTTGGCGATCGCCGCAAAGCTATGCTGCAGGACATCGCGATCCTAACCGGCGGCCAGGTGATTTCGGAAGATCTGGGCATGAAGCTGGAAAATGTCGGCATGGACATGCTGGGATCGGCCAAGCGCATCTCGATCACCAAAGATGACACCACTGTCGTTGACGGCGCTGGCGCAAAGGGCGAAATTGAAGCCCGCGTCGCTCAGATCCGTGCACAGGTCGAAGACACCACGTCCGACTACGACCGCGAAAAACTGCAAGAGCGTCTGGCCAAGCTGGCTGGCGGTGTTGCGGTGATCCGCGTTGGTGGTCAGACCGAGGTCGAAGTGAAAGAGCGCAAAGACCGCGTCGATGACGCCCTGAACGCAACTCGGGCTGCTGTGCAGGAAGGTGTTGTGCCAGGTGGCGGTGTTGCTCTGGTTCACGCCGGCAAGAAGCTGGATGGTATGGAAGGCGAAAACGCAGACCAAAATGCCGGCATCGCCATCGTGCGTCGCGCGATCCAAGAGCCTCTGCGTCAGATCGCCGAGAATGCCGGCGTCGACGGCGCCGTGGTTGCCGGGAAGGTGCTGGAAGCAAAGCGCAAATCCTTTGGTTTCAATGCGCAAACCGAAGAGTATGGCGACCTGCTGGCAGGCGGCATCATCGACCCGGCCAAGGTTGTTCGTACCGCGCTGGAAGACGCAGCTTCAGTCGCTGGTCTGTTGATCACCACCGAGGCCATGGTTGCTGACAAGCCCGAGCCGAAAGGCGCTGGTGGTGCCCCTGGCGGCATGCCCGACATGGGCGGCATGGGCGGCATGATGTAATCAGCCGCCTCATGGCGAAGGACACTAAGGCCGCCCAGTTGGGCGGCCTTTTTCTTTGCTTGGTTCCCAAGGATTTCCAGTTCTGCGCCGTCTTATGATACAATCAGATCTCTAAGAGGGGGCTTACATGTTCAGATCTATGTTTTTGGCGCTTGCGCTGGTTGTCGCGGCGCCGCTCGTCACGCCGGAAGTGGTAACTGTCGGCGGTACCACCGCCCAGGCAGCAGAGCTTAAGTTTAAGATCCGGTCAAAATATCCCTACCAGGTACACCTGGAATTCTATGGGCAAAAGTGGAACCACGCCTGGCCGGGCAACGGCAAAGTCTATGTGTTGAAAGACTCGAAATATCACACGTACAATTTGTGGTGTCGGCGGGGCGACACGATCTGTTACGGCGCCTGGGTGACCACGGATGAAGACACCTACTGGGGCGTCGGACGTGGCGATACATACGGTTGCAAAAGCTGTTGCTACAAGTGCGTTGACGGAAACGCAGGACCGATCACTTTGAGCCGATGAGCCAGGGGAATGACCACGGCTCCCTGAATTTTTCCAAAAGAGAGGTTGCGCAATGCGTACTCACATCCTTGCCGGCGCTGTCGCGGTTGCGGGTCTTTTCGCGACCTCCACAATGGCTCAGCAGAACAATCCGATAGTCATTCCGATGGCGGGACAGGGCAGCACCGACGCAGATCAAGTCAAATTCCCCACGCTTTGCACCGGAGAAGACTGGGTCGTCTTCAACGCTACATCGCAGAAGAATGGGAAGCTTGTTTCAGTCTGTATGACGGAAGGCGACGACAGCACGGCAAACCACCTGACCTATCGCTATGGCAAACCAGGTAATGTTGAATTGACGTACCCTGCCGTGGCGCAGGGCTCGGCCAAGAAGTTCACGGCACGTCGGTACACGCGGCCCCAGACGACCTATCTCAAGTTCGAGTTCACCACGAAGGGCTACAATTACGAGATACACGACGGAGGCGAGGGCAACGACACCTATACCGGGTTGAGCGTCATCCGCGTCTCGGACGGCAAAACCATCGCAGAGCATGGCTTGATACCCGACACTAAGTCCCTGTCGCTGATGCAGTTGGAAGACCTGGTCAGGACGGCTCCGTACGACGATTAGCAGTCTGGTCAGCTTTTAAGGGTGGCTTGCGCGGTTCTGCGGATAGTCCACAAAGTCTGCTGACCGCACGATGGCAACAGCCAACGTCTATCTACGTGGCCCGAATAAGCCCGAAACAGGACGCCACGATGATCAAATACCATTATCCCGATGGCACGCATTGCTATCGTGCGCTGCACACCACGCACGCTGTTTACACCAATGAAGACGGCAAGCCTATCGCCCGCGCCGAACGGCCAGTTCGCAACGGCATGTACGAGTTCGAGATCACCGGGTTCGAATTGGTCCCAACCGGGGTGATCTGCACCTAGTCCGGCATAGACGCCTCCGCCTGATCCGTTATGTTATATTATAACGAATCAAGAAGGAGACCGTTGTGAAAACAACACTACGAACCGCCATGCTGGCAGCAGCATTGATGGCGGCGCCTGCGCATGCCCAGGTATTTGAAGTCATCCACCCGGATGTTGAAGAAGGCGGTTTCGAAGCCGAAGTCCTCAACACAGTTTTACTCGACAATGTCGCGGTCGGTGACGAACGCACAGTCCATGAATTCGCCTTGGGATATGCCCCGTTCAGCTTCTGGAAAACCACGGTTGCGATTGAACTCGCCACCACTCGCCAAGATGGTGGCGTTTTTGAAGCCTTTGAATGGGAAAACGTCTTCCTGGTCATCGGCGGCG
>JBCCHJ010000026.1:0-65677 GCA_039028795.1 Pseudomonadota bacterium
ACTAATGAATCAACTAGCAACAAACATAAATGTAGCATTACCGACTGGCTCGATTGAGAGCTATATTTCGTCGGTCAACCAAGTCCCTATCCTGTCTTTGGAAGAAGAGCAGGTATTGGCGCGTCGGCCGGATCTGATCATTGCGGAACGCATCCAGCGTGGCCATACGCACCGACTGGTCCAGATCGCCGTGCAGGGATCCGACGTTATAGCCGTGCTTTTCCAGCGATTTGTGAACGATCGCCACATCGCGCTTGCGGTTGCAGAAGATGATCGCGTTGGTCAGCTTCTCACCTTCCGCGTCGATCAACGCGCGCAGGCAGTTGCGTTTTTCTTTGTCTGCAACGTCCTTGCGGGTGGGTTTGATCTCGCAGACGCGTTGCTCAACAGTTTCTGCTGCCGTCGCCTGACGGGCGACCTCGACCCGCACGGGATTTGACAGGAACGTGTCCGTGATCCGCGTAATCTCTGGCGGCATCGTCGCACTGAAGAACAATGTCTGACGCGTAAAGGGTGTCAGCCCGAAAATCCGCTCGATATCCGGAATGAAGCCCATATCCAGCATCCGGTCGGCCTCGTCGACCACCATCACCTGGATGCCGGTTAGCATCAGTTTGCCGCGCTCGAAATGATCCAGCAGACGCCCAGGCGTCGCGATCAGAACATCGACGCCCCGGTCGATCAACTTGTCCTGATCCTTGAAGTTCACGCCGCCGATCAGCAGTGCCATGGAAAGCTTGTGATACTTGCCATAGGTCTCGAAATTCTCCGAAACCTGGGCGGCCAGTTCCCGCGTTGGGCAAAGGATCAGACTGCGCGGCATCCGCGCCCGGGCCCGGCCCTTGGCCAGCGCCGTGATCATCGGCAGGGTGAATGATGCCGTCTTGCCGGTGCCGGTTTGGGCAATGCCCAAGACATCGCGGCCCTGCAGGGCATGGGGGATAGCCTCCGCCTGAATAGGTGTGGGCTGAGTATAGCCTGCCTCTTCGACAGCCTTGATGACCTTGGGATCAAGGTCGAGTTCTGAAAATAGCATGAAGCCTCTTTTGCGTGGTTGCGGCCAAATCTGGCCGCTGATCCGCGCGGCCCAGGAACCCGAATTGGTTCCCCTGTCATTGCGAGCGCTATATGCGCAGAAGTCCCTGAAAAGTCAATGAATCCGTTTTGGACAGCATGTCGCGATTGACAGCAGACGTTATTTCGAATATATTCGAATTAAGAAAAGCAGAAGGTGACTGCGATGACAGACCTGGTTCTGAAACGTGCGAGCGATTTTTGGGAAGGCCTGAAAGGGTTTGACCGGGTCTGGTTGCTGGTCATCGCAATTCCGATCCTGGTGATCGTGTTGGACCCCGCCCGATCAGGCGATGTTCTGGAAACCGCCGCCGATGCGTTCGCGGGCACGATGCCCTATATGGCCATCGCAATCCTGCTGATCGCCGGGCTGAAAGCGACCGGGGCCGAGGGCGTGGTCGCCAAAGCCTTCCAGGGCCGCGAAACCCGGATGATCGTCTTGGCCGCCCTGGTTGGCGGTCTGGCGCCGTTCTGTTCGTGCGAGGTGATCCCCTTTGTCGCCGCTTTGTTGGCGGCAGGCACGCCATTGTCGGCGGTCATGGCATTCTGGCTCGCTTCTCCGCTGATGGACCCGCCTGCATTCGCCATCACCACGGGCGCCTTGGGCGTGGAATACGCCATCGGAAAAACGGCTGCGGCGGTTGGCCTGGGGCTGGCCGGGGGCTTCGCTATGCAGGCTATGGTCAGCGCCGGATTGTTCGCCAACCCACTGAAACCACAAAAATCCTCCTGCTATGGCTGCGGCCCTAATCCGATGAACAGCGCCCCGGTCTGGAAATTCTGGCAGGAAGCGCCCCGGGTGAAGGCTTTTGGAACCACGGCATGGGAACAAGCGCTGTTCCTGGGCAAATGGCTCGCCTTGGCCTACCTGTTGGAAGGCTTGATGATCCACTACGTGCCTGCCCAGGCGGTCGGCTCGGTCGTGGGTGGAGAAGGTATCTGGCCGATCGTCGTAGGCGCACTTGTTGGCGCGCCTGCCTATCTGAACGGCTATGCGGCTCCGGCCCTGGTCGCCGCTTTAATGGAACAGGGGATGAGCCCGGGTGCCGCCATGTCCTTCATGGTCGCAGGCGCGGTAAGTTGCATCCCGGCAATGGCCGCAGTCTTTGCCCTGGTTCGTCGAGAGGTCTTTGCAACTTACATCGCCTTTGGGATCATCGGGGCGATCGTATCGGGTCTACTGTTTGCCGCGGTTATGGGGTAGCGACTACTCGCACACTTCGCGATGACCGATTGTGCCTTCTGGTGCCCAGCAAGGAGCACTACCACCAGATTTCACCAACTGCCCGAGATAAAATCGAGCCTTGCAGACAGGTTGGCCTTCAACCAACTTCATCACGATACCTTCAGCCATTTCGAAGTCTCCACTACCTTCAAATCTGTTAATAAAAAAATCTTTTATTAAAGTGCTGTTGATCGCAATAAAGTAAATTTTATTATTGAAGTCTGTAATAGATAACCAGTCACTTATATTTTGTATATATAGGTGCTTATCAGAAGAGCATTTATTATCTTTACCATGTATTAATTCAGAGGTGTGCCTAACTCGATTACACATGCCATATCGGCTTGGTGCCGACCATAAAAATCGATCATTCTGAAAATTATCAAAAGATTTAATGTTATTTCTATGTGACTTTATATATTTTATCCCGTCATCAGATAGGTCTTCTACTCCTTTGTGTGAGTGCCGCATAAGGATCAGATAACCACCATCCGAATCCATGCTTTCTATCAATGCATTGCGATTTTTCTGATCAAGTTCAATGATGGATCTGCACTCGGCATGCGCTGCTCTTATCAAACAAGTTGTAAAAACTAGATAGACAATGAAACATCTAAACATCTCTAATATCCTGAAAATTTTGGTATACCTATTAGGATATTATATAACAAAAATGAAAAAGAATCTAGGTCCGATCGAGCTTAGCTGGGTTTGAAGACAAAGTTTACAGTTCTCAGCAAACTGCCATATAGCATTTACTCCATCTGAATTTTCATCAGGCAAGCGTCTCTTTAGTCGTGCTCAGCTTGATGTCCGGGAAATCCCGCTCGACCCGGTCGATGTCCCATTGCAGGCGCGTCATATAGACAGGGTCGCCATCATGGTCCAAGGCCATCTGGCCTTTGTTCTTGTTGATGAAATCTTCCAGTTTGTCCTTCGGTCCAGAGATCCACCTGGCTGACACGTATTGCGTTGCCTCAAACCGCACGGGCAGGTCGTATTCCAACTCGATCCGGCTGGCCAGGACCTCGAACTGCAACTGGCCGACAACACCAATGATCCAACCTGCACCGATATTCGGTTTGAACAGCTTCGCCGCGCCTTCCTCGGCGAACTGCGTCAGCGCTTTATCCAGGTGCTTGGCCTTCAAAGGATCTGCCGCGCGGACGTTCTGCAAAAGCTCAGGCGCAAAGGACGGAATGCCCGTGAAGCGTAGGGCCTCACCTTCCGTCAAAGCATCGCCAATCCGCAACTGCCCATGGTTGGGAATGCCAATGATATCTCCGGCCCAGGCGTCCTCGGCGATCTCGCGGTCCGAGGCGAGGAACAATACCGGATTCGAAATCGCCATCGGCTTCTTCACCCGGACATGGTGCAATTTCATGCCTCGATTGAAGTGACCGGAACAAAGCCGCACAAAGGCCACCCGGTCCCGGTGCTTGGGGTCCATATTGGCCTGGACCTTGAAGACGAAGCCGGACACCTTTTTCTCATCAGCACCGACCTGCCGTCCATCGGTCATCCGCGGCTGCGGCGGAGGCGCGTATTCAGCGATGCCTTGCATCAGTTCCTGCACACCAAACGAATTGATGGCCGAGCCGAACCAGATCGGCGTCAAATGCCCTTCAAGAAAGGATTGCGCATCAAAGGGTGGCAGCAATTCGCGCGCCATCTCAACCTCTTCGCGCAACTGCTCCAACAGATGCTCGGGCACATGATCGGCCAAGCGCGGGTCATCCAGCCCGTCCAAAGACACTGCTTCGGCAGTCACATTCCGATCCGCCCGGTCCATGATCAGCAGGCGGTCCCGTAACAGATCGTAGGATCCGATGAACTCGCGGCCCACACCGATAGGCCAAGAGACCGGGGCGACATCCAAAGCCAGCGATTCCTGAATTTCATCAATAATCTCAAAGGTGTCGCGGCTTTCCCTGTCCATCTTGTTGCAGAAGGTCAGGATCGGCAGATCGCGCAGGCGGCACACCTCGAACAGTTTCTTGGTCTGGCTTTCCACACCCTTGGCGCCATCGATCACCATGATCGCTGCATCCACGGCCGTCAGAGTCCGATACGTATCCTCGGAAAAATCCGAGTGGCCCGGCGTGTCGATCAGATTGAACCAATGCGTGCCATAGGGAAACGACATCGCCGACGCGGACACGGATATCCCGCGATCCTGCTCCATCTTCATGAAATCCGACCGGGTGCGCCTGGCCTCGCCCTTAGCACGCACCTGGCCCGCCATCTGAATCGCGCCGCCGTAAAGCAGCAGCTTTTCGGTCAGCGTCGTCTTTCCCGCATCAGGGTGCGAGATGATGGCAAAGGTCCGGCGCCGCTGAATCTCGGGCGGCAGGACGGGCGTGTTATGTCCGGCGTCAGGCATGGGCGCGGCTATAGCCGCTGCCGGGCGCGCCGCCAAGCCCCGTCGCACCTGCCTTTGTTCGCATCAGCAGTCCAGTCGATCGACTTCAGAACGACGCTCGGCCGAGAGCAGTTCATGCTGACAAAGCGTGCTGATCTCGACCAAGGCTGCGCGAACTTCCTCCGCGGGCTCACGGTTGGCTATTGTCACGACCAAATCTTTGGCCGCCGATTTGGCAACGGTGACGACCTCGCGATCAGGCAGATCGCACAGCATTAAAAGATAAGACGCGAAGGCGTCCTGAAACATTTGGGCAGACGCGGTGCGCCCGCCCTCGGAATCCGAGGTTGGCATAGCCAGGGTCCTGTAGTTTTGAATTTAGGGTGGTTCCGGCAGCTTACGTATACGTCAACTAGCCCAACGCAAGATATTTTGACTGTACGATCAAATCTGCCCCATGAATTCCGCAGATCTGGCCCAATCGCGGCCCAATCACAGGAAAGGCAGCTTGCGCATTTCGCCCGAACATCCCCTGCCATCTGGCAAGACCACCTGCACTTCCTCGCCAGGCTGCAGGTCGCGGCTGACCAGACACATCCCAATATTCGTCTTAAGTCGCGGCGACCAGGCGGTTGCCGTAAGAAGACCCATATCCTCGCCATCCTTGCGGATTGATCCTTTGCGGTCGAAATATCCAACTTGGTCATCAAATTCGAAGGCGACGCCCAACTGGTGTCTGCGTGGCCCTTCAGACTTGATCCGCCTCAGGGCTTGAATGCCGATACATTCGTCCGGGCTTTCAATATCTACAAAGCGTCCCATACGAACTTCGAATGGGTTTGTTTCGTCGTCCGTATCTCCGCCCCAGGATAGCAGTCCTGATTCTATGCGCTCAGCCGGCGTCGGATTGCCGGGGCCGATATCCCAGGGCTGGCCTGCTTCTTTGACCATGTTCCAAAGTTCAACGCCGCGGGTGCCGTCCATCAGGTATAGCTCGAACCCTCCCTGCTTGGACCACCCTGACCGGGCCACCATCAGGGGAATGTCCTCCAATGTGCGCTCGACGATCTGAAAATGACCAATGTCGCGAATGTCGTCACCGAAGAGGGCCGCGATCACGTTTTCTGCCATAGGCCCCTGCACAGCCAGGGGCGACACATCCGGCTCGAACACCGCGACATTCAGTTGCCGGTCGCCCGCAATTGCCCGCGTCCACAGCGCCATGTCGGAATCCGCGATCGAGAACCAGAAACGGTCGTCCTCCAGCTTCAGAAGAATGGGGTCATTGATCAATACGCCGCGATGATCACAGACGGGCACATACCAGCCCTGACCCACGGCCTGGTTACAGACCTGGCGGGGCACCAATGTCTGGGCCAGGCGGGCCGCGTCCGGGCCAATAAGCTCTACCTGGCGTTCAACGGCCACATCCCACATGGATACACCATTGATCAGCCGCCAATATTCGGCCTTTGGATCGCCATAGCCGGTGGGCATCATCATGTGGTTGTAGGGCGTGAAAGACCTGACGCCCTCGGCAACGGTTGCCTCGAAGAATGGGCTGCGGCGGACACGTGGGCTGGGCGAGATCTGGAACATTGATGGCTTCCCCTGAGGATTCTCCATCTTTTGTATGTGGAATCGGGCCCGCATCTATAAGAAATCGACCGGTTCTTGCACCATTCGCGACCCGTTGCTAACTGAATGCCAGAGTGAACTTGTCGGGAAACAGCTTGTCCGATCGAACTGATACCGCGCGGCTCAGCCTGCAGGGGCTGCACTGTGCATTTGGCGCGGTTCAGGCCGTTCAGGATGTCTCACTGGACGTGGCACCCGGAGAGATCGTTTGCCTTCTAGGCCCCTCAGGCTGCGGCAAGACGACAACCCTGCGCGTGGCAGCGGGGGTGGAACGTCAGCAACAAGGCCGCGTGCTGGTCGACGGCCAGGTCGTGTCCGACGGCCCTGTGCATAACCCGCCCGAAGCGCGATCAATTGGCCTGATGTTCCAGGATTTTGCACTGTTCCCGCATCTGACAGTGGTGGAAAACGTGGCCTTTGGCTTGAAGGGCAGGGATCGCGGATCGGTGGCCCATGATTATCTGGCCCGCGTTGGTCTGCCGGGCTTCGAAGGTAAATATCCGCATATGCTCTCGGGCGGGGAACAACAGCGCGTGGCCCTGGCAAGGGCGCTGGCGCCAAACCCGCGTGTCATGCTGATGGATGAGCCGTTCAGCGGGCTCGACAATCGCCTGCGCGACGAGGTCCGCGACGAGGCGCTGTCGATCCTCAAGGCCGAAGGCGCTGCGGTTCTGCTGGTCACGCACGAGCCTTACGAGGCGATGCGCATGGCAGACCGTATCGCCTTGATGCGGGCAGGACGCATTGTTCAGATCGGCGCGCCTTACGAGATTTATAACGCGCCGGTAGATCGGGAAGCCGCGGGGTTCTTTTCGGACATCAACACTGTGCATGGGGTTGTGCAAAACCGTCAAACCCAGACGCCTTTCGGTCTTTTCCAGGCCCCGGGCCTTGTCGACGAGGCGGATGTCGAGATTATCGTCCGGCCACAGCACTTGAAGATCTCCGATGAAAATCCTGGAAATAATGCAGAAAATGGTGTGCCGGCCCGCGGCGTTGTCGAACGCGCGCGCTTTATTGGCGCTGAAAGCCTGATCGAGGTGCGCATGGACCATGATGGTGGGATTTTGCGGGCCACGGTACCCCACGCATTCCTGCCGGATCAGGGCACGCCGGTCTGGCTCAGCATGCGGCGCGACTGCTGTTTTGTCTTCCCTTGCAAGGCACAATCGCGTGTTGCGTCGCCATTTGCCGCAGAATAATGCGATTTAACCATTTTAGGCCCCTTGGACAGGGGCTGTGGATGGTCTAAGTCATCTGACAGAGAGAAATCAGCGGGCGTTTGCCGTCCGACAATGCGGGAGGTCCGGATATGGTCCCCAATATGATGCCGATGTTCATCAACAATATCGGACCGCTGGGTCTGATCGTGATCCTGGTGGTGGTTCTGCTGCTGTTCGGCCGTGGCAAGATCCCGGCCCTGATGGGCGATGTTGCCAAGGGTATCAAGAGCTTCAAGAAGGGCATGAAAGAAGAGCCTGAAGAAGCTGAAGCCAAACTGGAAAAGCAAGCCGACGAGGCTATCGACGTCACGCCTTCGAACGAGAAGAAAGAGGCCTAAGGGTCTCGATCGCACGGCGGAGCGTAATTCATGCTCGATATGGGCTGGACCGAGATCCTGGTTATCGGGGTCGTCGCACTGATCGTGGTGGGTCCCAAGGATCTGCCGCGGATGCTGCGCACGCTTGGTCAGTATGCGGGCAAGATGCGCGGCATGGCGCGTGAATTCCAGCGGTCGATGGATGACGCGGCGCGCGAGGCGGATCTGGCCGAGTTGAAAGATGTCGGCAACGCCCTGAACGATGTTCGCAAGATCCAGTCTGACGCCAAGGGTGCGATCACACAGGGCCTGGCCAAAATCGATCGCGAAATCGACGAAGCCGCGGATCTGGAAGAAAAGTCCACGCCCGTGCCAGAACCCAGGAAAGTTGAAGATCCTTTGAAGAGCTTCACCAGCTCGTCCGGCCCCGTGGACAAGCCGGACCTTGCAGCCGCGCAGGCATCGGCTGATCCTGCGCCCGAGGCGGCAGAGACGATCCCGGAAAAGACCGCGAGCAGCGGATGACCGAACGTCATATCGAAGACAGCTCGGCCCCGTTGATCGAGCATCTGGCCGAACTGCGCAACCGCCTGATGTGGGCGCTCGGTGCATTCGCTGTCTGTATTCTCGCGCTTTTTCCGTTTGCCCAACAGATACTCGAATTCCTGACAGCCCCTGCCTGTGAAGTGCTGGTTGATGAAAACGGAGACTGCAAGATCATCGCCACCGATGTGCACGGGATTTTCTTTACACATGTCTCGGTTTCGATCTTCGGCGGTTTCTGTGTGGCCTTTCCGTTCATAGCTTTTCAGCTTTGGCGCTTCGTAGCGCCGGGCCTTTATAAATCAGAACAATCGGCTTTCTTGCCATTCCTGATCGCATCGCCGGTCTTGTTTATCGCGGGTGCAGCCTTCGCCTATTACGCCGCGATGCCGCTGGCGATGGATTTCTTCATCGGCTACCAGCAAAAAGCTGAAGATGCCGCAAGCCTTGACCTGTCGGTCTTGCCGGACATTCGGTCTTACCTGCGGCTGGCGATGAAGTTCATCATAGTCTTCGGCCTCTGCTTCCAATTGCCTGTTGCGCTGACGCTGATGGGCAAGGCGGGGCTCTGCACTGCCGAAGGCCTGAAACGAAACCGCAAATACGCCATTGTCGGGATACTGGTTGTGGCGGCCATCGCCACCCCGCCGGATGTCTTCAGCCAGATCCTGCTGTTCGGCGTGGTCTACGGGCTCTATGAAGGCTCGATCTTCCTGGTCCAGATGGTCGAACGAAAGCGCGAAGAAAAATGGCGCGAAGAAGGGTACGATTTCGAGGAAGACGACGATGACGACGACCTCGACGATGATCTGGAAGACGAAGAGCCCGCGCCGGAAAAGGGCGCCTGACCCATGACCGATGATCGGACGGCCGCCGCGCTGGAGCGCATCGCGGCGGCGTTAGAGCGGATCTCTCCACCGCCCGTTGCAGCACCAGATTGGGGCCAGGCCACGGTTTGGCAGTGGACGACAGAACCTGATCACCTGGTCCCGGTCACCCAAGTCGCCCGGGTGGATATGAGCCTTTTGGTCGGTATCGATGACAAGCGCGACACGCTGATGGACAACACGAGACGGTTCGCGGGCGGCCTGCCGGCGAACAATGCGCTGTTGTCCGGTGCGCGCGGGACAGGCAAATCCTCGCTTGTCAAAGCAGCCCATGCCACAGCCGCCAAAGAGGCCACGAACCTGCATCTGATCGAGATCCATCGCGAGGACATCCCCTCGATCGGACGCCTGATGGACATGGTGCGCGGGCTGGATCATCGGTTCCTGATCTTCTGCGACGATCTCAGCTTCGAAAAGGACGATGCCCACTACAAATCGCTGAAAGCGGTTCTTGATGGCGGCGTTGCTGGGCGCCCCGACAATGTGCTTTTTTATGCCACCTCGAACCGGCGCCACCTGATGCCCCGGGATATGAGCGAGAATGAAGAGCGCACGGCAATCAATCAGGGCGAGGCGACCGAAGAAAAGGTCTCGCTGTCCGATCGTTTCGGCATCTGGCTAGGCTTCTATCCCTGCAATCAGGACGATTTTCTGGCGATGATCCGCGGTTATTGCGACTATTACAGCATTGAAATTTCCGATGAAGATCTCAGGGCCGAAGCCATCGAATGGTCGCAGATCCGCGGCGCGCGATCCGGCCGGGTTGCTTGGCAATATGTCCAGGACTTGGCAGGGCGCAGGGGCGTAATGCTGCGCTTGGAGTAGACACGCTCGGCCCCTTCATCTGGCCAAAAATATCTCGAGAGCGCGAGAGCAGAGCTCTCGCCTTCGCCCGAAGGGCCAAACCCGATCACCTCTTCCGGATGACCACCTGCGTATTAGCTGCGAACTGCAGCATAAGCCCGCGCGGATGCGCGCCTAGGATCTCATTCACCGCCCGAACGACCCCGTCATCCCACCATTTCCCCAGCATATGATCATCAACGCAGATCAGGCCGCCGGAACGGGTCTTTGAAACCGCCAAGTCCAAATCCGCCCGCACCCCTTCGAAGGCATGATCGCCGTCGACATAGATAAAATCCAGATGCTCGTCCGGCATGCTCTCCAAAGCCTCTCCGGAACTCTTCCGATGGATCTGAACCTGCCCGCTCGAAACATGGTCTGCGAACCGCGCTTGAACAGACCCATAGATCTGCTCAATGTCCTGACCTCTTTCCTTTGAATACCACGCGCTTGCATGATCAGGGTCATCTACCAGCCGCCAGGGATCAATCAGATGCAAAAGCCGTGGCTGCGCCGTTTGCAGGATCAGCTCGGAAAAGTTACCTTTCCAAACCCCGATCTCGGCGCCAACAGCGCCTTGCGGCAGCATCTTTATGACAAGGGCCCGCGTCTGGGCGTAGCTCATACCCGGGTCATCACAGGAACTGCATGGGATCCAGGCTTTCAGCGCCGCGGCGCACCTCGAAATGCATCCGAGGTTCTGCCGGCGCGGCTGCGTTCGAGACAACGCCGATCTGTTGACCGCTTGCGATAATGTCGCCCTTCTTCACCGAAACATCATCGACCCTGCCATAGACGGTCAGGATCTCGCCGGGATGACGCACCAGCACGATGGTTCCCAATCCGCCCAAAGACTGCGAAACCAGCGCGACCTCGCCATCGGCTGCGGCAACCACCGGGCTGCCTGCCGGGGCCGCGAAATCGACGCCGTCATTCCGTTGTGCACCTGCGCCTTTATTGAAGCCGATCGCGACGGGCCCCTGAACCGGGCGACGAAGCTTCAGGTTCCCGGCGCCCGTTGAAGGTTGCGCTGCGGGTGCTGGATCGGTTGTGGCGACAACTTCTTCCGGCAGGTCCTGTGGTGTTTCGGGGCCAGCATCCTGCACAGGATCAGGCTTCTCGCCCGGCGTCTGATACTGGCTGAGGTCCGGGGACTGCAATTCGCGCCTGCCGGTCGGCTCCGGAGGCACAGGTTGGTCGGAACTCGGCGGTGCGCCGAGTGTGCCGTCCTGCTGAATGCCGGTCTGTGACCTCTCGATTGCCGCAGCGGCCAAATCCGGGCTCCAGTCTGAAGGCTGGGACGGAGGCGCAGGCGATGCTGCCGGTGTTGCTGCAGGAAAAGCTGCATCACCTGTCTGTGCGTCTGCTATCTCTGGACCGGACAGCGATCCATCGGTGTTGACACCAACGCCGTCAAGCGGCTGTGCCTCGATGGACGAGGTCGGTGTCGGTGGCGCAGCGATCTGACCGCTTGTCGCTTGCGGTGACGTTGCGGCTGCCGTGCCGGTGCCGTATCCGCCCGGGCGCTGCGGCAACACCAGTTCGTCGCCCTGCCGCAAAACGTGGCTCGGTTGCAGGCCGTTATAAGATCCCAATTCGGACGCCGACATCCCGACCCGGGCGGCAACATCCGCAACTGTATCGCCGTTTTGTGCGACAGCCGTCTGATAATCGTTATAGGTGACGATCCCGCTTGCATCCGGCGTCGATGGTCCAGTGGCCGGGGTCTGCTGTTGTTGTGGCTGCGGCTGCGGTACCGCCTGGCCCGTCGCCGGGTCTGTCCCGCGGATCTCTACCTGCGGTTTGCTCTTCGAGCCGGATCCACACGCGGCCAGCAAGGCCAACAGCGAGATGCCGGTGAATTTTCCGGCAGATTTTAGAACGGGGTGAAGGCCAAACATTGACTTCATGACGGTGCCTTTTCGTTGCCTGCCCTACCGGATGGGGTCCAATCCTGCGTCATCCGGCATTCCTGCCACCAAGGGCACAAAGCGCACCTCGGTCAATTCCCGGTAGTTGAGACCGTTTTCGGTCTTCTCTATTCGGATCAGTTGTTGCACTTCGTCCGACTGTCCAACCGGTAGCACCATTATGCCACCTGGTCTCAATTGTTCCAACAGGGTCGATGGCGCGTCCTCGGCAGCGGCGGACAGGATGATCCTGTCAAACGGGGCCTGCTCGGGCCAACCACGCGTACCGTCCCCTGTTTTCAACGTGACTGTGGACAAATTCAGTCGCTCCATCCGCGTGCGTGCTGCCTGGGCCAACGCCCGGTGGCGTTCAATGGCGTATACCCGCCGGGCCAGTCGGGCCAGGATTGCCGCCTGATATCCCGATCCGGCGCCGACCTCCAGAACTTTGCAGCGCGGCGTCACACCCAGCGCCTGGGTCATGATCCCGACGACCGAGGGCTGCGAGATCGTTTGCCCACAGGCGATCGGCAAAGCGCTGTCCGCATAGGCGCGATCCTCGAACGTGTGTTCCACAAATGCTTCGCGCGGGGTCTGTTCAAACGCTGTCAACACCCGGGCATCGGTCACGCCGTGGCGCCGCAAACTGAAGATCAGTTGCATAGTCGCCTCGGCTGTGGCCGACGGGGATGTCTTCTCGCTCATCACTGCGGTCCATCCAGCACGGATTGGGCTTGCTGCAGCAGATCTTGCGCCGTCAATTGTGGCCTCAGCGGGGTGATCGTGGTCCAGCCATCGATCAGCAGACGGGCATCAGAGCCTTCGGGGGCGGAGTCATTCGCCGTCATATGCTGCAAGAACTGATAGGCTCTGCCGTTTGCTGCAATGTGCTCAGCAACGGCGAAAGTTGCTTGCTGGCGAATACCTTGTCCGCAAACCTTCATGCCGCGTATCTGATCTGCGGTGACTGCCGGAAAGTTGATGTTGTAGAAGACGGTATCGGTGAACGGCATCTCCAGGACTTTACGCACGGCCTTCGTGCCCATCGCGCGCGTCGCTGCCCAAATGTCCTCGGGGCCGTCCGGCGGTTTGCGGTAGAACTGGCTCAGCGCAATAGATCGGAACCGGTTTAAGCCGCCCTCCATCGCTGCTCCGGCAGTCCCGGAATAGACCACATCTTCGGCGATGTTGTGCCCACGATTGACGCCCGACAGGATCAGGTCCGGCGGCGTGTCCTTCAAGACCCTGTGCAGGCCGACCAAAACGCAATCGGCGGGATATCCGTCCAGGGAAAAGCGGCGCGGTGCGAGTTCCGTTAACCGGGTCGGCACTGTGTAGGACACGCAATGACCCACGCCCGACCGTTCCTGATCCGGCGCGACAATCCATACCTCGCCATCAGGCCCCGCTATTTGATGCGCGATCTCTTCTGCCAGGGCCAGGCCAGGTGCGTTTAGGCCATCATCATTCGTCACCAGTATCCGCACATCCGACTCCCTTGCCCCGGTCTCGGGAAACTGTTTAGGGCGCGGACGGGATCAGGTCCAGCATAGTGCTGGCGATTTGGTGACGAAGCCCCGGGGTGTGGCCCCAGGGCGGCGTTTTTTCGGTTCGTGTAGCTGCCAGAAGGGTCAGCGCGTGCGGTAACTGTTCACCTTGGCGGCGGCTGCCTCGCGCGCTGCGCGAAGTCCATCCGTGGTGTACGTTCCGGCCTTCAATGTGGCATCGAAGGCGACATTGCCGGGCAGTTGGTCAACCAGGTTGCATCCTTGGACCTTGCTTTCCTTCAGAACGCATCTTGCGGCCAGCGGGCCGCCGGACGCCATGCGCTGACCAGGATCCCTTGCGATGACATACATCACCTGTGTCTGGGCATTGCCGCGTGTTTCTGTTCCGACACAGCCCAGCAGGTCCCCGCCCAAATCCCGGCAGTTTTCGGTCGGGTTCTGCTGCAGATTCCGGGTGACTTGCGAAAACTGAGCCGTCACGCCTTCTGGCGGTGTCCCCAAAAGACCAATTCTGCCATCCAGCAGCGGGTGGCCCAGGTCATCCTGCAGGATCAAAAGACTTGCAGCAATCGGCTTGCCGGGGCATCCGCCGCCCGCCGCCGCCTGCGACTGCAGCTCTTTGCGAACAGCTTCCTTATTGATCGGCGGGTTTAGGCTGGATGGGATCGCATCGCGGACCGATGGGGCCGGAATGCTCATGGTCGTGGCGCCGACCTGGAAGAAGACCCGCCCATTTGTGTCCTGGGTGCATTGGGCAAGATTCACCCGATCCTGGCCCTGCTGTCCCTGGCCCGTCGCCGCCGCGGCGGTTTGCGAATTAGAGGCCGCGGCGGTTTGCGAATTTGAGGCCTCAGCGGCCGGCGTTTCACTTTCCTGACCGCCATCGGCGCACGCTGCAAGAGCTGCAAGAAGGGTCAGAGAAACTGCTCGAATGAAGTGTCCGGTTAGATCTGTCATCTCATTTGTCCTGGATACGCGTATCGTATTGTAACGCGTCGGGTTGATTCTGTCCGTCGTTTCAGCGCGATTGTGATCAGCCGAGCGTCCCGTCCGCCGCAATCTTCGTCTTTCCGGCCATGTAGCGCTGTAGCTCGGCGGGAATCGCGATGCTGCCGTCCTCCTCCTGGTAGTTCTCCATCACGGCAATCAGCGCCCGGCCGACCGCAACGCCCGAACCGTTCAGGGTGTGGACGAATTCCGGGCGCTTTTCACCACTGCGCCGAAAACGCGCGTTCATCCGCCGGGCCTGGAAGTCGCCGCAGACGGAGCACGAGCTGATTTCCCGATAGGTGTTCTGCCCCGGCAACCAAACCTCGATATCATGGGTCCGCCGGGCGCCAAATCCCATATCACCTGTGCAGAGAACTACAGTGCGATAGGGTAGGTTCAGTGCTTGCAGGATGGCTTCGGCGCAGCCTGTCATACGGTCCAGTTCAGCCAGGCTGTTTTCGGGCTTGGTGACCGAGACCATTTCGACCTTTTCGAACTGATGCTGGCGCAGCATGCCCCTTGTATCCTTGCCGGCGCTGCCGGCTTCCGACCGGAAACACTGCGTCCAGGCGGTGTAGCGGCGCGGCAGGTATTCTTCGTCCATGATGTGGCCAGAGACGATATTGGTCAGCGTGACCTCGGAAGTCGGGATCAGCCACCAGCCATTCGTGGTCTGATAGCTGTCTTCCGCGAATTTCGGCAACTGGCCGGTGCCCAGCATCGCCTCGTCCCGAACCAGGACAGGGGTCCAAACCTCGGTCAGCCCGTGATTGTCGACATGGGTGTCCAGCATGAACTGGGCCAGGGCCCGGTGCAGCCGGATCAATGCGCCGCTCAGCACGACGAACCGGCTGCCGCTCAGTTTTGCGGCTGTCTCGAAGTCCATGGCGCCCATGGCCTCGCCAATCTCGAAGTGCTCTTTCGGATCGAACGCGAAGTTCTTCGGCGCGCCCCAGCGGCGCAGTTCGATATTCGCGTCTTCGTCCTGGCCGTCGGGAACATCCTCCATCGGGGCGTTCGGTATGCCCATCAGGATTTCCGTCAGCCGGGCGTCCTCGGCCTTGGCTTGCTCTTCCAGTTCGGCGGTTTCAGCTTTCTTGTCAGCGACCAGCTTGCGCAGGCGCTCGAACTCTGCTTCGTCGCCTCTGGTTTTGGCCTGGCCGACCTCTTTCGCAGCGGCTTTGTTTTCGGCCAGCGCTTGTTCCGAGGCCGTGATCTTTGCCCGGCGTGAGGTGTCGATTGCCAGGATTTCCGCTGAAATAGGCGACAACCCGCGCCGCGCCAGCATGGCGTCGAAAGCGTCCGGGTTTTCGCGTATCAGGCGGATGTCATGCATCGATAATCTCCCTGCTGAATCGGCAGGGGTTATGCATGATCGGACCGGGAATGGCCAGACGGATCAGGCCACGCCCTTTGGAAGCGGGTGCCGGGCGGTCAGCGGCCTAATTGTTGACGGAAGCGGTGCTGGCCGCAGCGTCCTCGCGAGAGGGTTCTTCAACCTCGCCCGTGCGATAGGCCTCCACCGCCAGGACAGGCCGGTTGGCGTCCGTCAATGCCGGACGCTGGTCCGGCGGCGTCGGATCGATGATGTGCGCCTGCATGTTCTGCCGGACAGCTTCGCCGTGAGGTTTAAGCTCGATCGGCTTCGTATAACGTTGGTCATCGCACGCGCTCAGCGCCAGCAGAGCCGTGCCCAGGATCAGAGTTCTTACCATGTTGAATACCCATGTGGACCTGAAAGACCGGCCGAATTGTGCAGGACCGGGTTAACGCGAGAGTCATTTTCGACCGTGCCATTCAGGAAAAGCTCGCTCTCGGACGGCGCAGACAGGCCGGGCGTGCGCAAGTTTCTTCCATCCGACGGTTTCACCAGGAACGGTGTCACGATCATCACCAGCTCGGTCTGCCCGGTTTGGAACTGCGTTGACCGCGCCAAAGTGCCCAGCACCGGCAAGTCGCCCAGGAACGGCACCTGTTCGACCTGATCTGCGAACTCTTCGCTGATCAGTCCGGCAATCGCGAAGCTTTCAGCGTTGTGAAGTTCAACCGTCGTCGTTGCGCGGCGGACCACAAGGCCGGGAATTCGAATGCCGATAACCTCGAAGTCCTGGGTTTCGTCAGGCTCCGACACTTCCATGAAAAGCTCGACATTGATGCGCTCGTTTTCGATCACTGTCGGCGTGAAGGACAGCCCGACCCCGAATTTCTTGAACTCGATCTTGATCTCGCCATCGGCGGCGCCAACCGGAACCGGGAATTCGCCCCCGGCCAGGAAGTCGGCATTGTCACCGGACATGGCGATTAGTGTCGGCTCGGCCAAAGTGCGCACGACGCCCTTTTCTTCCAAGACGTCCAGCAATGCCGTCACATCCGCGACGTTGGATGCAATCCCCAGGCCAAGCGAGGCGAAGTTCGGCGGCGAGATAATAGCATTGGCCGCGTTGCCGATGAATCTCAGGCCCCCGCCGATCGAGCTTTGCAGATTGATGCCCAGGCGCTTCACGGTATCCCGGCGCATTTCGACGAACTTCACGGCAAGCATGACCTGCTGGCTGCCCCTGACCTGCAAAAGGTTCGAAACAGTTTCTGGCGCGAAACGCTGGGCGATGGTGACAGCATTTGCCGCCGCGGCAGGGCTCGACACCGTGCCCGACAGCACAATCCCATCATTGGCGGCCCGAACGGCGACCTGTTCGCTGGGCATCAGCGCATGCAGCATCTGCTTAAGTTTGGTCACATCATGGATCACATTCACGTCCACGACGGCGATGATCCGGCCTTTGTCATCGCTCAGCGTCACCGAGGTCGATCCGAACTTCCGGCCAAATACATAAAGCGACCGGTCGCCCAGCACCTGGACGTCGGCGATTTCCGGGTTGCCGACGGCGACCTCAAAGAAACGCCGCTGTGCACGGATAACGTCCGATTTGTTGATCGGGATGTCCAGCGAAACGCCACCGGACCTTCCATGGGTTGTCACGGTTGCACGCTGAGCCAGGGCGGTGTCGGCCATGGTCAGGACCATCACTGCAGCCAGCAAAGTTTGCCACAGGGTGCACGGATTCCAGAGCCGTCCCTTGGTCATGTCCAAGCCTCTTGCTGTTACGATTCTTCGCTCGACGCAAGCTATCCCGGGAAGTGTTAGCGAAAGGTGATTGCCGATCCGAAAAACAACCGAAAGTTGCGCTTCGAAGGGATAGAATTTAGGGTAATTTTTAAGAAGACTCTGCCCGCAGCCGGACCGAACTTGAGGACTGGTTAACTCCTTCGCAGGAAATGCGCCCCCAGAGGGCGGGCGGCTCTGACAGAAATCGCTTTTAGAATTCCAATCGCACCCAGCCCACGCTTCGACAGGAAATGTTATCCCGCCGGCATCCGCCGCGTCACGTTCAGGTCCAACGTGCTGGAGGCAAGATTCGGGATGAACAACGTGATCGGGTAGTCGATCGAAATCACCCGGAAATCGACGCCGCCAACTGTGTCGGCCGAGATTGTCACCGTCAGATCAACCGGGTCGCCGCCACTGAAATCGGTGCGCAGTGCCGTCTCCAGCGCCGTGTCGGTAATGTTCGGATCCACCAGAACCGACCGCGCGGCCTGATCGGCCAGAAACGACAACTGGTTCTTCACATACAGCGTTCGGCCGAAATCGACGATCCCGATCAACAGCATCACCAGAACAACACTGATGATCGAAAACTCGACCGCGGCCGCGCCTGATTGGCACTTCAGAATTCGTCGTAATCCTATCATGGGGCGATCACATCCAGCGAGCTGTCCAGCGTGAAGTTCGGCAACAGCACGCTGTCGAACTCCATTACTGCGCTCAGTTCATAAAACTCGTTCGGCGAAACGCCGCCGCTGCAGGTCGTCGTACAGGCAACCGCCGTTCCCGTGGCTTCTGGGCAGACGCAATAGCTGTTCACGCTCAAGCCCAGTTCGCCCTGGCTGGGCGTGCCTTGGGCCAGTGTGAAATTGTCCTGTGCCGTTGCCTCCAGAATGGCCAGCATCTGCGCTTCGGATTCGGCCGAGATCGCGCTGTGGGCCCCTGATCGCAGAACCTGGGTGATCATCATCTTGTCGTAGACCGCCATACCGGCATCCACGGTCGAGATCGCGCCCATAACCAGGAAAGGCGCCAACAGCGAAAACTCGACAGCGGAAACTCCGCGCCGGTCCTGCACCAGGTTCCGGGTTTGTGTACGAAGCCACGTGAGGCAGCGGTTATACATGCACAGTCCTTTCCTATGGGTCGGCGTCGTCTAACGTTTCAGGATCTTCCGTGCCGCCGCCGTCACCTGGGCTGCCGGATTGGTCCGGGGGACCAGCGTCTCGGCGATTGTCGCAAAAGCCTGTGCAATCGGCTTCTTCCGCCCCAGTTCTGCAACCATCTTGCCCTGGCTGGCCGCCCGGCTGAAGACGCGCGGATCATGGGGGATCGACACCATCGGCTCGATCTTTAGGATCGAGGCGACCTCTTTGGCAGAAATTTCCTGCCGTCTGGGCATACCCACCTGGTTCAGCACCAGCGCCGGAGGTTTATCGTTCGGGCGCAAGGTCTTCAGCTGTGTCATCAGCGTCGTGGCATTGCGCAGACTTCCCAATTCAGGGCTTGTGACGACCGTGACCGTATCCGCCCCAGTCAAGGACCGCTCGACCCATTCGTTCCAGGAATGCGGGATATCCAGGACGATCTGCGGAATATGGCTGGCTGCCACATCCAGCATGCGTTCGACCGCAAAGGCATCCAACTCGCGGCTGGTATCCAGGCTGGGGGTGCTGCCCAGCAGGTTCAGGTTCAGACCACGCTTGATCAGCACCCGGTCCAGCATGGCGACATCGATCCGCTCAGCCTGGTCGACCATCTCGATCAGACCCTGGTTCGAGTCGACATCCAGATTAAGCGATGCCGTGCCGAAGCAGAGATCCATATCCACCAGCAAGACATCCGCGCCCTGGGTGTGCGAAAGTTCCAAAGCCACGGACTGGGCGACCGTGGATGCGCCGACGCCGCCCTTGGCGCCGATCACGGCATGGACCTTGCCGATTTTCTCCTTACCCGGCTCTTTGTAGATCTCCGAGATCGCTTGGATCACGCCCGGCACGGTCACCGGATAGACCATGTAGTTCGACACGCCCATATTGAGCAGTTTCTGATAGAGCGAGATGTCGTTCTTGTGCCCGATGACGATCAGCTGCGTCCCGGGATCCGCGACTTCGGCCAGGCAATCGACTTCGTATTCCAGAACATCCTCGCCGGAATCGGTCTCGACAATCAGCAGATCCGGTGTCTTTTCCTGCTTGTACTTGCTGATCGCGGCAGGCAATCCGCCCTGATAGACGGCAGTCGTTGCGCTGACCATGCGCCGGTCGCCGGACACCCGGTGCCAGACCTCATAGAATGCTTCGGTCTCTCGGAACACCGCGATCGAGATGTGCGGAATGCGGGCATCGACCAGGTCGCAGGTGTCTTCCTCTGGTGCAGCCGGCGGCGCCGGGGGTATCTGCCGTGCCACGTCCGGCGCGGGCTGCGGCTCCTGTGGCAACTTCATGACTTCCGTGCCGGTCGCTTCCGGCACTGGCATGGGCTCCGGTTCCGGTGTCGGCTCCGCGACTGGCGTTGCTTCCGGCTCGGGCATGGGCTCCGGGGTCAGACCCTGGACAAGATCCCAATTAGGTGCGGCTTCGGACATTTTATCTCTCCGCTGCTTTGATCAGTTCAACGTGACGTCTTGGGTTTCAGACCCACGGTGCACGCGCACGACATGGGCTTCGGCATCGGCCTCCAACGGGGCCTGATCGTCATGATCGACCACCGCGCGCAGCGCCATGGACAAGGTGCCGGACGCCTCAGCGGCCATGATCCGTTCGGCGTCCTTAGGGTCCAGCTCCAACGTCGCGGTCTTGCCAATGGCCGAGCCTTCGGCGGTCTGCACCGCCGTCTGGTCGATGGCCAGCACCCGGACGTTTTGAATGATGATCTGGCTCTCGTTCTTAGGGGGTGCGGCGTCGGTCGCTTCCTGACGGATGGTATGGATCACATCGACCCTGTCCCCCGGCAGGATGAAACCACCGGCGGTATTTTCAGCCGAGATTTTCACTGCCGTGGCGCGCTTTCCCGCCTCCAGCCGATGCGACATCAGATTGACGTTCACCTTCAACAGGCGGGCCTCACGCAGCGCCTCGCCAGCCTCGAAGTCACGATCCACAAAGGACCCGGCCAACTCTTCGATGGCATTCGGCTGTTCATCCCGGCGGATGAATTGCGGATGCATCTGCGGTTTAGAAACCGGCTGCCATTGCAAGTTGTCCTCGGTCAGGGCCTCGCCCTCGCTGGCGCCATCCACCACAACAAGAACATCCTGAAGCGTTTCGGCATGGTCGGTCACCGCGCGCAAGGCCAGGGACAGCTGTCCCGACGCCTCTGCCGCCATGATCCGCTCGGAATCCTCGGGCGTGAGCTCCAGTGTCGCGGTCTTGCCGATGGCCGAGCCTTCCGGGCTTTGCACCGCCGTCTGGTCGATGGCCAGAACCCGCACGTTCGAGATGATGATCTCTGACTGGTTCGTCGCGGGCTGGCCGCTGGCACCGGGCTTGGTGATGGTGTGGATCACATCGACCCGGTCCCCCGGCAGGATGAACCCCCCGGCGGTGTTTTCCGCCGTGATCTTGACCGCAGCGGCGCGTTTGCCGGGCGCGATCTTGTTCGACATCAGGTTGACATTGGTCTCCATCAGCCGCTCTTCGCGGATCGGCTCTCCGGCCGCGAAGGCACGGTTGACGAATGATCCGCTGAACCTGGACATCGCCTCCGGCGTTGTGTCGCGCAGGATGAACTGCTCCTGCAACGTGTTCTCCGGCATCGGCTGCCAGCGCATCTTGTCGGGCGACAGAACCTCGCCCCCGGTGATGTTCTGAACGGCAACCAGCACGTCCTTGGTGGGAACCTCGACTTGCGCCTGCTGTTGTGGCGCGTCGCGATTGCTTACGCTCATGGTCAGCCAGGCCGCGCCACCGGCAGCGCCCAAAGCAAACACAAGGATGACTATTCTCAGCAACATGAGCAGGCCTTTCGTTCAAAAAGCTCGGATCCCAGCGCATGCGGCGCTAGGGGAGGTGCGTGTACCATTGCGATTTCCCGAACAGCACGATCGCTGCCGAGGCCAATCCGGGGCCATAGGGCAGCATCTTGGCGTCAGCCCGGATGGACGCGCCCCAGCGGCGCTTCACATAGGCAAGTCCCAAGAAGATCAACGCGATCAATGCGCCGAAGATTGCGGACAACATCAGATAGGCCGGGGCCAGCGCCGCCCCCAGCCAAAGCACAGCCACAGCCGCCAGCTTGACGTCGCCGCCGCCGACCCAGCCAAAGCAAAAACAGGCAAATCCGATGATGAAGATCAGAACTGCGGCAGCGACGCTGCCAATCATGGCCTCTGCAGGCAGGCCGGCAATCATGGCGACTGGCAGCCAAAGCATCAGCAAGCCAAGAATGGTCCAATTTGCAATCCGGCGATGTTTCAGGTCAGTGATCGAGGCATGCAGCATGCCGCTGAAGAAGATCACCACCGCCGGTGCCGCTGTCATTTCCAGTGCCATGTTTTGCCGCCCCCCGACAGCAGATCAAAATGCGTCGGCCAGGCCTTGGAACGTGCCTTGAAGATCCGTGCCAAGAAGAGTTACCGCGGCGATGATGACCGCAGCGATCAGGCTTGCAATCAGCCCGTATTCGATCGCTGTTGCACCGGTCTCGTCTTTCAAGCACGCGCGAAATCTATGCAGCATCTGAACATCCTCGTCGTTTGGAAGTGGTGCGCCCAAAAGGGGCTTCCGGGCGCACCAAAAGCAGTGTCGTTCCGGATCGGCGGCGCCTTAGATGGCGTCGGACAGACCCGTGAACACGCCCTGGATATCGGTCCCCAGAAGCGTCACAGCGGCGATAATCACCACGGCAATCAGTCCTGCGATCAGGCCGTATTCAATAGCCGTGGCGCCTTTTTCGTCGCGCAGGCAGTTGAGCAGTTTGGTCATGTGTTTCCCTTCCTTCGCCTTGCCGATGGTCACCAAAGCATCCGCTTGGTGAGGGGGTGCGCGTGGCGGGATGCCTCGGCAACCTTTCGGCGAAATCCAAGCTACGAACGAAGTGTTAACGGGGCGGGAAGAAGAGAAGTTAATTGCAGTTAATTATAATTTATGTGCAGAAATGTTGTGGAGATTTATATCTGTATTTTAAATTTGTTTATTCATACGCGAAGTGAAAATATTGACTAGCGGCTCCGCTCGTCTGGCTAGATACTTCATTGATCCCGGCAAGCTGTGCCCATTTCTTTGCTTCTCTCGCAACACGCGTCCAATCGCATAGGCGTGCCCGCACCTAGTCTATCAAGGGCACGCCAAGGGCGGCTTGCAATTTCGCCCTCACTTCGACGCGATCTTTGACGTGCCAGCTATCGCAGTCGTGTGGCGCTGAATTGACGCTGCTTCTTATCAGCCGGTATTTACAAGCCCTGGCCAATTTTCGTCAGCGTCCGCGATAAAGGCCTTGTAGTTGCCAAGCCATGTTCTGTGGATCGTCAAATTTCGGTTTAGGTAAAGCTTGTCGTCGAAGATCCGAAAGACCAGAGGGTCAGTCTGTAGCAACATGTTTCGGGCAGCAACGCCCCATGCACAATACCCGCCATATTGGGGCGCCCAACGTTCGGGATTTGCAACAAAGAGATCACGATTTTCGGCATTCGCAAACCGCCATCGTACGCCTTTCCACTCCTCTTCGAAGGTCTCATCGCCTCTGACGGCCTTGCGGTCCTGATGATAGGCGACGCTGTCATAACCGTGCAGCGATCTGCCGCGAAAGTCCGTGAAGTACTCGCTTTTTCGACCCAGTCCACCGGACGCGCACGAAGATAGCAGCAACGCGGATGAACCCGTTAACAGGACACGACGTGAGAGCATTTTGTTTCCTTTGCAACCGATCAAATCGTGATCAGCATGCGCAGCGAAAGCCGTGTTCGCATTACCCAATTGGGTGGTGAGGCCGGCTAATATACGTCGGATGCCGAGAGCATCGCGCGTAAACTCTCATCACTACGGCGCTCACAGACGGACTTGGCCATCTAAGTACTTTCGCTCGGATCAAAGCCGCGAAACGCGCTTTGTGACAGCGCCTTCTGACCCGAACATAAAGGACGCGTTTCTTCTACAAAGATCGGCGTCTATGTGAAGCTCGGGTGGACGGCGCGGTGGCAAGATGACGCCGACTTCAAGGGTCGGTAAGAGCTCACGGACGCTCAGCCGACCAATGACGCCCGTTGGCATCCGGGCTTTGGCAACGCGGTATATGTACACCCAATTCGCGCACCGTTGTGCAAAAGTCTACACCATCGTGCGCTGTTGCAATTCGCTGCGCACAAGACCCGCCAGATATCGGGTTAGCGAATAATTAAACGACAATTGTCGTCACTGATGTCTTCGCCCAGGAAGTCTGCGTAGGATGGGTAAAACCCATCATCGTCACGACGCCAAAACCACACCAATCGCATGCGTCACTGCGGCTTGGGCAGGGTCTATCACGGGGCATTCCAGCTCCGCTGCCAGCCGGGCCCGATGCCTGGCCATCCCGGCGCAGCCCAATATCAGCACATCCGCACCATCAGTTTTGCAAAGTTGTGCACCGGTTTCCGCCAACCGGTCGAAGACCGCATCTCCGGTTGTCTCTGCCACGGTCAGATTCAGCGCCCTTTCCGCGGCCAGGCGGGCCTCGACCCCCATGGTCCGGATCGCGTGCAGATGCCGGGGGATCGAGGCATCGGCGATGGCAATCACGCCAAAGCGTTCCCCACGCGTCAGGGCCATCGCGATGGCGCTTTCCTGGATACCGAATACCGGGGCAGGGACCTCGGCCCGGGCCAGCGCCAGCCCCGGGTCCGAATAGCATGCGATGACATGGGCGTCGGCGGGATGGGCCTTCATGCGGTCGACAACGGGCACGGCCACGCTGTCGACATCCCGCTGGCTTTCGATGCCGTAGGGGCCTGACTCCAGCGTCTCGCAGGTGATCTCGATCCGGCCAGGGATTTCGAACGCGAAAAGAGCGTCCGCCAGACCATCCGTTACGTCTTGGTTCGAGTTTGGATTGAGCACCCGGATCAGCGCCATTTTCTGCCTCCCGGCGTAGGGCGGGCTTCAGCCCGACTATGTTATCTCTGCCCCAAAGTTCCGGGCCGGATCCATCTCAGCGGGTTTGATCCCTGCGGCATTGGTTCGGTCGAATTTTTCGCGGCGCAGGAATTGTCCGTCACCAGGGGTTGCGTGCAACTCTCCATTTTGAACCAGTATGTTACCCCTCTGGATGATGGTCTCTGGCCCGCCGGTCATTTGGCGTCCTTCAAACGGGGAATAGTCCATATTGTCGTGCATCTGGTCGTGGCTTACGGTCCATTCTGCTGTTGGGTCCCAGATCGCTAGGTCGGCGTCGGCTCCGATCGCCAGCGTCCCCTTGCGGCCTGACAGCCCGAACAAGCGCGCCGCATTGGCCGACGTATATTGCACAAACTGGGGCAGGGTGATCCGCCCCTTCACGACGCCCTCTGAAAACAACAGTGGCGCGCGCAATTCGATCCCCGGCATCCCGTTCGCGACAGCGCGGAAGTCCGAACCACCTTTGGACAATTTGCCCGTTTCGTCATTCCGGTACGGCGCATGATCCGAGGAATAGAGATCAAAGACGCCCGTCTGTAGCCCGCGCCACAGCGCGTCCTGAGTGGCCTTGTCCCTGAGCGGAGGGGAGCAGATGAACTTCGTCCCATCTGGCCGGTCCAGGTCCTCTGCCTTCAGGAACAGGTATTGAGGACAGGTTTCCGCATAGATCGGGGCACCGGCCAACCGGGCCTTGGCAATCTCTGCCATGCCCTCGGGCGTCGACACGTGCACGATCAGAAGCGGTGCATCCACGAAGGACGACAGCTGCACGGCCCGGTGGATTGCCTCGACCTCCGAGGCAACGGGCCGGGACGGCGCGTGATACTTTGGGTCGACATAACCCCCGTCGCCCATCCTCCGCCGCATCCAGTTGATCAGTGCATTATTCTCGGCATGGACCATGGTCAGGGCGCCCGCCCGGCGGGCCGCATCCAGCACGTCCAGAAACTGCTCATCGGTCAGCGCAATATCGTAGGTCAGGAACACCTTGAAGCTGGTGACGCCGCGGTCAAACGCCGCCTGCATCTGGTCCTGGAAGCCGTCGACAGAGGTATCGGTGACGATCAGGTGGTAGGAAAAATCCAACACGCTGACTGACGCGCGTTCGTCATAAACCTGGATAACATCTTGAATTGGTTGACCTTTCAGCTGAGCCGCAAAGGGAATAATCGTTGTGTTCCCACCGAAGGCCGCGCTGACCGACCCGGTCCGGTAGTCATCCGCCGTCATCATCCCCGTCGAGGACTCTTGGGCGATGTGGCAGTGGCTCTCGATCCCGCCGGGCATGACCAGCTTGCCAGTGGCGTCGATCCGGTCCTTGCCGTCCAGATCGCTGCCCAGCGTCGCGATGCGCCCGTCCTTGATCCCAATATCGGCTGTGAACGTGCCACTGGCGGTGACCAAGGTGCCGCCATGGATGACCAGATCGTGGGTCACTTCATCAGCTCTTTCGGATCGGGCACCGGTCCCTGATAGGGTGCACCGAGATCCGCGTACAATGTCCCAAAAAGCCGCCCGACCGGCCATTGGCCATCGCCCCAGGCGATATATTCTTTGCCGCCATCCCATAGGTCATCGCGAATATGGGCGGCGATGACTTCTCCCAGAACGATGTCACGGGCCACCCCGCATTGAACGGTGACATAGCGGCGGCATTCGAAGGCCACGGGCGCGTTGACGATCCGGGGCGCTTTGACGTGATCGCAGGCCGCCGTTTCGAAGCCCGCCAGATCCAATTCATTATATCCGGGGTCGACGTCCGAGGCCGTGACCAGCATGCCCTCGAAGATGTCGGGATTGACGATGTGGGCGACGAATTCGTTGGTTTCTTCGATGTTCCGGCCCGTGTCCTTCTTGGGTCCACTGTCGCGCCGGGCGATGCCCAAACCCACAATGGGCGGGTCATCGGAAAAGCCGTTGAAGAACGAATAGGGCGCGGCATTCGGCACGCCCTCTGTATCCACTGTCGTCACCAATGCCGGGGGCCGCGGGATGATCGCCGCCGTCATGATCTTGTATTTCAGCTTACGGTCGATATCCGCGAAATCGATCTTCATACTTTTACCTCAACGCCTGTCTGCTCGGTGATCAGCCCATAGTGCTCCACCCGCCGGTGGGCCGCGAAGTTGAAAATGGTCTTCTTCCCAAACGCCGCCTGATCCAGGTCGCAGGCATGGGTGATCAACTCGTCGCCCTCGGTTTTTGTCTCGGCCACGATCAAGCCTTGGGGATCCACGATCACCGTACCGGCCATTAACGAAAAGCCGTCCTCATCCCCGGCTTTGGCCACGGCGACCACCCATGTGGAGTTTTGATATGCCCCGGCTTGGCAGGAGAGTTCGTGGTGGAAGATCCGGTGCTCAGGCTCTTCATGCGCGGACAACGAGTTCGTCACCGGAGTATTATACCCCAGCAGCACCATCTCGACCCCTTGCAGGCCCATTACTCGGTATGTTTCAGGCCAGCGTCGGTCATTGCAGATGCACATGCCCAGAATGCCGTCCTGGGTGCGCCAGACCGGAAAGCCCAGATCGCCGGGCTCGAAATACTTCTTTTCCAGATGTTGGTGCGTGCGTGCGGGGTCATGCTCTGAATGACCGGGCAGATGCACCTTGCGGTACTTGCCGACTTCCGCCCCCACCTTGTCCGTCAGGATTGATGTGTTGAAGCTTTGCCCATCGGGTGTGCGCTCGGCATATCCAAATGACAGTGCGATCCCAGCCTTTGCCGCCCGGTCATACAATGGTTGCACGGCGGGATTGGGCATCGAAAACTCAAACCAGTCGTCGCTTTCCCCGGGATGCGCGACATCCCAGCGGGGAAAGAAAGTGGTCAACGTCAGCTCGGGATAGACCACCAGATCGCATCCCGCATCCGCCGCTTGATCCAACAAGACCAGCATACGGGCCACGACGCTGTCCCGGCCCTCGGCCCGTTGGATCGGGCCCATTTGGGCCGCGCCGACTGTTATGATGCGCATGAAAATCCCTCCGCTGTTCTGCCACAGTCCATCGCAGAACGCGGACGCGTGCAAGGGATGAATGCCCTGGCCAGTGCATCGAAGCGCACTATCTTCCACGCAAGAGGGGGCAAATGAACACGTGGAGAGATCCGATGATCACCCGCAGCATCACGCTGGCATCTGTATTTGCCCTTAGTCTCGCCTTGGCGGGCTGTTCGGTTTTTGGTGCGAAAGCCGCGCCAGAGCCTGAATTCACCCAAATCAGCAAGGAAGCGCCCTTCGAGATCCGGGAATACCCGGAACTTGTGCTGGTCAAAACCTCGATGACCACTGAAGAAGACGACGCGTTTATGCGGCTGTTCCGCTACATCTCTGGCGCCAACGAGGGCGAGCGAGAGATCGCGATGACGGCCCCCGTTCTTGAGAACCCCACCGGCACAGAAATCGCCATGACGGCACCTGTGCTCCAGAACAGCGCGCTAGGTGAGCCGACCGAGATGGCCTTCATCCTGACCGCTGACTTTACCGCAGACACCGCGCCTATCCCAACCGATCCCGCCGTGAAGTTGGGCGTAATCCCCAGCCGCCGCGTGGCTGTGGTTACTTTCAATGGGCGTGCCAATGCCGAAGATTTTGCGGATAACCGCGATAAGCTTCAGGCCTGGATGAAAGCTGGCGGTCTGACGGCGGCGGGCCCTGCCGAACTGGCGCAATATAATCCACCCTGGACCGTGCCTGCGCTTCGCCGGAACGAGGTGCTGATCCCGCTTGCCGAATAATAGTCTGCGGGATCAGATCGTTGCTTGGAGATCGGGGCGCGCTGCGTCCCGGAACGCCTTATAGCTTGAGATGAAGCGTTCGATCCGTGGGGTCATTGGCGGCGATGTTGGATCGATGCCCAATAGATCGGCTAGAATTTCGGCGGAAATGAAGGTCTTTGCCTTGCGATCATAAAAGGACGCTGCCGACAGCACGACCGACGCTGTTTCTCCGTCCAATTTGCCGCCGATAAAGTGATAGGCGTGCTCGAAAATCTGGATCTCATCGTTCCAGAAAATCAAACGGGATCGAAGCTCGAACCGTTGCCAAAGCCGAAGCTCGCGCCGAAAGAGAACAGCATTGAAGGTCACTATTGGTGCCCACCGGTTACGGGCAACGTGTCGGGCGAGCCCGGTCCGCAAGGCCAGATCGACCCGGCCCAAGTCGGCGATGGACAGATACCTGCCATTCGTCATGTGGATGTTTAGGTCGATATCCGTCGGCAGCACGCGATAGCGGAGCACCGATGTCTCTTCTGGCGAGGTGAGCCGCTTGCGAAACCAGAAGGTCGCCAGGAGATACAGCATGCGAATGACAAGGTTCATCAAGCACGTCTTTCAGGTGGAACTTGTGGATCGTCAAACCGGTTCCCATATCTGATGTGTGGGGGAGGAGGCGATTATCAAGAACTGGGAGTTGATTTCGATCGTAATCGCCGGGCTGGGGCTTCTCTATATGCTCGCCTATATCTACCTGCCCGAGGATGAATTGGACACCAGGCCCATTCCCCCTGAGCTTCTCTGCGACGATCATCAGGTTGATGACCCTTTCCGCTCTCCGGATGATATGCGCCAAAAGCTCGAGGATTTCGGGCGGTTCAATGTCCGCTATAACGAAGCCGATGGCGTTTTCCCCGGTCTGCCGTTCCTTCTTCGGTTCGTGAGGTGGTGGCGGCGATAGCGTAAAGAACACGCGTTCCGCACGGCGGCGTCAGTCGAACTTGTAGAACGCCTCGTAAATCGGGCCGAGCATGTTTTCGTCGAACAGGCTGCTCACCGATGTGTCGTTCTTCACGTTCAGAATTGCCTGGGCAAACAGCGGGGCGATGGAGACCGAGCGGATGTTTTCCGCAGCGATCGACGGCGCGTTCATTTCGATCGAATCCGTCACGACCAGCGACTTCATCACCGAATTTTCGACTTTGTCGGCTGCCGTGCGACCATTGCCATCCGTGGAAAGGACCCCGTGACTGATATAGGCGTGAACCTCGGCTGCTTTGTTGTCCATCAGAAGCTGCGCCGCCGCGCACAAAGTACCCGCAGTATCGCAGATATCGTCGACAATGATGCAGCGGCGGTTTTCCACTTCACCGATAATGGTAACAGAATCGACCTCACCTGGGCGTGAGCGCCGCTTATCGACAATGGCCAGCTTGGCACCGATGCGCTTGGCCAGATCGCGGGCCCGTACGACGCCGCCTACATCCGGCGAGACGATGGTGACGTTCGTCAGATCATCGAAGTGGTGCTTGATGTCCAAGGCGAAGACCGGCGCGGCATAGAGGTTGTCGGTCGGGATATCGAAGAACCCCTGGATCTGACCAGCATGAAGGTCCATCGTCAGAACCTGTGTCACCCCGGCCGTTTGCAGAAGATCCGCGACCAGCTTGGCGGAAATCGGTGTCCGGCCCGCCGTCTTCCGGTCTTGCCGGGCATAGCCGAAATACGGCATCACCGCCGCGATCCGGCGGGCCGAAGCCCGCTTTAGCGCATCGGTGATGATCATCAGCTCCATCAGCGTATCGTTCGCTGGGCTGGATGTGGGCTGGATTATGAAGACATCCTGACCGCGGACATTGTCGAAGATCTCGACAAAGATTTCGCTGTCATTGAACCGTTCGACCCGCGCGTCGGTCAGTTCGACTTTTTTGCCCTGGTAGACCGACATGCGACGCGCGATCGCTTCGGCTAAAGGACGGTTTGCATTCCCTGAAATCAGATGCATCGGCTCGTCGATCATCGCTGGCTCCGCTCCCCATTCGCGGGCGTCATAACAGTGTCATCCGTCCTTGCAAAGAGGTGCATTTCACGGATGATGAGCGCGCGCTGCAATCGGAGGGTTGGATGGCCAAAATCGACTATTTCTTTTCGCTGCTTTCCCCGTTCACCTATCTGGCCGGGATGGGTCTGGAGAAGGTTGCCGCGAAGCACGGTGCCGAGATTATCTATCGCCCGACGGACATCATGGCGGTCTTTGCTGAAACCGGCGGCGTGCCGGTGCCGCAGCGCCATCCGTTTCGTCAGGAATACCGGTTGCAAGAGCTGAAACGATTGTCGGCGCGGGCCGGATTATCCTTGAATATCAAGCCTCTGCACTGGCCGACGGATGCCGCGCCGGCGTCTTGTGCCGTGATCGCTGTGGCGGCGCAGGGCGGCGATGCAGGGACCTTGGCCCATGCTTTTTTGCGCGCGGTCTGGGCGGAAGATCGTGACATTGCGGATCCGGGCGTTGTGGCAGATGTGCTGTCCGCGCATGGCTATGATGCTGCGGCAATGGCGGATGCATTGGCGGCGGCAGAAACAGAGTTCGCCGCGAACAAGGATCTGGCCTTGGCCAATGGTGTCTTCGGCGCGCCGTTCTACGTCGTCGATGGAGAGAGGTTCTGGGGCCAGGACCGGCTGGACATGTTGGACTGGCACCTCGGCCAGATGTGATCTTTTGCGCGTCAAGCCGGGTCAAACGACCCGGTCTACACGGGCCGTTGCCGTCGATGCGCCGGTTCCGGATGATCCGATGGATTGCCGAACCTGGCAGCAGAAGTTTGCGCAGAAAATGCTGAAAGGATACCGGACGAAAACATGTCCTCAACCGCCTGCGCGTTTGACGACATCTCTGACGACATTTGTCGCTTAATTACTCGCTAACCCGATACTTGACGACTTTTCTTGCGGACTTAGAGAAAGATCCGCCCATGGCATCAGACACCGGAGCCATCAGTCGCCGCGGGTGGTTTGCGCAAGCGGCCCATCCATTTTCTCCGCCCGCTCGACCGTATCGCGGGCCAGGACCGAGGCCGCCAAATATGTCGCGCTTTCAATCATCGGCGTGAAGATCCAGGACGGGGCCAGCAGCCGGTCATAGTCGAGCCGTACGTCCAGGTGCGCCCCGGCCCGATCCTCCACAACCGTGTAGGTCAGCGACTTCAGTGCCACCCAACGTGCCATCGGGCTGGTATCGGAAACGACCTCGAAAACCGCGCGGGTTCCAGTCTGCGAGACGACGCGCAAATGCAGTTTGCCCTGGCCTTCCCGACCGCGGAACAGAACCACCCGGTTCGCGCCCAACACCGTGCCTTCGTCGACCAAAACGGCGATGGGTCTGGGAAACATATCCAGCATGTCCGGCAGCGGGAAATCCGGCGATGTGGCGGTTTGCATAGCGGCCCAGACTTCGCCCGGTGATGCATCTACGGGATAGGAGGCCGTGCTGTGACCGTCTGCGCTGAACCTATAGGCCCCGGGGACACCTTCAAAGCTGGCCCCCGCGATCATCGCAACCGCCAACGTCATGCTGGCCAGATCGTTCAGTCCGTCATCCTTCGGGTCGCCGCGGATTGCCCTAAGCAGGACTTTGCCCAGCAGGTAGATCAGATAGAGAGCCCCAGCCGCGACTGCCAGTACGACCGCAAGAACGACAAGACAGAATAGGAAGCTAAGGAGGCTGGTGATGGTGTCGCCCGCGGCATGACTGGGGTGCGGCGTCAAAAGCTCGCTTCCGAAGAGAAGTCCGATCAGAAGAAACGTGGTCAGCATCGATTTCTTCAGGACCAGCCCTGCATATCCCGCCGCCAGACGGCGCTGGGCCGCAAGTATCGCCAGATGGCAAAGCAGGATGATCAGCAGGGGGGCAATAAATTGCAGACCGGTCTGAACGTAGGCCGATTGCGAGACGTGCCACGCATAGGTCATGCTGAGACCGATGGCGATCAGATGCGGTAGCATCCAGGCGCCTGTCCCAATCGCCCGGGTCATGACCGGTCCCCCAGGGGCATCAGGTTATCGCGCGCCGGCATGGTCTGAGGGGTCTGGATCGCCCAGGCAAGGCCAAGCCGCTGCATCACTTGCAACACTATCCAGCCGGGATCGGTCTGGCCGCGGCCAAGCCCCAGCTTTGCCGAGCCTGGGAAAGCGTGGTGATTGTTGTGCCAGCATTCGCCGAAAGTGATCAGGCCCAGATGGGGCAGGTTGAACCCTTGGGTCGAGGCGCCTTCCAGATGCCAATCGCGCTGCCCGCCGTTGTGGGCGAAGTACCCGACCAGCCAATGCCCAAAGATCGAGATTGCGACCCGGCCGCAGATACCCCAGGCGACCCAGCCCCATCCGCCGAGGGCGAAAAGCACCAAGGCAAGCGGAAGCTGTTGCAGCATCGAGCTTGCCTGCAGGACGCGGTAGAATCGGTCCTTGGTCAGCTCCGCCGGATACTGGAATTCCGGCGCCCGCGTCAGATGAAGCTTGCAATGCAGTTGCCACCAGAAGTCGGTCAAGATCCCGCGTTTGTGAGACAGGAAGTCGTGACAGGCTGGTTTGCGTTGGGCCCAATCGCGGATGTCATGGGTGAACATCATTGTTTTCGGGCCGCCCAGCCCGACAAGCGTCCCCAGATATACCAGGCATCGTTCCACCCATTTCGGCGACTCGAATGCCTGATGGATCAGCTTTCGATGCATGCCCAATGAATGGCCAAGGCAGAGCGTCACCGCCGTCAGGTTCAGAAAGACCGCAACCGCCGCCCAGGAAAAATATACCGTGCCGAGGGTCACCCAGGCCAAAAACATCCCAGACCACCAGATTGACTTGACCGGGCTGTAGTGCACCTGGCCCTCGACCGGGTCCGCAGCGCCGTCAAAGTCGATGCGGTCCAGAACCCCCGCCCGATAGGGCGCCGGTGCTTTGAATTCCTTCGGAGGCACGAAATGCTGCATGATGTCTTCCCCCTGAGTCCGGGTTGGGCTAATATAAAGATATAACTATGAGGTTATATATCGCAGAATGTCAAATCAGGAATCCGTCTTCGAGGCGCTAAGCTCTACCACGCGGCGGCGCATCCTGGCCTATATCGCGGACGGCCCCCTGACCGCTGGCCAGATCGCGAGCCGTTTTGACATGTCTCAGCCCGCGGTTTCGAAGCATCTGACAGTGCTGAAATCCGCTGGTCTGGTATGGACCCGGCGCGAAGGTCAGTTCGTGAAATACGGGATGGAAAGAGACACCCTTGCGGGCACCCTGGCGGGGTTTTTGCAAGAGGTCTGTCCGCCGTCCCGGGCCTTGCGCAAAGAGCGGAAGACCGAACAGGAAAGCTGATGCGACCAGCGGGCCGTTTTACTGTGCGGCCTCGGTTTTCCGTTCTGATGGCCGGCGCAGATGCCATCGCGCCAGGGTGAAAGCCATCACTGCGCAAAGGACTGCGGTGCCCAGCTTTGCATCGGCGAAGAAAGTATCTGGACCGAACGAGCTTTTGCGGATCAGGATCATAACCCCGGCGGTTAAAGTCCAACCGAGCGCCATCAGGATCACAATCCCCGGTCGGATGCGTGCGCCCGGGAGAGCCGCGGCAAATAGCAGGACCAGGCTGACAATGGCAACGACCTGCACTGCCTCGGCATCCGCATCGCAGGGGCTATAAACTGTGGCTGTGACACAGGCCGCCGGATTGGTTTGCAGCGTTTGAACCAATGCCATGACCGAGGCCCCGTCCTCCTGTCCAAATCCATGATTAAGCAGAAAAACGCCTATGCTGGACGCCAGGAAGACAGAGGCTCCGGCACCGGCAATGTGGCCAAGTTCGAGCTTCAGACTGCGTTGCTGAGGCCATAACAGTCCCGTGCACATGGCCGCCAGTTTTGCGGATGACAGGAACGCGGCAACAAGGCCAGAGCTTTGAACGTCGCCCGGCGCGCCCGTATTGCCGGCCAGGAAGGCGATCAGCTCGACAGCCATATAGGCGCACAGGCCAATGGCAACCGACAGAGGGATCTGCGACCGCGCCAGAGGCAGATATGACAGCGCTGCCAGCATCGTGCCATATGCGAGAATCGCCACTTGCAGGGCGGTGGCGAAGTTTCCGGACATATGGATGCCGGTCGGCGTTGCGAGCGCTTCCATCATTTGAATTTCGGACAGCGCGGCCCCGGTGTGGGTGGCCAGATCGCCGATCGCGCGCTGCGTTTGTTGGATGGATTCGAAAAGCCCGTGGAACATGACAAAGAGCGACTGCAGCGTCAGGCCCAGGGTCGCAGCCAGAACCCCCGCGATCAGCATGATCCAGGCCGCCCGCAATGCGCTTTGGTCGCGCAGGCGGTCGACCAACTCGGTGAGGCTGCCTTTGAACCGGTCTGGCCTAAGTTCGACGGCGTTTTGTTCGGTCAGAGTGCGCAGATCCAGCGGCAATTCCTCGGGCGATGGCATCTGGGCATTGCTGACCAGCACGGGGATCACGGTGGCTGGGTGTGACAGAGCCGTGCGAATCTCGCGCCGCACCCAATCTTCGGGCTCTTCGATCCGGGCAATCCCGGTTTCCGGGTTCTTCATCAGCCAGTCCGGGCCGATGATGACCAGAACGTGGGTCGAGGTGTTGATGTTGGTCAGGATCTCGGCGGGGAAGGATTTTCCTGGCTCGATCGTTTCGGTGTCGAAGAAGACCGAGCTGTCGCCAAACTCGTCGACCAGTTCGTCAGCGATGCGCACTGCGGCCTCGCGGGAGTCGCTGCGGCGGTAGGAGACGAAGACCTTCGGCATGGGTGTTTCGGGCGCGCGCGCCTAGCGGTGGCCTGGGAAGTAACTTTCGGCGGGCAGGAACTTCGCCAGCCGGGCGGCATCGGCCCAATCGCGTTCATGGGCGCGGGTGCCGACCATGACGATCGTGTCACTGGGCAGCTTCAGCGGATCCAATGCTGCGCGGATTGCTGCGCGGCCGGCGGTCCATGGCGCCGTGGCCGGATCGGGCAGGGCGGTTGTTCCGGCAATGGCCAGATGGTGTTCAATGGCCAGATGCCTGGCGACATGGTTGAGATCGGCGGGTTGGTCTGCGGCCAGAAGATGCCGGGCTTTGACCTCTGACAGTTTCGCCGCCACCGGGGCGGGCAGGTCGATGGATTTTTCCAGCCGCAGCCCCAAGGCATCGCAGGTGAACAGGAACCCGACGATGTCTCGACCGGTTCCCAGTAGGATCGACGCATAGGCGGGGTATTCCAGGCCCAGCTCTTTCGCCCGCGCGACGCGGCGGCGGATCACCTCCAAAGGCAGGCGCGGCAATAGCTGTTTGCGGGCGCGGGTCCAGACATGTTTGCGCCAGCTATGGCCGGTGTCCAGCGGCGGGCCCTGATTGTGCCCGATGCCGGGCAGGCGTTCGCCCGTCAGCGCGGTGATGGGCGATTTCGGGATCATCCGCGCCACGCGATCGGGCAAAGTTCGGCCGAGCATTCGTCGAAGGACCAGACCCGGCCGAAATCGCGCAACTTGGATTTCAGGCCCTTGGCGACGATGACGGTCGGGCCCATCCAGTAGGATGTATTCTCGATGGTCACGGGCTCGCCCTTCTTGGCGCCCACGATCGGCTGGATCGAGGCGAGGATCGCCTTGCCTGCGCGCAGGTGCCGGATATCGCCTTCGGTCTCGTAATCGACAGGCACTCGTTGCGTGCCCAGGAATTCTGCCACAAGCAGCCGGAAGAGCCCCGTCGTGCCGCCGGCCTGGCCGCTGAGGATCATTTCCAGCGCGGTGACCTGGGCGGCGTTGGCGCGTTCATCGACATAGAGGCCGACCTTCCAGCCGCCCTCGCCCATGCGGCCGGGAATGTCCAGCAGCATGGCGACGTTCAATCCGCCGAGTGGCACGCCGTCTTTATGGCCGCTGTCGATGCGGATGCCGACCCAGGCCTGGCAGTATCCGTGGGTTGGCGCGGCGGCGCCCAAGGACACCACGCAGGGGCAAAAGAGATCGCACGAACAGTTCAGTGCCAGCTCGCCATTGATCGCCCAGCCCTTTTCGTCGACAGGCACCAGATCGGTCCCGGTGCCCGGCAGCTTGGCAGTGATGCCAGCCGCGGCCAGACGGTCCGACTTGCGCGCCTTGCGCGTTGTTTTCTTCTTGGGCGCTTTTGCCATGTGGGCGTTTCCTCAGATGAATTCTCGGGCGATAGTGACCGCTCCGGTCACGATCATCAAGGCCCCTGCGATACGGCCCCAGATCTCTGCCCGGGGCACTATTTTTTCGGCGATCAGGTAGAGCGCGATGACGGCCATCCAGAGAACGTTCATCGCGCCGTAGACGAACATCAGCCCCATCAGCGCGACGCAGCAGCCCAGACAGTAAATGCCGTGCGTGAAGCCAACGGGGTAGGCGCCTTTGAGGCCCTCTTTCCAATGCTGCATCAGATAGGCCAGCGGGTGGCGGCAATGGGCCAGGCAGAACTCTTTGACCTGGGTGAACTGATAGATGCCTGCGAAGATCAGCAAGGCACCCGCCGCCAGAGGCAAGGCCAGTGTGCCGCCCATGGTGAAGAACTCGGAGGCGCGCAGGGTCAGTTGGCCGAGGGCCGCGACAATCGAGAAGCCGAACCACAACGTGAGATAGCCGAAGGTGAAGACGGTGATGCGGAGCGCGAGCCGCAGGCCGCTGTCTTCCTTGGCCGATAGCCCGGCATAGATGGCCACCACGGGTGCCATCGACGGCAGCATCATCGCCGCCATCATCAGGATCCACATTGCTGTGGTGGTGGCAATGGTGGCAAAGCTCCAATCCGTGGGGTCCATAGACATTCCGGGCATGTCCATTGCCATGCCATCCATCTTCACGCCATCCATCGGCATGCCTTCCATGGGCATGCCTTCCATGGGCATGGACTGTTCAGCGCCATCAGCCGTTGGCATTGTCTTTGCCGCGCCGTCGCCCATGGTCATGGCGTCACCCTGGGGCATTTCCATGTTCATGCCGCCCGACCCGTCCATTTCGCCGGTTGGCATGTCCATGCTGCCCGCATCCATTTTGTCCATGCCAGGCATTGCCATCATGCCGGACATGGTCTGCCAGGTTGCAAGCCACAAAGCGGCCGAGACCAGTGCCACGACCAGCACCGTCACGACCCTTGGGTCATCGGCGTAGCGCGAGATCAGGCGGGCGCTCATCGGAGGGGGGCTTCTTCAGGGTGCATTTAACAGTTCGATTGTGTTGTTCACGACTTGCCTTCAAGCGCATGATCTGACAGTTGTCAATCCGAACCGGCGGCAGGCCGTCGGAATTAACAATCCGACATGAAGGAGAGACCGATGTCATTTCGCGCGCTGGTCGTCAATAAGGACGACGATGGTCCCGTCACGCAAGCCATTCAAGACCTGGAAGTGGACCAGTTGCCCGAGGCCGATGTCACCGTCTCGGTCGAGTATTCGACGCTGAACTACAAAGACGGACTTTGCATCACCGGATCCGGCGGATTGGTGCGGACATTTCCGCATGTGCCGGGCATAGATTTTGCCGGTACGGTCGAGGCATCAGACTCGGACCAGTTTACCCCGGGCGATAAGGTTGTTTTGACCGGCTGGCGTGTCGGCGAGGTTTGGTGGGGCGGCTATTCGCAAAAGGCGCGGGTCAAGTCGGAATGGCTGACACCGTTGCCGGGCGGTATCGACACGCGCCAGGCGATGGCGGTGGGCACTGCGGGCTTTACGTCGATGCTGGCGGTGATGGCCCTGGAGAACCACGGCATGACCCCATCCGACGGCCCGGTGCTGGTGACCGGCGCTGCGGGGGGTGTGGGCTCCGTCGCGACGGCGATCCTGGCCAATCTGGGCTACGAGGTCGCCGCCGTGACCGGCCGGCCCGAGACAGCAGATTACCTGAAGGATCTGGGTGCGACGACGATTGTGCCAAGGGAAGATCTGGACGAGGCGCCTTCGCGGCCTTTGGACAAGGAAATGTGGGCAGGCTGCGTTGATGCCGTGGGCGGCGATATGCTGGCCCGAGTTCTGACTCAGATGAAGTATGGCACGTCGGTGGCCGCCGTCGGCCTGGCAGGCGGCGCCAAGTTGCCGGCGACCGTGGTGCCGTTCCTGCTGCGCGGCGTGAACCTGTTGGGGATTGATTCCGTCATGCAGCCGCAGATGAACCGGGTTCCGGCCTGGCAACGCATTGCCCGTGACTTGCCGATGGAGAAGCTGGAGTCGATGATTTCGATGGCCAAGCTGGAAGATCTGGTCGAGATGGGTCCGTCGATACTGAAGGGCCAGGTCAAGGGCCGCGTGGTTGTCGATGTGAACGCATAATGGGCCGCGCGCTCCCCATGTGAGGATTGCGCGGGGGAGGCCGGTGCCAGGAATACCCACCCACCCCGCGCGCGGCCCGTGGCGGGCGGTGCGCTTTGAACGGGATTTGTGATGGCCTTTGATGTCGATTTCGTCCGGGATCAGTTCCCGGCATTTGCCGAGCCGTCCTTGGATGGCTGGGCTTTCTTTGAAAACGCCGGCGGATCCTATCCTTGCCGCCAGGTCGTTGACCGGCTGATGGATGCCTATCAGTCGAAGAAGGTGCAGCCCTATTGGAACTTCCCGGCATCGCATGACCTGGGCGCGATGATGGATGAAAGCCGGGTGCGGCTGGCTGCGATGATGGGCGTGGCGGAGGACGAGATTCACTTCGGGCCTTCGACCTCGCAGAACACCTATGTTCTGGCGCAGGCCGTCAGGATGGGAATGCCGAAGGGCGAGATCGTCGTCACGGACCAGGATCACGAGGCGAATTCCGGCGTCTGGCGGCGGCTGGCCGCCGATGGCTTCACGATCCGCGAATGGTCGCTGGATCCTAACACCGGGCATCTGGACCCCGCGGATCTGGATGATCTGTTAACGGATCAGACGCGTGTGGTGTGCGTGCCGCATGCCTCGAACATCGTGGCTGAGATCAATCCGGTGTCCGAGATTGCCGCCAAAGCGCGCGCGGCCGGGGCGATTTCCGTGGTCGATGGCGTGTCTTATGCGCCGCACGGCATCCCTGATGTCGATGCCTTGGGGGCGGATGTCTATATGTTCTCTGCCTACAAGACCCATGGGCCGCATCAGGGGGTGATGACCGTGCGGCACGGCGCTGCCGAGCGGCTGGAGCCGCAGACTCACTTCTTTAATCGGGCGCTGCCGAAGACGTGGTTCACACCGGCCGGTCCGGATCATGCGCAGATCGCTGCGCTGGCGGGGATGGCCGATTATGCCGACGCATTGTCGGATCAGCATGGCGGGGCGTCGGCGCATGATGTGATGCGTGGGCGCGAGATCGCGCTGATGGCGCCGCTGATGGATTGGCTGCGCGGGCGCAATGATGTGCGACTGTTGGGGCCATCAGATCCGGTGCGCCGTGCCCCGACAATCTCGCTGGTGCATGCGCGGCCCGGGGAAGAGCTGGCGGATGAACTGGCCGCGCATAAGATCATGGCGGGCGGCGGATGCTTTTATTCCGACCGCTGCGTTGCGGCGCAGGGTGTCGACGTTGAGCATGGTGTGCTGCGGGTATCGTTCTTGCACTACACCACCGAGGCCGAGATCCAGCAGCTGATCGAGGCGCTGGACCAGGTTCTGTGATCCGGCCGGCAAGGCCGGAGGATGCGGCAGCGGTCGAGCGGATTGTTGCCGAGGCCTACGCACCGTTGGCCGCGCGCATGGACAAGCCACCGGCGCCGATGCTGGATGACTATCCCGCGCGCATCGCCGAGGGCGTGGTTGATGTCTTTGACCGGGATGGCGCGGTTCTGGGGATGATCATTCTGGTGGATCAGCCAGGGGCGCTGATGTTGGAGAATGTGGCCGTTGCGTCCGAGGCCCGTGGCCAGGGAGTTGGTGGGCGTCTGATCGCCCATGCCGAGGATGTCGCCCGGAGCCGGGGGTTTGAGCGCATTCGGCTTTATACCCATGCGACCATGGTGGAAAATCAGGCGATGTACCGGCACTTGGGATTTGCCGAGATCGGACGGGGCGAAGATGAAGGCTATGACCGCGTGCAGTTCGAGAAACGCCTGTGAGGATCATCGGCGGACGGCTCAAGGGCACCCGTCTGGCGGCGCCCGGTGCTCAGGGCGGCGGCAAGGCGCATCTGCGTCCGACCTCGGACCGGGTCCGGGAATCGATCTTTAATCTCCTGGCCCATGGGGACTATCCAGCTATTGAAGGCATGCGGGTGCTGGACCTATTCGCAGGCACCGGGGCGCTGGGTCTGGAGGCGCTGTCGCGCGGGGCGGCCTGGGCCGTCTTTATCGATGACGGTCCGGCGGCGCGCGGCCTGATCCGCCAGAACATCGAGACATTGCAGGTAATTGGTCAGACCAAGCTTTGGCGCCGGGATGCAACCAGGCTGGGGCCATGCCGCGGAGCCGCGTTCGATCTGGTGTTTGCAGATCCGCCCTATGGATCGGATCTTGGGATGCGGGCCTTGGCCTCGGCTTTGGCCGGGGGCTGGGTTGCGCCCGGCGCGGTGATTGTCCTGGAACAGGCCGCCGAGGATGCGTTTGAAGCGCTGGCTGGGATCACGCTGGTCGATGAACGGACCTATGGCGAGACATCTGTCCGGGTCTGTCGCGCCGCCGGGTCAGAGGACCCGGTCTACACATAACAGGACCCTGCCTTCCTTTGCCCCGGTGTCCCCTGATGCTGTGCTGTGCAAAACAGGTGGGCTTTGTGGTCAGGACAAGCTACATGAGCCTCAACTATAACGCGACAGAAGGAGCCCTGCCATGCCGATCGCCATAGGAGCGAAAATCCCCAATGTAAGCCTTTTCGAAATGGGCGAGGCCGGTCCGGGCGCCATCGAGTCGGACAGCGTTTTCGGCGGCAAGAAGATCGCCATGTTCGGGGTGCCAGGGGCGTTCACGCCGACCTGCCATCAAAAGCACGTGCCGTCCTTCATCGAAAGTGCAGAAGCGCTGAAGGCAAAAGGGATCGATCAGATCGTCTGCGTGGCCGTCAACGATCCTTTTGTCATGAAGGAATGGGGTGCTGCTTCGGGCGGTGCAGAGGCCGATATCCGGTTCGTGGGCGATTCCCGGTCAGAACTGGCCGAGGCGATGGACATTGTTCTGGACGGCGGCGCGGTCGGCCTGGTCAAGCGGCTGATGCGCTTTTCGGCGATTGTCGACGACGGCGTGGTGACCGCGTTGAACGTGGAAGGCGCGCCGGGCGAAATGGATGTGACGTCGGCAGAGAAGCTGCTGCAGCAGATCTGAGATTCCTGTTTCCGCCGCGGTTTGCCGGGGATCACGACAGCGTTCGGTAGACGCCCAGCATCTCGGCCCAGATCAAAAGCGCCTCGCGCGTATGGCGCCAGGCGCGGATCCACAACGTGCGGAGCGTGCCGATTTCCGACGGTCCGCCCGCAGACGCCGCAGCGACATACTGCCCGGTCAGGCCAAGGTTGGCGCACTGATAGCTGATCCGCGGCAGATGGAAGGACTGGCTGAGCAGCATGACCGGGCGGGGAGTCGCCCGGCCGAGTTCCGTGACGCAGGTATCAGGCGTGGCGGGTGCATTGGGGTCGAGCTCGATCGCGCTTGGTTCCACACCGTTTTCAACCAGATAGTCGCGCATCACTTCGGCGGCGCGCGCGGCGTTGGAGACGACGATTTTCTGCACCATGCCGCGGCGCAAGAGATCGGCGGCGGTATCCAGCCTTTCCGCGTGCAGGGCAGAGATCTGTCCCTGACGGACAAGCGCGCCGAAGACCAGCACGGCCTGGGCGGACTCGGTTTCATCCGCTGTTGTGATTTCGGTCGTTGCCCGAAGGTAGAGCAATGGGCCGTACACCACGACTGCGATGACGATGACGGCCCGAAAGAAGCGTCTCACGCAGGATCTTCTTTCCGGAACGGCGTGTGCCTGGCCAAGGCGCGGTTTTCGCAATCCACGGCATCGCGTTCGCCTTCAAGGTAGTCCCGTACGGCCTGGCGGAAGCGGGAATCGGTGATCCAGTGCAGGCTTTTCGTCGTCACGGGTTCATAGCCGCGGGCCAGTTTATGCCCACCCTGAGCGCCGGCCTCGACACGCTTCAGGCCGTGCTGGATCGCGTAATCGATGGCCTGGTAGTAACACGTCTCGAAATGCAGGCAGGGATGCTCTTCAGTGCAACCCCAATAGCGGCCATAAAGGGTTTCGCGGCCGATAATGTTCAGGGCTCCGGCGATCCAGCGCCCCGCCCGGCGGCACATGATCAGCAGGATGTCGTCGCGCAGATGATCCTGGGCGAGGTCGAAGAACGGGCGCGTCAGATAGGGTGTGCCCCATTTCCGGGCGCCGGTATCCTGGTAGAAGATCCAGAACGCGTCCCAATGTTCGGGTTGAATGTCATTGCCGGTCAGCCAGTGGATTTCGATATCGTTTTCAAGGGCGCGGGCGCGTTCCTTTCGCAGATTCTTCCGCTTGCGCGAGGCCAGGGCGCCTAAGAAATCGTCCCAGGTCGCGTAGCCGTGGTTCAGCCAGTGAAACTGCTGATCGGTGCGCTGTAGCATGCCCATCTCGCCGCCCCAATCCCATTCTTCATCCGTGCAGAACGTCATATGCAGCGAAGAAATGTCGTTCTGATCGGCCAGTTGAATGGCGCCCTGTAACAGTGCGGCTCGGGCAGCGTCCCGCCCCAAGGGGCCGTCCGGCCGGGTCAGCAGGCGCGGGCCGGTTGCTGGCGTGAACGGAACGGCCGAAAGGAGTTTCGGATAGTAGCTTCCACCGGCGCGTTCGAAGGCATGCGCCCAGGAATGGTCAAACACATATTCGCCCTGACTGTGGCCTTTAACGTAGAGCGGCATGACCCCCGTGATCTTGTCGCCGACGCTGGCCACAAGGTGCTGCGGACCCCAACCTTCGCGGGGCACGGCTGATCCGCTTATCTCGAGCGCTGAAAGAAACGCATGGGTCAGGAATGGATAGAGCGGCCTGCCGCCATCTGCGGCTTCCGGGGCGGCGCAGGCGTCCCAGTCTTCAGGCGCAATTTCGGTCAGGGCGGGGATGACCCTGATCTCAACCACTGCATCACCGTCCATGCCGGGATCCTTTGCTGCACACCCCTTAAGATGCGCCCGGAATGCCCCCGGTCAACCGAAGTTTTTGTGCAGATGCGTTATGGGCCGACAGGACCAGGTTTTTGACCTGGTTTATTCCTCGCGCCAGGCAGTTGTGAAGTAATCCGTGACCGGTTTCATCAGGTATTCAATCGGCGTTCGCTCCCCGGTTTGGATGTAAACCTCGACCGGCATACCCGCGACCAATTCCTGGCCGTCCAGCTTTTCAATCTCGCCTTCGTTTATCCGGACTTCGGTGGTGTAATAGCTGAGACCAGATTGATCGTCCGTCGTTTCAGCATCGGCGATAATACGCACCTTGCCGAAAATTTCGGGCGTTGTTCGCGTATTGAACGCAGAAAAGCGCAACACCGTGTCTTGGCCGATCCAAACCTGGTCGCGGTTGATCGTTTCGACCCGTGCCTCGACAACCATATCGCTGTCAGAGGGAACGATATAAAGGATTGGTTCTGCGGGCCGGATCACCGATTTCAGCGCATGGATCGTTGATTCAAGTACCGTGCCCGACCGTGGTGCGCGGATGTCCAGGCGCGATAGTTGTTCCTTCAAAGCGGCGCGGTTCTCGCTCATCTCGACCCGGCGGAAGCCCAGTTCGCGCGATTCCGCGATAGCCTCTTCACGCATCGTGTCGAACATCCTGAGTTGCTCGATCTCGGTTTCGGAGATTTGGCTTTTCAATTGGGCAACTTGTTGGATCAGTTGCCCGGTTTCGCCTTCAAGCCGGGCTTCTTCGCGCTGCAGCGCCAGCACTTGGGTTGCCCGGGCAAGTCCCTGTTTCAGAAGGCGCTCTTGATCAGCCAATTCCTTGGCGATCAGATCGCGGGACTTCTTCGTCGCCTGGATCTGCGCCTCGGTACCGATGATCTGTTCGGATAGCTGGACCTTGCGTTGGTCCATAATCTGCATTTCCTTGCTCATCGAGACGCGGCTGGCGATGAACAGCGAAACCTGGCCGTCAATAAGACGCTGAATTTCGGGGTTTTGCGCGGCCGCATCCAAGAGTTCCTGATCGAACGCAATCTCGTCGGATTTGACCTGAACCGCCTGCAGACGCGCGAGCCTCGCCAGAATCTCGAAATACTGACTTTCAAGCGCTGCCAGTTGAGACCTAAGCTGGGACGCATCCAGTTTGATCAGCACATCGCCGGCCTCGACGGTGTCGCCGTCGCGGGACAGGATTTCGGCCACGACGCCGCCATCCGGGTGCTGGACGACCTGGCGATTGGCCTCGACCCGCAACTGTCCCGTTGCGATCACCGCGCCCGCCAACGACGCTGTGGCGGCCCAGCCGCCGAAGCCGCCGCCTAGGATCAGAACGCAGACAAGGCCAAATCGGATGTACCAGCGGCCATCCCAGCCATCGTTTGGTTTTTCCCCTCCGCCGGGGCCTGCGATTTGCATCTGGTTCATGGTTCAGGATCCTTCGAAAGGGCCACTGTGGTCTGCGTGGGCGCCAGAGTCGCTTGCGGCTCGACCGCTGCGGCGGCCTGTTTCGGGGCGCCATGGCCATCTGCCCCTTGGGCACCAGGCTTGCCGACCAATTGCGGATAATTTCGCGTACGCTTTTTCAACACTTCGTCCCGAGCACCAAAATCGACCTGCGCGCCTTTGTCGATCATCAATAGATAGTCACAGGCGGCGATTGCGCTAGGCCTGTGGGCCATAATGATGACGGTCCGGCCGCGTCCTTTGGCATCGCGAATGGCATCGACAAGAGCCTGTTCGCCCGGCGCGTCCAGGTTCGCGTTCGGCTCGTCCAGGATCAGAACCGGCGGATCACCATAAAGCGCCCGCGCCAGGGCAACCCGTTGGCGCTGTCCGCCCGAAAGCCGCTGACCGGCCGCACCGATATCAGTGTCATAGCCTTGCGGCAGGCTGAGCAGAAGTTCATGAGCCCCTGCACGCTGCGCGGCAAGCACGATCTCTTTTGCATCCGGTTGCGGGTCAAGCCGCGCAATATTGTCGGCGACGGTTCCTGCCAGAAGCCCGATTTCCTGCGGCAGGTAGCCGATGAAACGGCCAAGGGCGTCCGATGGCCATTGATCGAGCGCCGCACCGTCGATCCGAACCTTGCCAGCCGCCGGTGGCCAGATGCCCGTCAGAACCTTTGCCAGAGTAGTTTTGCCTGCACCCGACGGCCCGATCACGCCCAGCGCTTGTCCAGGTTCGATTTTGAAGCTGATACTTCGAAGGGCGGGGATTTGCTCACCTGGAGCGACGACTGTGACGTGCTTGGCCTCCATGACGCCCTTGGGCGCCGGAAGCTGCGTTTTCTGGGGTTCGACTGGGGTCTTTTCCAGGACCTCGGAAAGTGCGTTCCAGCCGCGGACGGCGCGTTGGAACAGCGACCATTGACCGATCGCCTGCTCGATCGGGGCAAGGGCGCGACCAAGAAGAATGGACCCAGCGATCATCATCCCGGGCGAGATCAACTGTTCCAGCACCAGCCACGCGCCTGCGGCCAGCATGAAGCTTTGCAGATAGAACCGCATCGCCTTACCGGCTGCGGTGAATCCAGCGGATTTGTCCGAAGCCTCGATCTGCTTGTTTAGCGCTGTGTCGCGAAGCCCGCGCCAGCGCCCAAGGCCCATGCTGCGCATTCCCAGGCCCTGCACGGCCTCTGCATTCTGGCGCAGCGCCTCTCCCAGGTTTTCGGCTTGCGCCGACGCCATCTGCGATTCAGCGTTCGGCTCCTTCGACCGGACCTGGTTCATCAGGGTCATCAAAATGAGGATTGCGCCACCAATGATGGCGATGAAGCCCAAAACCGGGTGAAAGAGGAAGATTGCCGCGACGAAGATCGGTGTCCATGGAATATCGAAGAGAGCGAAAGGAGCGGGGCCTGAAAGGAGCTGGCGTATCGAGTCCAGATCCCGCGCCGCAGTATTCGGACGTGCACGGTCTGCCGGCGCGACAGAGCGGCGTAGGACCGCCTCGAATATTCTGAGATCCAGAAGGGTCTGAAAGCGCGCCCCGGCGCGGGCCAAAACGCGGCCGCGGGCGTACTCCAAGAGGCCGAACATGATGTAGAGGCCGGTCACCAGCAGCAACAGCGCGACCAGCGTGGCCTCTGACCGGCTGGAAAGCACCCGGTCATAGGTTTGCAGCATGAAGAGCGGCCCGGTCAGCATCAGCAGGTTCACGAAAACACTGAAGACAGCCACCGATCGGAAATGGGATCGGCACTGCTTCATCGAGGCCTTTAATTCCTGAAGACCTTTTTCAAACTTCGCGTCGGCCACGTAGAATCCTTCGTCCGGTTCATTCTGTCCCAGTTTCGAAGCGAAGCCTTAACATGGAATGAGTTGTTTTCGAGGCCAAAGGTAAGGCTTAGTTATGATTTTAACAATCGACGGTTGATCGTTTCAGCAGATTTTCAGCAATTCGGTATAATTTGCTCATCAGCAGGGTTGGCGAACAGATTCAAAACCCATATTATCGTGAAATTCCAGCGTTGTGGCGGGAGTTCTTAAACAACGCGTTGTGTGATGGCTCAGGAGGCAGTGTCCATGCGGACGACGACCGGAATTGCGATGGTGATGACCGTCGGACTGACTGTTGCAGCGTGCGGGGGCGCCCGGCAGCAGGGCGAGCTTGTCGCCGATCCTTATGAAAGCCTGAACCGTGGGATTCATTCGGCCAACAAGGGGCTGGATCAAGCTGTTCTTAGGCCCGCAGCGCAGGGCTATGATCTGGTAACCCCCTCGTTGTTTCAGCACATTTTCGGCAATGTCTTCTCTCATCTCAGCCTGCCGGGCGTTTTTGTGAACCACCTGCTGCAGGGCGATGGCGAAGATGCGCTTGTCACAATCGGCCGCTTTGCGGTGAACACGGTCGTTGGAGCGGGCGGCACTTTGGACCCTGCAACCGAATTCAGCCTGCCCAGGGAAAACACCGATTTCGGCATTACGCTGGCAACCTGGGGCGTCGATGAAGGCGCCTATTTGGAGCTGCCGCTCTTTGGTCCTTCCACGACCCGTGATGCCGTGGGTACGCTGGTGGATATGGCGTTCCAGCCGACAACCTATGTCACCGGCGGTGTTGAAGTCACAATTGCCTCTGCGACGGTTTCGGCCGTTGAAATCGTTCACAATCGTAATCGGAATGCTGCGCTTATCGATGATCTGCTCTACAATTCCGAAGACAGCTATGTGAGCCTGCGCACCGGTTACATTCAGAACCGCCGGCGCCGGGTGTCGGATGGCGAAACTGATTTGGACGAATTGCCGGATCTCTTCTCGGAATAGGAGATCCGAAACAGGAAGAGGTACGGGATGAAGATCACGCGACGTATTTTGTTGACGGGCGCCGCTGCCATTGCGGTCATGGGCTCTGCCAACACCGCGCTGGCGCTGAGCGAAAGCGACGCGAAAGACCATGTTTCCAAGACGTTGGATGATCTTTTGGCCCTGCTGCGGACGCCGGGCAATGCCACCAGCCGTGCCCCGCGCCTGCGTCAGATCATGGAAACGCGTGCAAATGTGCCTCAGTTGGCCAAGTTCTCGGCAGGCCGTGTCTGGCGCGAGATGTCCGGTGATCAACAATCCCGGTTCGTCGATGCGTTTTCGCACTTTATTTCAATCACATACGCCCGGCGCTTTGATGAATATTCAGGGGATCCCAAGATCGCCCTGGGCCGGTCGCGCGATGCGGGCCGCAAAGGCTGGTTGGTTGAAACGCCCATCAATTTGCCAAATGGCGAAAAAGCCGCGGTTGAGTGGCTGGTCAGCGACCGGGCTGGGTCGACGCAGGTTGTTGACCTGATCGTCGAGGGGATTTCTATGGCGGTCACGCAGCGCGAGGAGATAGGCGTAAAGTTCAAACAACGCGGCAATGACGTCGAGGCCCTGATCAAGGACCTCAAAGCCGCGATCTGATCCTCTTTGGTGGTGGTTTGGGGGCTCAGCCCGCCAAAACCGCCGCCATGAGTGCTGCATAAACCGTCATCGCAACAGCGGGTGCGATCATATAAAGCTGCATCGTGCTTTCCTTCTGGGTGGTCAGATGCAGGCCAGGTACAAGCCTATGTGCGGCACAACGACAGAATGATACATGCGCCAAACGCCAATGCTTCCCTAATGACTATCCATACTTAACAGGTCCTTAAGGTTGTAAAGCAAGTTCTTTGGCTGCGCACACTTTCTTGTGACGGGCGCGGCATCGTGGCTGATGCCCGCCGATTGCTTGCATACCGGTTTTTTGCCCGTATATACCCCCAAGGTTCCGGGTTGTGATCCCGGCCATAAAACAAACGAGAGACGCATGTTCATCACGCCCGCCTATGCGCAGGCTGCCGGAGGCGCCGGCGGCGGAAGCTTTATCACCTCGATGGTGCCGCTGATTCTGATCTTCGTGATCTTTTACTTCTTGCTGATCCGGCCGCAGCAAAAGCGCGCCAAAGAGCACAAGAACATGGTTGAAAACCTGCGCCGTGGTGACCAGGTCGTCACAGGGGGCGGCATCCTTGGCAAGGTGACAAAGGTCAAGGAAGGCGAAGAGATCGAGGTTGAAATCGCCGAGGGCACCAAGGTGAAGCTCTATAGATCGACCATTCAGACGGTGTTGTCGAAATCCGAACCGGCCAAGGATGGCTGAGCCAACAAAGGGGTGATCCCATGCTGTACTTCGCCCCATGGAAGAAATTTCTGGTCCTGGCCATCTGTCTGGCCGGGATCATTTTTACGATCCCAAACCTGTTTTATTCCACCGCTGACAATGCGTCGCGCGCGATAAAGGCGATCGAAGCCGAACGCTATGCAGAGGCGCCGCAGTTTCAGAACCGGTCGCCCGAGGAGTTGGAGCGGCTGAAGCTGCCATCGGTTGAGACCCTGACAGAGCAGGCAGACGCCTGGCCAAGCTGGCTGCCGCCGAATGTTATTAACCTGGGCCTGGACTTACGCGGCGGTGTTCATCTTCTGGTGGAAGTTAAGGTCGAAGAGGTCTTTGCCGAGCGCTACACGAACCTGCGTTCTGACATCTTCAATGAGCTGCGCCAGGAACGGATAAGACGAAAGATCCGGGTTCTGGACGAAGGCATCCGTGTGGAGATCGTCAATCCCGAGGATGCCGAGCGTGCCGAGGAGATTATTGGCCGCCTTGCCCAACCAGTTGGCGGCGGAATTGCCGGTGGTTTCGGTCTGGCGGATGCCGGACTTGGTCAGGTCGACTTGGACATCACGCGGGATGGTCAGGATATCTGGGTCACGTTGTCCGAAGGCGGCAAGGCCGAGATTACCAACCGAACCATGGCGCAGTCGGTTGAGATCATGCGCCGCCGGATCGATGAGACCGGCACACGAGAGCCAACGATCCAGCGCCAGGGCGAGCGGCGAATTCTGATCCAGGTGCCTGGGCTCGGCTCTTCCGCCGAGCTGCTGGACATCATCGGGCGGACGGCGAAATTGACCTTCCACGAGGTTGTTGCCGCAGGCGGTAACGACGCGCCGGGACCGGGTGAGTCCGTCGTGCAGGACGTCGATGGCCTGCCTTACGTGATCAAAGACGCTGCGATTCTGACCGGTGAAAACCTGGTCGATGCGCAATTGGGTTTCCATCCTGATACGGGCTTGCCGGTTGTCAATTTCACCTTCGATTCAGCCGGTGCGCGGATCTTCGGGGAATACACGGCGGCCAATGTCGGGCGGCTTTTTGCAGTGGTTCTGGATGGCCAGATCATCACTGCGCCGCGCATACAGTCGCCGATTTTCGGCGGGTCCGGCTTCATCGAGGGCGATTTCACTGTCGAAAGTGCCACCAACCTGGCGATTTTGCTGCGTGCGGGCGCTTTGCCAGCTTCGATTGAAGTTCAAGAAGAACGAACCGTCGGCCCGGATTTGGGCGCGGATTCCATTGCGGCGGGCAAAATCGCGACAATTATCGCCTTTGTTGGCATCCTGGTCTTCATGGTCGCGGTCTATGGCCGGTTTGGCCTATTCGCGAACATAGCGCTGGTCGTGAATGTTGCGCTGATTTTCGGTTTCCTGTCGATGATCGGTGCGACGCTGACCTTGCCGGGCATCGCTGGCATCGTGCTGACCATCGGGATGGCAGTGGATGCGAATGTGCTGATCTTCGAGCGAATACGCGAGGAACTTCGAAACTCGAAGTCACCGTCGCGGGCGATTGAACGGGGTTATGAGCAGGCATTTTCGGCCATTGTCGATGCCAACATCACCACGTTTATCGCAGCGGTGATCCTGTTCGCCATGGGCTCTGGGCCGGTAAAAGGCTTTGCGGTGACGTTGGGTGTCGGGATCATCACCTCGGTTTTCACCGCCACTGTTGTCACCCGGATGATCGTTGCCGCCTGGCTACATTGGGCCAAGCCGAAGAAACTGAAGATCGAGCTGTTCTCGTTCGTGAAGGCTGGCACCAAGATCAACTTCATGGGTGGTCGCAAAATTGCCGGGATGATCTCGGCCGTTCTTGTGGCTGCCTCTATCGCTGGTGCGGCCATTCTGGGCCTGAACTTCGGGATCGACTTCCGGGGTGGCACGATGGTCCAGATCAAGACCGAACAGACAGCAGATATCGGTCAGATGCGCGGTATCGTGAACGGCTTGGACTTCGGGGATGTCGCGGTGCAGAGCTTTGGGTCTGAGTTTGACACGCTGATCCGGGTCGAGGCCCAGGAAACCGTCGAGGATAACAAGCTGGTCGGTCAGGTCGTGGGTGATGCCCTGCAAGCGCAGATCGCAGGCACGACGGTCGAACGGGTGGAATTCGTCGGCCCCAAAGTTTCCGGCGAATTGCTGCAGGCCGGGATCATCGCGGTGTCACTGGCTGTGTTCGCGGTGCTGGTCTATATCTGGATGAGGTTCGAATGGCAGTTCGGTCTGGCGGCTGTCGTGGCACTGGCCCACGATGTGGCGCTGACGATCGGGGTATTCGAGATAACCGGAATCGAGTTTAACCTGGCCATCATTGCGGCATTGCTGACCATTGTCGGCTATTCGCTGAACGACACGGTCGTCGTCTTTGACCGGGTCCGGGAGAATCTGCGAAAATACAAGCAGATGTCCCTTTTGGATCTGATGAATCTCAGCTTGAATGAGACGCTCAGCCGGACATTGATGACCTCGATCACGACCCTGATCGCCTTGGTCGCGATGTTCGTCCTGGGGCCGGAGGTGATCAAGGGCTTTACGTTCGCTATGATTTGGGGAGTGATCGTTGGGACCTATTCCTCGGTCTTCGTCGCGGTCGCGGCTTTGGTTTGGTTGGGCGTGAAGCGCGACTGGACCTCGGCCGCCGAGGCGCGGGCCAAGGCCGGAACGCAGTTTGGCGGAGCGCAGGTCTGATCCCGCTGAGCTGGTCAGCTCGGATGTAAGAGACGCCGATGCGGATGATCGAGATCGACTACGAGGCCCAGCCGCCGATCGACAGCTATGGTCCCGGCGGGTTTCGCATTGCCGATCAGTGGTACGCCGGTGGGCTGATCCTGCTGTCGGATGGCATATTTCCAATCGCGCCGCCGATCTCGATCGTCGGCCTTCGCCCAGTGTTTGATCGAGCCGCCGATATCGATGTCCTGCTGATCGGCCAAGGTGCGGACATCGCGCCAATAGCCAGGGAACTGCGATCGGCGTTGGACGAGGCGGGTATCGGCTTTGAGATCATGTCCACCCCATCCGCCTGCCGGACCTATAATGTGTTGCTGACCGAGGACCGGCGTGTCGGTGTGGCCCTGTTGCCTGCGGATTACGGCTGAGCCTGCTCTGGCCAGACCAGCAGCGCGACGGACAGCACCAGCAGCACGGCGAAGAAGACATTCAGAATGCGGTTTGCCACAGGATCCCGCATCAGTCGTGCCAGCATCACGCCCGCGCTCATCCAGACTGTGTTCACCGTGAGCGCCCAACAAAAGAGAATGGTGCTTTGGACCGCGCCGCCCAGGAACGGCGCGTCCGGCATCAGCGGGAAGCCGGAGAAGATTGCGGCCATGGCGCCGTAGGCCTTCGGGTTCAGGATCGCCATTACATATCCGCCCCAAAGCGGGGGCAGGGCGGCCTGGTCGGCCAGTGCGCCCAACGGCGGCGCAGTCGCGATCTTCCAGGCCAGCCACAGGATGTAGAGCCCTGCTAGCGCACCGACCAATGGGGCGATGCCAGGGACTGTTGCCAGAAGACCCATCGCCCCGATGGCGACAAGGATGATCACGGTCAACGTGCCCGTCGTCATGATGAACACATAAGGCCAGGCCCGCCAGCCATAGGCAGCCCCGGCGGCCGCAGAGGCCAGCGTTACCGGCCCGGGAGAGGCCATCAGGCCAATCATGGCCGGAAACATCGCGAACAGATTTTCCACGCCTTCGCGCTTTGCGCATTGTGGCCTGAATCGCAAGGCCAGCGTGCTGTGTTGCGCGTCCGTGCCGCCCAACACCTCGTCAGCCCTGGAACAGAAATCGGTTACAAAAGCAGACGATCTGCACGCAATTCCTGTTGGCTGTCCGAACTTCGCTTCGGGCGCATGCTGCGGTCACATCTCAGGATCATGCGGCGTGACAGTCATGTCGGGGAAGTTTCTCTTTCGCCCGGGATGACGATGGGTCTATATGCTTTGCATGTGGGCTGCGGCCCCGGACAGAATTCTGACAGAAGGGGCTAACCCATGGCTTTTGATCTTCCTGACCTTCCTTATGCTCATGACGCGCTGGCATCCAAGGGCATGTCCCAAGAGACGCTGGAATACCACCACGACCTGCACCACAAGGCCTATGCCGATAACGGTGCGAAGCTTCTGGCCGGCAGCGGCCACGAAGGCAAAAGCCTGGAACAGATCGTCGTCGACACGTACCAGTCCGGCGCAGTGGCGCAGTCAGGCCTTTTCAACAATGCCTCGCAAATGTGGAACCATAATCAGTTCTGGGAAATGATGGGGCCTGGTGGTGGCGGCATGCCATCGGAGCTGGAAAGCCGGATCGCGGATGCCTTCGGATCCGTCGACCAGTTCAAGGCCGATTTTTCTGCCGCGGGAGCCGGTCAGTTCGGCTCAGGTTGGTGCTGGCTGGTGGCGAATGCGGATGGCACGCTGGCGGTGACCAAGACCGAAAATGGTGTGAACCCGCTTTGCTTTAATCAGACAGCTTTGTTGGGCTGTGATGTTTGGGAGCATTCCTACTACATCGATTTCCGCAATAAGCGGCCCGCCTATCTTACAAACTTCCTGGACAATCTGGTGAACTGGGAAAACGTCGCCAGCCGTCTGCCTGGCTGATGTGCTGATTGCTGGGGTGGGCGATGCGCCCACCCTTTGCCGGCGTCAGTCGGCGTCACGCGGCCAGCATTCTTTCCATCTGATCAACTGCTGATTTGGGCCGGCGCACGATGCTGAGGAAGTCCATGAAAGACTGGTCAGCAAACCCGTTGTCGACGGTGTGCTGCAGCATTTCCAAAAGCGGCGTCCAGTAATCTGCGGAATTGACCAGGACGATCGGGCGGTGGTGCAGTCCGAGTTGCCGCCATGTCAGCACTTCCACCAGTTCGTCCAAGGTGCCGGGCCCACCGGGCAGCGCGATAACCGCGTCCGAGCGTTCGAACATCAGCATTTTGCGTTCATGCATCGTCTCGGTGACAACGTATTCGTCGAGATCCGTCTTGCCGATTTCAGCGTCAACCAGATGCTGTGGGATGACACCCGTGACCTTCCCGCCTGCTGCCTGGGCTGCACGTGCGGTTTCGCCCATAAGGCCACGATCGCCGGCACCATAGACCAGACGATGACCGCGAGCAGCCAATTCCTGGCCCAGACTTCGGGCGTCCCTAAGGAAATCTGGGTTGTTTCCTGTTCGCGATCCACAAAAGAGGCAGACGGAAAAGTGATTTGGCACGGTAGGTTCCCGGGATCTTTTGCAGTAAATTCTCTCTACACGAAGCAATATCCGTGCGATAGGGTGCAGTCTGACGGGTGGTTAGTAAAGGCCAGGTTATGAAACCTGCAGTAAAAGGCGCGTTGGCCGGGGGGGCAGCACTGCTGGCCGGCCTTATCGCGTGGAATTTTTGGGATCGGAAACCGGATCCCGTGACGCCGACGGGCGATGAAGCCGTCGTCGAACAACCATCAGGCAAAGTACTGACTGCAGACGAAAATTCGGATCAAACCGCGTCCGGAGCGTCTGTGGACAATGATGCCAAATCCGACGAAGCGCAGACTGATCCGGTTGCCGATACCGATCAAGACGCAGACGCAACGCAGACCGCTGCCGTGTCAGATCCGGCAGATACCGCTGTCCCGGCGCAGAATACGGATGGTGGACCGGCAGACGATCCAGATGGGGATGATGCCGCTGGCAGCGATGCCGGTCAGGACGCTGGGCCCGCTTCTGACCCGGCAGATGCTGCGTCAGACGACGAAACCGACCCCCTGGCGCCACGCTTTGATGTCGTTCGCGTAGATCCCAATGGACAAACGGTTCTGGCCGGGAATGCCGAACCGGGCACAACGGTCGAGATTGTGCTGGATGGCGAGGTTATTGCCGAAGCCAAGGCGGATAGCCAAGGGAACTTCGTCTCGATCCTGGACTTGGTGCTGAGCGGAGATGCTCAGAGCCTTCAGTTGCGCGTTCCCCGCGACGAGGAAGAGCCGAACGTCGCAGAGACGACCGTCGGGCCGACCGAAACTGAGCCGCAGGCGACAGAGACGGTGGCGCTGAGCGATCAGGAACCTGCGGTCCAAGGCAGTGAAGGCGCCCTGACGGGCCCCAATCTGGTAAATGGCAAGGTACCGCCGGTTGGTGATGGCATGTCCGGTGAGACCACGGCGGGTGATGCCACGGAGGGGCTTGCTGCAGTCAATGTGCCTGAGGATCCTAATCCCACGCCATCGCAGCCGGTTGGAGTCGTAGAGCTACCTTCAGTTGAGATCGCCCCAATCGAGCCCGGTCAGGTGTCTCCGGATGGTGTTTCGGTCAACGCGAACAGCAGGGTGGTCGAACCAACCAACCAGCCGCAGGAAACCGCCGGTACCGGCGGCACGGCAGTCAGCCCTGTGCCGGATGCGCCGGCTGAAGTCGAGGCCGGTCGCTATCGCCTCAGCGCGCCTGTGATCATCCTCCCGTCCGCAGAAGATGGTGCTTCGCCTACTTTGCTGCAGCCAACAGCCAACGAACTTGCTTTGGTTCAGCCATCGGGCGGCGACGTTCGCGGCGTCGTCTTGGATCAGATCACATATTCGGATGTTGGTGATGTGAAACTGAGGGGCCGTGGCCGTGTCGGCCGTGCAATCCGCATCTATGGTAATGGATTGCTGATCGGCACCACAAAGGTCACGCAGGATGGTACCTGGGCGATGGCCCTGGCCAGCGAACGGGGCAAACAGATCAAGCTGTTCCGTTTCGACGAGATCGATAATACCGGCGGTGTCAGCAGCCGGATTGAGACACCGTTTGAATATTCATCGCTGTCCCCCAAGGTGGTCCGCGAACGTAAGGTCGTGATCCAGCGTGGCGATGTGTTGTGGCGGATTGCAGAGCAGTTTTATGGCGAAGGTGTCCGCTATAGTTTGATTTATGGGGCCAACACGGAATTGATCCGCGATCCAGACCTCATATATCCGGGTCAGGAATTCAGCATCCCCGAACTGGTCGACGCCAACTAGCGCCTGCGGCCGCGGGGCACAAAGGTCTGGCAGAAAGGTCTGACCCATGCGCCGAGGCCGAAGCCCCGAAAGCGGACCCACGTCCGATATCCGCATCTTACTTCGCGTGCTGCCAGAGCTATGGCCGCGTAGCATGCCGTCATTGCGTGCCCGCGTCGTGGTATCGCTTGGGTTTTTGATCCTGGCCAAAGTCGCGGTTCTGGTCACACCCTTCCTTTACCGGGCAGCGGTGGACGGATTGTCCCCGACCGATGGGGCGCTTTTGGCTGTCCCCGTGATGCTGGTGGTTGCCTATGGTATCGCGCGGTTGATGGGATCGGTGTTTCAGCAGCTCCGGGACCTCGTTTTTGCGAGGGTCGGGCAACATGCCCTGCGCCAGCTTGCACTGCGGGTGTTTGAACACGTTCACCGGCTATCCTTGAGCTATCATATCAGCCGCAAGACCGGTGCACTGAGCCGGATCATCGACCGCGGTATCAAGTCGATCGATTACCTGCTGAGCAATCTGTTGTTCTCGATTGTGCCGCTGGCATTCGAACTGGCGGTTGTAGCTGTAATCTTCTTCGTCGAGTTCGGGCCCTGGTATGTTGTTGTGATGGTCTCGGGCATCGTTGGCTACATCTGGTTCACGTTCCGAGTGACGGAGTGGCGCGTACGGATCCGGAAGATCATGAATGATCAGGACCAGGATGCGCATCAGAAAGCCGTCGACAGCCTGTTGAATTACGAAACGGTCAAGTATTTCGGTGCCGAACGTCGCGAAGCACAGCGCTATGACGGCGCGATGGCGGCTTATCAGAAGGCAGCGCTGCGCACGGCATCATCTCTGGCGATCTTGAATTCCGGACAGTCCTTGATCCTGGCCGCGTCCATGGTGACCGTCATGCTGATGACCGCCTATGGCGTCATGGCGGGGGATCTGACGGTCGGCTCGTTCGTCATGGTCAATGCTTTCATGATTCAGATCACCATGCCGCTCAGCTATCTGGGATATACGTATCGCGAAATCCGCCAGTCGATGATCGATATGCGGGAGATGTATGACCTGGTCGATACCGAAGCCGAGGTCGTGGATGCACCGGATGCCAAGCCTTTGCTGCCCGGGCCCGGCGCGGTCAGCTTTCGCGGCATCGCATTCGCCTATGGGCCGGACCGCCCGATCCTGAGAGATGTCAGCTTTGAGATCGCACCTGGAAAGACGCTGGCGGTGGTCGGGCCTTCTGGTTCGGGCAAGTCGACGATTTCCAGGTTGCTGTTTCGGTTCTACGATCCGGACGGCGGCGCGGTAGAGATAGACGGCCAAGACCTTCGGTCGGTTGCACAGACATCGTTGCGCCAGGCGATCGGCGTCGTCCCGCAGGACACTGTGCTGTTCAATGACACGATCGGCTATAACATTGCCTATGGTCAGGACGGCGCGACCCGAAAAGATATCGAGGCTGCTGCCAAAGCCGCGCAGGTCCATGACTTCATCGCCGAACTGCCGGAAGGATACGAAACGGTTGTCGGTGAACGTGGCCTGAAGCTGTCCGGCGGTGAAAAGCAGCGCGTTGCGATTGCCCGGACGATCTTGAAGAACCCGCCGATCCTGATCTTGGATGAGGCCACATCCGCGCTGGACACCGCCACGGAACAAGAGATCCAGGCAGAGCTGGCGCGTTTGGGCCAGGGCCGCACGGTGCTGATGATCGCGCACCGGCTTTCGACGGTGGTCGATGCGGATGAGATCATCGTGCTGGATAGCGGACGGATTGCCGAGCGCGGATCGCATGCAGATCTGTTGGCCATGGATGGTCAGTACGCGGCGCTATGGCGGCGGCAGGAGGCAGACGCCGCACCGTGACCCCGCCCCGGCTGGTGTATGGTCGGGTTGAGCGTATCTTGGAGCTAAAGGATCATTCTGCCGCGCGGATCAGCTTCACCGCAGGCGGATCATCGAAGATCAATTCAGGCATCTCACCCTTGCCGAACTTTCGTCGGGCGCGGGCATCTGCGCGTGCCTCAGACCCCGCTGCAAGCCGAGCGACCCAGCCTGTGCCTCTTGCAACCCAGACCCGGGCGGCCAGGGCTGCGGGGGTTACCACCAGCGTCAGAATCGTTGCAAGGCCCAGGCCGAAGACAACCGCAGTGGCCAATTGCACCCACCAGAGCGCCGTCGGCGCGCCCTGGGACATGGTGCCCGATCCGAAATCCAGCGACGTCGCCAGCATCATCGGGGTTAGACCCGCCATGGTGGTGATCGTGGTCAACAGCACGGGGCGGATGCGGGCCTCGGCCGTGCGGATGATCGCCTCGAGCGGTTTCATGCGCGACCGCAGATCCTGGAAGGTGTCGATCAGCACGATATTGTTGTTCACGACGATCCCGGCCAGCGCGACGATCCCCGTCCCGGTCATGATGATCGAGAACTTCTGACCCATCACCAGCATTCCGATCAGCACCCCGGCCACCGACATGATCACGGCCGTGAGTACCAGGACCGAGTTATAGATTGAGTTGAACTGCGCCAACATGATGATGAACATCAGGCCCAGCGCACCACCGAACGCGATCTGCAAAAAGGCCGCGCTTTTGGCCTGTTCTTCCCGGTCACCGGTGAATCTGGCGGCAACGCTGCTGGGGAAAGTGCGCTGATCCGCGATCCAGGTTTCGAGTTCTTCGAGGATCGAGACATCCGTGACGCCTTCGGGCGCGTCGCGGGAGACATCTGCGCGCACCAGGAAGAACCGCTCGCCATCGCGGCGGGTGATCTCGGCCAGTCTTGGGGCCGCTTTTCGGGTCACAAAATTTGACAACGGAATTGGGCCCTGAACTGTCGGGACCTTCAATTGATCCAAGGTGGCCAGTCTCCGGTCGGCCTCGGGAAACCGCATGCGGATTTCCAGTTCCTCGTCGCTGTCATCTGGACGATAGGTTCCCAGGATCGCGCCGCGCGTCACCAATTGGATAAGTGGTCCAACCGTTGCGACATCCGCACCAAAACGGCCTGCGGTAGCCCGGTCCACAGTGATCTGCCAGTCGATCCCAGGCAGCGGGCGCGTGTCGTCGACATTTGTGGTGCCGGGTTCTTCCTCGATCCGGGCGCGAGCGATCTCGACTGCCGCGCGCAGATCGGCCCAATTGGATGATCTTAGCTCTAGCTGGATCGGTTTACCTTGTTGCGGCCCGTCCGCCTGTTTGAACACCTCGGTTCCGATCCCGGGAATGTCCGAGGTAACTTCCTCCATTTCCTGCAGCACATCAGCCCCGGGGCGCCGTTGTCCCCAAGGCTGGAGCTCTACCATGATCTCGCCGATCGTATCGGGTGGAGAGTCAACACCCACCAAATCGCCGAGGCCTGAGGCGCCTGCCGATGTGAACGCCGATGCGATATCAGGGATCTTCAAGATCCGGTCTTCAACCTGGCGCACCAGTTTATCGGTTTGGGCAATCGACAGGTTCCCGCGCGCCTTTACAAAGACAATCGCGCGCTGAGGTTCTGTGTTGACGAAGAACTCGGTGCCCTTTGCGTATTGACCATAGAGCCCGAAGATTATCACCAGCGCCGTGATCGCCGCACCGATGGCCAGGAACGGCCCGGCAGGGTTCAAGACGATCAGGCCGATCAACCGTCCGAAGGGAGTACGTTTGTAAACGCTGTTTGGCTTCGCTTCCTGTTCCGGTGCAAAGCAGAGCGTCGCAGCCAGCGCGATAACCATCGCCGACAGTACGAACGGCGTCGCGTTTTCACCGCCGCCGGAAAAACTGTTTGCGATGGCAATGGTTGCAAGCGCTACAACTGTCAGACCCAAAGCGCGCTGCTGGATCGACAATCGCCGCAGCCGACCGGCAAGCCCGCCTAGAACCGGCAGGAAGACCAGTGCAACCAGCAACGAGGCGGTCAGCACGAAGATCAGCGTAACCGGCAACAGCCCCATGAACTCACCCGGCATCCCGGGCCAGAACAACATGGGGAGGAAGGCACAAAGTGTCGTTCCGGTCGACGCGACGATCGGCCAGAACATCCGCTTTGCCGCCGCCGCATAGGCGCGCATCGGGCCCTTGCCCCTGGAGATTTCCTTATCCGCGTATTCGACCACCACGATAGCGCCGTCCACCAACATGCCGACGGCCAGGATCAGGCCGAACATGACCATGTTGTTGATCGGCAAACCCGCAACGGACATCAGCGCAAAGGCCAACAGGAACGAGGATGGGATAGCGACACCGACAAGTATGGCCGACCTAAAACCCAGTGCGGCCAGAACCACCATCATGACCAGAAGAACTGCCGTCGCGACTGCGCCTTCCAGTTGCGACACCATGCTTTTGACCTGGACGGATTCGTCCATCGAGAAGTCGACAATCACCGCCCGGCGCAGCTGTTCCGGCCATTTAGCAACTTCTTTATCAACGATGCTGCGAACTTCATTCACCGTCTCGATTATGTTTTCGCCCAAACGCTTCGAGACGCGCAGCGAAATCGCAGGTTTTCCGTTGTACCGCGCCAGGCTTTCCGGATCTTCGAATGTTCGCCTCAGCTGTGCAACATCGCTGAGCCGGATTACCCGGTCACCATTTACCTTCACAGGCAGGTTAAAGACATCCGCAGCGGTTTCGAACGACCCCGGCACCGTGACCGAAAACGAGGCGGTAGCACTTTCGACATTGCCAGCCGCGACCAATTGGTTGTTTCGATCGATCACCGTCAAAAGCTCGGACGCCGTGACGTTATAGCTTTCCATTTTCAGCGGATCGATGAGGACTTCGAGGATCTCGTCCCGTTCACCGGCGATATCAGCCTCGAGCACTGCGGGGTTTGCTTCGACCTCGCGCTGAAGATCTTTCGCCAGTTTCAACAGTGTGCGTTCCGGCACCGCACCCGAAAGCGAAACGATCAGGATCGGAAACTCGGACAGATTGATTTCGTGGACGACCGATTCCTCGGCGCTATCAGGAAACTCCACCCTGGCCTGGTCAACTCGGTCGCGAACATCGGCCAGAACCGCCTGTTTGTCCCAGCCGAAGTTGAACTCTAGAACGATCCCGGCATGGCCTTCGGTGCCATAGGCGGTCATTTGTTTAAGATCGTCCAGACCTCGAAGCTCTGCCTCCAGCGGCTTCACCAGCAAACGTTCCGCGTCAGATGCCGAAATGCCGGGCGCCGGGGTCGAGATGTAGAATATCGGAATGTCGATATCCGGCTCGCCCTCTTTAGGCAGCGATACGTAGGATACCAGCCCGGCCGCAATCAGGATGACCATCATGGCCATCACCATGCGCGCCCGTGTCGTGCACCAGTCGATCAGACCATTCATTGGTCCGTGTCCACGCCGGCGACCGTCCCGATCACGCGGCGGCCGTCCCGGACGAATTCCTGACCGACCACGATGACATTCGCTGTTTCGGGCAAACCGCCCAGCCAAATGCCTTCAGCGGTTTCAGACAGGATATCCACCGGGTAGAACCGGGCCACGCCGTCTTCGTCGACCCGGACGCCCATCCGTCCAAGATCATCCAGCGTCAGAACGGTGTGGGGCAGCAAATGCGCGGTCTCGGGCGGAAGGCCAACCCGCAGTTCGGCTGTCATACCGTCCCGGATCGAACCATCCGGATTTTCGATGGTCACCTCGACGGCGAATGTCCGGGTCAATTCATCGGCCATTCGGGACAGGAACGAAATCTGCCCTTCGGCCTCAACGCCGTTGATGAGGCGCGCATCCGCAGGCTGGCCAAGCGACAAGAGATCGACCTCTTGTTCGGCGACGTAGGCGGTGACCTTGACCCTCATCAGATCGATCACGTCCGCACAGACACTACCGGGCGTCATCAGCGTGCCGATTTCCGCGGTGTCGGTTTCAAGGACGCCATCGAACGGGGCTTTGATATCCAACTGCGCGATGTCCCACTTCACCCGGTCCAACCGCGCCTGCGCTGCCTGAAGCTGCGCTTCGGCGGTCTTCAGGGTGGTGTCGGCGGTGAAGCCCTTTTGCTTTAACTGTTTCGCAGCGCTGGCTTCAGCCTGGGCTTCCGCAAGCACCGCTTTGGCCTCGGCCAGTTCGGCGTCACGTACACCAGGGTTCAACCGGCAGAGCACCTGTCCGGCTGTAACGCGCGATCCGCTGGGCAGCGCTTCTGAGATCACCCGGCCTGTGGTTTCCGAAGCGACCTCGACGTTCCGGTTGGCGTGAGTTCTACCTCGGATCAGCAGCGAGCCCTGGGTTTCCTGGGCCTGGCTTTGAATAACGACAACAGGCACAGGCTTTATGCTGGCGTCTTCCTCGCTGGAGGGTTGTCCGGATGCCCCATCATCCGTCGTGGTAATTGCCGCCGCCATTGGTTCAGGATCCCCGACCATCAGGTCGTGACGCAGGACGAACCAGTACCAAAGGCCACCAGCAATCAGCAGGGCCGCAATTACAGAGGTGAGGCGCATATCTCTCCTATGGTCCCTGGAACGGTCAAACGGACCACGGCGGTGCATCTGGCGCGTTACACCTTAAAAGATAGCTATTTTCCGCCCTGTGGAAAAGGGTGCGCGCAACGTGACGCAGGGTCATGTAAATCAGGTTTGCGTGACCAATACCGGTTTTAGCGTGAAGTGCCGGTGTCAAACGGCAGCAAGACCGTCAATCAGGGCCTTGGCCGAGCCATATCCATCGGAATTTGCCCCGCGGAACGCCTTTTCCTGCCAACCCGCTTGTTTCGCCTCGCGCAGCGCCACGCCAGCCTCGACCAGGCGGTCGCGGGGTTCTGCGATGAAACCGGCTTTGGTCAGCGAAGGTTTGAATGCATCGCCGCCGATCGGGGCGAAGTTTTCGGACATTGGCGACACGAAATTGTCCTGCAGGTAGCTTTGGAACCGGCTGGAATATGGGGACGCATCAGCGATGCCGTGCAGCACCTCACGGAACACCCGTGCTTCGGCATCTGCCGCTTCACCCAGGAAGATCGGCGAGGCGCCTTTCAATTGCGTCGACATGCGCCATGAGCCGCTGAAGATGTTCGAGAACAGGTTCACTTCGTTGCGCAGGTAGTCGATGGCGAACTGACAGTTCGAATGAGAGATGTGCATGTAGTAATTGTAGAAAGCCTGTATGAGGTTTTCGCGGTCCTGATTTCCGGGGCTGCCTGCGGCTAACCTGTCGCGGTAGTGCTTGAAGGACACAAAACGATGGCCTTCGCCCACGTCTTTCCCGAATTTGAAGCGTTCGGTGTAGAAGTGCTTGGTGCCTTCCGTCTTCACTTCGTTGGTAATCAGGCCAAGGCTGGCAACGACCCCTCGCAGTTGTTCTTCGGCGGCATATTCGTTCAGGTCATGGGCTTTGGCGACAAAGTTATCATAGGGGTCGATGCCCTGAATCCGCGTTTCTTCCCTTGTGAGCGTGCGGGCCTGGTTTGGACCGAAGTCATCCTCGGCCCGCGCAGCAGTGTATCCCGGACCGGACCAATTACCATATCTTAGCAGATCTTCGACTTTCATATTACCCACCTTCCTGAAGTCATTGGATTTTAATGATATTCATTGGGGTCGTCGTGAAATTGAGTTTGAAGTTTCGGCGGTCCTTTGAAGTAGTATTGATCAAAGAATACGATAATGCGGGTATGCCTGATCCGGGCATCTGCGACACCTCTAGCAACACGCGCCCATCCCCCGAAAGAGCCAGATCCCAGATTCGCAAAGTATCGGTATTGGCAGACAGAAAGACCTGAGGGCCGCTCGGTGCCAAGGCGATGATATCCGTTCCGGCTGCAAAGTAGCCAATGGCCGAACTGGGGTTGCCGGTGGCGCTTTCGGTCGAGGGCGGTCGCGTAATGCCCAGCTTTTCCAGATCTGCCGCGCCCCAACTCTGCAGGATGGTGCCGTCCTGCTTATCCAGGAGGTATGCGAAGGTTTTGGTCTGTCTTGCGGTTTCTTCCGCCGTGCCGCCCCGGGCGGCACCCGCCATCACCAACAGTGCATCCGGGCCGAAAGCGGCCAGACTTCCCGCACCGCGAAATCCAACATGCCCGCCATTGTCCCGAATTAGGAAGCCATCATTCGGCGACAGATGGCGGGGCGCAAAGTCCTGTGCGCGCGCAACGCCACGCGGACTTGCCGCCGACATCAGATAGTAAATGCCGTCCTCGGTCGCTACTGGGTGCGACCGGTTGATCTGCGTCTGGTAACTTTCGGGCGTTTCGTTGACGTAACCGAAGTCCCAGAACGGTTCATCCAACCCATCCCCGGTCAGTACCTGCCATGTGCCTGATGCCAGATTGATAGAGATTATTCGGCTGCCATGCAGTTTTTCGGGGCATGCTTTGGCCCAGCAAGCGCTGGCGACGATCAGGCTCTGATGATCCGGCGTGAAGGTGGGGGAATGCAGATGCATGTTCTCCGCGCCCTCAATTAGATGGCTGGTACTGCCTTCTATCGTGTGAATACGAATACCATGCAGAACCGTCTTCCCATCGGTCGAGGGTTGGGAAAAATGATAGGCGATAAGCAGTCCGGTTGGGCTGAGCGCAAAGCCACCCTTGGTCTCTGCCGGGCCTTCATCAGCGGCGCCGAAGGCGCTGAAAAATGCCAGTCCCAACATTGCGATCACGCCGATCGTGATCGCGATAAAGCCCTTGGAATTCAGTGAAATCTGCACTTCTGCGCTTCTTTTGTCCAAACCTGAGCGATCCGCCGCACATGGGTGCTTAGTATACACTATCATCAAAGAGTCTGGAAATTGGAGCGGGCGATGAGATTCGAACTCACGACCCTTACCTTGGCAAGGTAATGCTCTACCCCTGAGCTACGCCCGCATCCTATGGGTGGCAGGCATATGGCAGATTTTTTTCAGCCCCGCAAGGGGGTGTCGCCATGTTTGCCGGACCCCATAAGCGGCGCCCGGACGCCACAACTTTTTCATCCACGATTGCATCCTATCGATGGTATCGCTGACCTAGCCAAACCAGGGAGAAAGCCATGCGCACAACAAAAATTACCTTCAAAGGCCACTCGGGCGATGAACTGGCAGCGCGATTGGATGCACCTTCGGGCCGAATGGTTGCCACGGCGTTGTTTGCGCATTGTTTTACCTGTTCAAAGGATATCGCGGCGGCGCGGCGCGTGGCCGGACGGCTTGCTGCTTTGGGTATCGCCGTTCTTCGCTTTGATTTCACCGGCCTTGGCCATTCCGGCGGCGAGTTTGCCAACACGTCGTTCACATCGAATGTGCAGGATCTCTTGGCGGCGGCGGATTGGATGCGGGAGAACCTGCAGGCCCCGCAACTTGTTATAGGCCATTCGCTGGGCGGTGCTGCGGCGATCCGGGGTGGGGCTCAGATACCCGAGGCGAAGGCGATTGCCACCATCGGCGCCCCCCACGATCCTGGCCATGTCGTCCACAATTTCGGGTGCGCATTGGATGACATAGAACGGGATGGCAAAGCCGATGTGACGCTTGCCGGGCGGACGTTCACGATTTCCCAAAGTTTTGTGGAGGACGTGCGCTCAACCAATCTGGACGCGACCCTTGCCGGTTTACATAAGGCGCTGCTGGTCTTGCATGCGCCGATGGACCAAACCGTCGG
>JBCCHJ010000027.1:0-63783 GCA_039028795.1 Pseudomonadota bacterium
AATTGTAGAGCGCATTGGTGACACCCATGGTGATGCCTTCCGAGCCCCGCTCGGTATAGATCGCGGCGCCATAGACTGTGGTGCCGTCGATTTCGCGGCCCTGGAAGAATTCGGCAATGTCTTTGAGTTCACCCAGCGACGCTGGGGGCGCCAGATCACGGCCATACTTTTCCTTGTATTCGGCCTGCAATTCGGGACGCGAGAACCAGTCTTTGCGGTAGGTCCAGCCGACAACATCGCCGAATGCCGGGAGTGCCCAATAGTTCGGCGTGCCCTTCGGCCATTCGGAGTAGCCCGTCACCGTTGCAGGGATGAAGTCATCCATGGTGATGTTGTTGGCTTCGAAGAAGTCATTCAACTTGATGTAGTGGCCCGCTTCAGCGCCTAGTCCAATCCATTGGCTGTCGCCAATCATCAGATCGCAAAGCTGACCGCCAGAGTTCAACTCGTTCAGCATCCGATCGGCAAAGTTCGGCCAGGGCACGAACTCGAAGCTCATGTTGTGACCGGACTTGGCTTCGAAATCCTTCGACAATTCTATCAATGCATTGGCAGGGTCCCAGGCCGCCCAGCAAAGCGTCAGATCATCAGCACTTGCATCGGTTGAGACCATGGCTCCGCCACCAAGGGTCAGCAGCCCTGCGGCCGCCAATCGCGTCATCCTCATCGGTGTCTCCTCCCGCCCCGAAGGACGATTTCAAGTTTTTCGTGCCTCATAACGGCATCCGGGCACATGTACTTTGCTTAAATCAGGCGATCCGCCAGAGTCGAGCATTTTGTGAGGTACGTGCCTCATAAAGGATAAGAAGATATGACGGCGGCAACAACTTATAGCTGTAAGCATATGGAAATCCGAAGAGATTCCAGACCTGCGACTGCGACTCAAAAAGCTTAAGTAGTGTGGCCTAAATAGTGGGCCGAGCCTTGGATCAGGCCTCTGGCAGGTTTTCCCGAAGGATCACTTCGATTCGGATGCGCTCCTGCGCGTCGAAAATCGGTGCCTCGTCACAGGCGGCCCTCAAGATCCGCATTGCGCTGCGCACCAGGTGTCCGACATCCTGCATGATTACGGCGGCGATCTCATCTTCCAGAAGCGCCTTGCGTGTGGTCGGCGTCAGCTCATGCGCAAGCACAATCAAATCACTTAGCCGTCCGCTGCCCCGCAAGGCATTCAGCAGCGGCGCGTTCCCAAGGCCCATAGAGTAGATGCCTGCCAATCCCGGGCGCGCCGCAATGATTTGGTGAATCAGTTCACCAATCCGTGCCGGATCATCGAAGCTTTCGATCGAAGGCAGGACCGTCACTGATGGAAATTCCGATGCCAGTACGGTGTCAAATCCAAGCCGCCGTTCCAAACTGTCCCGTGATCGCATCGAATTCGTGACGACCAGAACCTCGCCTAGCTCAGGCAAAAATCGCCCCATAAGCAGCCCTGCGGTACGACCTGCGGCGATGTTATCAATTCCAACGAAGTAGTCCCGCGGTGAGTTCGGCAGGTCCGACACCAGCGCAACTACTGCGATTCCGGCTTCTTTCAGCCGCGCGATCGCATCCCGAACCTGCGGCGTTTCCTGCGCCATTATGGCCACGCCATCCAGATCGCTCACCGCTGCCGTGCGCAGCATTCGTGTCACTGCATGCGGGTCGTGCGCCGGAATTTCATGCACCTTTAAAAGCACGCGATCCGCGACCTGAGACTTTGCAGCATCGTGTACGGCGGCCTTTAGGGTGGCGGAAAACTGCCCTGCACCTTCCGGAAGCAGGAAGGCGAACTTGTACTGCCGTTGCCTCGATAGATTGGCCGCATAAGTGTCCCGGACATAGCCCAGTCGTGCGACGGCGTTCTGCACCTTTGCGATGGTGTTCTGTCTTACGCCCGGCCGTGCGTTCAGTACGCGATCAACCGTAGCAAGACTGACGCCTGCCTCTCGCGCAATATCGTGGACTGTTGGCTTGCTCATCAGCTTCATTCCCAGGCGGGCGCAACCTAGTGGCCTGTCTGAGGTACGTCAATCAGAAGTGAGGACTCCAAAGGTTCTCCGCAGCGCAGTTTGACGTTGGATCCGCACCAAAGAATTGGGTTCCAGATCGCTGCTTCTGGAAACAGACTCTGTTGAAGACTGCCGCCCAAGAGGCCGCCTCAATCCAGCACAGTTCACGGCAAAGTCATCGAACGCGGCAGTGTTTTGGCAATCACCAATCCCGATGTTACTTCACTACACGAGGGTCAGGTGGTAACCGTGATTGTGGGGCAGCCGTAGCTTAGCCAGTGGTCGAAATGGCCTGCCAGTGCTCGGAAGGTATAGCTTTGCAGACGCCGGGGCAGGCATATGGTCAACAACACGCGTAATCCTGAAGAGCGGGCATTTCTGGAAACTTTCTTGTCCGAACTTCCTGGCCTTCGCAGGTATTTCATCGCGCGAAATGGGTGTTCGACAACGGCAGAAGATCTGGTGCAGGACGTCTGGATCCGGCTGTCGCGAAAGGCCGATCGCCGGGTCAGATCCCCCCGCGCATATCTTTGGCAAATCGCCGCAAATTTGGCCACCGACCGCAGGCGTGTCGATGGCCGCAAGCCCGCCTTTGCCGAACTTTCGTCGGCAACCGAGGTGTCAGACGGAACGGGCACGCCGGAACAAACCGTCCTTGCGCGCGAGGCATTGCAGTTGGTCGGGGCAGCACTCCAAGAACTGCCCTCCCGCCGCCGCGAAATATTCATCGCCGTCAACCTTCATGGTGAAAACAGTTCTTGCTTGGCAGAAAGGTTTGGTATCTCGCGCCGGATGGTACAGATCGAAACCCGATTAGCGTTCGAGCATTGTTTGGAAGCATTGGCACGTCAGTAAGGCCGGATCATCTTTCTTGTTTTGGAATGACGTAATAAGGTCGATCGCCGATGGTCGACGAGAACGAAATACCTTCTTTGACTGAGTTGCGACGTGCGGCCCGCGACTATGTCGCGCTCTCGGCGCTGGGCGACCTGACCGGAGAGACGCGCGCTGAATTTGAGCGCTGGCGTGCGCGCAGCCCGCAGCACGAAGAAGCATACCAGGAAGCTTTGGGCATCTGGCAGGCGCTGCGCCCCGCATCTGCATCCGCGCAGAGCACGCATCGATCTTTTTCACGGCGCAGATTGTTTTACGTTGGTGCCGGAGCCGCAGCGACAGCAGGCGGCCTTTATGCCGCTGGTCTGGTCGGGGTATTGCCGACGCCGACGCAGTTTCTGGCCGATCACTGGACGGGCATCGGCGAAAGACGGGAGGTCATGCTTCAGACCGGCGTGTCCGTCGAACTGGATGCCGGATCTGCGTTGAGCATAGACGATGATGGCGAAACGACATTGCAGGCCGGTGCAGCGGTTTTCGATCTTCAGAAGGCGAAGCTTGACCGGCCTTTCGTGGTGAAGGCGGGCGATCTGCGGTGCGAGGCCGACAGTGCGCTGTTCGAGATCGTTCATGCGCCTGGCGCCGTCGATGTGGTCTGCGCTAAGGGCAAGGTCGCAGTGATCGCCGGTGGACGTGTGACATTGCAGTCTGGCCAGCGCGTCAGCCTGTCTTCCACGGGCTTGGGCGAGGTCGGCGATGCAAGCCCTGACCAAATGGCCAGATGGCGCACCGGTTTGCTGGCCTTTCAAGACCGCGCGCTCGGTGATGTCGTCGCTGACATGAACCGGTATCGGCAGGGCCGCATCATCATAACCAGTGCCGCTGTGGGTGAACGCCGCGTCGGCGGCGTGTTTGATCTGAAACGACCCCAGGATTTCGTGGCGCAACTGGTTGCGAGTTTTTCGCTCAGCGTCACAACGCTACCCGGCAATATCGCATTGATCTCTTAGAATATTAGCAAATCGTTTCGCGAACCGTGTGCGCTGTCGTCTTACGACTAAGGGCGAAGTGCACGAGGCTTGAATGAGAAAGCACGGTGAAGACGAAGGCAGCCTACGCTGGGCAAAGCGCGTTAAAGTCAGCGTTTACACGGTCTTCCTGCTTCTTTGCATCTGGCTTTCCGCGGGATTACCTGCGCTCGCGCAATCCGAGGTTAAAACCTTCGACATAGCCGCGGGACCGCTTTCCGAGGCCCTGAATGCCTTTGGTATCCAGGCCGGTATCGGCGTTGGATACGATGCGTCCGTAGTTGCCGGACGTACGACACCGGGCCTGCGCGGCAGCTTTCCTGTGACCGAGGCGCTCGATCGGTTGCTGGCCGGGACAGGCTTGATCCCACGGTTCTCAGGGGCCGGGACTGTCAGCGTTGCGCGTGCGGAAAACTCCAGCGCTGCAGAAGAGCCGGCCGGGTTCGATGATCTTCGCGGCGAGGACATCGTCGTAACGGCACGCCGATTCGAGGAAGCGCTTTCCGATGTGCCAGGATCCGTCGTCGTTTTAACCGGGGAAGAACTGGAGCAGTCGGGCATCGATGACCCTCGCGAGGTGATCAGCCGCCTGCCAAACGTGAATTTTACCGAAGGCAGTTCGCCTGCAGGTGTTGGCCTATCGATACGCGGGATCAGCAATCTGATCGGCGATGACGCAAGCGGTCCAACGGTTGGTGTTTTCGCTGACGGAATTTTGCTCAATCCGACCGGCTCGACGCTGGCGATTAATCCAACCCTGTTTGATTTGGAGCGTGTCGAAACGATCTTCGGGCCGCAGGGAACCGCATTCGGGCGTGGCACGATTGGCGGCGCGATCAACTTCGTGCCCAAGAAGCCGACCGAGGACTATGAGTTTTCGCTTGAACTCGAATCCGGTGTTTTCGAAGGCGCCAACCCTTTCGGATCAGTCAGGGCCGTCGCCAATCTCCCGATCCTCGAGGACGGCCTGCTTTCGGCACGTGTGATTGCCTTTGGCGAGGTCTCGGAAGGCTTTATCGATATCGCTGGTCCCGTGGATGAAAACAGTATCGGAAACCGCGATTTTGGCGCCCGTTTGTCGCTGCGCTCGGAACCTACGGACCGGCTGAAGATCGATTTCTCGGCATCCTACGATCGTTCGACATTCGACGCTGGCAACTCGGCGACACAGGCCAGCGTGGCAGCCGGGGATCCGGTGCTAGAGACGAACTTGATCGATCCAACCCGGCTTGCGCGCAGGCTCTTTTCACTCAAAGGCACCTATGACTTCGACTTTGGCTCGCTGACATCCACGACTGGCTTTCTGACCAGTGACTTGGACGGCCGCGGTGATACGGATTCATCAGCGGAGGACTTCCTGACCATCACCACCCGGACCGAAATCCGTTCGACATCTCAGGAGCTCCGCTTCGAGAGCGAGTTCTTCGAACTGCCGATGGATCTTGGCGAGATTGCATTCAACATTGGTACAAGCGCCAGCTTCAATAACTTCTTTGATACGTTCGTATTGGAAGGCGGACCGGAGTTCATTTTCATTCCTGGCGTGCCGCCTGCCTTTCTTCCAGAGGCGACGCTGGACAGTTTCTTCGAACAAAATGTCTTCAGCGTCGGCGTCTTCGGTGACTTTCGCTGGCAACCTATCCCAGAGCTGGAAATTGCGGCAGGCGTCCGGTTCAATCGCGACCGGGTTGAAGCGGAAAGCGAGCAGATCGGCACGGGTTTGCTTTCTGTCGGGTTCTCGCCATTCATGCAAAACCGTGAAGTCTTCTCTGCATTCACGCCGAACGCGAGTATCAGGTACGAGTGGTCAGAGAACCTATCGACCCATTTCGCCTACACCACCGGCTTTCGCGCAGGCGGCTTCAATCTGACAACCGGCCCACTTGCCACGTTCGATGAAGAGCGTGTGCGTTCGCTCGAAGCTGGATTCTCGGCCCAGTTCTTCGATGACCGTCTTGCGCTGCGCGGCAGTGGATTCTTCATCGACTATGATGACATTCAGGTCGCGGCCGTCGTACCCAGCGCCTCTGCTGTTACCGTCGTCACAACGAATGCAGCCACCGCCCGCAGCTTCGGGACCGAACTTGGCATCACTGCTTTGCCGTTCAAAGGATTGCGGCTGAGCAGCGATATTGGTTTGAACTTCGCAACTTTTACGGATTTCGATGACGCGCCCGACTTTGACGCAGACGGCGCGCCTGATGATCTGACCGGCACGACGCTGCCAAATGCGCCGCGTACGACCTTCAGCTTCGTTGGCGACTACGAACATCCAAAACCGTTGATTGGCGACATGGCGCCGTTCATCAGGGCCGAATATACGCGAACTGGCGAGTTCACGAACATCCTAAATCCGGACATCGGAGTTCTCGATTCCTACGATCTGGTCAATTTCCGGCTCGGCCTGCGTTCGGACGATCTGCTCTTCGAAGGCTTTGTCGAGAACGCTCTGAACGAAGTTTACGCGACTGGAACCGTCTCATTCGGCGCGGCCGCGATCGCAGGTGTTCCCTTCAATCTGGACGTCCAGCCAACGCGCCGTTTCGGCGTTCGTCTGCGCAAGGAATTCTAACGCCTTCAGCCGGTCGAACGCGGCGAAGCCAACACAACCAAGAAGGGGATGACAATGCTGACACAACCCACCTATGCCCGCACAGGTCCGCAGTCCGCTTCTGCAATTGGGGCCTCAGCATTGCCTGAGCAGATTGGCAAGCCCCGGTCGTTGGCAATATTCGATGCACGCCTTCAGAACCTGGATGCATTGATCGCAGATGTTGGCACCAAAAGCAGCGTTGTCGTGGTCGAACCCCATGAAGATGGCATCGCTCGGATTTCCAATGCGCTCAAGCAGTTCAGCGGTGTCGAAGAGCTGCACGTCATCTGTCACGGCACGCCTGGCGCGCTGCATCTTGGATCGACGCCGCTGACGACCGAGACGCTTGCCAAACGGTCGGTCGAGCTGAGCCGATGGCCAGACTACCTGTCTGGACGGGATATGCTGCTTTACGGGTGCGAGGTTGCGAAAGGCACGGAAGGCTTCCTGTTCCTGCAGAAACTCCGCATGATCACTGGCGCCAATATTGCGGCCTCAACCCGCAAAATTGGGAATGCCGATGGGTTTGCCAATTGGGGTCTTGAGCGTACCTTCGGCGATGTGACGGCATTGGTTCTGTTCTCAGACGATCTGCAAGCCACATATCGCGGTACGTTTCAGCCAACAGTCGCGCTGAGCGTCAATAAGACCGAGTTCATTGAAGAGAATGGCTTCCTAGGCTCGACCGGTGATCCGGTGCCGCCGGGCGTCGAGATGCTGACCCTGACTGTTACGTCATCGGGCTTTCCACCAAATGTGTTTCCCGAGATTGTCCTCAATACGAACGAGACAGTCGGTCTGGCACGGTTTTTTCTACCCGGCCTGACACCCTTTGGTCTGAGCGCGAACCTGTTGTTTCCGCCGGAAGTCGAGGGCGTGACACAAGCCGCGTCCATAACGTCCTTTGCACCTGTGGCATCACTTTCGTTGCCATTGTTCAATCAACAGAACGCAGGATTTGTGCCGGGCGACGTGCCAGGCGAAACAGAGCAACTGGCCTACACGTTCTCTGTGCGTGCGATTGAGTTTGTGGGGGGCAGTCAGGTCGTCCGTGATGACATCGAAATTGATCTGAATATCGAGACGCTTGTCCTCACGTTCTTCGAGACACAGGCGGCCTTTGATGCTGCTACGTCGCCGTTCTCGGAAACGGGTGATACGGTGGACGGCACAAGCAGCGCGGATATCTTAGATGCTTTGGGCGGTGACGACGTTGTGCGTGGATTGCTTGGCAACGATACGCTGGTCGGCAACCTTGGCAACGATACGCTGGAGGGTGGTGCAGGGGCCGACCGGGTCGACGGTGGGGCCGATGTTGATACAGCGTCCTATGCTGCGTCTACGTCCGGGGTCACTGTTAATCTAAGCGACGGCACGGCGTCGGGCGGTGATGCCGAAGGCGATGACTTGATATCGATCGAGAATCTCCTTGGATCGGATCAGGCCGATGATCTGACCGGCTCTTCAGAAAGCAACACAATCGACGGAAGCGGCGGCAACGATCTGCTGTTCTTGCAGGATGGCGGTGATGACGATGCCCGCGGTGGCGACGGCAATGACGGTATCTTCTTTGGTGCAGCCTTCGACGCAGCGGACACCGTCGATGGCGGAGCAGGCGACGCAGATCAACTGGCCCTGCAGGGCGATTACTCCGGTGGTTTGATCTTCGGGGCGAACAGCTCGGTTGGCATCGAGCAAGTGATCCTGCTGCCAGGCAGCATCACCAGTTTTGGCGCGCCCGGCACCGAGTTCTACGACTACAGCTTCACACTGATCGACGAAAATGTCGGCGCGGGTGAAGAGCTGGCCTTCCAGGCCAACCAACTGCGCGCGGGTGAGGATTTCACCCTCGATGCCTCGGCGGAGACCGATGGCAGTATCTTCACATTCGCCGGGCTGGGGGCCGAGACCATCACCGGCAGCCAGGATGATGACAGCTTCTTCTTCGGCACTGACCGTTTCGGGCCCGATGACCGGCTGGATGGTCAGTCTGGCACATTCGACTCTGTTGGCCTGCAGGGGGATTATTCAGATCCTTTGATCATCGGCGCCGATCAGGTGGTCAACATCGATATCTTGGCTCTGCTCTCCAGCACCGATCCACGTTTCGGTGTCAGTGGCGGCACATTGCTGAGCTACAACATTGTCACTGACGACGGCAATGTCGCGGCCGGAGCTTCTATGGGTATCGTTGCGAATGGTCTGATTGCCGGCGAGACCTTTACCTTTGATGGCTCGGCTGAAACCGACGGCGCCTACATCATCTTCTCTGGCGCTGGGAACGATACGATCGAAGCGTCCCAGGGGGTCGATACGATTTCGGGCGGTGGCGGGGCCGACACGTTGACGGGAAATGCTGGGGACGACATCTTCCTCTATTCCAATCCTATTGACAGCACGCCCGGATCCGCTGACCTGATCACGGATTTCACGACCGGGGACTTGGTCAGCCTGTCTGCGCTCGACGCAGATGTCGGAGCCTCCGGCAATCAGGCGTTCACCTTCATCGGCGATGCTGCCTTCGGAAGCAGTGCTGGCGAGCTGCGCGCGGTCAATACCGGTGGCAATAACTGGACTGTCCAGGGCGATACCGATGGCGATGGCACAGCGGATCTAGAGATCGATGTGACCACCGCAGACGGCAATCCGCTGGATGCAGGCGATTTCATTCTGTGATGCGCCCGGCCTAAGTGCATTCGTCGTCGATCGCTGTTGAACCATCTTTGGTATGATAAAGGCGTCCAAAGATGACGTAAGCTATGCCGCCCAGAAACAATGCGGCCATGGCGAACCATGTCAGCGCATAAGAAAGATGCGGATTACGGAAGTTGACAATGGTCAGGCCGCCGCGCGGCCAGGCGTCCGGCGATCCGCTGTGATCGGCATCGATGAAATACGATGCGGCATCGGACAGCCCCGCTGCTCTGGATAAAGCGGCGACATCCCGGGACACCCAGCGGTCCTTGGCGGGATCATTCTTTTCCAGCAAGGTTCCATCGGGTTCGGTAATCCTCAGAAGCCCGAAGACCGGGACCGGCCCAGCAGGGGCATTCCATTGGCTTGGCTCGGTGCCAGCCGGCACAAAGCCGCGATTGACCCAGATATGTCCCCAATCCACCTGCAGTGGCGTCAAAACCCAATGGCCAGGCCCCAGTTCGGTTATCGCTTTGATCCGTCTTGTCATCTGGTGGTGAAACGTTCCTGGAACCGCAACGCGCAGATAGGCATGGGTCTCGGATGAAACTGGTCCCTCTGGTGGCTCTATCGGATTTGCGTTTGCGCGGCTTTCGACCGCCTCGATCAGGTCCAGCTTCCAATACAGCCGTTGAACCTGCCAGACGCCAAGGCCGACCAGCGTCACGAAGATTACGAAGACACAGCTCAGTACTACAGCATCGACCCAGAACGGCCTTTGTCGGCCACGGGTACGGGTCACGGCAGATTCCGGGCCCGCTCGATCAATTCGTGGGCGGGCATCATGTTTTCGTGCAGGTGGAACATGACCCAGATCGACCCCGCCAATATGATGACCAAGATGACGCCTGTGAAGATCAAGGACATCGCCTGCCAGCCGTCCTCGGCGCCGAGGGTCACGTGCAGAAAGTAGTAGACGTGGACCATGATCTGAATTGCACCCAGACCGAAGATTATGAACAGGGCCCAGGCCAGACTGATCTGAACGTCCGCCATAACAATCCAGAACGGGATCACCGTCAGGACCACCGCCAGCGCAAAGCCGATCAGATATGACCGGTATAAAGCGCGCGCGTCGTGCGAATGATCGCTCATAACAAGACCCCCGTGAGGTAGACGAACGAAAAGACCCCGATCCAGATCAGATCCAGGAAATGCCAGAACAGGCTGAGGCACATGATCCGCCGTTTGTTTTCTGGGATCAGCCCATGCATGCGGACCTGGGCCAGCAGAACGCAGAGCCAGATACAACCCGTGGTGACGTGCAGACCGTGAGTGCCCACCAGCGTGAAGAACGACGACAGGAAGGCGCTGGCATCTGGTGTTGCGCCGATATGCCAGAGATGCGTGAATTCGTAGAGCTCGATCCCCAGAAAGCCAAGGCCGAAGAGGCCGGTGATGACCAGCCAGATGACCATCATGCGAACATTGTCCTGGTGCATGTTGATTACTGCGAACCCATAGGTGATCGATGAAAACAGCAGCATGAAAGTCGCCACCAGGATCAGTTCGATCTCGAAAAGGTCCGCTGGGGACGGCCCCGCCGCATAGTTCTGGCCGACCACAGCATGGACGGCGAAGAGGATGCCAAAGAGCAGGCAGTCGCTCATCAGGTAAAGCCAGAACCCCAGCATAGTCCCGGTTTCATGGGCGTGGTGTTCATCATCGCCGTGGGCTTCCTCGACGACGTGGAACTCATAGATTTGTGCCGTTGGCCGTTCGGGCGGATTGAAATCGCCGGCAAGCGCCGTTTCTGCCGGTGGGCCCGCCATTATTCCGCCGGTCCCGCCATGGCGCGCATCCGGTTCATCTCGATCCCGCGCACCTCTTCGGACGGCACATAGTAATCGCGTTTGTAGTTGAACGTGTGGCCGATGCCATATGCGAGCGAGCCCAAGAAGGTCGCTGCGGCCAGCCACCAGATGTGCCAGACCATGGCAAATCCCATAACTGTCATCATGGCCGAAATGATCACGCCCGAGGCTGTATAATGCGGCATGTGGATCGGGACGAAACCGTCTGATTTCGGCTGATAGCCATTCTGTTTCATGTGCCACCAAGCATCCAGTTCATAGACGCGCGGCGTGAAGGCAAAGTTGTAGTAGGGCGGCGGGGAAGAGGTTGACCATTCCAGCGTCCGCGCATTCCACGGATCGCCCGTGGTATCCTTCAACGCCTCTGAATGACGCTGACGGATCGACACATAGATCTGGATTATGAACGCCGCGATACCCACGGCAACGAACAGAGCACCGACCGCCGCGACGATGAAGTAGATCCCGTAGAACGTGTCCTCGAACTGGCTCAGACGCCGCGTCACTCCCATCAGGCCCAACACGTAGAGCGGCATGAAGGCAAGGTAGAACCCAATCAGCCAACCCCAGAAGCTGACCTTTCCCCAAAACTCATTCAGCTTGAAACCGAACGCCTTGGGCCACCAGTAGTTGATCCCGGCGAAAATGCCGAACACCACACCGCCGATGATCACGTTATGGAAATGCGCCACCAGGAAAAGGCTGTTGTGCAGCACGTAATCGGCGGGCGGCACCGCCAACAGAACCCCGGTCATTCCCCCGATGACAAAGGTCAGCATGAAGCCCATGACCCACAGCATCGGAACGGTGAACTGGATGCGCCCTTTGTACATGGTGAAGAGCCAGTTGAAGAGCTTGGCACCTGTCGGGATCGAGATGATCATCGTCGTGATCCCGAAGAACGAGTTCACGTCTGCGCCCGCGCCCATGGTGAAGAAGTGGTGTAGCCAGACGATGTAGCTGAGGATCATGATCACGCAGGTCGCGTAGACCATGGACTGATATCCGAACAAGCGCTTGCGGCAGAACGTCGGGACAACTTCGGAGAAAATCCCGAAGATCGGCAGCGTTAGGATGTAAACCTCTGGATGGCCCCAGATCCAGATCAGGTTCACATACATCATGGGGTTGCCGCCCATGTCATTCGTGAAGAAATGAGTGCCGAGGTACCGGTCCGCGGTCAGCAGTGCCAGGGTTGCCGACAGAACCGGGAATGTCGCGACGATCAGGACGTTGGTGCACAGCGTCGTCCAGCAGAACACGGGCAGTTTCATCCAGGTCATGCCCGGCGCGCGCATCTTCACCAGCGTCACAATCAGGTTGATGCCCGATAGCGTGGTCCCTATCCCGGCAATGTTCAGCGACCAAAGATAGTAATCCATCCCGACGCCTGGACTGAACGTCAGCCCCGATAGCGGTGGATAGGCCAGCCAGCCGGTCTTGGCGAACTCTCCCACAAACAACGAGATCATGATCAGGATGGCGCCCGAAACCGTCAGCCAGAAGCTGAAATTGTTCAGGAACGGAAACGCCACATCACGTGCGCCGATCTGCAGCGGCATCACATAGTTCATGAAGCCGGTGACGAAGGGCATCGCCACGAAAAAGATCATGATCACGCCATGGGCGGTGAAGATCTGATCATAATGGTGCGCGTCCAGGTACCCGAAATACCCCATGGACGCCAAAGCCTGATGCCCGCGCATCAGCAGGGCATCGGCAAACCCTCGAACCAGCATGACCAGCCCCAGGATCATGTACATTATCCCGATCTTTTTGTGATCGATCGAGGTGAACCACTCTTTCCAGAGATATCCCCAAAGGCGATAATAGGTCACCAGGGCAAACATCACGATGCCCAGGATCACAGTGCCGACGAAGGTGCTGAGGACGATCGGATCATAGAACGGGAAGATGTCCCAAGTCATCTTGCCCCAGATCGGGTGCGCAACCTCGGCGCCTGCTGTTCCGTGGATAAGATCCGAGCCTGCCATGACCGCTACTCAGCCCCCACCAATGGGCGCGACTGAGGCAAGTCGTCCTCAACGGGGTACAACGCGCTCAGCAGCATCTCGATATCTTGATCAGTCTTCAGCTTTGACGGCTTCAACATGGCATAGAGCGCCCTTGGGTCATCCACCGAACAAAGCCCGCTATAAAGCTCGCGATTGAACAGGCCTTCAACCCCGCCGCCGCCCAAGGCATCGACCATCATCATGTCATGCCGGCAGAGATCGTCGCCTCCGACACACATGTTGACGATCCGCTCCCACATGTCGTTTTCGATTCCACCGAAATAGACGATCGGGTGATTGATCGTCGGATCTTCCAGGTCGACATAAGCCTCGCGGTCCAGAATCTTGTTCTCGGCCTTCACAGTCGCGACCCATTCATCGAAACCGGCCTGGTCAAAGGCGTGGAAATCAAAGTGCATGTGCGAGAATCCTGCGCCGCTATAGTTGGCGGAAATCCCGTGATAGGTGCCCGGCTCGTTCATCACGGCGTTCAGTTCGGTCTGCATGCCCGCCATGGCATAGATCTGACCCGCCAATGCCGGGATGTAGAAAGAGTTCATCACCGTGGCCGAGGTCAGTTGGAATTCGATTGGCCGGTCGACAATTGCGGCTGCCTCATTCACCGTCGCGATGCCGTGCTCGGGATAGATGAACAGCCATTTCCAATCCATCGCCACAACCTGGACCACCATCGGCTTGTCAAAAGGCGTTATCGCCCGGTCCTCAGAGATGCGGCGCAAGGGATCGTAAGGTTCCAGCCGGTGCGTCGCGACCCAGGTCAATCCGGCCAGGCAAATGATGATCGCCAGCGGGACCGACCAGACCACGATTTCCAGGCTGATCGAGTGGTCCCAATCCGGCTCGTAATTCGCGTCCTTGTTTGATTCGCGATATTTGAAGGCGAAGAAGACCGTCAAAGCCATGACGGGGACAATCACGATCAGCATCAACACAGTCGCATAAATGATCAGATCGCCTTGCTGCGCCGCTACATCCCCAGGGGCATCCAGGACAATCAATTCACATCCTGAAAGCAGTAATGCTGCGCCCACCAATACTGTGGTTCTAGCTATCGTCATCGGGTCAACCATTGTCTACGGCTCCTGCCGAAGGTTTGTCGGTTGTCGACATCTTGATATCGCGTGCCTTAGGTGCATGTACGTCCTAAGATCATCGTGGTACAAGATGCTGCGCTGCAACAAAACTTCGCACCCCTTTGTTAATGTTCAGTATGGTAGGGCTGCGACAAATTGATGAGCAAAACCGTGGATAAAGCTGAAAGCACGAAGATACACGCTGCCACAGTCGATGAAGTGGTGACCACAGTCATTATGGCACGAGTCACCGACTTTTTCGGCTTCTTTGTGTATGCGATCGCCTCGGCACTGGTTTTTCCGCGGCTGTTCTTCCCGAATTTCGAACCGGTCACAGGCACTTTGTTGTCCTTTGCAGTGTTTCCGCTGGCATTTCTGGCGCGGCCGATCGGCAGCGCACTCGGGAACTATGTTCAACAGAGTTTTGGACAAGTGGGGCGCGTCTCAATGGCGCTGATGGTTCTTGGCAGCTCGACCGTCGCAATAGGTCTGTTGCCAAGTTACGAGGCTGTCGGGTGGCTGGCCCCGGTTTTGTTGGCAGGCCTGCGTATTGCCCAGGGAATCGGCCTTGGCGGTGCCTGGGATGGCATTTCACTGCAATTGCAGAACGCCGCTCCGAAGGGGCGAGAGGGCCTCTATGGCATTGTGCCGCAGCTTGGCGGACCCATCGGTTTCTGCGTCGCTGCGTCGCTGTTTTATGTGCTGACGGGCTTTCTGACGGACGAGGAATTCATTCAGTACGGCTGGCGCTTCGCGTTCTTCGGCGTGATGGCGGTGAACGTCGTTTCTCTGTTCGCGCGACTGCGTTTGCTGACCGCGGATTTCGGGCCGGATAAACTGCCGCCTGAACCCGCGCCGCTTATGCCTACGGTTCGCAATCAGCTGCGGCCCATTCTGATTACGGCGTTTATGCCATTGGCCAGCTATGCCTTGTTTCACATGGTCACGGTCTTCCCACTGGCCTACGCGTTGCTCTATTCGGCGGACGAGATCAGCTATATCCTGATGCTGCAACTGATTGGCGGCATGTTGGGTGTTTTTGCGACCATCGCCTCCGGGTACCTTTCAGACATTTACGGGCGGCCCAAAGTCCTGGGGATGTGCACACTTCTGATCCCGCTCTTCTGCCTGACCATTTCGACGTTGGATGGGTATCCCTGGATCTACATCATTTTCGGCTTCACGCTACTGGGGCTGGCATTTGGCCAGTCCAGCTCGATCGCGCCTGCCAGGTTCGAGCCTCAGTATCGCTTTTCCGGTGGGGCGATCTCAACCAATCTGTCGTGGATATTCGGCGCAGCCTTCGCACCACTTGTGGGGCTTGCCTTGACTGCAGAGCTCGGCCTTGGGGCGTCGGCGCTATATCTGATATCCGGCGCCGTCGTCACTGCATATGTGCTTTATGCCCGTTATGGCCTGGATGCGTTCCGGATTGGCCGCTCTTCGGCGCAGTAATGGCTCTGATGTCAGGCCAGCCAGATGACGCTGGCATCCCGCGATCATCCTTTCCGGATGGTGCCATTCTAATGCCAAACGGTAGTAAAGCAGAGCTGATCGGCTAAGGGTGCACGGACTGTTTGCAGAAGGCGATTTCGTACTCGAATGCGCCTGAATTTCATCGCCAGATTAGGCATGCGTGCCAAAACCCGACTCCTATACCAAAGGATAGCTCCCTCATCGAATGAACGCCCAATCTGTTCGGACGGGCAATGGATCGCTGCACCGATGAAAATCATATTCGGTCCGCAAGGAGATGGCCGAAATGAAAGTCATTCGCGACAGACCAAGTGCCCTTATGGGGTATCCGATAACTGCACCGCTCTGGCTCTCGATCGAGAACGGGCACCGCCAACGCGTCCAGTCATGGAGCACGCGCGGCGTGGTTCTCGACGATTGCGCCTGGCCGGACGGGAAAAAGAACGCGAATGCTGTTCTCTATCTAGACTTTCAGGGGTACGAGATCGCCATTCCCGCCGGGTTGGAGCCGATTGGCGAAGATGCATTTGACTTCGTTGACCTGCCACAACGCAGCAAGGCCCTACTGGACCAGTTTGCCGCTGATCTGGTGAACGGCAGAATGACGGCGACCGATGACGCGCTGCTGCGGATAGACACGCCCGAAGATCCGATCTCGGTCGAACCAGATAAACCCAAGACGCCAGTTTCCCCGCCCCGGCGTCGTTTGCGCCCCTTCGTTATGTCGGCATTCTATCTGCTGCTGGGGATCGTGGTGTTCGGTTATGTCGGCATTCTGATCCACGCAAACTTCGTGAAGCTGGAAGTTCAGACGGCCGTCGTGTCCCGCCCGGTCGAAGTCTTTGCGATGCCCGTCGATGGCCGGATTGCCGCGTATCGAACTGATGCAGGCGCCCGGGTTCGCTCAGGTGATTTGCTTGCTGTCGTGAACGATCCAGAGCTTCAGGCGAAGATCGATGATCAGCGCATCGCGCTCAGCGCAGCAGACGCAGCGGTCGCCCGTCTACGGGCGACGATCGAGATCGAACGCGTCCGTTTGGCCGACTATCAGGTCATCAATGAAACCGATGCGAGGATTACGGATGCCGAGGTTGACGGCCTGAAGGATGACAAGGACCGGACGGCCCGCCATCTCGAGAGGATCGTGCGGCTCAAGGCCAAGGGATTTGCCACACAGGCACAGTTGGACGAGGCGCTGGCTGCCGATGCTTTGGCAAAATCCCGTTTGACATCGGCCCGCCTGATGGCCGCCCGTAAATCAACGCTGCATGAAGTGGCGGTCACTCGCCATCACAACGGGCGGGAGTTCATTGTCGATCTCGACCTTCTGGAAGTAGACCTCAGCGTTGCACAAAGCGCCCGCGATGATGCTGCGGCACGTCTGGCGGTTCTGTTGGAACGTAAAGCCGCCTTGGCGATGGTTGCGCCCTTTGACGGTCGTGTCCTTGAGGTCCTGCATGCCCAAAACACCCCGCTTCTGCGCGGCACCAGCCTGATCAGCGTCGAACACGATGTGCCTCCGGTGATCGAGGCCTATCTGAACCAAGAAGAGATCCTGCAGGTCGGACTTGGCGATGGTGCGGTGGTTTTTCTGCCCTCCATCGACCGCAAGATGCGTGCAACGATTGCTCAGATCGATCGGACGACAGGCTTTGTCGACGAGCAAGAGGCCCAATACATCTGGCGCGGCCCTCAGGATCGTTCGGCTCGGGTGATTTTGACGCTCGAAAGTGGCTCGCAGGCCATTGCCTCGGGCTTGCCGGCGATCGTGCACTTTGACCGGCGCGGTACCGATACGGTCCGTCAGGATTTGACCGGGCGCTTATCCCCGGTCGGCGACGATGTCTGAGAAGCTGGATACGACCGAAATTGACCGTCAACTCGCCTATGCGCCGACCCGGGCGCAAAAGTGGAATGTGGTGATCCTCTATCAGATCATGCTCTACTTCGGCGCCTGCTTTGCGGGTTTGCTGGCATTTCCGAACCAGATTTTCGATCCAGTGGTGCGCGAGATCACCTTGGTGATCGGCTTCCTTGGTATCTGGCGATACGGCTGGTGGTTCACCCACGCAATCCGCGCCTTTCTCTACGGCCGATTTGTCTATCCCGGGATGCGCGATGCGGGCGAGCAAGCCTGGGAAGAAGGCTGGCGACCCCGCCACCTGCACTTCATGATGACAACCTACAAGGAACATGAAGAGATCACCGAACGGGTGGTCCTTTCGATCCTGTCTGAAATCAAGGCATCCGGGGTTCCAGGCACAATCTGGCTCGGATCATCGGACAGCTTTGACGAGATTATCATCGAGCGGCTGGTCCGCACCCATGCGGCCGATGACGACGTCGCGCTGCGTATCATCCGTCAAAATGTGCCGGGTAAACGTGCTGCCATTGGAACGGTCCTGCGCGCGATGTCCCGGGCTGGCGTCCGCGATGATGATCTGGTCATCTTCATGGATGGCGACTTCGTTTTGGGCGAAGGCGCCGTGCGCCGCTGCTTGCCGCTTTTCAAAGTCTATCCGGACCTCCAGGCCTGCACGACGGATGAGGAAGTCATCTGCATCGGCCCCAAATGGGTTGCGACATGGCTGAAAATGCGGTTCGCCCAGCGTCGCCTTGCAATGCAAAGCCACGCGGTTTCAGGCCGGGTGCTGACGCTGACGGGCAGGATGTCGGTTTTCCGCGCAAGGCATCTGCTACGCCGCGAATTTATCCGCCTGCTCGAGGCTGACCATCTAGATCATTGGCTCTGGGGAAACTTCCGCTTCCTGTCGGGCGATGACAAATCAACCTGGTACTATCTGCTGAAGCACAATGCGCGCATGCTCTATGTCCCTGACGCGTTGGGCTTCACGATAGAGGTTATCGAAGGCGGCGGGCTAGAGCGGATGGTCCAGAACTTCCGCCGTTGGTCCGGCAATATGCTGCGCAATGGCGCGCGGGCAATTTCGCTGGGGCCAAAACGGATGCCATTCTTCATCTGGTGGTGCCTGGTCGATCAGCGGATTTCAATGTGGACCATGCTGGTCAGCCCGTGCCTCGCGATATCGGCGTCGATCCTGATCGGCGTGCAATATCTGATCGCCTATATCCTGTTCATCGCGGTCAGCCGGATGTTGCTGTCGCTGGTATTGTTCCAATACGCCCGCGAGGTGAACCTGAACTATCCTTGGATCCTCTACTTCAACCAGCTGATCAACGCCTCGGTAAAGGTTTATTGCCTGTGGCGCCTCAGCAAACAGAAATGGTCGAACCGCGGGGCACAATCCGCGGGTTTTGGCGGTGGGTCCGTCACGGCCATGGCGCGCGATGGGATGGCGATGTATCTGACAATCCTGTCTGTGGCGCTGCTTTTTCTGGGCACAATGCTTTATACTGGCCTGGTCGAGATGCCGTCGGCAGCCTTTGTCCGGCTGACGCTGGGCTACTGACCTTCTGAAAACTGCGAATCGGTTGCAGCGCGGTCACGCGGGTGGGTGGGCTGCGCGGATCTTGACGTTATCGCTCCGCTCTTCAGGGGGCGTGACCGCGCAATGCACCACAACAATCAGGGCAAAAAGACGGCCCCTTTCCGGCTGTCCGCCACATCTGTCAGACCTTCGGTACGGCATGGTTATCCAAAGGTATAGCGGCCCGTCCGAAAGGTTTCGTTAAGCATACTCCCGGCTAATTTATTCCTGTTTTGCAGACGGTTAGATCATTTTCAGAGAAACACAGGAAAGGTCTGCAAGATGTTTGACACCATCAATACTGCCACTGAATTCAGCGCTGATACGCTGCGTCTGATCGATGCGAAGCCTTCAATTAGCGTCATTGGTTTGGGCTATGTCGGCGCGGTTTCAACCGCCTGTCTGTCCAGCCTGGGCCATCGCGTGATTGGCGTGGATATGGACGAAGATAAAGTCGTCACGATCGCGGAAGGACGGTCTCCGATTCATGAAAAAGACCTGGGTCGCCTGTTGTCTCAAGGGGTTGAGACTGGCCTGGTTTCCGCAACTACCGACATTGTCGATGCCGTTAAGAATACAGACGTCACCTTCGTGTCAGTTGGCACGCCTACCTCACAGGATGGCGGTTGCGATACAACATTCATTCGGAAGGCGGCGCAGGCCATCGGGTTTGGTCTGAGAGGTAAGCGAGGCTACCACTTGGTGGTTATGCGGTGTTCGATCCCGCCAGGTACCACCATGGAAGTTATGGTGCCGGAGATCGAGGCAGCCTGCGGCGGCGTTCTTGGCGATGACTTTGGCGTCTGTTTCAATCCAGAGTTTCTGCGGGAAGGCGTGGCCGTCGCAGACTTTCACGCGCCGCCCAAAACCGTGATCGGCGCCAACGATGAGCGCGCTGCGCGAATTCTGGCGCGGATCTATGATCCTGTCGATGCAAACTCCATTGTCACGTCCATCGAAACGGCCGAGATGGTCAAATATGTCGACAACGTCTGGCATGCCGCGAAGGTTTGCTTTGCCAACGAGATCGGCCGCATCTGCAAGCCAATGGGCGTCGACAGCCACGACGTCATGGACATCTTTGTCCAGGACACAAAGCTGAACCTGTCGCCCTATTACCTGAAACCTGGCTTCGCCTTTGGCGGCTCTTGCCTGCCCAAGGAAGTCCGGGCCATGACGCACCTTGCCGGTAAGGCTGGTGCGAAGGTCCCGCTGATCGATGCGCTGCTGCCCTCGAATGATCGTCAGATCGACGAAGCCGTGCGCATGGTCAAGAAAACCGGTGCGACGAAGGTTGGCATCCTTGGCTTGGCGTTCAAACCCGGCACCGACGATCTTCGCGAAAGTCCGGCATTGGATCTGATTGCCCGGCTGATGGCGGATGGGATCGAGGTGATCGCCTACGATCCGACAATCAGCCAGGACACGCCGATCGCGCAGCAACTCGCTTATGTGCAGCATTCGCGGCCCGACCTGATGCACCTGGTCGAAGACTTGCCGAAGATGCTGCGGACTTCAGGCGAGGCTGTTCTGGCCGAAGCGCCCGTGGCCGTGATGACGCAAGCGACCAAGGAATTCCGCGACCTCGTTGGTTGGTACGAATTTGGCCGCATCATTGATCTGGCCCGCCTTTTCGACGACGTGCCCGCCGGCATCAACTACGAAGGCATCGGCTGGTGATCCCATAACCCTCAGCGCCCGGCATTGCTTCGGGCGCTGCCATGCATGTCCGGGCCGCGGTGTCCGGCAGATCTAATCAGGAAAACAAAATGAGTGAGCAACCGAATATCACGTCGGTCATCGGCAGTGGTCTCAGCGAAATTCTGACTGGCACATCCAACGCTGACCTTCTCATCGGCCTTGCCGGAGACGACACAATCAATGGCGGCGCCGGCAACGACGAAATCGCAGGCGACTTCAGCGGCGCCAACCTTCTGGCTCTTCCCGAAGCAGCGCTGACGTTATCGCAGCTCGGCAACGATGATAGCTGGACCGTTGCCAGTAATGGCCAGGGCGATGTCACCGCCAGCCAGACCGTCGCGACCCGCGAAGGCACCAGTTACACGCTGTCGCTTGATCTGGCTGCAAACCTTGCCTCAGGCGCGGCGAGCGGCGCAATTATCGTCTTCTGGAATGGGGTCGAGGTTGGCCGCTTCGATGCCGATGGCGCCGAGTTCGATGCCCAGGAACTGCAAGTCCAGGGGACTGGCAATGACGATCTGCTGACACTGCAAACCGCTGAAGGCGCGGGTGGCGATGGCCCAACCATACTTTTCGACGGACCTGTGCCGTCATATGAGCGGACGTTTGAGATCGATGGGCAGAGCCAGATCGTCCGCGCCTTTGCACCCGGCCAGGCTAATTTCTACCAGGTCATGGAATCGATTTTGCATGCCTTTGATCCGGCCACCTCGACCTACCAGGCGATCGGATCCGCGGCTGGACATGTCTATAACGGCATGGGTTTCAACACCGAAGACGACCTGCTGTATGCGATCGCGACCAGCGCGGGCGTCGATTCCCTGGGCAACGCGGTTGCAAAATCGAATGTCGTCACGATCGATGCAGAGGGGCAGACCTATGTGATCGGAGACGCGCCCTATGCTTCCTGGGTCGGCGATTTTGACGGGCAGGGCAATCTCTGGACCTTCGATTCAGACATGGACCACATCTCTCGCATCGATGTCAGCGAATTGGCTGCGGGCAATGCCGACGCCATCGATGTCTGGAAGTTTCCCAAGGACATGGTGACGGACAAGGTCCTGGATGTGGCCTATGACGAGGCCAACCAGCGTTTCATGGGGGTTGCCCGACCTGCCGCCGAAGGCGATATCGGCAAGCTGCTGATCGTCGATGTCTCGGGTGTGGTCGAAGGTGGAGATCCGGTCTTCTCGACCGTCGATCTTGCCGAAACCTTGGTCGGCGACGTGATCCAGCAAGGCATCCCCAAGATGACTTTCGGAGCCGCTTTTTTGGATGTCGACGGCAATCTCTATGTCGGGGGCAATAACGGCGACCACGATATGGAGAATGCCACTGCAAACTCTGGTGGGATCTACCAGGTGGTGCTTGATCCCGACACTGGCACCGCTCGGTTGGAATTGGTTGCCGATGCGCAGGCCGTCAGGAACAACGACGGCGCTGCGGATCCACGGGCCATTAGTGGCACGTCAGTCATCGAAGATGACGCACCGGTCCTGATACGGAACCCGACGCTGGTCGAAGCACCCGATCCTGAAGACACCTTCGATGACATGCTCTACGGCGAAGCTGGCCAGGACACCGCCTCCGGCGGTCTGGGCGAGGATGTGCTGATCGGCGGATCGCGCGGCGATGTGTTGGACGGCGGCGATGCGATGGACGTGTTGTTCGGTGGCGCTGGACCCAACAGTGGCAGCGGCATCATCTCCGTCTACGATGATCAAGGCCGCCGTTTCGATCAGTTTGGGAACCTTCTGGCAGAAGACGATGATGTTCTAACTGGCGGCGCTGGCAACGACACATTGGATGGCTCGGCAGGGCATGACGCGCTGTTTGGCGGCGCTGACGACGACCTGCTGACCGCAGGTTCGGGCATGGACCAGCTTTTCGGCGGCAGCGGCAACGACGCACTTTTTGGTGGCTCGGAAGCCGATGCGCTGTTCGGCGGCACAGGCGATGACACAATGTCCGGCGGATCGGGGGACGATGCACTTGCCGGCGGACTTGGCAACGACACTGCCACCGCAGGCAGCGGCAACGATACGCTGGATGGCGGCGCTGGTGCTGACGAACTGTCCGGTGGATCGGGCGACGATGTCCTGACTGGGGGCGACGGCGACGACAAACTGGACGGAGCTTCGGGCAACGATGCTGCCAGCGGCGGCTTTGGCGTAGACCGGTTGTTCGGCGGGTCAGGTAATGACACGTTGGATGGCGATGCCGGCAACGATCAGCTCGACGGCGGGGCCGGTAATGACACCATTTCCGGCGGTGATGGGGCCGACCGTTTGAAAGGCGGGTCCGGCGACGACGTCATGACAGGTGGCGCCGGCAAAGACTATCTGGCCGGTGGCTTGGGCAATGACATCATGGCCGGTGGCGCGGATCGCGATTTCCTGCGCGGCGGGACCGGTGCCGATGTGATGACGGGCGGCGGCGGCAGCGATCGCTTCGCTTTCCGCCTGGCCGACTTGGATGGATCTACAGATGTGATCACAGACCTGACGCGCAAAGCATCAGAGCTGGATCAAATCGATCTTAGCGACCTTGACCTTTTGGCCGGTGGGCAATCCGCGGTGGATTGGGCAGCCCAGAACTTGACCCAGTCCGCTGATTTCACGGTCACACTCATCCTGGGAAGTGGCGTTATCGAGCTGATCGATAGTTCCAACCACGAAGACGCATTTGCAGACCACGTCTTCGACGCTCTGATCTTCTGATCAGCGCTCTTCCTAGTCAGGCCCGCCGGATTACCCCTCCTCCGGCGGGCCGTTTTCCGTTTTAGAAGAGCCCTTGATCCTTGGCGATCATCGCGGCGTGCGTCCGATTGCGTGCATCGAGCTTCCGGCACAGGGTCTTGACGTGCAGCTTGATCGTGACCTCTTGCAGATCGATCTCGCGCGCGATTTCTTTGTTTGAAAGTCCACGGCACAGCCCGCCCAGGACTTCCAGCTCGCGCGGAGAGAGTTGCTGCGCCAGCGGATGGGCCGCTTCATCATCCTGCTTGGTCATGAAGTCCAGCGGCGCATACTGTTCGCCAGCAATCATAAAGCGCACGGCGTTGACCAGGGACTTTGCAGCCATCGTCTTCGGCAAGAAACCCGCAGCCCCCTTTGCCAGGGCTTCTTCAGCCACCGACTTATTGGCAATACCGGAAAGTATGCCCACCGGGTTGCCTGCGTTCTGCTCCATCGCATCTGTTAGCGTGTCCAACCCGTTCATGCCGGGCATGTCATAGTCCAACAAGACCAGGTCGTAGGGACCATCTTCTTGCAGCTGCTTGGATGCCGCATGGAAACTGTCAACGGTTTCCACACTCATGCCATCCTCGCGTTCGATGAACGCCGAGATCGTGTCCCGCACCAGTTCATGGTCGTCAGCGATCAGAATTCTCGCCATTGTCGGCCTCACTGTCCGATGTATCGAGGCAAGACGAAACTGTAGCCACCAAAAGATCAGGATCAACGGGCTTTTGTAGTACCCGCGCAAACAGATCGGCGCTGACCCGTGAACGTCCTTGCCAGTCAGGCAAAGCTGTACACAAAATCATGGCCTTGCTGGGGCAGGCTACCTGAATTTTCTGTGCCAAATCAGCACCATTCATCACTGGCATGTCAAAATCAGTGATCACCAGAGCCCAATGATCGGGGTCGTCCTTGATCGCTTCGATTGCGTCGCGCGGATCGGTGCAGATCGCCGTTTCAGCCCCCGCACGTTCAAGTGCGGCCGCCATGATCTCGGCAACCGGGCCATCATCATCGACAATGATGATCGGGCGGCCATCCAACCGGGCGGGTTGCGCCAAGGCGGTTGTGGGCACCTGTTCAAGATCCACATGACGCAACGGCCAGTAGACGTCGAAGCGCGAGCCCTTTCCGACGTTGGAGGCGACAAACAAAGCGCCGTCAATCCCGGTTACGATGCTGGCCACGACCGCCAGACCAAGCCCGGTGCCATCTTCGCCTTTGGTTGACAGGTACGCATCGAAAACCGTGCTGAGCTGTTGCTCAGGAATGCCAGTGCCGGTGTCTTCGATCGAGATCAGGGCATAGGCCCGGTCGGGGTCCAGACGCCCGATCGCTGGCACCTCCGTCGGCAGCGATCCGGCGTGTCGAAGGGAAATCGACAAAGTCCCCTCTGACGTCATCGCGTCCCTGGCATTGATCCCCAGGTTCAACACGACCTGAATGATATCGGTGGTGTCGACCTCGGCGATGATCGCGTCTTTAGGTGTTTGAACTGACAAGTGGATCTGCGCCGGCAAGCCGGACTTGATCAGCGCAATTGCATCACCCAGCGGCTCTCGTAAATCGGTGTGCTGCTTCTCTGAAACACGCGCCCCGAAATCCAACATGCGGGCAACCAGGTTCTTCGCCTGCTCACTGGCCGATAGGATGCGCTGAACATGGGCCAAAGCCGCGCTGTCACCCGCGTCCGCCTCCAACAGGTGCGCCGATCCTTCGATCACCGCCAAGACATTGTTGAAATCATGCGCGATCCCTGCTGCCAACTGGCCGATGGCCTCTTGTCTTTGAGATTGCGCCAACTGATCCCGCAGGGCCGCGCGCTCTGCCTCTCCGCGCAACCGGTCAGAGATGTCCCGGGTGACGCAGATCAGACCAACACCGTCCAGACGCGTCAGCGACACGTCCTGCATGATCTCGGTGCCATCCCTGCGAATGCCAGGGATGTCACCGCGCCAGCGGCCTTCTGACAGCAGCACCGGCATCGCTTCTTCTTGCAGGAACGCCGCCTGTTCAGGCCGATAAAGTTTGGTCCAAGACCTGCCGATCAGGTCGAGCGCGCTGTCATACCCAAACATCGTCACGTGGCTGGGGTTCAGATAGACAAAGCGGCCGTCACCATCGGTGATCGCAACACCGTCTTGCGCAGAGTCGATCGCGACCATCCGTTCAGCCAAGCGCCGTTCGGTGGCTTTGATCGTCGTGATGTCCGTTGCAACCGAAACAAAACCGCCATCCGGCACGGCGGTATCGTTGACCAGAAGGATCCGGCCATCGGGTAACAGCTCTTCCCGGTCTTTGTTACCTGCAGTCAACTGGTCAAACCGGACGCGGGCATCTTTGCGGGCCGAATTTCGATCTTGTCCCAGCCCCGCCAGCCGGCCCGTCATGGCGTCGACAAAGCTACGCCCGGGTGTCCACTGGCCCGAGGATGTTTCGAAGAAGTCTCGAAACCGCGCATTGGCGACCTGAATGATCCCTTGCTCATCAAGCAACAGAAAGCCTTCGCGCGTGCCCGCCAAGGCGGACATCAGCTGCGTTCGCGCGGCGTCCCGTTCGGCTTGGGCTTCCCTCGTGTGCGTGATGTCTTCCTGGGTGGCGACCAGGTATGGCCGCTTATCTCGACCGACCTGAACGGGATACAGCGTCAACCGGTTCCAGAACTCCACCCCATCGGCGCGCTTGTTGCGAACCTCAAAAACCCCCGGAACCTGATCCTTGACTGCTTGGCGCAGACGCGTTCGTTCCTGCGAGTTAGGCGGCTCGACCGACAGGAAGCGGCAATTTGTGCCCAAGGCATCTGCCCGGGAATAGCCGCTCATGATCTCGAAGGCCTCATTTACATAGATCAACGGCAATGCAGGATCGCCTGCATCTGCGATGGATATGCTGGCCGAGGACCCATCAATGACCTCGGCCAAAAGCGAGTTTCGCTCGAACAGACGGATCGAGCGCAGGGCCTGCGCGGCCAGGCTGGTCATGCGCTCAAGAAGCTTCAGGTCATTTGCCTGGAAATGCGCCTGCTTTGTGCTGAGGCAGATCAGGATCAGGGTCGATCCTTCCGCAAACGCGACCGGCGACGATAACAGAGACGCAAACTTTGCTTCTTCCGGATGCCCGGTCAGATCGACACCATCGATTGACGACAGGTCCGTGACCCTTCGGCGGCGTGTTGTCAGAAACGCGACGGCCTTTTCCCCGATGATGCCAAGCCCGCGAATGGAGGACGCACTTATCGTGATCTTCTGACCGTTTGCCTCACCCAAAAGAACGGCGTCACAGGCGATCGCGCTTTGAACCGACGTCAACAACGCATCCACCGCCGCGGCCGGGCTGGGTGCAGAGGTGATTTTCTCCAACCCATCCAACACGGCCGCTTGCTCGCGCGCGATGGCTTGTTCTCGCGCACGCAGCTGCGCAAGCTCCAGAAGTGCCTCTCTCAGCCGTTCTTCCGTGTCCATCGCACTCGCCTAGCTGGCGAACGTGATACACGAAATCATGAGGTTTCCATGGCAGTTTTCGCTGTTCAGGACTTGGCCCTGCTCGCCAAAGGTAAAGGTGCCCAGAAAAGGCACATTGCCTAGGGCCTGGTTAATCCCTTCAGCCGCTTCGTTCATTCGGTCCTGAACCGCCAACATGCAGCCCCCGCAATAGACCACCAAGGCGCCCGCAGGCTCTGCGCCCTGCAATCCGTCCTTTGCCTGCTGTGCAACGCGCCCGGCGCGGGAAATCAAGCTGTCCTGTGATCCGGTCATCAAGTGCAGTTCCTCACCCTCGACAACATCGGCGAAGACATCGATCGAGCCGTCGGGATGTGCCGTGGCAGGGTGCAGCAAGAGATAGAAGGGAACCGAGGCAACATCGCCGACCTGTCGTCCCAGAGGCGCAAAGGTGCTTTGCGATAGAATCTGCACGGGCGCGTCCGTGTTCACCGCTGCGGAGCCGCCCCATTCGGCGCAGAAACTGGCAGCGGGACGTCCGTCGATTTCGTAAATCCGCCGACCTTCGGCCTTGGTCAGCCGTCCGACCGAGCCTTCCGGGGCATGGCCGTTCTGAAAGCTGATCGAAACCTCGGTGGACGGAAACAGGACCGATACGACCACGCCGGTTGAAAATCTGTGGGTTCTGTCAAAGACCTGCCAGTCCCCCTGGATCGCATTGTCCGCCGCGCTGCCGCCGACAATTGGAACCTGCGTTCCAACCACGGATTGGACACCGGCCAAAACCGCTTCCTCCATGCCTGGGGCGCTGGAGATCCAGACCAGATCCGGGGCCTCGCCGCTACGCCCGGCATTGGCCAGCGCCGCCTGGGCAGCGGACGCGCTGGCAGCGACAGGGTCATCGGATATATCGGCGGCCGCAGTGCCATAATCGCCTGCGTCGTCATATATTGCGAACGCGCCGAAGGCGCCCGCGCATTCAGCGCCCCGGTCCGACATAACGCCCAAACAGGACGTGGCCCCATGCACGGCGGTCTGGTCCATTGCACCCACAAGTTGGTGCAGATCGGAGAGGCCGGCGTCAACGCTACCGTGGATGGAGATAAAGCTTGGCGCGGTATCGGGCCAGGTGTCTGCAATCGACAGGCGCAGCGTCGTGCCGTCCGAAACCGTCTGAACATGAGTAAAAATCTGCATCGGCATGCCATACCTGAAGAAACCGCATGACGCTGGAGTGCATCAGGATGGTCGGGCTATACGAAAGGATATAAGCGGCGGTTAGGCTTTTGCCGTCGTCATGGCATCTGCCAAGTGCGTATAGACCTTGGTCCATGCCGCTTCCGTTTCCGCCGTGAACCCGTCGCCCAGCAAGTGCTGGAATGTCCAGATCAGTGCGCCACCGACCGGTCCGTAATCATCGGGCGCAACGCCATATCCCTGGTGACGCACACCCAGATCGCTGACCGGCGTGTCTAGGGCTTCGGGCTCGTCCAGGTGGTCGACGACAAAGTTGATCGTGTCCATCAACTTCCGTCCTTGGCTGGTCATGTCCTCGCCGAACATCGGTCTCAGACGCGGATGCTCTTGAAACAAATGCCCATAGAACAGCCGCGCTGCAGTGGCCGGGTCTGCCGCTGCATGTGCCCAACTTGCGCGGATTAATCCTATCTGGTGTTCGTCGATGTCGAGGTTCAAACCCACTTCCCATTACCGGTACTTTGGTTGCTCGATCGCGGCTTGGCTGACTCCAATGGCGCCGAATTTTGCAAAGACTAGTAGCAGGGAAGCGGTACTGCAATACACAGGGGTTTTGCGTTGGTTGGTTCCGGCTTCAGAATAGTATACATACATTAATTGCTTTTATATCAGTATTTTGCACAGATTTCTTAAAGTTAAATTTTGCCCAAATTTTACCAGATAAACCATCAGATCGCCAGCCGTCACAACTCCACAAAATGCCGGACCAGCCTGACGTGCCGCATTTTCGGTTGCAAAGGCGGTGAACAGCAGCACTGTCACTTGATCGCTCCAAGACCGATGGATCCAGACCCATGCCGAAGATCACCACCGAAGATGGCGTTGAACTCTATATCGAGGACACTGGCACCGGTGTGCCGGTTGTTTTTGTCCACGAATTTGCCGGGGACTGGCGCAGTTGGGAGCCCCAGGTCCGGCACTTCTCGCGCCGCTACCGCTGCGTGACGTTCTCGGCTCGCGGTTTTCATCCATCGGACATCCCAGAAGATTCTGCGATGTATTCGCAGGCACGCGCGCGTGACGACATCCTGTCCGTCCTGGATGGCTGCGGGATCGATCAAGCGCATGTGGTTGGCCTTTCGATGGGCGGTTTTGCAGCGCTGCATTTCGGCTTCGCGTATCCTGATCGGGTGCGCTCGCTTGTCATTGCGGGCTGCGGATACGGCGCAGAGCCTGACAAGCGCCAGCAGTTCGCTGCCGAGGCAGAAGACGCCGCGCGCCGTTTCGAAGACTTACCAATGGAAGAGACGGCAGAAGCCTATGCCCTGGGACCGACGCGCGTGCAGTTCCAGAATAACGACCCCCGTGGTTGGGCCGAGTTCCGCGACCAGCTGATCGAGCATTCCGCCAAGGGCTCCGCACAGACCCTGCGCGGTGTCCAAGCGTCACGCCCATCGCTTTACGAATTGGTCGATCAGATGCGGGATCTCACGCGGCCCACATTGATCCTGACCGGTGACGAAGACTGGCCCTGTCTTCAGCCGGGTCTTTTGATGAAGCGGGAAGTTCCGAGTGCCGCTTTGGCGGTCATTCCCAATGCTGGGCACACGATCAATCTAGAGACTGCGGCCGAATTCAACCGCCTGGTCGAGGATTTCCTGCATGCCGTCGATGCCGGGCGGTGGCCGCAACGCGACCCTCGGGCCATGGCAACCGATATTCTGGGACGGAAATGACCGTCTGGGCACTTCAGCACGTCGACTTCGGCGCATGGTGAAAGCCCAGGCTTCCCGGCAGTCATCGTGGCGGCGCCAGCCTGGGCGCGTCCGCGATTGCGAATGGGCCAAGCTTGATCTTGCCATCCGACAGGCCGAACGGGGCGCTCAGATCATCGCCGCCACCCAAAAGCGCCGTGAACAGCTCGATCCCCTGGACGATGTTTGCTTCCAGGTTACGGTCGATCACTCCTGATCGGCGGGCCAGGCGCACCATCTGGCGCCATTCGTTCGCCTCGATCTCGATGGACCCGACGGGATAGCCGAAGTCATCGACTTCGAAAGACCCTTTCAGCACCAAGCGCATATCGCCCCATTCGAACCCGGCCTCTCGGATAGTGGCCTGGCGCAGCGCCAGTCGGCCATCCTCGACCGTCTTGCGGTCCAGTGGATCATCGAAGGCCCCATGCGCCAGAAAGGTCAACGTGCCGATCTTGGGCTGCAGCCAGCCCGTTGGATCTATCTGCGCCACCAGTTCCTTCGGCAGCGTCACATCCACTGCGACAGCCTTGAGGTTATAGCTATTTTCGGGCGCTGTGTCGGCAGCACGCTCTAAGAGTTGCAGATTGGCCGATTTTGCATCTGCCTTCCAACCTGATCGGGCGGTCAGCACCAGTGCCTCGATCTGACTGGCGGCCTCGCGCAGTTCCATTGCCGGGCCAGGGCGCAGATCCAACAAGGTTTCCATCTTCTTGGACGTGATCGTGACCTGATCTTCCGGCACCGCAATCGAATGCTTTGCAGGCCAGGTCACATTGATGCGGGTCGGCACCGAAGCCTGGCTGTCAGCCTTCAGTTCCGGCGAGCGCCAGGCCCAACCGGTTTGCGGGTCTGCAAGCTCGATGTCTGTGGCCACCATACGGAAGTCCGTGGGATAGCCGGACACATCGATATCGCGCGCCTCGGCTTGCCAGCCGCGATCCCGCTGTTTTTCCAACCAAGCCCGGATCCCGGCTTCCTGGCCCGTCGCACCCAGATACCACCAGCCGGACCAGCCCAGGGCTGCAATCACGACAAGCCCGATCAACCACTTAACGATACGTACCACGCGGGTCTCCCTTGCAGCCGGCGCCCCCATCGCATAGCTCCTCAGATATGGCTTTATCGCAGTGCACACAACCACGCGAATACTGGGTCTTCGCGTACGGATCGCTGATCTGGAAACCGGGCTTCGACTATCTCGAACGCCGGATCGCCCGGCTGGACGGCTTCGTGCGGCGCTTCGGCCTGACCTCGAAGCACTATCGCGGAACACCGGAATTTCCCGGTCTGGTGCTGGGTCTCGACTGGTCGCCCGGGGATCAGTGCACGGGCGTGGCGCTGCGCGTCTGTCCGACCAAGGAACAGTCGGTGCGGGAATACTTGGCGGAACGGGAACTGGTGTCCTATGCCTATTTCGAAACGCTTTATCCCGTGACACTGTTGGATGATGGACCGGGGCAGGGAGAGGCCCGGGACGCGATCTGCTATATCCTGGACCGCAGCCACGAACAGTATCGCGGCGATATGGATCCCGCAGATCAGGCCAAGATCATCGCCCAGGCGGTCGGGCCCTCTGGCCCGAATTCGGAGTACCTGCTGAACACCCTTGCGAAGCTGGAAGAGCTGGGTATCGATGACGCACCACTTTCCCAGATGGCGCAGCAGGTTAAGGGCCTCATGTCATGAAGACAGAGGGATCTGATGATCCGTCGCTGTTGCGCTATGTTGCGGGGATCGATCAGCAGGTAGGCGTGCTTGCCTATATGAGCGACCCGAAAGACCGACGCATGGTGATCATCACATCGCGCCGGACCGGAAGGTGGGTGTTTCCAAAAGGGTCGGTTGATCCAGGCATGAGCCCGCAAGAGGCCGCCACGTTGGAGGCCTTTGAAGAGGCCGGCCTAATCGGGCAAGCCAGCGGGGCATCAATTGGGTCCTATCTGACCCCAAAGATCCGGCCGCCGCTGATTTGGACGGTCGCAGTGACGCTCTATCCGATGCCGATTGATGTGATTTTGGATGATTGGCAAGAAATCCACCAACGCGAACGAAAGTTTGTCACCTTGGACGAGGCGCGGGACCTCTTGTCTCAGCCCGACATGATCAGCCTGGCGGAACGGTTTTGGCAGGCGCGCTGACGGGTTTTTCGACGCCAGAGGGCGCGAAGACAACCTCGATCAAAACCGCGCCGATGATGAACACCGTGCCGCCGAATTCGAACCAGCCATAGCGTTCGCCCAAGATCAGCGCAGCGGACAGAACACCGCCTAGGATCTCGATGCTCAGCAGATAGCTCATCACCGCGGGTGGCAGGCGATAGGCCCCCCACATGGTGCCTGCCATCATGGTGCCGACATAAACCGCTGCCAAGGCAAAGACCCACGGCACGGTGATCATCAAGTCAGGGAAATCCGGAACGCCGGCTGCCACCGATCCATCCGCGACCGCGATGATCAGGGCGCTGCCGACCCCACCCAGCGAGGCTATGACCATAACCCGCGATACCTCGGCCTCGCGGCTGGAAAACACCAGGGATGCGCCGATGGACCAGGACATGCCCGCCGCCAGCGCCATCCAGTCGCCAATCGCGCCGAGACCGTCGAAGGAAACCTCGCCCCGGCTGATCAGCAGGATCCCGATGAAAGAGCACGCAATCGAGATCAGACATTGCGCCGAGCGGCGCCGGCCAAAGAAGATCAGCTCGATCAATGTGCTCCATGCCGGTGCGAAGTAGAAAAACAAGACTGCCCGGATAAAGTCGGTGTAGCTGACCGAAACGGCATAGAGCATGAAGCACGCGCCGATCAGCAGCGCGCCCAGGACACCCCGCGGGGAAATCCCGCCGCTGCGCATCGAAATCCAGGCCAGCCCGACCGGCAGCGTGCAAGCACACATGGCCAGTCCGATCCAGGGTCCGGCCAGCCCCACGTTTTCAAACTGCTGCACGGGATACCACCAAAGCCCCCACATCGCCGCGCAGAAGACGACGATCGCAATATCGGTGCTGCGCGTCGTCGTCATCCGATGGTCCCGTTCCGCCGCCTTAACGTCCTGCCTCTGATCGGGCCGGAACCGGTCCCACGTCAAGTCTGGCGATGCCTGCCGAAAAGAATTGCACCCGGCGGTTAAGCCGGGTGCAGATTGAGAGAGCGGGCAAATAGCGCCCATGAAACAAGGGTTTCTTCATCAAATCTCACCTGGATGACCTAAGAACACAGTGTCACCCAAATGCCCGTTAAAAGTGTTTTAAGAACCGATTCGCCGCATCACCAATATTGGGTATATCTGGAGGAATTGCACATTGGGTGAGGGGCAGGCGGCGGAAGATGTGCAAAAAACCAGATCCAAAATCACGTATCGCATTGGCGATGGCCTAGGATACAGATGGACACCGAAACGAGGGGGAGCCAGCCGATGGCATTCTATGAACTGCGCCAGTATGAAATCCGTCCGGGCAAAATGGATGAATGGCTGAAGCTGATGGAATTGGAAATTATACCCTTCCAAATCGAACAGGGCATGGTCATCGCCGGGTCCTTCCGGGGCGAAACCGATGACAGCGTCTATATCTGGATCCGGCGCTTTGAATCCGAAGCCGAACGGGAACGTCTCTACGAGGCCGTCTACAAAAGCGACCACTGGCTCAGCAATCTCAGCGATCGCGTCGGCCAGTGCATCAACCGGGAAACCATACAGGTTCAACGGATCACGCCGACCTCGCGTTCTGTCCTGCAATAGCCGGTTAAGCGCCGCCGCTCCCGATGACAGATCACACCTACACCGCCGACCAAAAAGGCCCTTCCCGCGTAAGGACGGGGTTGGTCTGGATCGCGCTCTTGTTTGGCGCGGCGGCTTTGATGGCCGTCACATGGTTTCTGGGACTGGCGGATGGAGAGTCCGTTCGGTTCAACTATGTCTGGTCCCGCAGTTTCGCGGCCGAGTTCTGGCAAGGCGCGCTCTATCCACGCCATCTGCCGACGCTGTGGGAAGGTCTGGGCGGACTTGATCTTTATTTCTACGGGCCGATGCCGTTCTGGCTGACCGAGCTTTTGGCCAGGCCGATTTGTGTTGGCTGTTCAGATGACCGGGTGCTGGCGCTTTTCGGTGCGATCGGCTTGCTGTTGTCCGGTCTGACGTTCTACATCGCGGCGCGTGGCAGCGTGATGCGGTCAGCGGCCTTGGGCGGGGCGCTGATCTATATGGTGCTGCCTTATCACCTGTGGGTCGACTGGGTGCACCGCCAAGCCGCCGGTGAATTCACGGCGTTCATTTTCGCGCCACTGTTTTTTCTTGGCTCGCTGAAGATCCTGCGGGGCGGTGGCGGCTCGATGTTTGCGATCGGTTTGGCCGGCATGATGTTCTCGCATTTACCCGCTGCGCTGCTGGCCGTGCATGTGCTGGTGGTTATTGGCGCGGTCTGGGTGCTGTTCCAGATCCTGGCCGGGCGCATCGTCGGCATGTTGAAAGGGTTCGGCCGGACGGTCCTGTTCGGATTGATCGGCGGTGCGCTCGCGGCGGTCTATTGGGTGCCGGCGATCGCACTGCTGGGGGATGTGTCATCGAACTGGCTGTATCTGGATTACTTTCAGCCGGAACGCTGGCTGTTTCTGGACGGCGATGGTGGCCCGAACCCCGAATTTGAACTTCGCATGCTTGCGCTGTTGGGTCTGGGCGGGTTGATGGCACTGCTGCCCGTACTTCTGGGCGCCTGGCGCGGGCAGATCTATTGGCTCTTTGTCTTTCTGCCCGTCGTCACCGTGGCTGTTTCGATGTCCTTTGTCGCCGCACCGCTGTGGCAGAACTGGTATGTCGATCTGGTCCAGTTTCCGTGGCGCAGTCTGGTCGTCGTCGATTTCGCGGCTGCATTCGCTGTCGCATTGGCGATCCATTTCCGGCCCTATGGTGACTGGCCCATGGTGCTGCGCCTGGGGCTGTTCGCCTCGGTTCTGGCCGGAATGTTCCTGACCATGCCCGAGGCCGTGCGCTCGGTGCTGCGCGGCCCGATAAATCTGGCCGAAGGCATCGAAATGGCAGGGGCGGCGGAATACACCCCTGCGCCCCTGATCCAGGCCGCCGGTGTCGATGAAGCCCCGGATCACCGCTGGTTGGAAAAGTCGATCCTTCAGATCAGCCGCTCCGTGCATGCAGATGCCACGATCATTGGCGGTGACCTTTCCTATCGCCAGTTTACTGCGGACATTCCCGATGGTGAAACCGCGGTGACGCTGCGCGTGCCCTATTGGCAGCACTGGCAGGGCCAGGACCAGTCCGGGGCTGCCATCACCCTGGCGCCAGAGCCGCGATATGGGCTGACCTTCGCCTCGGTTCCTGCGGGAACGACTCAGGTTCGGCTCAACCTGCCATGGCATATCAGTGAAAAGATCGGACTGGCTCTGTCCGGGCTCGCGCTCTTGTGTCTGGTGATTTCCGCCCTACCGCGCCGCAGGCGCCGGGAATCTGACCCCGCCCCGGCGCAGACCCCCTTGGCGGGACGCATCGAACCCCGTATCTAAGGCGGAATCCAGTATAGGAGTACCAGATGTCCGAAACCCGCCACACAAGATGCCTTATCATCGGATCCGGTCCGGCCGGCTATACCGCTGCGGTCTATGCCGCCCGCGCACTGCTGGATCCGGTCCTTTTGCAGGGTATTCAGCCAGGCGGGCAATTGACCATCACGACCGAGGTGGAAAACTGGCCGTCGGTGGTAGAGACCCAGGGGCCCGAGCTGATGGTGAAGTTCGAAGAACACGCCAAGGCCGTGGGAACAGAGATCATCGCCGATCATGTGATGGAGCTGGACTTGTCCGTCCGCCCGTTCACCGCCACCTGCGATAGCGGCACGATCTGGAAGGCGGACGCCGTTATTCTGGCCACGGGCGCTCAGGCGAAATGGCTGGGGCTGGACTCTGAAGAAAAGTATAAAGGCTTCGGTGTCAGCGCCTGCGCCACCTGCGACGGGTTCTTCTATCGCGGCAAAGAAGTGTTGGTCATCGGCGGGGGCAACACGGCGGTGGAAGAGGCACTCTATCTTTCAAACCTGGCGTCCAAGGTTACGCTGGTCCATCGCCGGGACGAGCTGCGGGCCGAGGCGATTCTGCAAAAACGCCTGTTGGAGAACCCCAAAATCCATCCGATGTGGCACCACACGTTGGAAGAGGTCCTGGGCGGCGACATGGGCGTCACCGGTGCCCGGTTGAAACACGCCCAAACTGGCGAGGAAACCGAACTGACCTGCGACGGCATCTTCATCGCAATCGGTCACGCCCCGGCATCGGAACTGGTGAAGGATCAGCTGGAAACCCATATGGGCGGGTATGTGGTCACGGAACCTGATTCCACCGCCACCTCAATCCCGGGCGTTTATGCAGCAGGTGATGTGACGGACCACATCTATCGCCAGGCCGTGACGTCGGCTGGAATGGGCTGCATGGCCGCGCTCGAGGCAGAGAAGTTCCTGGCCGCCAATCCTCTGGCGCAGGCGGCGGAATAAAACCACGCCCGTATGACCGGCCAGCTGAAACTCGACAAGCTGAACTATAAGGCCGAGCTTGACCGCCTCGCCGCAGGGATGGACGGCCCAGCATTGCAGATTGGGTCGCGCCAGCAGGTAATCGATCAGCAGGTCGAGGGTCGCAAGACCTGGCGCGACCGGCTCGCGGACTGCGAATTTACCGGCGCAGACCTGGAGGATGGCGACAATGTCGATGCCGTCTTCGATATCACCTGGCCGCTCGACCAGATCCGCGAAGCGCTTCCCGGCGCCAAGGAATTCCAAACCATCATCTGTGCCCATGTTCTGGAGCATGTGAAAAACCCATTCGACGCCGCCCGTAACATCACAGATCTTCTGGCCCCGGGTGGCGCGGCCTTTATCCAGGTTCCATGGGTTCAGGGCTTCCACGCCTTCCCGGATGATTTCTGGCGTATCTCGGTCTCGGGCCTCGGCGTTCTGTTCCCGGACCTGAAGGCACGCGACTATTTCTACTCCGGCGGCTCGTCCGACGTGGCCTATCGCCTGACCAGGGGTGGGCTGACCGCCTTTGACATCGACGCCAAACAGGCCGAGGCGCAGGCTTTCCAGGTTCTGCTGCCACACGAGATGAATGATCGCATGCTGGCCCAGATGAAGGGCCCGCAATATCTCTCGCGTGGTTACATGCCGGCCACTGTGATCAGTTGGCTGGCCCGGAAGCCAGGGGACTGATTGATGCCAGATCTTCGAAGCCTCGTGACCGGACTGCTCTGCATCGTCGCGCTTGCCGGTCTTTTAGGAACGGGCCTGCAGGCGATGGCCGATGATGCGCAAGATTTTCAAGACCCGAACTTCAAACTGACGGTCATCTCAGCGCTGATGGAGAATGGTGAGCTAACCTTTGACGCCTATCCAGAGTTCCTGAAGCAAATCGAAGGTTCGCAATACGATTATGAAAAGGACGGGTACCGTCTGTCGACGCCGGCCTATCAGCACTTCGTGGATCTCAAGATCTCCGCCGACCAACTGGCCACGATCCAAGCTCTGGTCTTCGATGGCGGCTTGGAAATCTATCCCTATGTCTATCCCTTCTGGGGTGGAGAGACTGAGGATTTCGACATCACGTCCCTTAGGGATCTGCGACATCTGCCGAACCTACAGCGATTTGAAATTGTCTCGATGTTGTCCGATACAGATCTCGCCCCGCTCAAGGGTGCCCAGCAACTCAGATCCATCAGCCTTGGCTTGGTGAAAGGGTCCTGGAAAAACCTGAACGTTCTTCTGGATCTGCCGGCGCTGGGCTCGGTCCAGGTCTTCGACACCAACATCACCACTCCTGCTCAGCGCGCCGTGCTGGATAAACTGGCCGGGCAGGGTGTCGCCGTGTCGATCTTTTGAACCGATTACCGGTCGAAAGCCGGATCAGAATGGTTCGATCCTGCTCAATCTAAGCGTGCAGATGTCGTCAAAAGAAGTCGTCTGAAATCGGGTTAGCGATTAATAAACGGACTTTTGAGGGTCACCGGGTTACCTGTTCCTGGGTAATCCCTATGTTCCCCCATTACCTTACGGATAAATGGAGGCTGCCGGTGTCCGATCGATGCTGCTCAGGAACGCAACGAAGTTCGCGCCTTTCGTTCCCTTGACCATTTGGAAATGGAAACGCTAGCAAGATGGTGCACGGGTCGAGCTGAAACCAGGTGGACCCTTCTGTGCAAGAGGTGAGCGTGTCGGACAAAAAGCAGACCAGGATCCAGTCGCAGAATCGAGAGAAGATCCTGGCGGCGGCATTAGAGGTCTTTTCTCTGGACGGCTTTCGCGGCGCGACAGTTGATGCCATCGCTGCGGCGGCCGGCATGTCCAAGCCGAACCTGCTCTATTACTATCCGTCGAAAGACGACATCTACCGCACGGTTCTTGAAGGTCTGCTTGAGGCCTGGCTTGATCCTCTGCGCGCCCTGAACGCTGATGGCGATCCTGGCCGCGAAATCAGCGCCTATATGGAACTGAAGATTGAAATGGCCCGTGACTATCCCCAGGAATCGCGGCTTTTCGCGAACGAGATGCTGCGCGGCGCGCCGAATCTTAGGGATGTCCTGGCCGGGGACCTGAAGGCCCTTGTCGACGAAAAGGCAGCGATTCTAAGAGGTTGGATGGAGCAGGGCAAGCTGACCGCAATGGATCCCTATCATCTGATCTTCGCGATTTGGGCGGTAACCCAGCATTATGCCGATTTCGACGTGCAGGTTCGGGCGTTGCTCGGCAATGATGACGAAGGCCGGTTCAGCGATGCTGCCGTCGCGTTAAAGAAGGTTTTTCTCGAGGGGCTGAAGCCGCGCTAGACACGCGCCATGCGTCAGTTGTCGGACGCTGCGGACTCTTCCGCAGTCTTCAGCATCACCGCGTGGGCTGCGGCCTGCAGGCGCGTCGTTGCTGCGCGCACCTCTTCCAATGCGGTCGCAAGGGCCTGAGGATCCAATGGCTCTGCGGCCACTGTCTCTAGCATGACTTTGCGTTTGGCGCGCAGATCGTCACGCAACTGATTTAACTCTGGGCGCGCGTCGCGCAGATCCTTGATATAGGTTTGACGCGTCTCCCGCGGAATGCTCAGGAAAGCCCGGCCGCCTTCCCGGTCAAACCAACCACGCTTAGACAGGTTGATGCCAACCCCGATGATCAGCGCATTCACCAGCAAAGAGATGCAGGCGATCACAACAAAACCGACGCGGAACACACGGCCCCAGGTCATTCGCTGCGCTCCAGAAGGGCCGGTAAGAAGCCGCCGCTGGTCGCGCCGGGGTCACCCATGGCCAATAGCAGGAAGTCGTCTTCCGGGTCGCCAAGGGTCAGCTCGGGCAGCGCATATCCCGTGATCCCGGCAGCGAACAGCATGGCGGCAAAACCCGCCGCGGCCATGTTTGGGCCAAAGCTGGGTAGCCGAAAGAATGTTCGCTTTTCTTCGGCGTCGATCCATCCCAACACTGATCGGAACGTCGTGCCTTCGTCGGTCTCCCGCGCGCTGGCGGCACGGATCAGATCGTCCAGGTCCTGGTTTTTGTCTTGGTCCGTCATGGCCGGTCTTCCTTGTTCAAGCCGGTGTTCTGGCGCAGCGTCTTTCGGGCCCGCACCAAAAGCTGTTCAACTGCGCCGGTGCTTATCCCCATCGCCTCGGCAACTTCTTTGTTTTCCAGTTCTGACACCACACTCAGCAACAAGGCCATTCGCTGCCGGTTTGGCAAGTCCGTGATCGCCTCGCGCACTTTGGCCAGGTTTTGGACGCCTGCGATCTGGTCCACCGCGCTGGGTTGCAGATCGGGAAGCTCGGGCGCGGTGTCCTCCAGGCCGACAAAACGGCGAAAGGATCGCTTGCGCTGCCGGTCGATACTAAGATTGACCGTGATCCGGTAGAGCCATGTACCAACCTTGGCCTTCCCAGGATCATAGCGCCCGGCATTGCGCCAGGCTTTGAGAAAAACATCCTGGACGACCTCATCGGCCTCGTCCTCGCGTCCCAGATACCGCGTCGCCAGCAAGGTCAAGCCCCGTCCGTGCAACGCGATCAATTGGCCCAATGCACGCCGGTCGCCACCCGCGATCGCCGGCATAAGGGCCGCCGCCTCTTGCTGCTTATGGTCTGACAAACATCACCCAAAGCCCTGGTCAGAGGCGGCGGCCCAGACGCACGCCCTACCAGCGCACGGCCCGGCGAACACGGCGCCCCGGTCGCGCAACATTGTAGCGCGGGCCGGTCCGGATGATAGAGGGGGATGAACCATCCGGAAGGGTAACCGTATTCACCGACTGTTTGCGAAAGAGACCTCTGCGGGTGTTTCGCTGTCCGGTCACCGTTTGACCATTGGGACCGGTGACCGTGTAGTCACGTTGGCAAAAGACGCCTCCGCCCCGGCTGCAGGTGACATTGGCGCTGGACGATCCTCCGTTCACGCCGCTGCGATTAACGGTCAGGCCTGATCCACGTTCATAGCTTTTGGTGACCGTGCCGTTAGGGCCAGTGCGGGTCCATTCATTGGCAGATGCCGTTCCTGCCAAAAGCAGAACTGCGGCGGCCAGGCTGAGTGCGGTTGTCTTGATCATCGTCATTCTCCTGTTTCTGTGGTTTTGGGGAGGGTGTTACTGGCGGCGGTTGGCGAACTTGGCCCGGATCTCTGCGATTTCCTCGGCGCTGGCGATCCCATCGCCATTGCGGTCAACGCGGTCAAACATCGGATTTTCCGCCATAAACTCTTCAATCGAGAGAGTGCCGTTCCCGTCCACATCCATGCGCCGGGTGCGCAGAACGATCATTGCATCGACCAATTGGGCAGCGGCCTGAACGGTGCTACGGGCGGCCTTCATCTCTTCGGCAGAGACCTGCCCATCTGCGTTTCGGTCGAGGCGCGAAAACATCTCGCGCCGGGCCTGGGTGGCTTCATCCCGGCTGATGGCGCCATCCTGGTTTAGATCAACTTCGGCCAGGCGCCCGGTTTGTGCCGAGGCAGGTATTGTGGTCGCCGCAATCAGAACCGTGGCCGCGAGCGTAATGAAACAACGTGTCTTTGGCATTAGCGAAACTCCGTTTATTGCCCGAGCTTTTTGCGTGCTCGATGATTGGTACGGAGTATTCCCATGTGCCCTACGCCGGAGGATCAGTTTTTCTGTGAGGTTTTTTTGGCTGGGCGCGTCATGGAAATAGAAATCTCGCAGGCGCTGGCAGAGTACCGTCCGGGGGAGTTCTATGCTCGCTGAAGGCCCTTTTGGGCGTTGGTTTTGCGGCAGTGTCTTTGGGTCAAGACGGTCTGCACGGGCAGCAGGCCTGCCGTGTAACCCGGCCCCCTCAAGGTCGCTATCCGTTGAGGGGAAAAGTTCAGTCGTTCGCGAACTGGGGCATGTATACATCGGGGTTTTGGCGTGTTGCATATCTTTGCGGTGCAACGCGCGCTTGGTCGGTTGTCACGCGACGGTTGGAACCCACTGAGGTGTGTCACGGACCCTGGCAGGCTTGCTGAATGTCCCGCGTCAGGACCTTTGACAACTCAGCCTGTCTACATCACTCGGTAAGGCCAAATTCCATATCTTTCGTTCGCAGTTTTAATGAGTTACATCTTTAGCGGGTGATTCGAATATAAAAACACGCTTAAGTAGATTGTAGTGTTTGTTGAACGGGACAGTACACCTCCGGATGTTCAGAAAGGCATTGGATAAAGCCAAGCCGAATGACAAGCCGTTGGAATCGCTTCACCTCGTCATGCGTTGTCCAGATCCCTGGAAGTCATACGACAGTTTCAGAACGACGTGAAAGCAGAGGAACGCAATGAGCACTGCAAGCGAACTCGAACGATACATGCTGGAATTGATAAACGAGGAGCGGCGGAGCGCGGGCCTGAGTCCTCTGCAACTGGAGCTCAGACTTAATGATGCCGCCGAAGATCACTCCCAATGGATGATCGACAATAACGAATTTGACCATACAGGGATCGGCGGTTCTTCACCGAGAGATCGTATGGAGGCGGCAAATTTCGAATTTACCGGCAGTTGGAGCTGGGCCGAGAACATCGCCTGGCAAAGCGTACGGGGTGCCGCCGGTTTGCTGGACGATGTTGAAGATCTGCATAACTCACTGATGAACAGCCCCGGTCATCGGGCGAACATACTGAGCTCGTCCAGCGAAGTGATTGGCATCGGTATTGTACAAGGCAATTACAACGGGACGAACGCCCTCTTTGTCACACAGAAGTTTGCGCGGACAGATGCAGAACTGCAGATCGACGAGCCGGATTCAGATCCGGTTCCCGCGCCGGATGTGAACGCGCCACCGATTGTCACTGTGGACGATCAGATCATCGGCGCGAATGTCTGGCGCAAACTCAGCGATGTTGTTTCATTGTCTGATGCAGACGGTGACGCCATCACACGGTACGAACTCTGGGACAGCGAAGGCGGCAACAACTGGTGGGCGGACGGCGGCGTTGTCGACGCTTCGTCAGGATATTGGACAAGCGACGTTGACAATGTTCAGTTTCGCGGCGACGCGGTCGCCGGATCACAAAACCTGTGGATTCGAGGGTGGGACGGAACCGAGGCCGGAGAGTGGGACAGCTTCGTCTTGGAAACGCGAGATGGGACCTCTCAAGACTTCGACGGGAACGGCCAGGCGGACATCCTGCTGTTCAATTCAAACACGGCAGGTGTTGCTGCTTACGAGATGTCAGGGGACAGCGCGAGCTGGGATTTTTATCGAACAATGCCTTCGGGATGGGAAATCGCGGGCACTGGCGACTTCGACGCGAACGGCCAGGTTGACATCCTGCTGTTCAATCCAAGCCGAGGAGGCGTAGCTGCTTTTGAAAAGTCGGGGGACAGTGTCAACTGGGACTTCTATCGAACAATGCCGTCGGGATGGGAAATTGCGGGCACTGGCGACTTTGACGGGAACGGTCAGGATGACATCCTGCTGTTCAATCCAAGCCGAGCAGGTGTAGCTGCTTTTGAGATGTCGGGGGAGAGCGTCACATGGGACTACTACCGTACAATGCCATCGGGATGGGAAATCGCTGGCACTGGCGACTTTGACGGGAACGGTCAGGATGACATCCTGCTGTTCAATTCAAACACAGCAGGTGTAGCGGCTTTTGAGATGTCCGGGGACAGCGTGAGCTGGGACTTCTACCGTACGATACCATCGGGATGGGAAATCGCTAGCACTGGCGACTTTGACGGGAACGGTCAGGATGACATCCTGCTGTTCAGCCCAAGCCGAGCAGGCGTGGCTGGTCTTGAATTGTCCGGGGATAGCGTAAGCTGGGACTATTATCGAACAATGCCGTCAGGGTGGGAAATCGCGGGCACCGGCGACTTTGATGGGAACGGTCAAGATGACATCCTGCTGTCCAATTCAAGCAGAGCAGGTGTGGCTGCTTTTGAGATGTCGGGTGACAGCGTCAGTTGGGACTACTATGCGTCGGTCACATCGGATTGGGAAATCGCCTGAGGCTTTTTCGACCTTCACCTAAGTTTTCAATAGTCGACAGAAACCCGCGAGTGGCGCAGTCGCGATTCACTTGGCGTCACCGAGCAGCCACTTTCGCGCATTCCGAGACCTTCGACCTCATCTTGTGAGGCGGCTTCGTGCCAGGGCATCAACCTTCTAAGGACCTGACCTTTCGGTCTTATCATGTAGCATTGCAAATAGAAATCTCGCGGGCGCTGGTGAAACACCGCCCGGGGAAATCTATGCTGGTCTGGGGCCCTTTCGGGCGGTGGTTTGGGGCAGTGTCTTTAAGATGAAGACGGTCTGCACTGGCAGCAGGCCTGCCGTACATCCCGGCCCCCTCAACGGCGCGACCAGCCGAGGGGAAAGTCAGGTGTTCATGAACAGGTGGGGGTATACAACGCTGCTTTTGGGGGTTGTGAGTTTTTGTGGGGCAGCGCGCGCTGCTTAGCGCTGTGCGCATCGGTTACGAAAGACAAGATGGGATCAGATCGAACTGCCCTGGTCCTCTTTCGCGCACGGTGCGTCGGTTCAGTCCGATTGTTTCCTGAACGGATAAGGTTGAGGCAACCGAATTTCACCTCATAGCCGGAACTCATAAAATCGAGCGGGCGCAGTTAATGAGACGATAGGAGAAGCACGCCATTGTTGTCTGACTGATGTCGAGAATAGCATGCTGGAGCGTAACAGGCAGGAGAAAAGCCATGAAATCCGGCTTCAAACCAAAGAACATGACCAAGAAAGAATGGCAGGATAATCGATCGACTGCCGCCAAAGGATCCGGCGTTGGGAAAGCGCTGGATGCGTGGCAAAAGAACTGTCCTTCGGCTATCAACAGCCTGAATGCCGATCAACTTAAAGCCGCATCGCTTGCAGTGAACGGACTTTTGACGGCTCTGACGGTGGCGGAGAAAAAATGCGACAAGAAAAAGCAGAAAGAGACCATCGAGGGCATCGGAAAGTATCGCACGATCGCCAAGAATTATCAGAAGTGTTTGAAAGACGCTGCTCAGAATTTTGCTAAACGCGTGAAGTTTGCCAAAGAGATCGATGGGATCGGGGCGGTTCGCAAGGACAGCACGCTGTTGAAATACTACCTCAAATGGGCTGCAGGTCCGGGACTTTGCCTTGCCCAAGCGCATGGGTATGTCCTGGCCAACGACAAAGAACTCAAGAAGCTCTACACACTCTATGTGTCCAACGGCAAACTCAATATTGGGAACGACGAACGCAAAGCGCTCGTGGCGAAGTTCAAAAATGAAGAGACGGTTCCGGACTCAACAATGGAGACGGCTCGGAACAAGATCATATCCGACCTTTTTGTCATGCTACGAACAACAGTAGACGATTTCCTGAAAAGCGATCTGTTCAAAGAGCATCAACGGCGTCGCTTCATGGTTCCAGATTTCAGCTTCTAGACCGAATGCCTGAGCGGTGCCGTTAATGGGACTGTTCAGGCATGATCCAAACTACGCCCCCAAGAGCATCGGGAATTCGTCGCCCGTTACCACATCGCCGTGCTGCAAAGTAACTTGCGGGAACGGCGGGGACGTTACGATCCCTTCGCGACGTACGAAGCGCACATCGTCGCCCAAAAGGCGCAGGGAAAAGGCGCGGCGTTCACGGCTGGCGCTGGTGTTGGCAGGCGCGCCATGCACCGATCGGTAGTCGAAAGCGATTGCATCGCCAGGGCTGACCGCCCAACCGATAATGTCATACTCATCCTTGTTGGCGTTGATGTCCGGCAGCTCTTCCAACCCATCATTTTCGTTGAGTGCGGACCCGTCAAAGCGTTGCGGGCGATAGTATTTGTCCCATTTGTGCGAACCCGCGATAAACTCCAGCGTCGTTTCGCGTGGAACCTCGTCCAGGGGCACCCATATGCTGACGGTCTTTGGCCCTTCGACACAGTAATAGGGCGCGTCCTGGTGCCAGGGCGTGGGCACGCCAGTGGCGGCCTCTTTCACCAGAACGTGTTCGTGGAACAGTTGGACGGTCCGGCTGTCCATAAGGGCCGCGCCGATCTCTGCCGCCGGAGAGTTGAAGATGAAGTCCTTGTACTCTGGGATGCGGTCCCAATTGCAATAGTCGACAAAGAACCGGCCGCCACCGTTTTCACCTTTATAGATCCGCGCATTCGGGTCCGGGTCATCCATGTTGGCGGCCACGCCTGTACGCAGCACCTCGACCCAGTCCTTGAACACGCCGCGGAGGACCGTCGCCCCAGTGGTACGGAATTCCTGGATGGTGGCGTCATCAATCAGATCGGTCATGGCGTGTTCCTTCCTTTGCGCGCCTCGTGATCTGCGATCAGTCGGCGGATGCCTTCTTCTAACGGCATTTCGGGGGTCCAGCCCAGTACCTCTTTCGCCTTTGTGTTGATAAAGTGCAGTCCGGGTCCGGTCGGCAGGCGGACGCGTCCATCATCAGAGATGTATTCCGGCTCGATCTCCGACCCTGCAATCCGCGTGACCATGGCCACCAGATCCTTTGTCGAGATGCCTTGTCCGCCAGAGGTGTTCAGCGCCACATCGGTCGCATCCGATTCCAGTGCCAGGCAGATCGCCCGTGCAACGTCACCCGCATAAACGAAGTCTTTCGATTCCGATCCATCGCCAAACAGTTCCGGGGCTTCGCCCCGTTTGATCCGATCATAGGTGTCGATAATGTAGAGCGCATTGGCGGCGCGATAGTGCTGGTTCTCGCCATAGACGGTGGAGAACCGCAGCACGACATAGTCCAGCCCGTGCTTTTGGAAGTACATCCGGCACGTCTGTTCCCCGATGATCTTGGTCGCGCCATAAGTTGCAGCCGCGGCGGGAATGCCTGCGTTATGGTGCGGCGTCTCCTCAGGGATGCCGCCGCCGATACCATAGCCATAGACAGCATTGGACGACGCGAAGATGACTTTCTTTACGGCCCGTGCAACTGCGGCTTCCAGGAAATGCAGGTGCCCGCGCACATTCAGATCCACGGCATCCAAAGGATTTTGCGAAAGCCCCAGCGTCATAAAAGCCGCCAAATTTACAGCGCCATCGATGCCATCCATGTGGTGCATGATCTGATGCAGCTTCATCAGGTCCCCGCGGACCATGGTTATGCGGGGGTCATCCTTCAATTCGCCCAAGGCGTCCGTCGCATCGAAGGCAATAGGATCGAAGACCAAGACTTCGCTTACGTTACGGGTAAGCAATGCCCGGGCAAGGTGCGAGCCCACCAAGGACCCGCCACCCGCCACCAATACCCGAGCACCGTTGAGATCAATGCCCATTTGACGCCCCGCGCTAAGGATTTTCTAACTTCCTGCCAGCATCGACAAAACCATGTGGCCGGACAATAGATTTTCGCTGGACTTTTTTTGTTCGAAGGCAATTTATGCGTCTGGGGGAGCGACGCGCGGGGTCTCATGCTGAACAGCACACGTATGGCAATTGCAGGGAATCTGCAGGGCCGGGTGTTCTATGGCTGGGTGATGGTTCTGGTCGCGGGCCTTGGCATGTTCGCCAGTGGTCCGGGACAGTCGCACACGTTTTCGGTGTTCAATCAACTGATCGCCCAGGACTTAGGCATCAGCTTGACCCGGGTCAGCGGCGCCTATGGCATCGGTACCGTGGTCGCCGCTTTTCTGTTGCCGCTGATGGGGGCTCAGGTCGACCGCTTGGGCCCGCGGAAAAGTCTGATGTTCATAGTCATGGCGCTTGGGGCAGCCTGCCTGTTTTTCGGTGCGGTCGCCAATATGCTTTGGCTTGTCGTCGGCTTTGCGATGCTCAGATTCCTGGGGCAGGGCTCGATGATGCTGGGCTCGGCCAATCTGGTGGCGCAATGGTTCACGACCAAGCGCGGCTTTGCCATGAGCCTTATGGTGCTGGGCTTTGGCCTGTCGATCGCTGTGCACCCAAAGCTGGGCCAGTATCTGATCGATGCCTATGGTTGGCGGACTGCATGGGTGATCCTCGGGTTCATGACCTGGGCGATGATGCTGCCGGTGCTGATCCTTGTGGTGTTCGACCGGCCATCGGTTCTGGACCTTCACCCGGACGGGGTTGCGGCCGAGGGTGACCAGACCACCGAGGAAGTCACAGGGCCGGACCTGTCCGGTGCCTTGCGCCACAGTTCATTCTATATCCTGTGCGCCGCTTTCTTTGCGGTGTCCAGCCTGCAGACGGCGCTGCATTATCACCAGATCAACATCATGGTGGCCCAAGGTGTAAGCGAAGGGATGGCGACCAATGGTTTTGTCATCACATCGATCGCAATGGTCTGCTTGATGCCGTTGGTTGGCCGGGTCTGCGATCGATACAAGACCCGGTATGTCTTTGCCGTTGGTTTGATCGTCCAGGCGATAGCGCTGATAGCCGTCACTTTTGCAACCTCGGCCACGTCTATGGTTGTCTATGCGATTATTTTTGGCCTGAACAACGCGATCACAATGACGCTGTATGGGTATGGCTGGCCCCGATATTTCGGCCGGAAGCATCTGGGCAAGATCCAGGGAACCGGCCAGATGGTCGCGGTGATCGGCGCGTCTTTGGGGCCGACTCCCATCGCCTGGGCCTTCGATACCTCGGGAGATCCGACCACGATGATCTGGTGGCTGGCGGCCTATCCCCTTGCTGTGACGGTGGTGGTGCTTCTGTTCCTGAAAACCCATCCGGACGTTAAAGGCACCGAACATTTGGAATAAGCCAGTGCAGAAATTTTGCATAATGTCAGGCGTTTCCACGGAAATGCTCCGGTCGCTGCAGTCTGATCCCGCTTGCCCCTTTTCTGCCGGACTGGCACGATAGATACTCGTTTCGCGGGCAGGTCCCGCCAATTGGGGACAGGTGGGCAGGTTGCCGGAATTGCGGAACACTGGGATCAAGATGGCTGTCCTATGCCTGGTGCTTTGCGCTGGTTCAGCATCTGCGCAGATTTCGCAAGAGGATCTGGCGCCGACTGGGCCCAGGGACGAGGCGGTCACCGATTCAATGTCCTGGGAACGTGTTGATGACGACCTGATTTACCTGCGCCCGTCTGCGCCCTTCAATCCCGATGGCAATCTGGAAATCGAGCTGCCTGAAAAGCCCAAAACAGAGCAGGAACAGAATAGTTCTAGTCGTTTCAGAGGTTTCGTCATTTTCGGTGCGATCCTCGTGGCGATTATCGCCCTCTTCATTTGGCAGGGCAGCCGAATACAGGTGGGCTTTGGCCGTCGCAGCGAAGGCAATCGGCAGACCAGCAGGACCCGGGCCGACGAAGAAACAGATGTCATAAACAGCGACCTCGCAGGGTTCCTGGATCGGCTGGCCGCGATGGCTGACCGACGAGAGGCTTTGATCTTACTGGTCAACCGAGCTTTGGAGCGTGCGGCCCACGCAAATTCCATGACCCTCGGCCGGGCGCAAACCGGTCGAGATGTGATCCGGGCTCTACCGGGCGCATGGCGCTACCGGGACACGCTGCGCGATCTTGTGCGCCAGGCAGAGATCGTCCATTTCGGTGGCCGCGATATTTCTGAAGACCGCTGGCAGGAATGCCTGTCAGCAGCCCAGCCCTTGTTCCGGGGCGCGCATGACTGACGTATCCCAACCGGCCGGGGCGAAGGGTGGGACGATCGGCCCGATTGTCGCCCTGGCTGCCGGTGTTTTGCTGATTGTTGGCCTTTTGCTTCTGGGCCGGTCAGAACTTCCGCTGGGGCGATCCGTGACTGGGCTGAACGGGTTGACCGGTTGGCTGCGGAAAAACGACGTCGGCATTATTGTTTTCAAGGGCCGTGCGGTGCTGAAAAAGTCGCAGGTCGGTCTGAGGATCATGCCGATTTATGACACCGACCTGCTAGCAGATCGGGACATTCCGGAAGATCGCGACGAACTGATCGCCCAGACATCGGAAAGTGATCTGTCCAGGTATGTCGTCAGACGCAAATTGAGCAGTCTGCCGACATTGGTGGTCCTGCCGAAGTGGAGAACCGGTGTTCGCGCCTTGGGCGTCGCCCATCGGGACTTGCTGATCCCGAAACAGGAGATCACGCGGCTGTTGAGGCAACTGGGCGTCGAGGGCGCGCGTGTGACCCGCAATACCGAGGGCTTCACAGCCGATCGGACCGATTTACCGAACGGCACGGCTGAAATCGGTCTGCTGCACGCGCAAACCATTGCGGCCACGAATTGCGAAACGAAGGTCCGATACCGCAGGGAACCGCTGTTTCTTTTGTGCGGAGAAGTACCCCCTGAGACCCAATCAGATGGAAAAGCCGGGGTCGATGCAACCGGGTCCGACGAAGACGGCGATACCAATGCGCCAGAGTCCCAGTTTTGGGTTCTGACCGATCCCGATGTCGCCAATAATCACGGCCTGGGTCTTGCCCAAAACGCCCAGGCGATGCTTTCGATCGTCAAATCGACTGACTTCCAGAATTCCGCGGTCCTTGATCTGAGCGATAGCGTTTGGGTGGAGGACGGATCTGGCGGGCCGGCTAGGCATGAGAGAAGCTGGGACGATCTCGCCCGTGTATTCGCTTGGCCCTTCACCGTGATCTGGATCACGTTTCTGGCTTTGGCCGGGTTGGTTTTATGGCGGGCCGTCACGCGATACGGGCCGCCGGCACCGTTGACCGAGGAAGAGCCGTTGGCAGCGAAAACGACGTCAATCGATGCGAAGGCACGGTTGCTTCGGCTGGCAAACCATGATGCGGCGTTGCTTACGACCCATATCGGCGCCCGGTTGCAGCAGCTGGCGGCTGAACTGCTGGGCCCCCATCGGCCCCCGGGCGAGCGACCCATGGCGGTTCTGCTGCCCTTGGTGCGGCGGGCTAATCCGGAACTGGCAGAAGAACTGCCCATCGCTGCCCAGATGCCCCGTCCAGGCGCCGACTTGTTGGCGCATCTCGATAGGTTTGAAAGTTGCTATGACAGGATCAGGCATGAATTTGGAAGAACTTCAGGCGCTGGCTGACGCGCTGCGCACCGAAATATCAAAGGCTGTCTTTGGCCAGGATGACGCCGTCGACATGCTGCTGACCGGCATATTCGCGCGGGGTCATGTCTTGCTGGAAGGCCCGCCTGGGACAGCGAAGACCCTACTGGCCCAGGCGTTGTCGGCGGCGATGAGTTTGGATTTTGGGCGGATCCAGTTCACGCCCGATCTGATGCCGGGTGATGTGTTGGGCGCGAATATCTTCGATTTCGGGACCAACGAATTCCGCCTGACCAAAGGGCCAGTGTTCACCGATATTCTTCTCTCCGACGAAATCAACCGCGCCCCGCCAAAGACCCAGGCGGCCCTGTTGCAGGTGATGAACGAACGGATCGCGACGATCGACGGAGTGAACCATGAACTGGGTGAAAGCTTTTTTGTTGTGGCGACCCAAAACCCGATTGAGCAGCAAGGCACCTATCCGTTGCCGGAGGCGCAACTGGATCGCTTCTTGTTCAAATTGCTGATCGACTTTCCGGACGAAGAGGCCGAAATGGTGATCCTAACGCGCCATGCTCAGCAGGCGCTGGATCACAATGCGCGCCGGCAGGGAATTGCTTCGGTGGCCAGCACCGAGCAGGTTGCCGCTGGCCGTGCCTTGGTGGATGGCATCCGGCTGGAAGAAGATATCCTGCGATACATTCTGAATCTGGTGCGCGCGACGCGGACGGATACGGAAATTGCGCATGGCGCCTCAACACGGGCGGCGGACGCGCTGGCGGGTGCTGCGCGCGCAGCTGCAGCGTTAGATGGCCGCGATTATGCAATTCCTGATGACGTGAAACGCCTTTTCGGACCGGCCATGCGCCACCGCATCGTCCTTGGTCCGGCCGCAGAGATCGAGGGACGCACGCCAGATCAGGTTCTGGACAACATCATCAACCAGATCGAGGCGCCACGCTGATGCGGCCATCCACCCGTTTGATGGTACTGGCGATTGGGGCCTTCGCGGTCTCGATGCTGGCCATTGCGGTGGACCGCATGCCGGATGCAACTGGGTTGTATCTCTTTGGCGCGCTTGGGCTGTTCGTGGTGGCCGATATTTTCATCAGCCGTGCGCGTGGTTCTTGGGCGGTTGATTTTGATGGGCCCACGGAACTCTTTATCAACGAAAACAGCGATTTCAGCCTGCGGCTGTCTGCGGAAAGCGCCTTGCCGCGTGATATGCGGGCACGGGTTGACTGGCCCCGTGGTCTGGAAGGCCCGGAAGAGGTTTATCTGGAGCCGCAGGAAGAGGGGCTAGGCACTAACCTGAATGTCCGGGCAACGGAACGTGGACGTTGGCCGATCGAAAGGCTTTGGTTGAGTTGGGCGTCCCAGCTAGGTTTGATCAGCTTTTGCCCACGATTGGGCGTGGATGCCAGGATCGATGCGGTTCCGAATGTGCGTCCGGTTCAGTCGGGCGAAATTGATGTAAAGGTGCAGTCGACCCTTTTCGGCGTGAAGGAAAATTTCCTGAAAGGTGAGGGGTCAGAGTTTCATCAGTTGCGCGATTGGGTCCAGGGCATGGATCCGCGCACCATCGATTGGAAGCAATCGGCCCGGCATCGCGCACTCGTCGCAAAGGAGATGCGGGCAGAGCGGAACCATCATGTAATCCTGGCTTTGGACAATGGTTTCCTGATGCGCGAACGGTTGGGCGGTGTGCCCAAGATCGATCATGCTGTGAATGCTGCGTTGGCAGTTGCATGGGCAGCCGGGCAGGGGGGCGATCTGGTTGGTTTGTATGCTTTTGACAGCCAACCTCGCATGTATCTGCCGCCAGAACCTGGCCGGGCGGCCTTTCCGCGGCTGCGGACACGCATGGCCGAGCTGGAATATGCATCGGTGGAGACAAACCACACCCTTGGTATGGCGCGCCTGCACCAGCGTCTGAAGCGGCGTTCATTGGTGGTGGTGTTTTCTGACTTCGTTGACACAACGACCGCTGAACTTTTGGTCGAAAACATCACAGTGCTGAACAAGGCACATGTCATTGTCTTCGTAGCCCTGCGCGACCCGGAACTGGAGGCCATTGCTAACGGTAACCCTGATGGGATGACCGACGTTGCACGTGCGGTATCGGCGGCCGAGATGCTGCGCGAACGCCGGGTGGTGATGGAGCGTCTGCAACGGTTGGGTGTCTTTGTCGTTGATGCTCTGCCCGACGCTGTAACAGCGCGTTTGATCTCGACCTACCTGACGATCAAATCGCGGGAGATCATTTGACATGCACTGGAGTGTCAGCGCCCTTATGATCTTCGGACGCGGAGCCATGTTATGAGCACCGACTCCACCATTCGTTCCGCCCGTTTCCGTGCAGAGCGGGAAAATGATTGGAAGCGTCTGGACGCCATCGTCACACAAACGGAAAAACGCGGCGTCCGATCATTGAGTTTCAGCGATGCACGCGATTTGGCGGTTCTCTACCGCCAAGCGATGAACTCATTGTCCGTCGCACGATCTATCAGTCTGGACCGATCCCTTCTGAGCTATCTGGATGCGCTGTGCAGCCGCGCCTATCTGGCGGTTTATGCGCCCCAGGAAACAATGGGCGGCCTGCTGGCGCGAACACTCGTCTACTCAATCCCTCAGGCAATGCGACGGTCTGCGATCCCATTGCTGATGGCGTTTTTGGCAATGGCGCTTGGCTTTATCACCGGTTACCTGCTCTTTTTTGAAGATATGACCTGGTACAACACCTTCATGCCCGAGGCGCTTGCCGGTGGCCGCGGTATCTCTTCTAGTGCCGAGCAACTGCTTATGGTGATCTATGATGAAGACCCTGGCAGTTTGGATCAGCTTGGGGCATTTGCTGCGAGGCTGTTCGGCCACAACACGCAGATTGCAATCTTTGCGTTTTCGCTGGGGGTTTTGGTCTGCCTGCCCAGCTTTGCCCTTGTCGTTTACAACGGTCTGATCCTGGGCGTCTTCTACGCGCTACATGTCGACCGCGGCATAGGCTGGGACCTTTTCGGGTGGCTGTCCATTCACGGTGTCACCGAGCTTTCGGCGATTGCTATCGGCGCAGCGGGTGGCTTTCGCTTGGGGCTCGCAGTTCTTTTCCCCGGGAAGCTTCGTCGCCGGGACGCGCTCCGTAAAGAAGGCCGCGATGCTGCGCTGTTGGCAATTCTGGCGGCGATCATGCTGCTGACGGCGGGACTGCTGGAAGGATTTGGCCGCCAATTGGTACAGGATCGTGACACACGTATTCTGGTCGGGTGGGGTATCGGTGCGCTTTGGGTTTCCTGGTGGCTGTTTTCCGGCCGGGGTCAGCAACGAAAATGAGCGCCAAGAAAGACACCGCTGCGAAACGTGCCCGGCGGGAACGCAAAGCCCGTGAGTCGCGGCTTTTGCGCGATTTCCGCCCGCCTGAAGGGGTGTCGCTGAACTTCGAGGTCGCGGGGCTTGGCGCAAGGATCGGTGCGCAGATGCTGGATCTGATACTGACCTTTCTGTTGGTTCTATCGATCGTACTGTCGCTGACCTTTGCCGGTGTCTTAGGGTGGACAGGTTTTGTCACACTTGCATCGCTTGGCTTTTTCTTCATTCGCACGCCCTACTACATACTGGCTGAGTTGCTTTGGAACGGACAAACCTTGGGCAAGCGGATGGTCGGGCTTCGTGTTGTCAGCGCCAATGGCCGCAGTCTGACACCGTACTCCGTGACCGTGCGGAATTTGATGAAAGAGATGGAAGTCTTTGTCCCTGGGACCGCAATGATTGCGGTTTCGGCCCTGAGCGTAATGGAGATCTTGTTCCTATTGGTTTGGGTTACGGTGTTGATCTTCGTTCCGCTTATGAACAGCAAGCGCCAACGTTTGGGCGATATCATTGCCGGAACCTATGTCATTCACCAGCCGAAGGCCGTGTTACTGCCAGACGTTGCGCAAGCAGCGAGAACCGAGCCAGAGGAGCGCTTCACTTTCCTGAACCACCAGTTGGATCATTATGGCCGGTTCGAATTGCAGACACTGGAAAGCGTACTTCAGGCGGACCCGGCCAAATTGGATCGAATGGGCCGGAACCGGCACGCCATAAATCTGGCAGCGATCACCGATAAAATCAAAACCAAGATCGAGTATACAGACGCAATCGACGCCAGTGATCACCGTGCATTCCTGCAGGCCTTCTACCGTGCGCAACGCCGGTATCTAGAAACCAGGCAGCTATTTGGCGACAAGCGCGAAGACAAATTTCATCAAATCGATTTGGAGGAGAAAGCATGACGGATGCGAACACAATTCAAGCGCCGCTTGGTGTTGGCGCAATTCTCTCGGATTGCATGGGTCTGGTGTTCGGCAATCTTGGCACCTTGCTTCCCATAACCTTGATCCCATCCGTCATCAGTATCGCGCTGAGCTATATCCTGGTCGGACCGACATCATTGAATGCGACGCTGTTTTTTACTGATCCAGCTGCGGCGGCGGCCGCCCAAGCCAACACAAGCTGGCTCACTCAGGTTACCATCATTGTGATGAATATTGTACTTTGGGGGTTTATCACGACCTCCATCACCAAGGCAGTCTACGACATAAAACAGAATGGATCTGCCTCGGTAGGTGATGCTGTGTCGACCGGCGTGCGGTACATGCTGCCGGTCCTACCGATTGTCTTGATCTCGGCTGTGGCGTTCTACCTTGGCTTCATCCTATTGATCGTACCAGGCCTCTATCTAATGGCGATGTGGTTTGTCATCGTGCCGTGTTTTATCGTGGAAAAGCAGGGATTTGGGTCGTGGCGCCGCAGCGCTCAGCTTTCAGAGGGATACCGCTGGCCGGCTGTGGGCCTGATCATCCTATTTGTGCTCGTCTATCTGGTGATCGTCGTAATTTCAGGCTTTTTGTTTCAACCTCGGTCATCGCAGCCGTGACCTACTGCATCGGCAGCGGGCTGGCGGCGCTCTATGCCCGCTTGCGCTAGATAAAAGAAGGTATCGGAATTTCCGAGATCGCCGGGATCTTTTCCTAGCACATCTCAAAAAAAACCTTCCCGCGGTAAGCCCGCGGGAAGGTTTGTTGGTGCAACCGTAGGGCCTGATAGATTACTCTTCAGTGGCCTCTTCTGGAGCGTCTTCACCTTCGCCTTCGGCACCAGCTGCATCTGCGCCTTCTGTGACGTCTTCTTCCTCGTCTTCGGCAGACGACAAGGCCGAAGGCGCTGAGATGTTGGCGATCATAAAGTCACGATCAGTGATCGTCGCAGCCGCCCCTTCCGGCATGATCACGTCCGAAATACGTACCACGTCGTTAATCTCAAGGCCGGTCAAATCGACCACCAGAGCTTCAGGGATGTTGTTGGCGCGTACCCTCAGTTCGACCTCGTTCCGTACCACGGTGAGAACTCCGCCCTTCTTCAGTCCAGGACAGTCATCTTCGTTCTGAAAATCAACCGGGATCATCAGGCTGATGCGCGACCGTTCGGAAAGGCGAAGGAAGTCCGCGTGGATGGGTAAGTCCTTCACAAGGTCGCGCTGAACACTACGGCAGATCACCGTTTGCTCGGCGCCATCGATCTTCATTTTGATTAGCGTCGACAGGAACTTTCCTGCCTTCAGCATTTTCAAAAGGACGGGCTGATGAATGTTGATTGCGACCGGGTCCTGGTTGCCGCCATAGACGACACCGGGGACTTGTCCGTCGCGACGCGCCTGGCGGGCAGCCCCTTTGCCCACGCCTGACCGCGTCGTAGCATCGAGTTCTAGGGTCGAGGCCATTGGAACGCTCCATTTATGTCTTCGAAGGTCTGCGCGAACGCGCAGCCGCGACGATCCTCCAGGGGTGTAAGCGCCGCGAAGCGCGCCTTCTGACGCGATTCTGCAACGAATGCAAGGTCTTTACCCCTGCAGAATACCAAAGGCATTTGCAAATACTTCTCAATTTGGTATTTATTTTGCCATACAGGTACGCAGAGGATCGCAATTATGTCTAACGGCTTGCCGAAGGTGCCGGATGATGCCGAAAACTACCTTAATTTCATCGGGTTACTGGGGCTAATTCGCGTGTCCATCTTCGAAGCGTTTGGCGACCGGCGCTTCTGGGATGAGCGCTATTTTGATCTGCTGATGAGCATGCTGGCCAAGCAACTTCGCGGATCCGTATCCACCCTGGAGGATATGACAGGTGCGATTCGGGGCGTGTCACATTCGACCAAAATTCGGATGATCGAAGAGGCCCGCAAAGCGGGCCTGATCGAGGCATCCAACCGGTCCGAGATTACCTTGACCCAACCGTTGGATGATATATCGGCCCGCAAGGTGTTCTTCCTGTCCCAGAGCGCGATGGATCAGATCCTGTCCCGGCTGACCGAAACCATGGGGGACGTCCGGGACTTTGCATCTCAGCATCAAAGCTAATCCGGGGTGCGTCTTCTGAACTTCCTGCCGCGTTGTCACCTCACCTAAACGATGCCGTCTATGCCTCTTGCTTTCGTCGCGACCAGCTTGGCAAATTGCCCAACCGACGGCAGAGAACATAGAAGACAGGCGTCAGCAGCAACCCAAACCCAGTTACCCCCAGCATTCCGAAGAACACGGTTGTTCCCAGCGCTTGCCGCATTTCTGACCCCGCGCCGGTTGCCAGCATCAATGGGACGACGCCCAGGATAAATGCAAACGATGTCATAAGGATCGGGCGTAGGCGCAGCTTCGCGGCCAGAACAGCGGCCTCGAACCGTTTCATTCCGCTGTCTTCCATCTGCTTGGCGAACTCGACGATCAGGATCGCGTTCTTGGCTGCCAAGCCCACCAGCACCACCAAGCCGATCTGAGTGAGGATGTTGTTATCCATGCCGCGCCAAAGTACGCCGGAGATTGCAGAAAGCAGGCACATCGGCACAATCAGGATGATTGATAGCGGTAGTATCCAGCTTTCGTACTGCGCCGCCAGAACCAGGAAGACGAACGCAACGGCCAGGATGAAGACATAGATCGCCGTGTTGCCTGCATTCTTTTCCTGCAAAGCGAGTTCGGTCCATTCGAAGCCAAAGCCGTCCGGCAACTGGGTTTCGGCCAGCGCCTCCAGCTTTTGGATGGCTTCACCGGTCGATACGCCAGGCAGCGTCGATCCCTGAACTGCGGCCGCCGGGAAAAGATTATAGCGCGCCACACGATAGGGCCCGGTGACATTCTCAAAAGTCGCGACCGATCCCAAAGGCATCATGCCGCCCCCTTGCGTCCGCGTACGCAGGTTTTGGATGTCGCGCACGTCGTCGCGAAACTCACCATCGGCCTGGACCGTGACCCGGAATGTCCGGCCGAGGAAGTTGAAGTCGTTCACGAAGGCCGAACCAAGATAGACTTCCAGCGTTTCAAATATCTGGTCCGGCGTGACGCCCAATTGTTCAGCCTTTACTCGGTCGATGTCCGCGAAAACCTTCGGCGTTGCGGTGTTGAACAACGTGAAGACCCGGACCAGCCCGTCTTCCTGGTTCGCCCCGCCAGCAAGTTGTTGCGAGGCTTGCTCTAAGGCCGGCAAGCCGCGTCCCCGGCGATCCTGCACATAGAGCTTCCAACCACCGGCGGTGCCGACGCCACGTACCGGCGGCGGAGCGATGACGAAGACCACGGCATCCTTGATCTGGAAGAGCGCCCCCTGGACCTCGTTCAAGATCTGCTGCTGCGTCAGGCCCAGGCGCGCCAGTTCATCAAAATCCTGGAAGGTGAAGAAAATCGCACCGCCATTGGATGCATTGGTAAAGGTCGCGGCGTCTAGCCCTGCGAAAGCCGCGGTATGTGCTGTGCCAGGATGCTCGAGAATGATATCGGTTGCCTGGCGAACCACCTGATCAGTGCGCTCTAGCGAGGAGCCGGGCGGCAACTGCACCAGCGTGATCAGATACCCTTGGTTTTGATCCGGAATGAACCCGGTCGGCGCACTTCGGAACTGTTCCGCAGTCAGATAGACAAGGCCGAAATAGCCAACCAGCACGATCAAGGTCACCCGCAGCAAACGACGGATGAGACCCGCATAGCCTTGTGCAAGCGCATCGAACGCGCGGTTGAACCCGTTGCCAAGCGCGCGCATGGGATATGTGATGCCCGCCCAGGCCTTCGCGAAGAATCCCGCCGGTGTCTGATTATTCGGCCCGCGCAGCAAAGCGGCGCCCATAGCAGGCGACAGCGTCAGGGAAACCACAGTCGAGATCGCCGTGGCGACCGCAATCGTTAGAGCAAACTGTCGGAAAAATTGCCCGGTGATGCCTTCCAAGAAGGCGGACGGGATGAAAACTGCCATCATGACAAGGCTGGTGGCGATGAGTGCACCAGAGATTTCATCCATCGTTTTCCGGGCAGCTTCGCGCGGTGAATGCCCTTCGCGAAGGTACCTTTCGATGTTCTCCACAACGACAATCGCGTCATCCACCACGATGCCAATCGCCAGGACAAGCCCGAACAGGGTGAGGTTGTTCAGCGAAAACCCGAAGGACAGCATCACGGCGAAGGTACCGATCAACGACACAGGGATTGCCAGAATTGGAATGATCGACGCGCGAATGGACTGGAGGAAGACGATAATCACCAGCACGACCAGTAGGGCCGCCTCGAACAGCGTCTCATAAACCGCTTCGACCGACTGGGCGATGTACTCGGTCGGATTGTAGATCACATCGTAGGCGACACCTGCGGGAAAGGCCTGGGACATCTCGTCCATCGCGCCCAGAACCGCCTCGGCGGTCTCAAGCGCGTTGGACCCCGGTTGCTGGAAGATCAGAATTGGCAGGGCCGTGTCGCCATCCAGGTAGCCGATGGTCGAATAATCCTGCGCACCCAATTCGACTCGACCGATATCACGAAGCCTGACCTGTCCGTCCGTTTCGCTGGTCTTGACCACGATGTTTTCGAACTGGCTTGGTTCGATTAGACGGCCCTGGGTTTCGACCGACAGCTCATAGGCGGTTTGCGTCGGCACGGGTTGGCGGTTCAAAACGCCAGAGGCCACCTGAACATTGTTGGCGCGCAAGGCTGCGACCACCTCGCCCGCGGTCATGCCAAAGCCAGCCACGCGATTGGGGTCCAGCCAAACCCGCATGGAATAGGCCCGCTCGGCAAAGAGGCGGGCCTGACCCACGCCATCGATACGCGCGAGGCGATCAATGACTTGCGTAATCGTGTAATTCGAGACGTAGAGTTGGTCGCGTGACCCGTCATCCGAGTACATATGGATGACCATCATCAGATCAGGCGAGGACTTCTGGGTGTTCACACCCAGGCGGCGCACCGCTTCTGGTAGGCGTGGTTCGGCGATTGCGACCCGGTTCTGCACCAGAACCTGCGCTTCGTCCAAATCTGTGCCCAGTTCGAACACGACATTGATCGAAACGCGGCCATCTCCCGTGGACTGGCTGACGATGTACATCATCCCGTCGACGCCGTTGATCTCTTGCTCGATCGGTGTTGCGACCGTGTCGGCAACAGTTTCAGCCGATGCGCCAGGGTACACCGCAGTGATGTTGATCGTCGGCGGTGCGATCTGAGGGTATTGCGTCACAGGCAGGGCAAAATAGGCTGCCGCACCGATCAGCGTGATGATCACCGAGATCACCGTGGCAAAGATCGGCCGGTCGATGAAGAAATGCGTCAGGCGCATAGCGCGCTCCCTATTCCGGCGCTGAGGCCACCGGGAATTCGAGTTTGGTTTCCTGAGGAACAACTTTGGCGCCGGGGCGTGCCCGCTGCACGCCCGAAACAATCACAAGATCGTCCGGATCCAAGCCTTTACGAATGACGCGCAAGCCTCGATAGAGCGCTCCCGGCTCAACGATTTTGGCGGCGACAACGCCTTCACCGTCCACGACCATCACGATTCGGCGGGCCTGATCGGCGAGGATCGCGCTGTCCGGTACCAGCAGGGCTTCATATTCCCCCGACCCGACCAGGCGGAGCCTTGCGAACAGCCCAGGGGCTAGCAAATCATCTTTGTTGTCAAAGACGGCCCGGCCCCGGATCGTTCCCGTGCCGGTGTCCAATTCGTTGTCGACGAAGTCCATTTTACCGACATGCGGCCAGCCCTGTTCGTCAATCAACCTGGCCTGCACTTCGTTTTGCGTCGTCCGGGAACTTGGTCTGGATCCGGACGCATTCAAACGAGAGTACTTCAGAAAGTCGGCTTCTGACGCGGTGAAAACCAGGTGAACGGGATCGGTTACGATCACTGTTCCCAAAACGGTTTCAGAGGCGACGACCAGATTGCCGCGGTCCACACGGCTGTCCGATATCCGCCCGGCAAAGGGGGCTTTGACCTCGGTGAACTCTAAATCCAGCCCTGCCTCTCGCAAGGCTGCCTTTGCGATTGCAACCTGTGCCTCGGCGCGCAGCTTGGCGGCGATCCGTGCGTCCAATGTGCTGCGCGCGACGGTGCGGTTCGTGACAAGCTGTTCGCCCCGCTCCAACTCTGCCTCGGCCAGCGCGAGTTCGGCTTCGGCGGCCTTCAACTCAGCATCGACCCTGACATAGGTTGCTTCGAAAGGGCGGGGGTCGACAACGAACAGGACATCGCCTCTTTTCACCATCTGACCGTCTTCAAACAGGATTTCTTGTAGATAGCCAGACACGCGAGAGCGTAGTTCAACGCGGTCAATCGCCTCAAACCTGCCAGTGAATTCGTCCCAATCCACAATCTTTTCAGAGACAGGTTTGGCAACGTCGACCGGCATTGCCTGTTGTTGTGCGGACGCAGGATTGGCGACGACGGAAGTGATTAAAGCGGTAAGGAAAGTAAGTGAGCGGGCTTGCATTTGATAATCCATGCAGTGGGATCTCTCGACGATGCTTACAGCTAGCACTCTTAATGCAACAAACAACACCCGGTGGCAGCACTAGCATAGTTCCTGGCGCAAGTCTGGTATGCAGTACGGTTAACACCTTGCGCTTCCATGGATGGCTCAGCAGGTACACGGTCGCGAAATTCTATCAACTGCTGGCCGCCTATTGACCGAGTTCGCAACCCGGAAATTGCGTCCTCGCCGAACAGTCAGGGATTGGCAGCCGCAATTTCGCTATAAGGTAGAAAAGCCAAAATACTATAATTGCTAAAGAATTCCGAACAGCTCGGCTTCTTCCTTTCTGTTGAAATGACCTCTGTCCGTGAGAATGGTCACCGAGTCTGCCCCGGCCTCCAACCACTTCTCACCGTTTGAAATGAAATCCGGGCAAAGCTTGTCATCTGTTTCCAATGACGACCCGCCAACGATCAATCCTGCTGCGGACTTTCTTTAGATTTCTGGGATAATCTATCCAGGGTGTCAGCCACTCCGGTCGATCAATACAAATACGGCTAGATGGGTCGTGGTGCATTGAATTAGGTCCGCTAAATCGCTGATGAGATCCGTTTCCCAGGAGGAGCGCTGCTTCACGATGCTGCGACCCAGGTTCCGAGAACGGATGTTGGCTTGGTCGAGCGACGGTCTGCAATACATTGCTTCGTTGAATAGCGAGATCAGGCATTAACATGAGAAGGCTGATGCGAAATTTGATCCTAACGACGATCTTTGCTCTGGCCGCTTGCGACAGCGCACCTGTCAAGCCTGTAATTCACACACCACCACCTAGTCCCCGTGTAACGGCCGAGGTGCCATTATATCCCGGCGAGACGTCCGAGCTTCGCGCGATGATCAACGAAACGGCGGATGCCTATGGCGTGCCTAGGAGCCTGGTGCACCGCGTGATCCAGCGGGAAAGCGACTACCGCCCTCGCGCACGCAACGGCCCATATTATGGGCTAATGCAGATCCTTCCCGCCACTGCGCGGCAGATGGGGTTTCGAGGAAAGGCTTCGGACCTTTTGGACGCACAGACCAACTTGACCTACGCAGTCAAATACCTTCGCGGAGCCTGGATGGTGTCGGACGGAAGCGAACCCAAAGCAGTGATGTGGTACGCGCGCGGATATTATTACGAAGCGCGGAACCGCTGCATGCTTGTTGCAACCGGGCTTCGGGATACTGAGGTGCGGAAGTACTGCGGTTGACGGAGTATCAGAGACCTTCGCAGCCGACCACCAAGCTGCCCGAGCCCTTTGCGTATCCATTGCGACCTCAATCTTAGCTATAGTTGAATCGCAATAAGAACTTCAATAATGAGCGCGAGCCAGCCCTTATCTGCATTGTACATCTGGCCCAATGGGTGCCTTTTGTGAGGCGGGCCTAATCTTGCTGGCGTGTTCCCGTCAAAAATCATTCACTTCGACTGCGAAGCCTCCAAGCTCTTTCCAGATCTGCATCGCGGGGAACTTGCTGCCGATCAATGATCTTGGTTCAAGGCCGGATTCTAGCCTGCCTGGCCGTTGCGCTGATGACGCAAGTCTAAAAAATACGCCCACAAGCTCAGAACAACGGCGGCGGTCGAGACAATCGTCATGACAGTGCCTGGGACAAACTTCACAAAACCGCCAAGGTCCATGAACACGAAATAGCCGACGTCTGTGACCCAGCCCACGATTGCCGTCATGAAGATGGCTGTCACCGAGCGTCGCCAGATAAAAACACCTCCGACAACGGTGAATGTCCCGATCCACAGGAGATTGAACCCATGTTGGTTGAGCACTGCGCCAACTGCGGGATGATAGTCATTGGCGATCAATGTAGGATCCACTCCATCGGCGATCGCTGAAATGGCGTCCGCGGCGTCCTGCGCCATCGTCATCACGCCGGCGAACATATGAACCAGGCCCCAAATGATCCAAAGGACGGCGGCGATCTTAAGGGAAAGACTATGACTGCTTGTCATTCGAATGCCTCTCGGTCAGTTTTGATGATCAAGGCTCTCGTGAAACCAAAAAGTGGACATGGTCCATTAATTCAAAATAGTGGACATAGTCAACTAAAGTCTGCAAATGCCAGATACGGAACTCGCACTTCTCATCGATCGCTTTATGCGGAGGATTCATTTTGGCCTTCAGTCCAAGGCGCATTCGTTCGATACTGTCAAAGTAGGCCCTGGCGGCGGCATTGTGCTTCTGACACTCGCCGAAATGGGCTCTCCTGGATTACACGAACTCACCAGTCGGGTAGCCCGCGATAAGTCTCAGATGACCCGGACTATTCGTTCTCTTGAAACCAAGGGTTTGGTGGTGCGTGAAGCTTCTCCGCATGACGGGCGTGTCAGCTTGGTGCGCCTGACCCCAGCCGGTGAGCAGGTCGTGATGGAACTGCAAGACGCCGTTGCGGAAACTATCGGAGACATCCTAGCGCCGATCTCAAAATCAGATACGAATTTGTTGAAAGGGCTGCTGGAGCGGGCCTTATCCGATGAAACGCCTCTTAGGTGACGTATGGGCGGTACGTTTCGGTCAGAATGAGCCCAGAGCATATACCTGCAGGTGCCTGCCCTCACTGCCCAAGGTTCGACAAACTTGAAGCCCCGCAGCAAAGGGTTCAAAGCACTGGCCTTGCAATCGCGAATTCCCTTGGACACACGGAAATGAATTGCCTTAGACCGTTGGTCTAGAAAACACAAGGCGTCAGCGTGAGACCACTTCATTCAAATCGCAAACGAATTCTGGTGACCGGAGGGGCCGGCTTCATCGGTTCGCATCTGATTGACCGGCTCATCGAACAGGG